>DPRM01000124.1 GCA_003537645.1 Prolixibacteraceae bacterium
ATAACAATGAAAAGAGGCCTTGATAGATTTAACACTATGTATCAAGGTCTAATAATAGCTAAACATAACAGAGATATGTATAAAGAGTAGCTTCAAGAAGAGAGGGGGAGGGCCGCTTGCGGACCTCGGGGTGAGTTGGAAAAACAAAAAACACTATGCAAATTCAACAGAAAAAATGGTATCCGTGGCTGGTGGTCGCCTTGTTGTGGGTGGTCGCCCTGCTCAATTACATGGACCGGCAAATGCTTTCGACCATGAAAGTGGCCATGATGGGCGATATTCACGAGTTGGAAACTGCCGAAAATTTCGGTCGGCTGATGGCCGTTTTTCTCTGGATTTATGCACTGATGAGTCCGGTTGCCGGATTAATTGCTGACCGGCTTAACCGAAAATGGTTAATCATAGGGAGTTTGGCTGTTTGGTCGGGCGTGACTTTGGCCATGGGATATGTTGATAATTTTAATCATCTCTATATTTTGCGTGCAATTATGGGTGTGAGCGAGGCTTTGTATATCCCGGCCGGACTATCGCTGATTGCAGACTACCACAAGGGAAAAACCCGTTCGCTGGCCATCGGTATTCACATGACCGGATTATATGTCGGGCAGGCCATGGGTGGCTTTGGAGCAACTGTTGCGCACGAATTTTCGTGGCAAACCACTTTTCATGTTTTTGGGCTGGTTGGAATTTTGTACAGTGTGATTCTTGTTTTGTTTCTTCGGGAGAAAAGAGAAGTTACAACAGAGCCAAAGTTGAAGGCAAAGCAATCTTCTGTCGGCGGATTTACTTCGGTTTTAAATAGTTTGGGGATGCTTTTCGGAACCATTAGTTTCTGGGTAATCATGTTTTATTTTGCTGCTCCAAGTTTTCCGGGCTGGGCAATTAAAAACTGGATTCCAACCCTGTTTTCCATGAGTTTAAACATCGATATGGCTTTGGCCGGGCCGCTTTCAACCATTACAATTGCTGCGTCTTCTTTTATTGGAGTCATTTTTGGCGGTATTTTGGCCGACAGATGGATTCAACGGAATCTGCGTGGTCGGATTTATACCGGAGCAATTGGATTATCACTCACTATTCCCGCCTTGCTTTTTTTAGGTTTTGGCCAGACATTGTCCACCGTTGTGGGCGGAGCTGTTTTTTTTGGAATTGGCTACGGAATGTTCGATGCCAACAACATGCCAATTCTTTGCCAGTTCGTATCGCCCAAACACCGGGCTGCCGGTTACGGGCTGATGAACATGACCGGAGTTTTTGCCGGTGCATTCATTACCGATTTGCTCGGAAAATCAACCGATTCAGGCAATCTTGGGCACGATTTAGCCATGCTTGCAATTCCGGTTACTTTGGCTGTTGCCCTTTTGCTTACCACTTTGAAGCCAAAGTTTGCGGATAGAACGGTTGATTAATCATATCTGTTTTATCTTTGGATGGCATTTGAAAAACTAAATAAACCAACTAATGAAACTACATCTATTCCTGAACTACCTTCTATTCTTTTCGCTGCTATTGGGTTCTTTTGTCTCATTTGGTCAGGAAAATAAATTCGGAACCTATTACAATCAGCGACTTAGCTTGTTTGAAAAATTGCCCGACACCAAAGGCGAAATCATCTTTCTGGGCAATAGCATTACCGATGGGGGAGAGTGGTGCGAGTTATTGGGAAACCCGAATGCGAAAAATCGCGGCATCAGTGGCGATACCACCGAGGGCGTATTGTTCAGGCTCAATGAAGTTACCCGTTCAAAACCCGCCAAAGTATTTTTGCTGATTGGCATCAACGATCTTTCGCGCGGAATTTCGAAGGACACCGTTTTCAGTAATATTTGTAAAATTACCGATCGGATCAGAAAAGACTCACCCAAAACGAAAGTTTTTGTTCAAAGCATTCTTCCGGTGAGCGATGCGTTTGGACTATTTAAAAATCACACTAACAAAACGTCCGAAGTAATTTGGGTAAATGCCCAATTAAAAGAATGGTGTGCCAATGAGAATGTGGACTTTGTCGATTTATACAACCGTTTCAAACTGCCCGACAGCGAAAAAATGAATCCCCAATACTCGAATGATGGCCTTCATCTTTTGGGTGACGGTTATTTGATTTGGGTGGAAATCATCAAGCCATATCTGACGAAAAAAAACTAAACCAACGATAAAATCAAAATACAATGAGTTCAAACAGAAGGGATTTTCTCCGGAATTCTATACTTGGAACCGGAATGCTGGCAACAGGATTGGCCAGCCAGGCAGCTACGTTAACCACTGAAACAAGTGCTGAAGGAAGAAGAAAAAGTTCGAAACAACAATTCAACATGTGCGGCTACGCGGCTCCAAAGCTGGATAAAGTACGGGTAGGTTTTGTGGGCATTGGCGATCGTGGCTCCGGCGCTGTTGAACGAATGACTTATATTGAGGGTGTTGAAATTACAGCTCTTTGCGATATTCGTCAGGCTGCTGTTGACGGAGCACAGGAAATACTAGCCAAAGCAGGACTTCCCAAAGCCAAAGAATTTGTTGCCGGAGATCTTGGGTTTAAACAACTATGCGACAGCAATCTGGTTGATTTGGTTTACATTGCCACTCCCTGGGAATGGCACGTTCCGGTTGCTGTTGCAGCTATGGAAGGCGATAAACATACCGCTGTTGAAGTTTCTACCGCAAAAACGATGGACGAATGCTGGCAAATTGTTGAAGTCTCGGAACGTACCCGCAAACACTGTGTAATTCTGGAAAATTGCTGTTACGATTTCTTCGAATTGCTTACCCTGAATATGGTTCGGCAAGGTGTTTTCGGCGACCTTATTCATGGCGAAGGTGCGTACATTCACGATCTGGATTACTGGCATTTCAACAAACCGAAAGACGACAAAATGAGCGATGGCGCCTATACAAAAATGTGGCGAATTCACGAAAATAAACGCAAAGCCAATGTCTATCCAACTCACGGATTAGGCCCGATTTGCCAGGCAATGAATATCAACCGGGGCGACAAAATGGATTACCTTACGGCAATGATGTCGGCCGATTTTACCTTGAAAAACAGAATTGAGGAAAAAGCAAAAGAAGATCCGTTTTTTCAGCAGTTCGTTGGTTGGGATATGCGTGGGAATATGGACATTCAACTGATAAAGACCAACAAAGGGCGTACGATAATGATTCAGCACGATGTTAGTTCACCTCGTCCTTATTCCAGAATTCACATGCTTAGTGGCACAAAATGTTTTGCCCAGAAATGGCCGCTTCAACACATCGCATTTGGTCATAATGTGGCTGATGAAGCCAAAATGAAAGAACTTCAGGAAAAATATGCACCTGAAATTATTCGCCGGATGGGTGAAATGGCCAAAAAAGTTGGAGGCCACGGTGGAATGGATTTTATGATGGACTGGCGCTTAATTGATTGCCTGCGCAATGGATTACCAATGGATATGGACGTTTACGACGCTGCTGCCTGGAGTTGCATTACTCCGTTGAGCGAATGGTCGATTGCCAACGGATCAAAACCCATTGAAATTCCTGACTTTACTCGGGGTGCATGGAAAACCAATAAACCACTTGATATCACTCTAAACGGTGGAGGAACTACTGGCGTTAGAGATCTTAAAAAAGGTGGCGATAAACAGTTGGGGATTTAATCTAACGACACAATTAATATCGTTTTTCTTTACTCACCCCTAAGTCCGCAAGCGGCCTTCCCCCCTCTCTTTTTGAAGAGAGGGGCAAAGCATCGCAGATGCGACGGGGTGAGTTAAGATATTTGTCAAATGAAAATATAACATCTACTCATTACCAGAAATGAACAAATTACTTTCCTTAGTTATATCCATCTTCCTGTCGTGCGTAGCAATTGCCCAGGAAAAACCTGAATGGGATAATATCCAGGTTATTGAGCGGAATAAAGAACCCGGGCGGGCCACTTTTACATCCTACAGTAACTCAAAAAAGGCACTTTCCAAAGACGCTTCCGAAAATAAAGTTTCGCTTGATGGAATCTGGAAATTCAATCTGTCGAAAACACCTGCTGCACGACCTGTCGGTTTTTACAAGCCCGGGTAC
The DNA here is from genome assembly GCA_003537645.1 of Prolixibacteraceae bacterium. Classification (GTDB taxonomy): domain Bacteria; phylum Bacteroidota; class Bacteroidia; order Bacteroidales; family Prolixibacteraceae; genus Aquipluma. The sequence continues at coordinate 4,057 of DPRM01000124.1, forward strand.
AAGGTTTCGAAATGGAAGGATATTCCAGTTCCGGCAAACTGGGAAATGCAGGGTTTTGATGTGCCCATCTATGTCAATCATCCTTACGAATTTGCCGATGCGCGCACCCCAATCACCGAATTCAAAAAAGGCCCTGAACCTCCGGCTGTTCCGCGCGAATACAATCCGGTTGGCTCCTACCGCCGCGAATTTACTGTTCCGGCAGACTGGAAGAATAAAGAAACCTTTATCTATCTCGGTTCGGTAAAATCTGCTTTTTACATCTGGATCAATGGCAAACAGGTGGGTTACAGCGAAGGCAGTAAACTTCCGGCAGAATTCAATATCACCAACTATCTGGAATTTGGCAAACCGAACACCATCGCGCTCGAAGTTTACCGTTGGAGCGATGCCAGCTACCTCGAATGTCAGGACTTCTGGCGCATGAGCGGTATTGAGCGTTCGGTATATATTTATGCCCAGCCCAAACTCCGGATTAGTGATTTCGAAGTAGTTTCTACCCTCGATGATCTCTGCCGCGATGGGATTTTTGAATTGTATGCCGAGCTAAAAAACCACACTTCATCTACCTTTGAGGCTGAACTGGAATACTCCATTCTGGATGGAAATTCAGTATTAACCAAGGCATCAAAACGTGTTACCCTGAATGCTGGTTCTGAAATTACTGCTGATTTTAAAGCCTTGCTACCAGCAATAAAACCCTGGAGTTCTGAATTCCCCAAGCTTTACACTTTGCTCATTATCCTGAAAGACAGCAATGGGAACGAACTGGAATCCACCACTCAATCCATAGGTTTCAGGAGGGTTGAAATTAAGCGTGGGTTACTGCTTGTAAATGGCATGGCCATCACCCTGAAAGGTGTAAACATACAGGAGCACAACCCAAATACCGGCCACGTTCTCGACGAAGAAACCATGATGGCCGACATCCGGCTGATGAAGCAATTCAACATCAACGCGGTGCGTACTTCACATTATCCGCAGCCCGAGCGTTGGTACGAACTGTGCGACCAATATGGAATTTACCTTGTTGATGAAGGTAACATAGAATCGCATGGCATGTATTATGGCGAAAAATCGCTGGCAAAGAAACCGGAATGGGAGAAAATGCATGTTGACCGTTTGGTTCGTACGGTACAACGCGACAAAAACCATGCATCGGTCATTATTTGGTCGATGGGCAACGAAGCCGGAAACGGGGTAAATTTCTATGCCGGATACAAAGCCATGAAAACCGCCGACCGCAGCAAACGCCCTGTTCAGTACGAACGGGTAGAAATCGGCAGCCGATTTGCATTGGATTTCGACTGGAACAGCGATATCATTGTGCCTCAATATCCCGATCCGCAAACTTTTGAGTGGTTTGGCGAACACTTGCTCGACCGCCCGTTTATTCCGTCTGAATATTGCCACTCGATGGGAAACAGTACCGGAAATTTTCAGGATTACTGGGATGTGATTAACAAATATCCTCAACTTCAGGGTGGTTTCATTTGGGATTGGGTCGATCAGGGTCTTTGGAAGACGGATGAAAAAGGTAATCGCTTTTATGCTTATGGCGGCGATTATGGCGTGAATATGCCATCGGACGGTAATTTCCTGATCAATGGAATTATTTGGGCCGACCGTACCCCGCAGCCAGCTTTGTACGAAGTGAAAAAAGCGCACGAATGGGTGAAATTCAAACCTTTAAGTCTGAAACAAGACCGGTTGCGCATTCTGGTCGAAAACCTGTACGATTTTACCAACCTTCGCGATTTGCAAATTACAGCCGTTATAAAAGCTGATGGACAAGTGGTTCAGAAACTGGAAGTACCGACTTTTGAGCTCGAACCACACCTGGGTAAAGTGTTGGAACTCTCGGCTTCAGTACTTGAAATTAAAGATGACACTGAATATTTCCTGCATTTTGAGGTGATGACGAAATCGGCTGTTGGCGTAATTCCAGCTGGTCATGTGGTGGCTACCGAACAAATCCGTTTGCCCTGGTACAAAGCTTCGGCTGCTCCTGAAGTGGAAACTGCGAAACTAACGATGGAACAAACCACCGATCAGCTTAAAATTTTCAATTCTGATGTTCAGGCAGTTTTCGATTCCAAAACTGGCTATCTGACCAGCTTTGTGTTTAAAGGCACCGAATATCTGGAAAACAAGCAGGGACCGCGCCCCGACTTCTGGAGAGCTGTGACTGATAATGATTTCGGTAACAACATGCCCGGCAACAACATCAACTGGAAGAAAGTGACCCTTCAGAATAAATTAAAAAGTTTTGAAGCTAAGCAACTTAGAGCAGACAATTATGAAATTATGGCGATTTGGGATTTGCCCGAAGCCGGGACCTCGTTCTCAACCATTTACACCATTGGCGGAAACGGAAGAATCCACCTGAAAAACCGACTGGAAGCTTCGGCAACCGAAAAGTCGGACATTCCACGCATCGGAATGGTGTTGTGCCTGAAAAGCGAATTCGAAAACATGAGTTGGTTTGGACGCGGTCCGTGGGAAAATTATGTGGATCGGAATGTTTCATCGTTTGTCGATCTTTTCCAGAGCAAAGTGGCCGACCAGATGGTCCCGTATGTTCGCCCGCAGGAAAATGGCAACAAAACCGATGTGCGCTGGGTGGCTCTTTCAAACTCAAAAGGTCAAGGCTTGATGGCTGTTTCGGATGCCAGAGAAAAAGGTTTCGAAACCACGGCAATGCCTTACCTGACTTCGGATTTCGATGCCCGCACTGGCACAGATTACGGTCCGGTACATAAAGAGCAAAAGCATACTTCGGATGTCAGGAAACAAAATCTGGTTCGCTGGAACATCGATTATTTTCAACGTGGTTTGGGAAGTGTTGACAGCTGGTATTCGAAACCGCTGGCCAAATACATGCTTCAGCCCGACAAAGCCTACGAATATGGCTTCACACTTGTTCCGTTCGATGCAATAACCGAAGTGAGAGATTTGGTTGAACTTTCAAAAAAATAATACCGGTATTTTATCGAGAATATGAAGAAAAGGTGGCCTGTATTGGGAAGCTGTTTAAATTTTGTTTTTTTGCCTGTAGGGCATTCATATCAATAGAAAAACAATGAAATAAAATCGATTGTCCTTTAGGACATTAACAGATAATAGATTAATTCCCTAAGGGAAATCTGATTGGATTCTTTATCTTTTCTATTGACATTGTTCTCCTACGGAGAAGATTTAAACAGTTTCTGATTTACAGCCACCTTTTTTTGAATTTTAATCAAGCTTATAACAAACCAGTTGCTGCAAATAACGCAGATACAATTTACCATTGGCTACCACCGGAACTGTCCATCCCGGATTTTTTACATCTTCGACCGCTTTTTTGATTTCGCTCACTTTTTTAAATCCTGAAGGATCGGGTTTCAGGAGATGTAAATTTCCTTTGATGTCGAGGCAAATCAAATGCCCGTCAGCAAAAGTGGTCGTTCCCTGTCCTATTTCACTGGTACTCCACATTTCTTTGCCTGAAGATAGTTCGATGCATTTAAACTGGCCATCCATGCGTGAGCTTTCGCCGGAATATCCGTAAATATATCCGTCAATCAATATCGGATCGGAATGCTGTGCTTCCATCAGATTGTTTTTCCAAAGTTCGGTATATCCGCTTTTAGTGACTCGTATGGCCTGACAACCCATTTTGTAACCCGAAGTATGAAAGATGATATCGCCCGACACAATTGGAGTGGTGGCGTTCACACTGTATTCTGTTGGCCAGGGAACTGTCCATAATTGCTTTCCGTCGGAAGGATTCAGGCATGAAAGTCCGGTGCCGTGATAAATCAGGAGCATCACTTCATTTTCAATATTCAAGGTGATGGCGGCAGCATATCCGGCTTCTCCTTCCATCGACTTCCAGAGCAAATCGCCCGTTAATTTGTTGTAGGCAACAACCAAAGCAGAACCGCCACCCTGAACAATGACTTTATCATCTAAAACAAGTGGTGTGGTTGAATAGCCCCAGGTTGGTTCAACGCCTCCTTCATCCTTCACATTTTTATGCCAGATAAGTTTGCCGTCTTCGAGGTTCCAGCATACCAGGTCGCCGCTGCGCCCGAAAGTGTAAACTTTACCGTCGTTAATGAATGGAGTTGCCCGCGAACCCGGACCATGGCTGTTGGTGGCCTCTGCCTTGTATGAACCCATCCAGATGAGTTCTCCGGTATCAGCATGAATGCAAAAGACCAGATCATTTTCTTCGTCTCTTCCCGGAACAATCAGCCTGTTTCCCTGAATTACAGGTGATGACCACGAAGCGGTAGCTTTGTCCTGACAAAGGTAGTTTACATGCCACAGTTTTTCCAATCCTTTCGACCAATCGGTCTGAATACCTTTGGTGGCGCTTTTCCCTTCGAAGCTGGCGCCTCTCCAATTGGTCCAGTCGGCAATTCCTGTGGTAATTGGTGGTGTGGGAACCATTAAATCCGGAATGTTATCCTGCTTCCCTGATAATGGCTCACTTCCCATGACTGATTGATAGATTTGATATCCAAAATATGCTCCGGCTGCCAATACAATAGCAACAATTACAAGGATGATTTTTACAGATCGTTTCATGCAGAATGGATTAGGGTGGTTTTTTTATGCGATAAATATAAGTAATTTATATTTTCAGAAGGTTTGATATCGCTCTGTATTACAACGACTTTTTATAAATGAACACCGGATACATAAACCCATTTCCCGTTTTCGCGCTCAAAGAGTGATCGTTCGTGTATTTGTTGAATCTGTCCGGCCTCCAGATACATTGCACGAAACTCGACATAACCAATGTCGTCGGTTTCTTCTCCTTTCCGGGTATTCAGAATTACCAAACCCATCCATTGAACCGATTCGGCCCATTTTTTAATTTGTTTTGACTCTTTTACCCGACGGGTTTTAGAATGTTGGCTGCTCATCAGGTAATCGGCATTGGCCATTGTGAAAGCCACATAGCGCGACTTCATGAGTTCGAGTGGGGTTGCCGCCTCTTTCTTCCTGCCGATAATCATTCCGCAGCAATCAGGGTAGGATAGGGTTGAACCGCAGGGACATAGTTTTGCCATGATTAATAGTTCAAAATTTGTTCAATGCTTTCTGTAAAGGGCAATCAGCGGGAATAATTTTGCCTTCGCGGTAATTGGCAAGCAGTGTAACCGACTGTTGGGCAAGCTCTCTTCTAACAGCTCGCCGTTCGCCTTTAATCCGCGCTATTTTTAAGTGGTCATAAACTGTGGTTTGATGGCGCATCCACGCTATTATCGCGTGAGCAGCTCTTTCTTCAATCGGAATCATTTGTGTACGGGCAACAGTGCCACTTCCAACCGGAATTGCATGAACAGTAACCGCCCGCGCAAGTTTTTTCTCGATGTCTTTATAATTGTCGCTGAAATTGAGATAAGCTTCTACCGCCCCGCAGAATTCCGTCTCGTATTGCTCTTGTTTCTTTTCGCGCCGGTTAAGATCAGTTACCCGCTTCTTTTTATATTCATCGGTTAAGCGAACCAACAAAACTTCTTCCTGTGCCTGAAGAATGGTCGCCGAAGGTGCCCAGATACCAAGTGAGATGGTTCGTCTTCCTTTTTTGATTTCGACCCTCCAAAACTTTTTCAGCGAAGTAACCTTTCGGGTAATTCCGGCATCTCCTGCCGGCAAAAATGACCAATCAGCCGGAGGAACCAGCGATTCTCCTTTTTCTCCGAGTAACCGGCCATTATTCCCGGGTTTCACGATACGAACATCCTGCTCCATAATCTGCTTTTTTCAGCTTGCAAAAGTAGCGCATTGTCCGGTAAAAATTGCGGGCTTGATTCTGCTAAGTAATGAGTTGAATTTATTGTCGTATTTATTTACTCTCCCCCGGATCATCTGCGATGATTTTCCCCCTCTCTTTTTGAGAAAGGGGAAACGTCCGTTTACGGACGTTGGGGGTGAGTAAGCAAAAGTAATGCGACATTATTTCAACCCTTTTACTTAATATGTAAATCGAAGTTTGCTGCTATGCAATTTCAGAAATGAGGAGCTTATAGGAGCTTGTTGAGGGAAATTGGATTCTAAAACTTAAAAAGAGCAAAGTAGGTACCTTAAATCTTTGGAAATATTTGATTTATGGTGTTGTGTTTTAATTTATGATAGTTTAAATTAGCTTGCATTTATTACAATAACTGTCAGCTGAAAATGTCATTGTCTTAAATATACATATTATGGCTTACCAATTTAAAATTCAGCTAAAGAAAGTGACCAAACCACCGGTCTGGCGACAAGTCGTTGTTCCTGAAGATCTTAGTTTTCACAAGTTTCACATACTGATACAAATTGTTTTTGGGTGGGAAAATTCTCACCTGTATCAATTCTGCCCAACAGGTTATGGCTCGAAACCTACTATCGCAATTCCTTTCGATGATGACTGGGAAAAACCTGACATGAATGCATCGAAGATTAAACTGACACAGATATTTACTGCCGAAAAACAGACATTTACCTATATCTATGATTTTGGTGATGATTGGATACACCGAATTACACTTGAGAAAATCCTTCCGGATATGATAAAACATCCATTTTGCATGGCTGGGAAAGGTACTTGTCCACCCGAAGATTGTGGCGGTCCGTGGGGCTACGAAAATCTGAAAATGATTTTGGCCGACCCAAAGCACGAAGAGCATTATGAAATGAGGGAATGGTTGGGTTTGGAGGAAGACGAAGAATGGGGTGCCGCCTGGTTTGATTTGGATGAGGTAAACGAAATGCTGGAAGAGTTTTGAGTAAAAGATAGCAGTCGATTGCGATATTTTTCATGCTTATGTCACTAAAACTATACCCCAATGGCATTTATCTGACTTGATTTAGGTGCTACAAAAGTTAATTCCGCATTGTTTTCAGACGATGGAGAAATTCTGACCACCAACAGAACGCTGATTCGGGATAAAGCGGGATTCGAAGTTGGATTGGTCATTAACGATCACATCAACTTACTTATTCATGAAGCTGAAAAGCAATACAATCCAGTTTATGCTTTGGGTGTTTCGGTGCCGGGTATTTATTATTCGCAATCAGGTAGAGTTTGGGCACCCAATATTGCCGGGTGGAGCGACTATCCTCTGCTGGAAGAACTGGAAACTTTGCTCCACAACAGGCAAATAAAAATCAGGATCGACAGCGACCGGGCTTGCTATATTCTGGGCGAAGTTTGGAAAGGAAATGCCAAAGGTTGCCGTAACGCCATTTTTATGGCTGTTGGCACCGGCATTGGTGCAGGAATATTAATTGACGGGCAGATTCTTCGGGGCGCGAACGATATTGCCGGATGTACCGGCTGGCTTGCCCTTGATCGCCCTTATCATGAAAAATACAATCCCTGCGGATGCTTCGAATACTACGCCTCGGGTAGCGGATTGGTACGTTTTGCCGGTGAATTGCTTTCCCAAAGCAGCGATTATAACGGAATCTTCAGAAACGAAATGGAGCTAAGCGCAAATAATTTAATCAGTCAGTACGAAACAGGCGATACAATCGCTGTAGCTGTTATTAACCGCGCCATTGAATACTGGGGAATGGCTGTTGCCAATCTGGTCAGTCTTTTTAATCCTGAAAAGATTATTTTGGGCGGTGGAGTTTTTGGCGAGGCAGCCCGGTTTCTGGATCAGATTTATCAGGAAGCACAAAAATGGGCACAACCAATCGGATTTCAGAAATTTACGCTCGAAGTGTCGTCAATTGGCAGCAAAGCGGGAATGTATGGCGCTGGTTATCTGGCGATCAGGTAAATTAACAAGAGATAATTAAAGACATGCACAACAAAAATCTTCTTTTTCTGGCTGCGAGTGTGGCCATGTTGTTGTTCGGGATAGCCTGCGTTGCAATCGGAACCATCAACGAATATCTTACCAGTTCCTTTTCGGTTGATAAAATCTTTATCGGAATTTTAGCTTCGGTGTTTGCCGCCGGAGCACTGCTTGGATCTGTCTCGTTTGGCCCGGTGGCCGATCGTTTTGGCTACAAAATTATCATGATTGTAAGCCTGTTGTTTTTATTTACAGCATTCGAAGTGATTGGCCGTACCGACCAGCTGATCGTTATTCAGGCAATGATTTTTCTTCTGGGTTTGGGCGGGGGAATTATCAACGGAGCCACCAGTGCTTTGGTGGCCGACCTGTTTACCGAAAAGAAAGGAGCTTACCTTAGTTTTCTGGGAGTTTTCTGGGGAATTGGCGCTTTGAGCCTTCCTCTGGTAACTTCGGTGCTGCTGAAAAATGATATGAGCTACTCGTCTATTTTGTCTGTCATCGGATTGATGGCGATTGTTCCACTAACCTTATTTTTAATTCTGAAATGTCCTGAACCAAAGAATTCAGGAGGAATTCCGTACAAAAAATACCTTCAGATGCTGAAAAATCCGACTATTCTGCTAATCGGATTTTTCCTGTTCTTTCAAAGCGGTTTCGAAACGCTGACAACCACCTGGACGCCCCGGTATTTTCTGGAAGTGTATTCTGTCAACACTCAAAACGCGCTGATTTCACTTACCGTTATGAGCATCAGCCTGACTGTTTCACGATTGTTGCTGGGCATTGCGCTAAAAACGATTGTGGCCTACAAAGTGCTTTTGACCGGTTTGCTGATTACATTTTCAGGCTTGCTGATGATGAAATTCGGAACATCATATTCCATAGGAATGGTAGGAATTGCCATGCTTGGGTTTGGTGCCGCAGCTGCTTTTCCGGTGATGCTCGGTTATGTCGGAACCATGTTTCCTGATATTTCAGGAGCAGCTTTTAGTTTGGTGCTTGTAATGGCGCTTACCGGAAACATGTTACTGAATGCGCTTGGTGGAATCGTTTTCGAAACATACAAGGTAGCCAGTTTTTCGCTTTACATGATGGCGATCATCCTGATCATGTTAATCCTCCTGTATTTTATTATCCTGAAACTGAAGCAACAAAATATTCTAAAAAACTAAAACACAGAACTATGTTAGCAAAACAATGGTTGAACAATGCACGTGGAATCATGGATAAAATTGAATCCACACAAATGGAGAATATACAGAAAGCGGCTGAGATAATGGCCGACACCATCGAAAAGGAGCGTTGGGTGCATACTTTCGGCTGTGGACATGCGACTTTGCCTATCGAAGAAATGTATCCGCGAATTGGTGGTTTTGTGGGTTTTCACCCGATGTGCGAGCTGCCACTTACCTTTTTTACCAATATTATGGGCGGTATGAGTGTGCATAATTTTATTTTTCTGGAAAGGGTGGAAGGCTACGGAACTGAAATAATGAAAGGATACACGTTTCACAAAGACGATTGTTTCTGGCTTTTTTCGCACACCGGTATCAATGCCGTAAACATTGATATTGCACTGAAAGTAAAGGAAATGGGGAATAAGCTGATCGTTTTTGGATCGGCTGGCGAAGCAGAAGGTAAAAAGTCGAGACATTCAAGTGAGAAAAATATTTTCGAAATTGCCGATGTGGTGGTTGACACCTGCGTTCCGATTCAGGATGCCAGCGTTCCGTTGAAAAACCATGTCGATAAAATTGGCCCGGTTTCAACGATGGGATTTATCACCGCAGTTTGGATGACAGTAACTACGGTGGCCGAAATACTGGCAGAGCGCGGCGTAAAACTTTACATTCATCCGTCGCACAATGTGCCGGGCGATACCACCGCCAAAGATCGGTTAACCGAATGTCTCGATGTTTATAAAAAACGGATTGCCGGAGTTTGAACTGATCACTTCATATTCTTGAGGGAATAAAAAGATGCTTGCTTGGTGTTCAAGCTTTTTGTCCTCAAGCCGGACTGGCTCTTCCTTTTCCAAACGATGAAAAGGAAGCAAAAATCTTGTCAAAACGAACCCTCGGCCGGGCGTTTTGACGGCCCTCGCACTCGCTTCGAATAAGACAAACGCAAACTGACAGGACAATTCAACGCACTGCGATGGCTTGAACCGCCTAAGGAGAAAAAGCGTTAAAAAAACTGAAGGAGTGGGCGTTAAGAAAATTTTCCTGTTTGACGACCAAAGGGAGGAGTTTGGAAATTTTTAGCCAAACGGATTCGGTTTTTAGCTTTTTATCCTTCAGCGGCGGCTCTTTTTGGTTACTTTTTCCAGCTGAAGGGAAAAAGTAACAGCCCGTCCGGCTGGAGGACAAGGTAAAAGATGGTAAGGTTTCTTTTTATGGTGCTTAAGATCAGAAAGTAAAATCCCCACAACTTTGTCATCTGATCCGTTTGAACTCAGGTTTTGGTTACAAGCAAGCCCGTTGGGCGACTTCGAAGTCGCCCAACGGGCTTGTTAGAAAGCTGTATTATTCGTAAAAATTTTCGCGGTCGGTTGTTGCCACATCAAACAAAAATGTCCCGATTTTCTCAGTCAGTAATTTGAAAAAACGTTCGCCTTTTTCAACCGTAGCTTTGGCCGGATTACCAATACCGGTGTCTTTTGTTACAGCTGTCCAGCGGCGTTCTGCCCATCCCCATCCTTCGTGCATGGCTTTAAACCGGTATTTTTTTGCAGCACCGTCACCTGCTTCCAAAATCGGCAGCACCCATTCCGGTTTCAGGTAAAGCATCAGACTGGTTTCCACTTCACCGGCATGTTCACCCAGATCTTCAAAAATGGTATTAGCGTCTTTTACTTTGTACCAGTTTACTTCCGAAAGAAACATTTTCGGGTATTTTAGTCCCAGTTCGCGCAGCATTTGCCTGAAGTCATTTCCGCCATGGCTGTTCAGTATCACGAGTTTATAAATTCCCTGCCGGTTCAGTGTTTCTATCACATCGTTCAGGATTGCAAACTGCGTTGAAGGATTCATGTTCATATTAAGCTGAACATCAAACTGACCGGTATTTACACCAAACGGGATGGCAGGCAGCACAATCACTTTGCTCCCTTTTTCCCATGCGATGCGGGCCGATTCGGCTGCAATGGCTTCGGCTTCTACGTTATCAGTCGCGTATGGAAGGTGATAGTTGTGTGCTTCGGTTGCTCCCCAAGGCAATACAACGAGTTGATATTGCTCGTCTTTTACGTTCTTCCAGTTGGTTTCGGCTAAAATGTAAGGTCTCATAAATGTTTTTTTTAGTTCCTGAAATATCACTAAATGTCTGAAATTGTGCAATCGAGTGCATGATCAGAAAAATATCAATAAAATATTGGCAGATACCAATCTTAAACTTTTTACTTTTGCCTTGGTTGGTTACCTTTAGGGCAAATTTTTAAGACTTTAAATGTAAAAATAATAACCAGATTCGATAACCTAATAACCAAATAATCATGACCAACGATCGCAGAACTTTTATAAAACAATCGGCTTCGGTAGCCGCGGCCGTAAGTGTTTTCCCAACTATCATGAATGCCGGATGTGTGGGAGCCAACGAAAAAATAGTGGTGGCACTTATTGGTTGCAACAATCAGGGATGGACCAATCTGGTCTCGTTTATGAAACAGCCCAATGTGGAATGTGCCGCCTTGTGCGATGTTGACCAGAACGTATTGAATAAACGTGCGGCTGAATTAGAAAAAATGACCGGCAAGAAACCGGTACTCTATGGAGATTTCAGGAAAGTGCTTGAACAGAAAGATATTGATGCGGTAATTGTTGGAACTCCCGATCACTGGCACTGCATCCCGACAATTTATGCGATGGAAGCCGGAAAAGATGTGTACTGCGAGAAACCGCTGGGCTACACCATCGAAGAATGTAACCTGATGGTAAAAGCAACTCACCGGTACAAAAAAGTAGTTCAGGTTGGGCAATGGCAACGCAGCGATCCGCACTGGCTCGATGCCGTTAAATACATTCAGGCCGGAAACCTCGGGCGCGTGCGCTCGGTTCGGGCATGGTCGTATGTTGGCTGGAAACGGTCTATTCCGGTGGTTCCTGATGGTCCGGCACCCGCTGGAGTCGATTACGATATGTGGCTCGGTCCGCGCCCATTACGTCCCTTCAATCAAAACCGGTTTCATGCTTCGTTTCGCTGGTACTGGGATTATGCCGGAGGTGTAATGGCCGACTGGGGAGTTCACCTTCTCGATTATGCTTTGTTTGGTATGAACCAATATGTTCCGAAATCGGTAAGTTCTTCAGGCGGAAAATATGCTTTCCCGACGGATGCGATGGAAACACCCGACACACAATTGTCAATGTACGATTTTGGCGATTTTGGAATTCTGTGGGATCACACCATCGGTATTGATGGAGCGCAATTTAAACGCCGCCCACATGGTGTTGCCTTTATTGGTGAGTACGGAACCCTTGTGGTTGATCGTGGTGGTTGGGAAGTGATGGCTGAACTGAAAAGCACCAGCGCCAAAGAAGGTTTTGTTGATCTGCCCATCCAGAAAGGAACCGGAAAAGGATTGGATTTGCATGTTGCCAATTTCCTCGATTGTATAAAAACCCGCAATAAACCGAATTGTGATATTGAAATTGGCGCTCACATTGCCCGTTTTTCGCACATGGGAAACATCGCTTACCGTTTAGGCCGGAAAATTATTTGGGACGGCGATAAACAAGAATTCCTGAATGACCCCGAAGCCAACGCATTGACCAAAGCCGAATACCGCGCTCCCTGGTCGTTACCGAAAGTATAATGATTTATACTCCGGGGGACGACTCAAAGTCGTCCCCCGGAGTTGATGTTTTGCCCTGCTGGCATGGATAGATGGAATTCTCCTCTCAATTATTTAGAAATATTATGCTTCCTATTTAAATTTTCCATATATGGACAAAGAAGCAATCTTCAAAAAACTAAAATTTGGAATTTTCGATGAAAGTTTGGTAGTAAATGCTCCGGAAGAATATCTCGCTATTCTGGAAGGTACTGAATTTGATACCTCTCTGGATGATGCGAAAACGGGCAAGTACGGTTTTGTGCAGGTTTTTGCTTCGTCGCAGGGAGAAATGGAGCAACTGATAAAAAGCGTGGCTAAAGCCGGGAAACATGACTGTATGTTTTGGGCATGTTACCCGAAAAGCGTTGGCAAACAAAAATACGATCTGAACCGCGATTCAGTTTGGCCTGCACTAGCCCTGGCCGGATTGCGTCCGGTTTCACAAATTGCGATCAACGAAAAATGGAGTGCGCTTCGTGGCCGCGATCCTGAATTGGTCGGAAAATAACTCTCGTTGCAACTTTTTCAGTATAATTGTTTTTGAATTGTTCCACAATAATAAATCAGGCAGAGAACTTTCCCGAAAACTTTTTCGAAAAACAATACGTTTAGAATTTTAAAATGAGGCGGAATTTTACCTGTCTTATTAACCACGTTGAATATGAGATGTTTCCTGAAATTGATATTTCTGCTGACTGCAGTTTTGTTATCGCTGGCGGTAAGTGCGCAGTTAAATTTTAAGCAAGGCTATGTAATTACACATGGCAACGATACTTTGTTTGGTAAGATTAACGATAGCGGAGGATACCGAAATTCGAGAATTTGCATTTTTAAAGCCCTGAACAGCGATAAGGCAGTGAGTTACCGACCCGAAGAAATCAAGGCATACAGGATGGATGACGACAAATATTACGTTTCAAAACAGGTTGAAGTCAAAGGGCAGAATAAGTATGTTTTTATNNCAGAAAGACGATGGTGAGATGATTGGTTTAGCCAATGCCGAAGTGCCTCTGCATTATAAGCACGACGAAAATGTGGCAACCCTTTACAGTCCCACTTACATATTACACAATAAAATTTTCAGGGATACCTTGTATTCGGTTTTCAGCGATTCTGAAACGATAACCGATCGGATTGAGAGCGTTGAATATGATCAAAAATCGTTGTCAACGATTACCCGGGATTATATAAACGAAGTTTGTACAGGAAGCGATTGTATTAATTATGAGCGCAATTTGAATAAGTACAAGCCCCGGTTTGGTGTATTTTCGGGAGTTCAGCTGGCCCGGATCTCATTTTTGCCATCGGTAAAAGGAATGTACACTTTAGAAGAAAAGTCAACCATTGTATCCAATACTTTTACCACTTTCCCAATTGGCATTTTCCTGAATATTCCGATGTCTTTAATCAGCGAGAAGCTTTCATTTCAGATGGAACTTATTTCGAATGGCATTGATTACCGACAGAGTTTTACTTCTGCTCAAAACTACAACGATACAATTATTGAAATCAATACCAAAACCATTGGCATTCCTTTGTTATTGAAATATGAGCTTGGAAGAGGCAAGCTTTCTCCTTCTATTTCAATTGGGAAAGAAATAGGTTTCGTCTATAACTCAACGGCAACAGTCGATCAGGACAAAGATTTGCGGATTCATCCGGTTCAAAAAGGCGGCTGGTTTGGCGAGGCCGGACTTAATTACAAAATAGCTCCCAAACTTTCAGTATTTGCAAATATGAGGTTTCAATCGCATAAAAACCTGCTTATTGTCGATGGAAACCAGCGTGCAACTTATCATACCGTTGTACGTTCGGCTCATTTTGTAAAGGAATACAGAATCAATTATTCGACCTTGCTTGTAGGCCTGAAATTTTAGCAATTTTCTTAATTATTAGCATTTAAAGTTAGTTTTACGAATTAATAACAATAAGCATTATGGGACTATTTTCAGCATTAATTGGTAACGCAGGCGTTGTTAGTCAGGAAGAATTAAGCCGCGAATACGGCAAATTACTAACCGAAGGAGAAGAATTGGAACTGGGTTTTAAACTCGTTCGCGACACTTTTATTTTCACTTCGAAGCGACTTATTTTGGTCGATAAACAAGGCATCACCGGAAGCAAAACTGAGTTTATGTCGGTAGCTTACAAAAGCATTTCTCGGTTTAGTATCGAAACTGCCGGAACCTTCGATCTGGATGCTGAACTGAAAATATGGGTTTCAAGCGAAGCTGCACCGAGCATCACCAAGAAATTCAATAAATCGGTCGATGTTTACGATGTACAAAAAGTACTGGCACATCATGTTTTGAAATAGAAGCAGTTTTTACAATTTATCATGAATGCATTCATCAGAAGTGTTTTATTCTGCCTAATATTTTTCATTGCGCAGGCGTCAATTGCGCAGAAACATTTGACTACTATTGTTCAGGCTCATCACTTTTCGAACACCAATGAATTAGATACATTTAAGTTATTCTATAATTTAGTTAATCTGCGGGATACAATTACTTTTGAGATCGTTTCGCTGAAAGGCAATAAAATTTATCAGGTGAAATTTCCGGGGTGGGCATTGTTTGACTATGGGAGACCCAGTTACATGTTTTTTACTGAAAAAGGTTGGAAGGCGAAGAATTATTATAAAAACAGAATTGACAGTATTGCTAAAACTGACAGTTTAAAATATGCTGACGAACAATATCTGCATTCGAAGATTACCGGATTTTTTGATGAAAAGCATTTTTTCCAGAATCCTATTCCGGATATATTGAAGCAAACCAAAGATTTTCTGGTGGTTGGATCGTACGAAACGTTGATAAATGATCCGGATGTGATTGGCTTTTTTTATCATTTGTATGAAGGAGACGGAAGAATGATTGCCTTTTCGCGTAAGAAAAACAAAGTTGTTCTTTTCTGGAATTGCTGCTGAAACAACATAATAAATTATCAACTATGTTCGCTAAACATTCATCTGAAGGATACACCGAAATAATTGAAGGTATCAGGATAAAAACGCTGTGTTACAACGATTCGGTTTTAATGTCGGAGTTTTTACTTGAAAAAGGAGCAATTCTTCCTGAACATTCTCATCCAAACATTCAGACTGGTTATTTAATCAGAGGCAGTATTCGTTTATATATCAATGACATTGCCCGCGAGTTGGTCCCGGGCGATAGCTGGTGCATTCAGAAGGATTTAAAGCATCGGGCCGAAATACTGGAAGACTCTGTTGCCATTGAAGTTTTTAGTCCGATGAGAGAGGATTACCTGAAATATGTGTATGATTTTGATATTGTAAATGACTCAAAAGAAGAATAGTGAGAGCGCAATGAAACAACTCGTACGAATAATTTTAATCGCAATTCTATTTTTTTGCTTTGGGTTCATAGGAATTGTTCAGGGTAAAAAATATGACTTCAATGCTATTGCATTTTACACCGGAAAGAATGATCCTGCACATGTCAGTTTCGTAAAGGAAGCCGACAAGTGGTTTTCGGAGATTAGTAAAAAATACCATTTCGCTTATCAATCAACTTCCGACTGGGACAATCTAAATGCAGATTATCTGTCAAATTATCAGGTAGTTATTTTTCTTGATACGCGCCCCGAGAAGCCCGAACAGCGAAAGGCTTTTCAGGATTTCATGGAAAATGGCGGAGCATTTATGGGATTTCATTTTTCGGCGTTTGCACTCACACCATCATCATATTCGCAAAACTGGGATTGGTATCATAACTGGTTTTTGGGTTCGGGCGAGTATAAAGGCAATACCTGGAGACCAACATCGGCAGTTCTGAAGATAGAAGACCGGAAACATGCGGCAACAAAGCATCTGCCTGGAAAATTTAAATCGCAGCCCAACGAATGGTACAGTTGGACAAATGATCTTCGGAAAAATTCCGACATCCGGATACTTGCGTCAATCGATTCGGCAAGCTTCCCGCTTGGAACCGGACCAAAACAACACGAGATATGGCATAGTGGTTATTTCCCGGTAGTTTGGACCAACGTGAAGTACAGAATGATTTATATCAACATGGGGCACAACGATATAGATTATGAGTCGGGGACAAATCGGGAATTGTCGTTTACTTTTAAGAATAAAATTCAGAATAAATTGATTATTGATGCGCTGTTGTGGTTAGGTGAAAACTAAATTTAATGATATTCCGGCACTTTATTATTCTATAATCTTATGATGATTATTGTCGAAATTATAATGGAATTTGACTTTCCGGAAGTATTTGAATCAGCGCAATCTGGTATTATTGTTGAAATGGGCAAAATTTAATTAGCTATGTGAAAAATGGAAAATAATTTGTTTATTTGAACTGATTATTAAACGTATAGCAAGAGAGATATGAAAGGGATGATTATGGGGCTATTTACAATTTTCGAAAGGGAGACTGTGTATTTTAAAGACGAAACTGGAATTATTGAACTTGAAAGCTGTCCTACTGGAGGTATTATCTGTACAAAACCACTTTCTTTTATCAATAAAAAAATGCGTACTTCGCGTACCTATTGGTTAAACAAAGACTACCAAAGAGCAATTGAAGAACTTAAAATTGCGTATCACAAAACATTCGAAATAACCGAATCCAACTGCCAGTCTTGCGCAGAATTATTTCGCTCAACAATTATTAAATCGCTGGAGGCTATTCACGATGACCTTCTGAAAATGACTTCTGGTATTTTTAAAGCCAATCGTTTCAAACCTAGTTTGGAGCTGTCATCCAGTGTTTTAGCAGAGATAAAGGCAGTAAAATAGCATCAGTTTTCGTTTCCGAAAGGGGAGTGCATTAAGCCGGAAGTTTTTTCTTGAACTTTTGGATTATAGTGATTTAGTGGCGGGTTCATCAACGTACCAGTCCAAATTTTCATTCGCCGGAAGAATGTGAGATGCCGGCAAAAGGATTGCCTTCTCTTGATTACTGCAAATTTCTGATATCCGTTCAGCTTTGTTTTCTCCGGTTACCAGGAAACATACTTTGTGAGCATTATTGATTGCTTTCCCTGTCAAAGTCACTCGTTTTTGTCCGGAGCCTGGATGTGTTGCAACTGCACATATTTGTTCCGATTCGAGTAATTCCATCTGATCAGGGAAAATAGATGCGGTGTGCCCGTCGTCGCCCATTCCCAAAAGAATCAGATCGAAAACAGGCCAGCCATTTTCAAAGGCTAATTTCTCCTGAATTTGTTTGGAATAGGAGAGGGCTTCATTTTTTGGATCGTTTTCGCCTTTTATGCGGTGAATATTTTCTTCAGGAATTGAAATACGCGAAAAAAGAAGTTTTTGAACTACGCCAAAATTACTCTCCGCATGGTTTGGTGAAACCATCCGCTCGTCAACCCACCAGAAATGCACATTTCGCCAAAGTTCTGATTCCGAATATTTTGCGGCTAAAACTGATAACAATAAATCGGGGGTTTTCCCACCTGAAATTGCTAAATGATAGTCTTTTCCGGAGTTATTATCCATCCAACTCATTAGCTGACAGGCAAATTTGTTTGCCAATTCTTCTGCCGATTTAAAAACGAGAAGTTCTTCTTTCTTCATAACTTGAAATCAGGAATTTTATTCAGAGTTCGCAATATTCTCCATCATGCGCGAGGTTTTTGCAGGGGAAGCGCCACAATCCGTCATCCATCAGGTCGTCAGTAACTTCCGGGCCCCAGGTTCCGGCGGGGTAGCCATAAATTGGTATGTCGGGATTGTTTTGCCAGGCATTGAGGATGGGCTGAACAAACTCCCAGGCTTTTTCGACCGCGTCGCCGCGCGCGTAAAGGGTTGCATCGCCTTGCATACAATCGAGCAGTAATCGTCCGTAAGCCGAAGGAAGATACACATCAGAAAGTTCGTTGTAATGAAAATTCATATTTACGGTCTGCACACGAAACCCTGCTCCCGGAACTTTCATCCCTATTTTCAGCAAAATACCTTCGTCAGGCTGAATTCGAAGTACCAGCTGGTTACTTACAGGTTCGGTGCCAGCCTGATTTCCGAAGAGATGATGTGGTGTATTCTTAAAATGAATCACTACTTCGGTAACTCTGGCCGGAAGTTTTTTGCCTGTACGGATGTAAAATGGAACACCCGCCCAACGGAAGTTATCGATAAAGAATTTAATGGCCAGAAATGTTTCAGTCCGCGAATGATCGTCAACGCCAGACTCTTCGCGATATCCTTTTACAAGCTCCTTACCGATATGCGATTGGGTATATTGTCCGCGAATCACAAATTTCTCGACTTCGGTTTCCTTGATTGGCCGCAACGATTGAAAGACTTTCAGAATCTCATTTCTGATCGCATCTGCTTCAATTATTACAGGCGGTTCCATCGCAACCAGCCCAACTACCTGCATCAGATGGTTTTGTACCATGTCGCGCATTGCTCCCGAGTGGTCATAATACCCGCCGCGATCTTCTACTCCGAGTGTTTCTGCTGAAGTTATTTCAATATGATGGATAAAATTGTGGTTCCAGATCGGTTCAAAAATGCCATTCGAAAAACGCGTGACTAGCATGTTCTGAACAGTTTCCTTTCCCAAATAATGGTCGATTCGGTAAAGTTGATCTTCGTCAAAATAATTCAGAAGATTTTTGTTTAATGCCTGCGCGCTTTTTATATCGGTGCCAAACGGTTTTTCGATAATGAGTCGTTTAAATCCATTTGATTTGTCGTTCAGCCCAACAGTGGCAAGGCTTTCAGGAATTATCTGGTACAGGTTGGGTGGCGTTGACAAATAGAAAATATAGTTTTCAGGAATCGACAGTGATTTTCCTAATTCACCAAGCCGGGCTTTTAGTACCGGATATTCAACTGCGTCGGATGTTGAAAGCTTTTGGTAATATAGGTGTTCCAGAAACGCGTCAACACTTTCCTGAAGTTGTGGCTGTTGTGGTAAAAATTCTTTCATTTTAGTCCTGAAAACATCATCCGGAAGATTGGTTCTGGAAACTCCCAAAACGGCAAATTTTTCAGGGAGAAATTGCTGCGTATGCAATTCGTAGAGCGCTGGTATTAATTTTCTTTTGGTCAGGTCGCCCGAAGCTCCAAAAATGACCAGAATATGTGGTTCTGACTGTTTCATTATTTTGTTGTTCTTTCTTTAAGATGGAAAGTAAATAAACTAAACGGATAAAACCTGAAATTGATTCATAGAATTTCCCAAACAGATTATAGATTGGGACTATCTGATGAAGTAGATTGGTGATATTTATTTTATTGTCAGTGTTTTATGCGGTAACCCAGACCAAACACTGGTCTAAAAAATTACTGAAATGCAGCTGGTATTCTGTTTCGTTATTGCCTGAAATGAATCTTGCTCCAAATTGGGTTTCAATTGCAGGGTTGAAAGGAGAAATGAGTATTTGTTCTTTGAATTCGATACCATCTTCAGGAACAAGTTTAAATATGGCTTCTTTTGCGCACCAGTAAATGCATTGAAGAAGTGGATTGTTGTCAGTTTGTTTTATTTCTGCTTCCGAAAGATATCTTTTCATAATCGGATTGTAGTTCCTGTTCTGATTTTCGATGTCGAGACCGACATTGAGATGTTCGTGAACAATAACAGATGCAAATTCGCGCGAATGGCTGATTGATAGATGTTTAAATTTAGGATGGTTCAAAATTGGTTTTCCATGTTCAGAATACGAAATCGAGAAATCCGGGCCAATTAATTGTTTCAGTAAAATGCGTGTAGCCAGCCATTCAACTTTTCTTTTGTCGTAACTATACTGTTGAAAGGCCGGATCTGCTAGTTCTTCAGTTGTGAATTCAGGAAATAAATCCTCCGGTTTTTCCGTAAGTTCCCAAACTCCAATTAATCCGCCGGTTATTGGTATCGTTTTAAATAGAGGCATTTAGCGGGTCCATTCGGTTGTTTCAATCAAATGAATAATGTCGGGTGTCAGGAATTCAATTACCGGACGAATTGAATCGATATTGGGGACTTCGCGAATGTACAATGCTCCGCGGATGAAGTTTTTGGTGCTGTCAGTAATGTAAAATTGCAGTGGCGAAGCTGCGTTTCCGTCAATCAAATATATGGTTCCGTAAACCTTCTTTGCATGATTTATAAAAATGCGTTCATCAATCGCATCAGCTTTTTGAGAATGTTTATATGCCAGCGAACGCGAATCTTCGGTCAGTTTTGCAAGATTGTTGTCCACCTTCTTATAACTAATATGCAGCTCGGCTTTGTGTGCCGGTATTTGCAGATTTACCCAAAAAGGCTCCGCATTGCGCTCGTCGTCGGGCACAATCCTGCTGTATTCGGGTATATCGAACCGATAGGGGAAAGTAGCAGAATAAAGCTGATAATAAGCCTTTTCCTGAAAACTAATCCGATAATATCCACGTGGTTTTGGGGTATATTCTTCTTTACACGACATTGTCATCAGCAGAAAGAAAGAGAAGAAAATGATCAGAATATTTTTCATTTTACAAGGGCTCGGTTGATTTAATTTCAACTTTGATTTGTTTAATACGACGGTTGTCAACCGCATCGATTGTAAAAACGAAATTTTTGCAGGTAATGATATCATTCTTTGCCGGAATTTCACCTTTTAATTCCAAAATTAGTCCGGCCAGCGAATCTGCTTCACCTTTTACCTCATCAAACAAGTCTTCGTCCGATCCGATCACTTTGTAGAAATCGTTCAGTAAAGTTTTTCCGTCGAACAGATATTTATTTTCGCTGATTTTTGTGTAGAATTTTTCTTCTTCGTCAAATTCATCGGTAATTTCTCCAACAATTTCTTCCAGAATATCTTCAAGCGTAACAATACCCGAGGTGCCGCCATATTCGTCAACCACAATGGCCATGTGAACTTTGTTTTTCTGAAATTCTTCAAGCAAATCGTCAATTTTTTTTGTTTCAGGAACATAAAATGGTGGCCTGATGATACTTTGCCAGCGGAATGACGCTCCCTTGTGAATGTGCGGAAGGATGTCTTTAATATATAGAATTCCCTTTATATTGTCGAAAGTGTCGGAATATACCGGGATTCTTGAAAAGCCGGTTTCAGTAATCATATTCATGATTTTTGAATAGCTGTCTTTTATGTCGGCTGAAACGACATCAACCCTCGAGCGCATAATCTCCACTACGCTTTTGTTTCCGAATTTTACGATTCCTTTTAGAATTTCTTTGTCTTCGTTTAATTCGAGTTGTGAGGTAAGTTCAAGAGCCTGCGATAACTGATCGACTGAAATGTGCTGGTTTGCCGAACGCATTCGCTTATTGATGAACGAAGTAGAAAAAATTAAAAGTGAGTTAAACGGCTTAAGTATTTTAATCAGAAAATGTAGAGGCAATGATATAAACCTTGCAAATTTCAGCGCGTGTTTGGTCGCATATACTTTGGGTATAATTTCGCCAATCACAAGGAGAACGAAAGAAATAATGACTACCTGAAATACGAATCCAATCACAGGTTCGTTTGAAAAATCGATCAGCGAATCGACTGTGAAACTTGATAAGATTACGACTCCTACGTTAACAAAATTATTGGCCACCAATATGGTAGCCAATAATTGTTCCGGAGATTCCAGATTTTTATGGGTATAAATGTTCTTTTTTGACGATTGTCCGGCTATTTTTTGCTTTTCAGAAGGGCTTAATGAGAAATAGGCAACTTCCGATCCGGAGATTAGAGCAGAAAAAAACAGTAAAATAAAAATAACTGCCAGGCTGATGGCAATACCTGCTGTAAACGGGAGAAACTCAATGTTCCAGGATATTGCGAACAACGTGGGTAAAGGGTCTGTTTCCAATTAATTAATATTTAAGTTATTAAAATGGCAAATCGTCTTCTTCNNAGTTGGCTTCCTTTTTTTACATATTTTTCAACTACCTCGGCAAGACCTCTCCAGGCAACAATGTTGTGCCACTCGGTATTACTAACTTTTTCACCTGTTTTTGAGGTGTAGTTTTCTGTGGTTGCAAGCGAGAATCTCGATACTGCAACACCTTTGTCTAAATGCCTGGTTTCCGGGTCACGTCCTACGTTTCCAACCAAAATTACTTTGTTTACTGACATATTTTTTAGGTTTTAAAATTTATACAAATAAATTTACAATAAATATTGCAAAGTTTCATTGCCATGGGCTGTAATAATTTCAAATCGTTAAAAATCTCATTTCTTAATGAACTTTCCAATTCAACTGTTTCCTGTTAAATATGTTTCGAGCAATTTTGGAACAGCAAAGTTAAAAATATCTTTTTTATTCACTTCAATCAAATCTAAAGGCATTGTAATTTCCTGAAGCAGGTTTACCTGAATAATTCTGTAATTAATTCTCTGGTGAGTAAGCAGATGTACTTTCCAATCTTCCACACTTTTTATTATTGCTTTATCCGGATCAACAAATTTTATTAATTCAGGCATCGACAGAAGTTTTTCGATACTTGTAGCATCGGAGGTTTCGATCATTGGAAATTCGAAAAGGTTTTTCCAAATGTCTTTTTCCGTGCGCTTTTTTAACCATGTTTTATTTTCATGCGATAGAACGAAGTAGTTGAAATATCGGTCGCGCTGTTTCGTCTTTTTTAGTTTTACCGGTAATTCTGCTATTTTATTTGATGAAAAGGCATAGCACTGATCTTTTAATGGACACTTTAAGCAATCTGGTTTCTGTGGAGTACATTGCAATGCGCCAAATTCCATCAACGCCTGATTGTGCATTCCCGGATCGGTTCCTTGTATCAATTCATTGGCAATTGCCGTGAATATTTTTTTGCCTGTGCCGGTATCAATAGGTTCTGATATCCCGAAAAAGCGTGATAATACCCTGAAAACATTTCCGTCGATAGCTGGATATACCAGGTTAAACGAGATGGAAGCTATCGCGGCTGCAGTATATTCACCAACACCTTTTAGTGAAAGGATTAAATGATGTTGCCGGGGAAATACTCCGTTATAGTGTTCGGTGATGTGGCGGGCAGTGAAATGAAGGTTTCTGGCCCGGGAATAGTACCCCAATCCTTGCCAAAGTTTTAATATCTGATCTTCTGAAGCATTGGCAAGGTCAGTTATTGTCGGAAAAGTTTCGGTAAATTTCTGATAATAAGCCAAGCCCTGATCAATTCGGGTTTGTTGAAGTATGATTTCTGAAAGCCAAATAAAATAAGGATCCCTTGTATTTCTCCATGGCAAATCGCGCTTGAATAATGAATACCATTTATGTATTCGTGAGTTAAAAACATCCATTTTTCACCTAACTGCTTTAAAATCTTTCAGAATTACAAAAATAATCGAAATTAATAGTTCTGAGTTTTTAAATAATTTTTATTTTTGCACTCCAATTGTGTCAGAAATATAAATTGTTGAATATTAAATATTTTAAGAGATGACAAAAGCAGATATTGTTAACGAAGTAAGTAAGAACACAGGTATTGAAAAAGTAACTGTACAAAAAGCTGTTGAAGCTTTTATGGAAACAGTAAAAGATTCCCTGACTGAAGGAAGAAATGTGTATCTTCGCGGTTTCGGTAGTTTTATAGTAAAAAGAAGAGCAGAAAAAACTGCCCGTAATATTTCGAGAAATACTACAATTATTATTCCTGAGCATTTTATCCCTTCATTCAAGCCAGCGAAAACTTTTGTAGCACAAGTTAAGGACCAAGTTAAATAAATTATTATGCCAAGCGGAAAAAAGAGAAAAAGACACAAGATGGCTACGCACAAGCGTAAAAAAAGACTAAGAAAAAACAGACATAAAAAGAAAAAATAGTCTTTTCTTTATTAAGCAATAGCTTTTAAAGACATTTTTTGATTAAACCTAAAGCACGTTAGCGCTTTAGGTTTAATCTGTTTTTAAGTCTGGTAGTTTTAAACTGTATTAAATGTATAAACGTAGTGAGTAGCGATATAATTGTAGATGTCTCTCCCTCTGAAGTAGTTATTGCTTTATTGGAAGATAAACGGTTAGTCGAGCTTAACAGGGAAAAGACAGGTGCTAAATTTGCTGTTGGAGATATTTATCTTGGACGAGTAAAAAAAATAATGCCCAGTCTTAACGCTGCATTCATTGACGTTGGATACGAGAAAGATGCCTTTCTGCATTACCTTGATATGGGCCCCCAGTTTTCGACTTTGAATAAGTTCCTGAAAATTGCCACATCAAAAAATAACAAAATCTTTTCTATCTCTAAAATTCAGTCAGAACCTGATATTGATAAAGATGGAAAGATCTCAGATATTCTTAAAACCGGACAAAATATATTGGTGCAGGTAGCAAAAGAGCCTATCTCGACCAAAGGACCCCGGTTGACTTCAGAACTATCTATTGCAGGCCGTAATATGGTCTTGATGCCTTTCAGCGAAAAAGTTAGTATTTCGCAGAAAATTGAATCTAATGAGGAAAAAAACAGACTCAAAAAACTTATTCAAAGCATCCGCCCAAGAAAATACGGTGTAATAGTTCGTACTGCTGCCGAAGAAAAACGTGTTGCCGAACTTGACCAGGAACTTAAACGACTGGTAACCAAATTCGAAACAAGCTTTCAGAAATTAAAAAGAGTAAATGCTCCTTCTCTGGTAATCGGAGAATTAGGCAGAACTACCTCTTTATTAAGGGATATTTATCATCCCGACTTCAATAGCATTATTGTGAATGATGCTACTGCTTGCGAAGAAATTACTGAATATCTGAGTACAATTGCTCCCGAAAAAAAGAACATCGTTAAACTTTATAAAGGTAATCAGTCGATTTTTGATTACTACGGGATTGATAAGCAACTTAAAGCATCTTTTGGGAAAACAGTATCCTTCAAAAATGGAGCTTACCTGATAATCGAACACACTGAAGCATTTCATGTAATAGATGTGAACAGTGGAAATCGTTCGAAAGCCGGAATTGACCAGGAAACCAATGCGCTCGAAGTGAATCTGGCTGCCGCCGAGGAAATCGCACGGCAACTACGATTGAGAGACATGGGTGGTATTATTGTTGTCGATTTTATCGACATGCATCAAGCCGAAAACCGGCACAAAGTTTTTGAGAGGATGAAAGAGGCGATGGCGATCGATCGTACCAAGCACAACATCCTTCCATTAAGTAAATTCTGTCTTTTGCAGATCACCCGCCAACGTGTTCGTCCTGAAGAACACGTAGAAACTGCGGAAGTTTGCCCTACCTGTAAAGGAACAGGCAATGTTACTCCAACCATTTTGCTGGTTGATGAATTGGAAAGTAAAGTCAATTATATTTTTAAAGAACTCAATAAGAAGAAGGTGATCATCAAGACACATACATATCTTGCTGCTTTCCTGAACAAAGGATTTTGGTCTCTAAAACTTAAATGGGCTTTCAAATACCTAAAAATTATTAAAGTCGAAGAAATGAGTTCATACTCACTCACAGAGTATCATTTTTTTGATGAAAATCAGGAAGAGATTGTCTTTTAATCTCCATAAAAAATCCCGGTATAACAAGTACCGGGATTTTTTATTCTTTATCGTATAGTGCTTGTCTATCGCGGCTTCGAGTTTTTCAATGATAGTTTTCATTAATTGGTAAAATCCATTGTGTATTTTTGTTTTTTGTTATAAACTAAAATTTCATAAATGAAAAGGCTTGTATTAATAATCGGTTTTTTGTTTTTTGTTGGATTTCAACTTTCTGCACAAATTCTGGAACCAGTAAAATGGTCTTTCGAATCAAAACAAGACGGGTCGGAAGCCACGCTGATTTTTAGAGCCAATATTGAAGAAGGCTGGCATTTATATGATACTGAACTCCCAGAGGGAGGTCCAATCAAAACATCGATCAATTTCGCCGATTCAACATTGTTTGAGTTTATTGGAGGTCTGGTTAAAGAGCCTCTGCCTACCGAATTTTTCGATAAGACATTTAATATGAAGCTCGGCTATTTTAGCAAAGAAGCTGTTCTTACACAAAAAATAAAGCTAAAAGGTACTGAAGAAGTTGACATCAAGGGATTTGTCGAATTTATGTCGTGTAACGACGAGACCTGCACTCCGCCTACTGAAGCAGATTTTACATTTAGCCTGAATGCTGATAGTTTAAATTCATCCGGAAATTCAGAAACTTCGTCTGTACTACCCCAAACTCCGGATCAGGATAAGAAATCGGGAAGTTTATTGTGGTTTTTGTTCTTCTCTTTTCTGGCTGGATTGGCTGCAATTCTTACTCCTTGTGTTTTCCCGATGATTCCGATGACAGTTTCATTTTTCATGAATTCGGGTGAATCGAAGTTCAAGTCGCGTTTAAACGCAGTTTTCTACGGATTTTCAATTATTGCAATTTATACGATTATTGGAACCCTTGTAGCCGTACTATTCGGCCCAGGCGCAGCAAACTGGTTAAGCACACATTGGTTGCCAAATATTATTTTCTTCGCGGTTTTTGTGCTCTTTGCCTTCTCTTTCTTCGGAATGTTCGAAATAGTATTGCCAAGTTGGTTGGTCAATAAATCTGACCAGCAAGTTGATAAAGGCGGACTTATGGGCTCATTCTTTATGGCATTAACCTTGGTTTTGGTTTCATTTTCGTGTACCGGACCAATTGTTGGAGCTATCTTGGTTGAATCGGCCGGCGGTCAGATATTAAAGCCAATTATCGGAATGTTCGGGTTTTCGCTTGCATTCGCATTACCATTTACTCTTTTTGCCTTGTTCCCTGGATGGTTGAATAATCTGCCTAAATCTGGAGGCTGGCTCAATTCGGTGAAGGTGGTACTTGGATTTCTGGAATTGGCTTTGGGATTGAAATTCCTTAGCGTTGCCGATCAGACTTATCATTGGGGAATTCTCGACCGCGAAGTTTATCTTGCTCTCTGGATTGTGATTTTTGCCTTGCTTGGTTTCTATTTACTTGGGAAACTCAAATTTTCGCACGATAGCGACGTGAAGCATGTTTCTGTTCCACGCCTGCTTTTGGCAATATTTTCTTTCTCTTTTGTGGTTTATCTTGTTCCCGGAATGTTTGGTGCACCGTTAAAAGCAATTTCAGGTTATCTGCCTCCACAATCAACGCATGATTTCGATTTACATGAAATTATTCGTGATGAGGTTAAACTTGCAGCTCCGGCCTACGATACTTCAGGGGCATTTGCACCATCAGGTTCTGCGTTGTGCGAGAAACCAAAATTTGCTGAGTTCCTTCATTTGCCCCACGGTTTGGAAGGTTACTTTGATTACGAGCAGGGAATGGAATGTGCCAGAAAATTAGATAAACCAGTATTTATCGATTTTACCGGTCATGGTTGTGTTAATTGCCGTGAGATGGAAGCCAATGTTTGGTCAGATCCCCGCGTTCTGGAACGATTGAAGAAGCATTTTGTGATTATTGCATTGTATGTTGACGACAAATCGACACTGCCCGAAAGCGAATGGATTACATCTACTTACGATGGAAAAGTGAAGAAGACTCTGGGTAAAAAATATGCCGATTTCCAGATTTCGCGTTACGGCGTGAATGCACAGCCTTATTATGTGCTGCTCGATCATAACGAGAAAATGCTGGTTGAACCAAAAGCTTACGATCTGAATGCCGATCGCTTTGTGGAGTTTTTGGATACAGCTTTAGCCGAATTTGAAAAAAGAAAGTAAATCTGAAGAACGGCCCGGATAGCATGTTCATCGTTTTTCAATACAACCTTGCTTGTTTTATATAGATTTTTCGCTGATTATTTATCACGTCAACCTTAAATTCTATATCCATTGTTTTGCACCCAAAATTTAACCGGCAATAATGGTTGTGGATGGCCATGCAATAGTTATTTAAAATTTTAAGTTCTTGCGGAGTAAGCACGGTTTTGCCCTCCATTCCCGGCACAGTTGTGTGTCCAATATAATTGTACGATTCAGGGAATTGCTCTTCAAACGAATAATAAATGATCTGGTCGGGTAAGTAATTGTTTTCAGGAATCACAATACTCATTTCACCAACCTGAACATTAATTGTAATTCCCGGATTATAAATATTGAAAAGATTTTCGGTAATTACTACTCCATTGGCCTCTTCGGAGGGGAATGATCTGTGAACCAAAACAGCCATGCCAACATTTAGCTGATCTATTTTAAAATATTCGCGTTCTTCGAATGCTTTCAGGTTCCATAAGCTCGCCCAAACCTTGCGAATCGCGTTTTCAATTGTTTTTTTATCGTCGCCTTTAACAGCTGTATATGAATTATACAATCCGGCACCATTAAAACCTTCGATGTCTTCGGCATTGGTTGATGACCTGAATCGAATATTTGTGAACCCGTTAATAGTTTCAATCCGATCGCTGATCAGTTTCACCAAATTCGCATCCACCGGACTATCTTTTATTAAATTCTGCAAATTTGTCAACATCGAGATTCTGGTTGCGTGGTTGGTTTTGAATTCAGGATTGGCAAGCATTTCACGCAGATAGGTGTCAATTTGGTTGCTTTTTAAATGATTCCAGTAATAACTGATAGGTATTGCAAAACCACCCTCCGGAAGTGGAATTGGTTGATTTGCAAAAGTAATTTTCATTAATTCAGCGAAATTTGCGGCTTTTCCACCAATTGTAGAAACCCAGCGATGATCGGCAGCGCTTAAATTCACAAGTCCGGTGGTAAGCGTGTCAATTTTAAGTTTTTGAAATTTAGATGGCTCTTTTATTGCCCAAAAGTTTTCTGCTTCGTTAATTGTGGCTTCACGAATATAAAACGAATCGAGGGTAACTTTCAGATAAACAAGCTGATCAAGAAACTCATTTAGTTTTGGATTTGTCCAGCCATCGCGCAAAGCCATATTTGGTGTACC
The DNA here is from genome assembly GCA_003537645.1 of Prolixibacteraceae bacterium. Taxonomy (GTDB): domain Bacteria; phylum Bacteroidota; class Bacteroidia; order Bacteroidales; family Prolixibacteraceae; genus Aquipluma. The sequence goes on from DPRM01000124.1 coordinate 33,446, forward strand.
CCTGTTGTGGCTTAGTACATTAATGTGGCTCAATGGCGTTTGAAAATCTGTGGTAATAATTCCGGCAACAACCGAAATGTCGTTTGGAATACCGTTTAAAAGTACCAGATCATGGCGTCCCAGATAAGTTGTGCCAACCTGACCGATTTCTACCTTTTTAAGATAGCCAAAATTTTCGCCCGGATTCAGTGGCTGAAAGTTTTGTCCCTGATAAAGTTCGGCTGAAGTTATTTTGGGAATATTGCTACAAACATCCCATCTCGCATTGTTCGGATAGAAACGCAATTTATCGCCAATATAACTTGTTTCTGAAATTTTATTATAAAGTTCTTTTACTCCTTCGCAGGTAATTTCGTCTCCTGAAAAGAATTCGACCGTGTAAATATCTGACGACTTAAAATGATTCAAATAGCCCAGAAAATAGATTCTGTTAGTATTGTTTTTGTATTGCTCCATGTTAAACCATGAGTGTCCTTTGGAATAGCCAAGAATCTCAGAAGCAAATTCATAATGAATAAAAAATTCTGATGAATTCATGTAGTATAGCTGTTTGTCGGTAATTGAATACAGGATTTTCACCGATTCGACCTCCCCGAAATTGGGATTAAATGGTATATTCTGAAGCATCTTAAACGCCTCGGGGCGAGGCAATTTATTCAAATAGGAAATGGATTTATAGTGAGTTTTTAATAATTCGTAATTTGTTTGCTCTTTCTGAATTACAAATTTTTGCGAATAATAACCATCATATTTAATTTCCAGACTATCGGGCCCAAACCTATTCTGATTTTTTTTGCTTACAGATGTTCCCTGTGCCGGGAAAACAAGTCCTCGACTATTTTTTATAAATTTTACACTCTCGTTTTTCCCATTTGCCCTGTAAATCAACACATAAATGCCATTTGTGAGAAATTGAAGGTTCAGTTCACCACTGCGTTCACCCGTTTTACTGTTCAGATAAATTTTCTGACCAGAAATGCTGTAAATTTCCAGTGATAACGGGCTTTTAGCCTGCCATATTAACCGGTTTTCTAATCCGGCTATATGAAAATAGTCAGCAGAATCATCGTCTTCAGAAGTTGTTAAACTGAAATAGCCATCCGGAGAACTTATGGTTTTATACTCTGTGCCAGAAATGTTGATTTTAGCGCCATCAATTGGTGTTTGTGTATAAATATCAACAACTTTGCCGGTAATTAGAGCGGCAAAATTCTCTTTCCCTGGAAAAATGCAGGTAAAGATGAAAATCATATACACAAAGGCCTTTTTCATTCTAAAACATGAATTTAAAAATGTTGGTTTGCCCGTTGCCTGAAACCTTCAGCAGGTATAATCCTCTCTCCAGAAATGCAATATTAGTTGAATATTCGTGACCCGAATTAACTTTTTCATTCATCACCTTGTTCCCCAAAACATTGTAAATTTCAATAAATTCAATGGGTGTTGAATTGTTTGGTGAATAAACTTTGAGAACGGAGTTGCTCAAACTGAATTTTAAATTTTGTTTTGCAATAGCTGGAGCCGAAGTGATTGGCGATGTACATGATAAATCATACATGAGGGCAATGTCTGATTCGTACTTTGCAGTTCCATCTTCGGAATAACACACCAAATAAGAACCTCGTACCCCGGGATGTCCTGAACAGCTATTCCCTTCGAGTAAACCGCCCAGCCAGCCAATTCCTTCAATAACAGTATTGGCCGATCCGCAATGCACAGTTATGAAATCAAACATGTACTTTTTCCGTCCGGAGGGTAAAGTTTCTATTCCGGAAACTTTGTAAAATCCATTGTCCTTGCCGTCGATTGAACCGCCAACAACTGCATCAAAATCGTAGAGTAATGTTTCCGCGTCGCTTTTATTTGCTACGAAGTAGAATTTATTTTCACTATCGCGAAGGGCTCCAATATACTTATTCCGGATAATAAGTGGAGTTTCTAAATAAAGGACGCCCGACTTCAGCAATTTAAAATATTTTTTACCGGAGATAATCGTATCGCCGCCAATGAAATACTTATACTCCTCGTCACCGCTTGCATGGGTTGTCCATTCGTACCGGGGAAATTCATAATTTATTCTCCAAACTGAACTGGTTTTTATTGGGAATCTACTTTGAGCCCGGATAATGAAGTTTCCGGAGAAAATTAAAACGAAAGTAAGTGCAATTATTTTTTTCATCTGCTTGTAATTTGTTTTTAAATTGTCAAGATGGAACCCGCCATCAAGGTCATTTCTCAGTGTTCCAATTCTGGATGGCTTGTTTCATAAGTGGAATATTTTACCTCTAAGACACAAATAAAAATAAAATGGTTGCGTGGAGGTGGTAAGAGACTTTCAGAATCTATAGAATCGTTATATTTGCAGCATATTTTATAAGGAGAGCTGCCAGAGCGGTCGAATGGGACGGTTTCGAAAACCGTTGTACTGGTAACGGTACCGGGGGTTCGAATCCCTCGCTCTCCGCAGAAAACAAAAATCCCGGAATCTTTTGGATTCAGGGATTTTTTAATTGATTTTGATCTGCACAAAAAAAGGGAGGCCGTTACCGAACCTCCCTTGTCAAAAACCCCTAAAATTAACCCCTAAAAAAAAGTGCTTTTATAATGAGTGAAGCCATCTTCGGATTTTCTTTCAGCCGACGGGTCGAATAACCGAACCAGTCTTTCCCGAAGGGTACATACACCCGCATTTTATGTCCTTGTTTTACGATACTGTTCCGTAGCTCAGGAGTTACTCCATAAAGCATCTGGAACTCATATTTTGACTTGTCGATGTTCTTTTCGCTGATAATTTGCAGTGCCTGCTCAACCAATTGTTTGTCGTGGGTTGCTATTCCAACGTACATATTATGGTCGAACATGTATTTCAGATCGTCGATGTAATGTTCCTGAACTTCTTCGAATTTTTTGAATGCGATGTTTTTAGGTTCCACGTAAATTCCCTTACAAAGTCTGAAATTAAGCGGATCTCCGTTTACATGAATATTGCTCATATTCAGTAAGTCGTCTTTGGTGCGACGCAGATATGCCTGCAAAACCAGGCCAACATTGGCCGGATATTTTTGCTGGAGTTGGCGGTAGAGTTCCAACTCGAAATCGACGCACTGTGAGTCTTCCATGTCGATTCGAATGAAGCTTTTCTTCTCTACTGCTTTTTTTATTACTTCTTCAATATTTGCACGGCAAATTTCTCTGTCAATCAGTAAACCGAACATGCTGGGTTTGAGCGAAAAATTTCCAACAATTCCTTCAGAAGTAAACTTCTCGATAATTTCGATGTACTGTTTTTTGTTTTCCTCGGCCTGTTCAATAGTTTTAATGAATTCTCCAAGCAGATCGACCGTAACTTCAATGCCCTGGTGATTTAGTTGGCGGCTGGCTTTCAGGCCTTCCTCAATAGTTTCCCCGGCAATGTATCGTTTCGAGAATATCCAGATCAGCTTTTTGGGCATGTATGGAAGCGCATTTGCAAGTAATTGGTTGAGCATATTAAGAATTTGATTTCGATTCAGATTAATAAGCTCAAAATACTTCATAAAAAAGGCTGAATTCAATGATGTTTATCAAGGTAAAATAATGACTTTGCGCAGCTTTTATTTATTAATCGCACTCTAAAAATAAATCAGACAATAGCCGTTTACTGGCAATAAATTTTTATTTTTGGCAAAATTTTATTGAGCCGAGACATGAAAAATACATCGTTATTACTTATTGTTGTTTTGTTTATTGCAGTAGCAGGTCTTTATATTCTGCATTTCAGTGGAAATAAATCGAATGGCTCCGGAAGTGATGGTTCAGACGAAGGCATTGGTTCTTCAGAATTAAAAATTGCCTACATAAAGGTTGATTCTTTGGTTGTTAACTACGATTTTGCACAGGAAATGCATGATGGTTTTACCCGTCAGCAGGAAGCTTTTTCGAAAGAATACAGCGATAAACGTAGCCGTTTCGAATCTCAGGCTGCTTCGTTTCAGGAAAAAGTTCAGCGTGGAGGGTTTCTTACGCAGGAAAGAGCAATGCAGGAGCGCGACCGTCTGATTGGTGAAGAGCAGCAAATCACAAGGCTCGATCAGGAACTTTCGACAAAATTGTCGCAAATTCAGGCTGATAACAACAAACAACTACTCGATAGTTTGATGACTTATCTGAAAATTTATAATAAAGACAAAAAATACAGTTATATTTTGAATGCTGGTGAAATTTTAATTGGCGACGAAGCTTACAATATCACCAAAGAAGTTTTGGTAAATATGAATGCCAGATATACCAAAGCCAGAGCAAAGTAACTGACAACTGAAAAATTTAGAAAAATCCGAACGACCTTCGGATTTTTTTGTTTTTAATCGTACCCGACAACTGAAAATTCAGCCCATGTTTGCCGATCGATATACTCAAAATAACATTGTCTATTCGCCTTTCATTGAAGAAAAAGTTTCGCCTTCGCTTTCAATGATTGTGATGATTCCGTGCCTGAATGAACCCGAAATAATCCGCACACTGGAATCGCTTTGGGCTTGCGATCGGATTGATTCGTTTTGCGAGGTGATTGTTACTGTAAACGATTCGGAGGCAAGTTCGCAGGAAGTTAAAAGTTTTAACAGGGAAACATACCAGCGATTGATTGAATGGAAGAAAAACAATGATCGGCAGTGTTTGATCTTACAACCAATATACGCGGCTTCGGTAACCGCAAAATTTGCAGGGGCTGGAATGGCTCGCAAGATCGGAATGGATGAGGCAATCCGCCGTTTTAACGCCATAAACAAGCCCGGTGGAGTAATCGTTTCAACAGATTCAGATTGTCTGTTTTCGCCTAACTATCTTCAGCGTATCGAAGCGGTGTTTTCTGAAAACAAATCGTGTTTCGCTGCTACCTTAAATTTCAGGCACCGTTTTGAGGAAATGGAAGATGCAAAGCAGAAAGCCGGTATTCGATTGTACGAAGATTATCTCCATTATTATAAACATGCGCTGGATTTTGCCGGATTTTCGGATTCAATTTACACCATCGGTTCGGCTTTTGCTGTAAGAGCGGACGCATACGTGAAACAAGGAGGAATGAACCGCAGACAAGCTGGCGAAGATTTTTATTTCCTGAATAAACTTACCAAACTGGGTAGGTTAACCGAAATTATGGATGCATTCGTGTATCCTTCGGCCCGTGTTTCGGATCGGGTGCCTTTTGGAACCGGTGCTGCCATGACCAAATGGATGAACGAGGATGGTGACCTGACAATGACTTACAATTTTGCGGCTTTCCTGGATTTGAAAAAACTGTTCAATCATGTTGATTCTTTATTCCGGATCAGCGCAACGGATTATTCCAGATTCATATCGTTGTTGCCTGATTCTGTTCAGGAGTATCTTCAAGCACTTGATTTTGAGGTGAAACTCACGGAAATTAATCAGAATAGTTCTTCGTTGGCTTCTTTCAGGAAACGATTTTTTCAGTTCTTCGATGCGTTTATCATCCTTCGTTTTCTGAATCTGGCACACCAAAAATACTATCCGAAACAGAATCTTGATAAAGCAATAAGCCAGTTGAAAGGATGTACCTGTAGCTGACAAAAAAAAAGCCGAAGAAAAAAATCTCCGGCTCTTTATTGGGGGTACTGTATTTAATTTATCTAACTCCGCTGGATAGCAGGTAATACAAATCATTCCATTTCAATTCTTTTTTGAAATCAGAAATACATGTGTTTTTGTTGATCTGGACTAGTTCGATACCTGCCATGTCGCAGAAATCTTCAATATATTCGGCAGTAACCGCCTGGCTAAATGCATTGTGATGTGCACCTCCGGCATAAATCCATGCAGCAGCACCCGTTTTAAGGTCTGGCATTGGAGTCCATAAGGCACTTGCAACTGGCAATTTCTCCAATTTGGCTTCCGGGGCAACACATTCAACATCGTGCACCACCATCCGGAAACGGGTTCCCATGTCGATAAGGCTGGTGCAGGTTGCCGGGCCTGTTTGGGTGTTAAATACCAAACGGGCAGGGGCATCTTTACCTCCGATTCCGAGCGGATGCACTTCAATTTTAGCTTTCCCATCGGCAATACTCGGGCAGATTTCGAGCATGTGAGAGCCTAAGGCTTTGTATCCCGTAGCCGGGTCGAGGTGATAGGTGTAATCTTCCATGAATGAGCAACCGCCTTTCAGGCCAATACCCATAACCTTTACAGCGCGTACCAGTGCCGCGTGTTTCCAGTCACCTTCAGCTCCGAAACCATAACCAGCGGCCATTAATCGTTGTGAAGCCAGGCCTGGAAGTTGTTTCAAACCATGCAAATCTTCAAACGTTGTGGTGAAAGCGTTAAAACCGCCAGCTTCCAAGAACGATTTGATACCAGCTTCAATACGGGCCTGATAACGGACACTTTCGTGGTATTTTCCGCCAACCATCGCTTCTTTATTGAATTCGTAGGTGTCGTTATATTCTTCAATCAGCTTGTCGATTTGAGCCTCGCTTACGCCATCGATAATTTTCACAATGTCGCCAACTGGCCAGGTATTAACCGAGAGTCCAAGTTTAATCTGGGCTTCCACTTTGTCACCTTCGGTAACAGCCACTTCGCGCATGTTGTCGCCAAAACGGGCAAGTTTGGCGCCTTGCATATCGTACCATGCCGCGGCAGCACGACTCCAAACGCCAATACGTTCCTGAACGTCGTTTTCTTTCCAATAGCCAACCACCACTTTGCGACTTTTACGAAGACGGGTTAAAATGAAACCATGTTCGCGATCGCCGTGTGCAGCCTGATTCAGGTTCATGAAATCCATATCAATCTCGGCCCAGGGAAGGTCGCGGTTGAACTGGGTGTGCAACTGAAGCATTGGTTTGTTTAACAACTTCAGCCCATTAATCCACATTTTCGATGGAGAAAAGGTGTGGCACCAGGTAATTATACCAATACACTTTTTAGTCGCGTTGGCATCAATACAAAGATTGGTTATTTCGTCGGGGCTTTTCATTACCGATTTATGAACGACAGTTACCGGAATCTGTGCCGAACCGTTGAAAAATGTTGCAATCTCTTTGGAGTTGGCTTCTACTTTTTTCAGGACTTCCGGACCATATAAATTCTGGCTGCCAGTAACAAACCAAATTTCTAATTCTTTTAAGTTTATCATGATTCTAATTTTAAAATTATTCTGTTTTAGGGTTGTAAAAATAGGGAATTAATAATAAATGTAATTGTAACACTTATGAAATTAATCCACGTTCAGGTTGTTATTGAACATGTTTTTTAGTGAACAAATTCCGGCTAATATATCTGAAATTGTTTTTACAGACTTAATTCTTCCGCTGTTTCCTGGATAGTTTTCCACGCATCGCGAACATGCTCTTCCCGGGTATTGGTTTGTCCGATACACATCCGAAGGACGTACTGACCGTTGATAACAGTGTGGGTAAAATACATTTTCCCATTGCTATTGATGGTTTCGAGCAGTTTTTTATTGAAATCGTTCCCATTACGATGGGCAAAACAAACCAAGTTTAGCGGAGCCGGAGCAATCAGGTCAAATTCTTCGGAAGCACGAACCCAGTTGGCAAATTGCTGTGCAATGCGAATATGTTCCTGAATGTGATATCGCAGTCCGTTAACGCCGTAATGCCTGATGACGAACCAAAGTTTCAGCGATCGGAAACGGCGCCCAAGCTGGATATGCCAGTCGCGGTAATCGAATACAGCGCCACTTTCGGTTGCCTGATTTTTTAAATACTCCGGAAGAATACTCAGCGTTTTGATGAGTACGAAGCGATCTGCAACAAAAAAACAATTGCAGTCGAAATTGGTGAACATCCATTTGTGCGGATTAAACGAGAAACTGTCGGCTAGATCAACGCCATTCAGGATAAACCTGTATTCGGGACAAATGGCAGCAGTACCCGACATGGCCGCATCGATGTGCATCCAAAGTTGATACTTTTTACTTATCTGACCAATTTCGGATAACGGATCTATCGCATTGGTTGATGTTGAACCAACAGTTGCACACACGAAAAATGGAATTAACCCAGCTTGCAAATCATTCATTATGGCATCTTCGAGCAAGTCGGAACGCATCGCCAAATTTTCATCGACCCCAATCAGCCGAAGGTTGTTTTTTCCTATTCCGGCAATCTTAATTGCTTTTTCGAGCGATGAATGAGTTTGGCTTGAAACATAGGCGACCAGATTTCCCAGATTTCCGGAGTCGTTGGACTGATAGTTGGTTTTTCGCTCGCGGGCAGCCAGCACTGCACTAAGCGCGGCACTCGAAGCGGTATCCTGAATAACGGCCCCACCTGCTGAAGTTGACTTAAACTTTTCAGGAAACTGAAGCATTTCTGCCAACCAATCAAGAACCCTTGTTTCCAGTTCGGTACAAGCAGGACTGGTTGCCCAAAGCATACCCTGAACACCTAATCCGGAGGAAAGTAAATCGCCGAGAACAGATGGTCCGGAAGAATTGGATGGGAAATAGGCAAAAAAGCTAGGCGATTGCCAATGAGTGATCCCGGGCATTATGATTGAATTAACATCTTGCATGATGTGCTCCATCGATTCGCTTTCGGTTGGTGGATTTTCGGGCAATTGGGTTTTAATATCGCCGGGCTGAACCTGCGATAAGACAGGGTATTTTTCAATATTTTCGTAATAATCGGCAATCCAGTCGATCATAAGTTTGCCTTGTTTCCTGAATTCGTCAGGCGACATGTGGAAATTTTTGTTGCTATTCATTTGAAGACTTATCTAATTGTAAAATTTTTGAATTGTCGTGCCGGAGAAATATCGGAGACGGAAAATGTTTGGACAATCGCTCTGGTGGGACCAATTTTTAGCCATTCGATAAAAGTTGCCAGCTTTTGTGGTTCACCCTCGGCTTCTAGTTCAAGCCTCCCGTCAGGAGTGTTTTTGACCCAGCCACAAATGTGCAATTCGCTTGCTTTTTGTTGAGCGAAGTAACGGAATCCAACGCCCTGCACCCGTCCGCCGATCAGGATGTAAACTGATTTCACTCGGGCACTTAAAAATTTGATTCTTTGGATTCGCCGAATGCTGCAACAGTTTCGGGTTGAATTAAAGCCCATATGGAATAAATCCCGATAGCTGTGCCGAATGGGAAACTGAAAATTTCGATAATAGAAAGTACCAGCGTTAAGATTCTGGCCCACTCTTTTCTTTTGTAAAGGCCCATTCCAGCTAAAATTCCGGGAACAGAAATGATAATAAGTACGATTGCAAAAACATCGGCAATAATTGAAAGTATTGTGTTTGCATTCGCGTCGTCCACAAATCCACCAACCAATTTAAGAACAGTAAAAATCAAAAGGGCAACCAGTAAGTTGAAAATGCTTAATCCGATTTGAAGGGCAGCAACGATGTTAATGTGTTTTTCCATGTTAAGCGAGTTTAAAAGAGATTTGAATTTTGATTTAAAAGTACTGATTATCCAACATTTTGTCAATTTTATTTTTGTTTAATATGTGGAGTTGTTAATAATACTTAAGTCATGAATCTATTGGATTTTGAAATGTATAATTTTGGATTTTAGCATTTTTTTTTAGTTGTAAAAATTAACTTTGCAATTTATAAAGGGGAGGAAAATTAATTATGGAAACTTTAAAGTTAGTACTGATAGCCATTGGATTAATGACTTTTGTAGTGTTAGGGTTGGCTACACAAATATTATTTAAAAAGGAAGGAAAGTTTCCGAATTATCATATTGGTGGAAACAAGCACATGAAAGAACGTGGAATTAGTTGTGCTCAATCATACGACAAAATTGAACAAGCCAAGGCCCGAAAGGAACTTCGTTTCAAGCAGATTGCACTTGATGAAACTGAAACAGAAAGTTATTGCTGAATTAAGATTTCAGTAATATTTTAGCCCTATTTAGGATATGTTTGTTCGATCAGATTTACTTTCCAAATAGTCTGTTGTATGAAAAAGTTCAATTATTACTTAAGCAATCTGGAAAACCTTATTTATGGAAAATCTGCCGATCGTTTTGAAGATCGGTTGTTTCTAATTACTTCTCTGTCAATTACTTTAGTTCTAATCCTAAGTACCTACTTTAATTGGGCCATTGGTCTGGATGATTCGCTTGTATATTTATCAGCTGTTGGAATTGTATTTTATTTGGCACTTTATCTTTATGGGCGATTTGTGTCCTTGGGCGGCTCATTTTATTGGATAATCAGTATTATTTCGTTGATCTATACCGATTTTATCTGGTTCTTAAATTTTGCATCGCAGGGGCCAATAATGCCACTTTTTGTCGTATTGTATGCTTTTCTGATTTTGGTTTTCGACAAAAAATATATCCTCTCAATTTCAATTTTGCTGTTTGTCAATTTGTTTGGTTTGTTTCTGGTCGAGCTTTTTTACTCTGAAGCAATCGGAATCTATCCGGATATCAATTCAAGGGTGTATGATAATTACATTGGAATGGTTTTCAGCTTTCTGGTTATTTATTCGTTTATTGCCGCTATCAAGAAGAACTACGTTCACGAATACGAAAGAGCCAAGATGTCGGACAATCTCAAATCGGCGTTTGTGGCAAATATGTCGCACGAAATTCGGACACCACTGAACGCGATTGTAGGCTTTTCGTCGCTGATGACCGATCCGGATATTCAGGAGGAAGACAAAAAAGCGTTTGAAAGCCAGATTCAGCTCAACAGCGATTATCTTCTTAGTTTGATTGAAGATATTATTGATGTTTCAAAGATTGAATCAAATCAGCTGACCGTTAAGTTGGTAGATGTAGATGTTGTACCTTTGATAAAGCAAATAACGCAATCGTTTCAACTAACAGTGCCTCAATCGAAAAATGTACAGGTGATAAGTAATATTGAAAATCCGGAACTTGTGGTCCATGTTGACCGGGTTCGGTTTGAACAAATTTTACGAAATCTACTGTCGAATGCCATTAAGTTTACTGATGATGGAATCATTGAAGTTGGTTGCCAAAAGAACAAGGATTTTTACATCTTCTCGGTTAAGGATTCCGGGATTGGCATTCATCTTGAGCATCAACAGGTTATATTCGATCGTTTCAGAAAAATTGACAACAACAAACAGCAATTATACCGGGGAACCGGAATTGGCCTATTTCTTTCGAAACAACTGGTAGAAATGTTTGGCGGTAAAATCTGGGTTGAATCAGAATTGAACGAAGGCTCAACTTTTTATTTTACTATTCCTGTATAATCAGTTGAGCTGGAGCACTTCCCGTTTTTCCGAATTCCGCTTAATAAAACGAATCGTAATTTCATTGAACAGATTTGCCTGATCAAGATTACAGCAATGCCCGCTGTTTTTTATGATCTCGAGTTGGGCATTAATCTGTCTTTTTACCAAATCGGCTACCATTGGCAGAAACATGTGATCGCCATCACCCATCAGATACAGAACCGGAGCCGAAGGTTCGCGGTGTAGAAATTCATTTAAATTTGCTTTTATTTCCCGGGTCATTTTCATCCATTTGGCAAATTCTTTTTCACCCAGTTTAAGTGCTTCCTGAACAAAAATATTCCTCGACTCGCGGTGTTTCCGGTAAGGCATCAGGATTAATGCATTCAATTTATACAACCACATGTAAGGCAAAACCGAATTTAGGATTTTTGCCATGCCTATCAGTACTTTAATGGTTTTGTTGAACTGAATAACTGCTCCTCCCAGAATGATTGATTCTGCCCGACCCGGCGCCAGTTTGTCAATTGCTCTAATAACAATACATCCCAACGAAATGCCTACTAAGTGAGCCTTCTTAATCTCCAGATGATCCATGATCCGGATTACATCTAGCGCCACTTCGTCAAACGAATATCCTGAATCTTTCTCTGAATCGCTTGGTTTTGATCGTCCATGACCGCGCAAATCAACCAGAAGTACGTTGAAATGTTTCTTAAACTCTTTTAGCTGACGAAACCATACAACATTACTTCCTCCGGCTCCATGAACAAAAACAACCCATGTTTTTGATTTCGGGTTTAAAAATTTGCGGTGATAAATCATAGATCAGTTAAACAGCTTGGCCGATAATTGGTTTGTTTAAAACATTAAAAAAGACGCAATGCATAAGCATGACGTCTTTTCCTTTGAATATCGTAGTATTTCTTAGCCTCCGAAGTCATCAAACAGTACGTTTTCATCCGGAACTCCCAAATCGTACAGCATCTTGTTTACAGCACTGTTCATCATTGGAGGACCGCAGAGGTAGTAGTCAATTTCTTCGGGTTCTTCGTGTTTGCTTAGGTATTGATCGTAAATTACCTGGTGGATAAATCCTTTGTATCCTGTCCAGTTATCTTCAGGTTGTGGATCTGATAATGCCAGGTTGAAACTGAAATTCGGGAAGTTTTTCTGTATGTCCATAAATTGTTCGTAGTAGAAAACTTCTCTCCACGAGCGGGCTCCGTACCAGAAAGTGACTTTCTTTTTGGTTTCTTTAACTGTATGGAATAAGTGGAAAAGATGTGAGCGCATCGGAGCCATACCTGCTCCACCACCAATGAACATCATTTCGTTATCGTTCTTTTTTAGGAAGAATTCGCCGTAAGGACCCGAAACCATTACTTTATCTCCAGGTTTTCGCGAGAAAATAAATGATGAGCAAATACCGGGGTTAACTTTTTGGAATCCACCATTTACGCGGTCGAAAGGAGGAGTTGCAATACGAATGTTCAACATCACAATGTTTCCTTCGGCCGGGTGATTGGCCATTGAATAAGCACGGAAAGTTGGTTCAGGGTTCTTCATCTGAAGGTTGAACATTCCGTAGCGTTCCCATTCCGGACGGTATTCGTCGCCAATAACCATGTCTTTAAATTCGACATCAATCTTGGGTACATCAATCTGAATGTAACCGCCCGATTTGAAATCGAGTGTTTCGCCTTCAGGAAGTCTAACAACAAATTCTTTGATATAGGTGGCCACGTTGTTGTTCGATACAACTTCGCATTCCCATTTCTTAACGCCCAATATTTCCTGATGAATGTGCAGGTTAATATCTTCTTTAACTTTTACCTGACAAGCCAGGCGCCAGTTTTCCTGTTGCTCTTTACGGGTAAAGAAGCCTGTTTCAGTTGGCAGAATTGAACCTGCACCGGATTCGATCTGGCACCGGCACATACCGCAGGTTCCACCGCCACCGCAAGCCGATGGGAGAAGTACTTTGTTGTTTCCTAGTGTTGTTAAAAGCGTATCGCCTGGGTTTGTTTCAATCACCTTGAACCCATCGTTGATACTAACTTTAACCTGTCCTTTTGGCGTAAGTTTCGTTTTTACGTATAAAAGTATTGCTACCAGAATGATTATTGCCGTTAGGAAAATAACCACGCTGAACAAGACTACTGTAGTTTGAGAAGCTAAAAATATCATCGTTGCGATTTTTTAATTCGAATTAAAGTTTAATGCCCATAAAACCCATGAAAGCCAGGCCCATTAAACCGGTAATAATAAAGGTAATACCCAGTCCCCTCAAAGGTGCAGGTACTTGCGAGTACTGAATTTTTTCACGGATTGCGGCAATTGCTACAATAGCCAGAAACCAGCCAACACCTGATCCGATACCGTAAACGGTTGCTTCACCAATGTTATGAAAAGCTTTTTGCTGCATAAACAGCGATCCTCCCAAAATGGCGCAGTTTACAGCAATCAGAGGTAAAAATATACCGAGTTGAGTATAAAGTACCGGCGCAAATTTCTCAACAACCATTTCAACCAGCTGAACCATGGAAGCAATTACCGCGATAAACATGATAAAGCTAAGGAAACTAAGGTCAATGGTTTCATATCCGGCTCCCAGCCATTTTAAGGCACCTTCCTTCAGTAAATAATTCTCGAGAAGGTAGTTTACCGGAAGTGTGATTACTAATACAAAAATAACTGCAAGGCCCAGTCCTGTTGCTGTTTTTACTGATTTCGATACAGCCAGATAAGAACACATACCCAAGAAGTATGCAAATACCATGTTCTCGATAAACACTGACTTAACGAACAGATTTAATAAGTTCTCCATATCGGTTTTTTTATTTTTCTGTTATTTTTCCTGAAGCTTAGTATTTCTGCTTCGTTGTACCCAAATAATAACTCCTACTGTAATCAATGCCATTGGAGGCAGAATCATCATCCCGTTGTTTGAATAAAATCCACCATTGGCGATATACCAGCTTTCAGGAATAACATGGTATCCCCAGAGAGTTCCTGAACCCAGTAATTCACGGAAAAATGCGATAATAATCAGTATTAATCCGTAACCGGCTCCATTACCAATACCATCCAGAAACGATGGCCAGGGTTTGTTACCTAAAGCAAATGCTTCCAGACGACCCATTAATATACAGTTGGTGATAATTAGACCTACAAAAACAGAAAGTTGCTTGCTCACGTCGTAAACAAAAGCTTTCAGGAATTGATCAACGATAATTACCAGTGCGGCAATTACTACCAACTGAACTATGATTCGGATACGGTTTGGTATTGTATTCCGGAGCAATGAGATAATCACATTACCGAAAGCAACTACAATGGTCACCGAAAGTGCCATTACGAAGGCTGGTTTCAGTTGGGCGGTTACTGCAAGTGCCGAACAAATTCCAAGTACTTGAATAGTAATTGGGTTGTTGCTGCCAATTGGGCTGGTCAGCAGATTAATATTTTTCTTTGAAAATAATCCTTCGCTCATCTTCTATTGTTTTTTCTTGGTGAAAAANNCCCGAAATACCATCAACTTTGTGTTCTGCCGGAGCATTTTCTCCTGCTTTGGCGACTATGATTGAAACCAAAGTTCCATTTTCATCGAAAATCTTTTTTCCTTTAAATGGTTTCTGAAAAGGAGGGGTCGATATCTCAGCACCCAATCCCGGGGTTTCTCCGGCATGGGCGAAATTAGCTCCGTACAAAGTATTCATATCATCGTTTATTGCAACGTATCCCCAGATTGGACCC
>DPRM01000147.1 GCA_003537645.1 Prolixibacteraceae bacterium
GCTCTACCACTGAGCTACTCCCGCTTTTTGTGCGACCAAAAATAGTAAAACTAATCGTTGAGCGCTTATTAAATCAAAGATAATTTTAACTGAACTGCCAATCCAATTGCCCTGACAAAAAGGGTTATTTGGGTTGTCGCCAATCTGATTTTATCAGGCTTAATTGATTTTAAATAACTTCAGAAATTTACCCGGAATAGGTGTGTCGAACCGAAGCGCTTTTCCGGTAACCGGGTGCCTAAAAGCCAAAACCCTTGCATGCAGACCCATTTGGCCGATTGGGTTCAACTTTGCACCGTACTTTTTGTCGCCTGCAACCGGAAATCCAATGTCTTTCATGTGTACCCGAATCTGGTTTTTACGCCCGGTTTCAAGTTTCACTTCAAGCATCGAGAAGTGAGGATTTGTTTTAAGCAGTTTGTAATGCGTAATTGCTTTTTGTCCGTCATCCGGAGTTTGGCTCGAAAACATCACCATCGCCTTATTTTCTTTCAGCCACGAAGTAACCGTACCCTCTGTCTTCTCAACAACGCCCTCTACAATAGCTACATAAGAGCGCTCGATGATCGAATCGTTCCAGTCTTTCTGCAAAACTTCCTGAACCTTCTTGCTTTTTGCGAACATCATTAATCCCGAAGTTTCACGATCGAG
Organism: Prolixibacteraceae bacterium; assembly: GCA_003537645.1. Classification (GTDB taxonomy): domain Bacteria; phylum Bacteroidota; class Bacteroidia; order Bacteroidales; family Prolixibacteraceae; genus Aquipluma. The sequence continues at coordinate 652 of DPRM01000147.1, forward strand.
CCGGTGCACAATGAAAATTAGATTTTTGGGATTCGATTTTTTGACATATTCGCTCAGCATGTTGTAAGCCGTTTTTACTTTCTCGGTTTCTGAAGCCATTGATAGTAACCCGCTGCCTTTTTCAACAACAATCAAATCGGCATCCTCGTGTACAATGCGCAATCCTCTGAACCGTGGTTTTTCCTCCGACCTTTTTTTGTTGAGGAAAACCATCTGCCCACGTTTAAGCGGGTGATCAAACTTGGTGGTGACCATATCGTCAACCGTAATCTGCTTGTGAGCCAGCAACGATTTAATGGTTGTCCGGCTTTTCTCCGGAAATTTCTCGATCAGGAATTTCATCAATTCCGAATTTTCAGTCACTTTAAACGCAACTTCCTTTAATTTTTCCGGACGAAAGGTTGTTTTCTTCTGTGGGTATTTCATTTACATGTTGTTACGGGTTACGGGCTACGGGTTGTCTCAACCCGCATCATGTAACATTATTACTGCCAACTTTGACTAATTACTGAACACTATTCCTATTCTCTTATTATCTTGATTTCGCCGCCACTACCAAGCTTCATTATGCTCGACGGAACGCCCTTTTGTGTATCATCCTGACGGTACTTTACCACATAATCAACCGCTTCCAGTATTTCGTCCTCAATTTCATCGAAACTAACTGGCGATGGCCTTCCGCTTATATTGGCTGATGTGGATACAATTGGTTTCCTGAACCGGCGGATGAGTTCACTGCTGAATTTTTCGGTGGTGATTCGGATGCCGATGCTGCCATCTTCGCCAATCAGGTTCGGGGCAAGGTTTTTGGCATAATCGTAAATAATGGTCAGCGGTTTGTCTGTTAGCTCAATGAGGTCGTAGGCAATTTCGGGCACCTCGTTTACATACCTTTCGAGCAAAGCCGGATTCTCCATCAACACCAGCATGCTTTTCGAATCCTGCCGGTTTTTAATCTCATAAATTCGTTTAACCGCATCTTCGTTGGCGGCATCGCAACCCAGTCCCCAAATCGTATCGGTCGGATACAAAATCACGCCCCCTTTTTGCAGCACCTCGAGCGCCGCTTTTATATCATCGTGCATTTGAAATAGAGTTATACAGTTGTTTCATTTGTTTGGCATAATTTTCAGGAGTAAACCGCTGCGCATTGGCTTTTCCTTTCGAAATCATTGTTTCGCGCAGGTTTTTATCCGAGAGCAAAGTTACGATTCCCTGTCCAATTGTTTCGGGTTTCGCCGGATCAATGTACATGGCAGCATCGCCGCCAGCCTCGGGTAAACTACTTGTATTTGAGGTAATCACCGGGCAACCCGAGGCCTGCGCTTCGGCAACCGGAAGCCCAAATCCTTCGAAAAGCGACGGATAAATCATCGCTTCGGCCATTTGGTACAAAACGGCCAGTTCGGTATCTGTAATTCCTGATAAAAAAATTACGCTCAACCGATCACGATTGGCTTTAATAAATTCATCGGTTTTTTGTTTGTAACTGCTTGGTTTACCAACCACAACCAGCGGAATATTGATTCCTGAAGCCACCATTCCTTCGAGCAGCGCCAATAGGTTTTTGCGAGGCTCAATAGTTCCCACTGTCAATAAAAATTTCTCCGGAAGCTTGTATTTCTCTTTGATTCGTTGTTTTTCAGAATCAGCAGCAGGTTCATAAAATACAGGCTGAACCGACTGATAAATCACTTCAATTTTCTCCGCCGGAACAGCAAAAAACTGAATTAAATCCCGTTTTGTTTGTTCAGAAATGGCATGGATCCGGTCGGCAACGCGACAGGCATGGCGAAATTTCCGGTCGTAAATATTCCGGTCAATCCGCTTGAAAAATTCGGAATAGCGGATATAAATCAAATCATGGATGGTAACCACCGATTTGATTCCCGTTTTTTCGATACCGGCAGGTAATTCGTGGCTTAGTCCGTGATAAATATCTAGATCGAGATTCTTCGCCAGTCTGGTAATCTGAAAAGTTCGCCAGGCATTGTTAAGGCTTTTCCACCAGAAATGCTCGGGCCTGATTTCCGCAGCATTTTCGGGAGCAACAAAAAGCGGATTTTTGCTTCCGGGATTAAACAGAAAAAACTGATCGCCCGGATATTGACGCGAAAGCGCAGAAATAGTGTTGCGACTGAAGTTTCCCAGTCCGGCAGCATTGTTAAAAGCACGCTTGGCATCAAATCCGATTTTCATTGTTTCTGTATTTTCGGCAAAAGTACATTCTAAAAATAAGAAAAAGGATGCCAAATCGTAATTTCGACATCCTTTTCCCAATAAATCAGAAGGTTCGTATATTTTACACTTTGAATTCCTTTAATCCGTCAAAATCAAGTGTTGCGAAATAATCGTCGAGGGTTTCGGCGCGGCGGATTTGCACCACTTCACCGTTTTCGCGAAGCAGCAATTCTGCAGAACGGAGCTTGCCGTTGTAGTTGAAACCCATCGCATGACCATGCGCTCCGGTATCGTGAATCACCACAATATCACCAGCTTCTATTACAGGCAGTTTACGGTTGATGGCAAATTTGTCGTTGTTTTCGCACAGCGACCCGGTTACATCGTACACCTGATCTGCTGGCTGGTATTCTTTTCCTAAAACGGTAATGTGGTGGTATGATCCGTACAGCGCAGGGCGCATCAGGTTGGCCATGCACGAATCGAGTCCGGCGTATTGTTTGTAGGTTTTTTTGATGTGAAGCACCTCCGAAACCAAAAATCCGAAAGGCCCGGTCATTACCCGTCCCGATTCGAAATAAATCCGGAGCGGTGCCAGTCCGTTGGCTTCAATCTTTTCCTGATACAATTTTCGAATTCCCTGGCTCATAAAGTCAAGATCAACAGCTTGATCGGTTGGGCGATACGGAATTCCGATACCGCCCCCTAAGTTTGCAAATTCGATTTTAATGCCCAGTCGCTGGTCGATTTCCACTATCAGGTCAAAAAGGAGTTCTGCGGTTTCAACAAAATAAGCAGGGTCGAGCTCGTTCGAGGCAACCATTGTGTGCAAGCCAAAACGGGTAACACCTTTGTCCTTCAGCATTTGGTAGCCCTCGAAAAGTTGTTCGCGGGTAAAACCGTATTTGGCTTCTTCGGGGTGACCGATAATCGTATTTCCCTCTTTTAGCGCGCCGGGGTTGTAGCGGAAACAAACCAGAGAGGGCAATCCCACATTTTTTTCGAGGTATTCGATGTGCGAAATATCGTCGAGGTTGATAATCGCCCCCAGTTCTATGGCCTTTTTATATTCGTAAGCCGGAGTGTCGTTGGACGTGAACATGATTTCGTCGCCTTTCATGCCCAGTTTTTCGGCCAGCACCAGTTCGGCAACCGAGCTGCAGTCGATACCATAACCTTCTTCGCGCATGATTTTCATCAAATACGGATTTGGCGCCGATTTGATGGCATAATATTCTTTAAACCCCGGATTCCATGAAAATGCTTTGATGAATTTGCGTGCATATTCGCGGATTCCCTTTTCATCGTAAATATGAAACGGAGTTGGATATTGTTCGATGATCTGTTCGATCTGTTGTTTCGAAAATGGAATTTGTTTCGTTGTCATTACAATTTTTAAATATATTGGGCTGCAAATTTACAGATTTTTATAAACAAAGCACATCCGCAATCAGTTCATCACTTAAATAGCCCGACGCAATTTCTTTTACTTCGCCTTCCATGCGAATATTCCAGGCTTCGTCAATTTCTATTTGTAGAGTACCACCCGGCATTTTCACCGTCATTTTACGATCTGTCAGCCCCTTTTTCACCATCACGGCAGCTACCGCGCACGACGAACTTCCGGAGGCCAGCGTGTAACCGGCGCCACGTTCCCAAATCAGGATTTCTACTTCACTACGCGACAGCACTTTGGCAAACTGCACATTGATGCGGTTAGGGAACAGTGGGTGATTTTCGATTTCAGAACCGTGTTTCAGGATTTCTGATTTGCTTAGTTTGTCGCGCAAAATAACACAATGTGGATTGCCAACCGACACGCAGCTGACAAGGTAGGTTTCGTCAACGATATTCAACGGATGATCCAGGCATTCAGATTCGTCGCACATTACAGGCACTTTGTGAGAACCAAAAATCGCTTTTCCCATATCAACTTTCACCTGATTGGCTTTGCCGTTGGTTTCTGCTGAAACTTCGGCGGTAACAACGCCGCCAAGTGTTTCGATGGTAAATATTTTGCCTGAAGTGTGCCCGTAATCGTACAGGTATTTGGCAAAAATGCGCAGTCCGTTGCCACTTTTTTCGGCTTCCGAACCATCAGGATTATAGATTTTCAGCCCAAAATCGGCTTTAGACGAAGCCACTTTCAGCAAGATTCCGTCCGATCCGATTCCGTAATGGACATCGCAAAGCTTCTGGATATTTTTTTCATTCAGGCTGAATGAAAGTTCGGCTTCGTTCAGCACAAAATAGTCGTTTCCGAGCCCGTGTGATTTGACAAAAAAGTTTTGCATGGTTATATGTTTTTCAGAGTTGACAATATTTTTGATTTTACTGATCTGATGATTTAAAGCGGGCTAAAAATAACCAATAATCCAGTGTGAAAGATAATTCGGGGCAAAAGATTGAGTTTTGTATAATGATTCAAAACAATCGATTTCTTTTATCTTTGCTGCACACAAGGAATAAGCGCGTAATAATTGTTGTTTATTTCATAAAAATGAATTCGTTATGATTTTGGATATTGATAAGATACGGCTGGATTTTCCTATCCTTCAGCAAAAAATATACAAGCGGCCGCTGGTTTATTTTGATAACGCGGCCACCACGCAACGTCCGCAACAGGTGATTGATGCGCTAACCCGGACTTATACCGAATACTACGGAAATATTCATCGTGCGGCACACTTTCTGGCCGACAAAGCGACCGAAGCCTACGAACAAACGCGCGACAAAGCGCGTGAGCTTATCAATGCTGAAAACCGTGAGCAAATTATTTTTACCAAAGGAACGACCGAAAGCATCAACCTTGTGGCATTTTCGTTTGGAGAAGCGTTTATTCAGGGAGGCGACGAAATTATTGTTTCCGAAATGGAACATCATTCAAACATTGTTCCCTGGCAACTAATGGCTGGCAGAAAAGGAGCTAAAATTGTGATGCTCCCGATTGATGATGAAGGTCGGTTGCAAATTGAAAATCTCGATAGTTTAATTACCGATCGTACAAAACTGATCGCTGTTACTCATGTTTCAAACGTTCTTGGAACCATCAATCCGGTAAAAAAGATTGCGCAGATAGCCCATTCAAAAGGCATCCGTATTTTGATTGACGGAGCTCAGGCAGCGGCACATCTTCGGATTGATGTTCAGGATTTGGATGCGGACTTTTATACTTTTTCGGCGCACAAAATGTATGGGCCCAATGGAGTTGGCGTTTTATACGGAAAGAAAGAACTGCTCGAAAAAATGTCTCCTTATCAGGGGGGTGGTGAAATGATTTCGGAAGTGAAATTTGCCGGAACCACTTACAACGATTTGCCTTATAAATTCGAAGCCGGAACTCCCAATATTAGCGGAGTAATTGCCTTTGGAGCCGCCATCGATTACCTTCAGCAAACTGGAATTGAAAATGCAGCAGCCTGGGAAACCGAACTGCTGAATTATGCGACTGATCAATTACTGACCATTCCAGGATTACGCATTTATGGTACTCAGGCAGAAAAGTCGGGCGTAATTTCTTTCAATGTCGAAGGGGTTCATTTCTTCGATTTGGGAACCATGCTCGATAAATTTGGGATTGCTGTTCGCACTGGTCACCATTGTGCCGATCCGCTGATGGATCATTTCGGAATTCAGGGAACTGTGCGCGCTTCGTTTGCATTTTACAACACGAAAGAAGAAATTGATGTGTTTGTGGACGCGCTGAAAAAAGTAATTGCAATGTTTTAAAATCAATAATGAATTCTCTGTCTTGAAACTAATCTTTAAATAAGCCGGAAGTCTAATTCAAAATATTTATTTTTGGCTAAAACGCACGTTATGGGCGAAATGAATGAAATAATTGACTTCGAAAGAATCGTGAATCATTGGATTGAGACTTCTGATGAAGATTTTCAAACCATGCTAAAACTATTTGAAGGTAAATCTTACAACTGGTCATTATTTTTGGGACATATTTCCGTTGAGAAGTTGATGAAAGCCTATTATGTGAAAAAATTTCACTAGCATGCTCCTTTTACTCATAACTTATATCGATTGTCAGAATTATGCGAATTACATCCTTCTGAAGAATCATCTGATTGGTTGGATAAAATAACTTCATTCAATCTCAACGCCCGATATGATGACTACAAAAAAGAGTTTTATTTGGTTTGTACCGAAGAGTTTACAAAAGAATGGACCGAAAAAATAAAAACATTACGGATATGGATAAAAACGATGTTATAAATATTGCCCGTCAATATGCAATTGCTGTCCATTCAAAGTTTAATTTTAATAGGATTATCCTCTTTGGATCCTATGCAAAAGGTAACTTCCACGAAGACAGCGATATTGACATTGCTGTTGTATTTGATGATTACAGCAATCTTGTTGATATGCAGTTGGAATTAATGAGATTAAGGAGGAAAATTGACAGCAGGATTGAACCCCACCCATTCCGTGAAAGCGAATTCGTTTTGTCAAATCCATTGGTTTACGAGATATTGAAATATGGAAAGGAAATTGAACAACAAGTTGCCTGACCCAAACAAGAAATAATGAAACCTAATAAACTGCTGATTTTAATATTCTTAATTCTTGTGTCATTTTCTGTTTCAGCCCAAAAACTGAATATTCTGGTGGTTACCGGCGGACACGATTTCGACCGTAAATTGTTTTTTGAAATGTTCGATACATTTCAAGGTATAAGCTACACCGAGTTCCAACATCCAGAAGCCAATCTTCGGCTTGGATCTATCGATCCAAAAACTTTTGACGCAGTGGTTTTTTACGACATGCCAAAAACCATTTCTGAAACAGAAAAGAAAAGCTATTACAAGCTGCTGAAACTCGGGAAAGGATTGGTTTTTCTGCACCATTCGCAATGTTCTTATCAGGATTGGGACGAATACAAAACCATTGTTGGCGGCAAATACCACGAAGAGAAAAACACCCCGCAAACATCAACTTATCAGCACGATGTAACTTTTACCGTAAAAATTTCCGATTCGAAACATCCGGTAACCAAAGGAATTCAGGATTTTGAAATTCTGGACGAAGTTTATGGCAACACCGAAGTTTTGCCGGGTGTAACTCCTTTGCTCACCACCGATCATCCGCAAAGCAGCAAAATAATTGGGTGGACACATCAAAAAGAAAATTCCCGAATCGTTTACATTCAGCCGGGGCACGATAAAAACGGGTGGTTAAACCCTAATTATCAGAATTTAGTCAGGCAGGCAATTAGCTATGTTTCAAAAAAGTAACATTATTTTAATCAATTAACTGTTCCCAGAATATCGCGCAACAAAGCATCATTGTTCATTTCGTTATCAGGTTTGTGCGAGAAGCCCAAAATTACTACGATTAATTCTTTGGAGGGAATGACAAAAATGCGCTGGCCATCGTAGCCCTGGCACCAGAACATATCTTCGGGAGCTGACGGGTATTTATTTGCTTTGTTCAACCAGAACAGTGAACCATATTCACCATTGCTTTGGTCGTTCGGACTTGTGCAATAGTTAACCCATCCTTCAGGCAGAATTCGCTCACCATTGAATATTCCATCCTGCATAAGCATTAATCCGTAACGGGCAAAATCACGTGTCGTGGCATATATGTAAGAAGAGCCGACAAAATTTCCTGAAGCATCCACTTCGAAAACTGCATTGGGCATTCCAATTTTATTAAACAGCCGGGTATATGGAAATTCATAGTATTCACGATCGTTGCCTATTGTTTGTCGGATTTGATAAGTAACCACATTTGGATTTCCAGATGAGTAAATCCATTTTGTTCCAACCGGCGCTTCAAGTGGCCGGTCGAACACATAACGGGCAAAGTCATTTTCGCAATAAAGCATAACTGTTACATCGGAGCGGTTGCCATAATCTTCGTTCCAAAGCAGTCCGCTTTCTGCCTGCATAAGGTTGTTGTAGGTAATTTGTTTGCGGTCGTCTGTTTGCCATTCAGGAATATTCATCGGTTGATTTACATCCCATTTTCCGTCTTTTACCATGATTCCGGCCAAAGAATTGGTGAAACTTTTTGCCATCGACCAACTTAAGAAACGGGTTTTTGTATTGAACTGCGGCTGATAGGCTTCAACAACAGGAATCCCTTTGTGAACTACCATAAATGAGAAGGCATTTCCTTTGTATTTGCCTTCATCCATCAGCTTTTCAGCAATTTCATTAAGCATTTCTGTATCAATGTTGGTGGTTGTATCAGGCATCAGATTTCCCATAGGCCATGCAATGGTATCCTGGTTATAATTTGCCTGAACTTTAGGGAATCTGATTTTACGCAAATCTTCTTCTTTAACACCGCGAAGCAATGTTGCCCCAAATCCTTCGCGATAAATAGCTTTCGACTCACCCCACAAGAAATAACTGGTTACACTCGAATCTTGAAAATTAACCTCGTTTTTTGTGTATTTGATAAAAGAAAAGTTCAGGTCCATCGCTTCCACTTCAGGCTGTTCGCGTCCTGACACGAATACGGCCGAACACAAATACTTGGCCGGATAACCCGTAATAATTGGCAGCAACGAATTGATGTAATAAACGCCATAAGCCAGACCTAAAACCAATATGGTTAATACCACCCAAATAATTCGTTTTAAGTTTTGTCTTCCCGAAGCTTTTTTCATGATGATTTATTTTTGGTGAATGGTTGATTAAAGTTAACCAATCTGAAGTGAAAAAACAGCGATTCGGTTATAATCTTGTAAACTCTGTTAAATCCAGTTAACGAATGTTACAAGGGGCGTGTAATTGTTTGTATTTTTTTACTTTTGCCTGAAAGGCTTTTAAGTTACAAAACACCTGAAAGCCCCGATATTTGAAAGCACTGAATATAAGCTTGATATGTTAGTTTTTCCCCGAAATATTTTTTCTGTAACCATATTGTTCGTGCTAGTTGTTTTATGTGCTTTTCAGACTAAAGCCCAGGAAGCTGAAGAAGTTGACCCGATGCCCATAAAACTGAAGGGGCAAGTGCTGAACCTCGACGATGAATTGCCGGTGCCTTATGCATACATACTTAATTTCAGGACGCACAGCGGTGTAACAACCGACGAGCAGGGTCGCTTTACGATGGATATGCTCAACATCGACAGCCTGGGCATTTCATCGCTCGGGTTTTCGAAAACTACGGTTCGCATTCCGGCCAATTACAACGAAATGAATGTATTGCTTCTTTATGCAAAACCAATAAGGTTTGCAATTCCTGAAGTGAAAGTTCAGGGCGAACAGGCGAAAGTTAACATGGATGGTGTTCCGGTTGCAAAGAAGGTTGACATCGATCCGCAACTTCGGGGCGATGCCTACAACAAAAAACCGCCCGTTCTGGCAGCCATTTTTAGCCCGGTAAGTTTTCTGCAATACTACACCAGCAAGCGCGAGCGCGAAAAACGCGAAACCCGGAAAGCCATTGTTACCGAAAAGAAATGGGAATACCTCTCGCAGTTTTACAACAAGGAATTGGTGATGGAATTAACAGGAATGAATGATTATCAGGCTGATTTGTTTATGATATATTTCAATAGCAAGGGTTTGCTAAGCCAGATTTCGACCGAATATGAAGTTCGCAATGCCATAAAGGACCAATATAAAATCTACCGGCAGGAGCGCCGTTGAATGTATTTACGGTAATTTTTACGACCTTTGCATTTCAATTTCCGGAGAAATACAGCTGATTATTAGCTTATAACCGGATGATTCAATTTTTAATTCAGTAATAATTTTACGTGTGAAAGAGCTTCCAAGGAAAATAATCACTTTAAAAAAGAAACCGCCTGTTAGTGAGCCGGCAAAAGAACCGGTTGGCGACGGAATGATCCGGCTTAACCGATACATTTCAAATGCGGGTATTTGTTCGCGCCGCGATGCCGACGATCTCATCAGCAAAGGATTAATAACAGTGAATGGCGAGGTTGTTACCGAACTTGGGCGGAAAGTGACACTCGACGACGAGGTTGTATTTGAAGGGAAACGCCTCAATCCGGAGAAAAAAGTATATCTGCTGCTCAATAAGCCCAAAGGTTTTGTGACAACCAGCGACGATCCGTTTGCAGGCCGCACTGTAATGGAACTGGTTCAGGGTGCATGTCCCGAACGTATTTATCCGGTGGGAAGACTCGATATCCAGACAACCGGCCTGTTGCTTTTTACCAACGACGGCGATTTGGCCAAAAAACTGACGCATCCGAGCTACGAGAAGAAAAAAGTTTACCACGTTCAGCTCGACCGCGACCTTTTGCAGGAAGACATGGAAAAAATTGCTTCAGGAATTGAACTGGAAGATGGACTAATTGCTGCCGACGATATTCACCGCACCGACCAGAGCGATGCACGTCAGGTGGGCATTGAAATACATTCAGGAAAAAACCGCATTGTACGCCGTATTTTCGAGCATTTTGGCTATCATGTTGAAAAACTTGACCGCGTACTTTTTGCCGGACTTACCAAAAAAGACCTGCCCCGCGGACGGTACCGTTTTTTAACTCCTCACGAAATTAGTTATCTGAAAATGAGTTAATGTAATGAAATCGGTTTTTGCAGACTAATCAACTACGATTTTGGAGAAGGAATTTTTACAAATAATCACAGAGAACCAGGGGATCATTCACAAGGTATGTTCCATTTATTGCGATTCGGAAGAAGATCGGCGCGACTTGTTTCAGGAAATTCTGGTGCAACTGTGGAAATCGTTCCCTTCCTTCAGAAACGAATCGAAATTCTCGACCTGGATGTATCGTGTTGCTTTGAACACTGCAATTACCAGTTTCAAGAAAGAAAAACGACAACCGGATAAGTCGGGGATTCCGTACGAGAATTTGCAGTTGGCGGCTGAAGTTTATGATACTGGAACCGAAGACCAGATAAAAATGCTGAACAAGGCAGTTGCACAACTGACGGGCATCGAAAAATCGATTATTCTGTTGTTTCTTGAGGACAAGAAATATGAAGAAATTGCTGAAATTACCGGGATCACTCAAAATTATGTGAGGGTGAAAATGAATCGCATCAAGAAAAAGCTGAAGTTGTTAATGAATACGGAAGGATAGAGATGGATATAAATGACTTGAAAACGGCATGGAATACATATTCTTCCCAGGAGGTTGATAAACATCATCTTGGCAGGGAGACAATAAACGGGTTGCTGCGTAACCGAACTAAAACAATGATTGAGCGGATTGACCGTAATATCCGTATTGGAATTGGAATATTACTGGCATACATAGCTTATATAATTCTTGACGATTTATACCTCTCGAAAATTCTGATTAACGAACCGATACAATATCCGTCGTGGATGATTCCGATGGATGTTTTTTCGAATACCCTGATTATTGCCACTTACCTGTTCTTTGTAATCAGATATCTGAAAATAAAACGAAACTTTTCGGTTGACCTTCAGCTGAAAGATTTTCTGACCGGCATTCTTGATACCCTGAAAACCTACCGGAGAATGTTTTATCTGGCAGTGATAATTTTGCTGATAAATATGATCGTAAGTTTTGCTGCAGGGCTTTACGAGGGCGTTAAATTCAGTGCCGGAGGGATCGAAAATCTGGCTACTTCGAAAATATTTCTGATTATTGGTGTTGGACTTGGCGTGTTGGTTCCGCTAATCGCGTTTACTTTCCTGGCTCTTCGCTGGGGATTTAACAAACTTTACGGACGTTACCTGGTGAGTCTGAATGAAATGCTGAATGAACTAAAGGAAACGCCAGAAGTTGATTAACAGGTGCTTTTTACTCGTAATTTTTAGGGAAAAACTTGTAAATATCTTTGCGTTTTAGGCAACAAACAAACTCCATCATTTTATCGGAAAAGTACAGTCCGATTCGGTATTCTTTATTTGGCAGGGGTTTAATTCTGTAGTAGCCCTTATATCCGGTCAAGGATTTTATGTTCGGAATATCTGAAATGCTTTTTGCATTCTCAACATCCTCAATGCTTTTAAGAATGGCAACTTTGGTGTCAGTGTCTTTTATTTTTTTTATGTCACGGATAAAAGATCCTCTGGCGATGGTTTCATTGAAGAATTTTTTTCGCTTCAGAGATGTCAACCAACTTGGTTTTTCTTCCGGCATCTATTGCATTAACCAGTCCAAGTTTCTCAACTTCAGTATCAGAAATGAACATAGATTTAATGTTCATTTTTAAAAGCATTTTCGATATTAATTCTAATTCCGCGCTATCCTGTGGTTTTATAACAATTGCTCCCATCGTTTTCTGTTATTTTCCTTCAAAACTAATATACTTAGAGGTTAGTTACAATTGTCGGTTTAATTATCTGTCAAAGAATGTCGTATTTTACATTTTCCAAACAGATCACTGAACCTTTCAAATCGACTGATTGTTAATTATCTACAACCTCAAATTGTAAGTTATGCAATCAAGCGCCCAAACAGTCGATGAATACATCAGCCAGATTCCCGACCACCAACGCGAAGCAATTATTTTACTCCGGAAAACGATTCTCGAAAACCTGCCCGGCGGGTTCGCCGAAGAAATGAGCTATGGCATGATTGGCTATGTTGTTCCACACAGCATTTATCCCAAAGGCTACCATTGCGATCCGAAATTACCATTGCCGTTTGTTGCCCTGGCCGCACAAAAAAACTTCATTGCCTTTTATCACATGGGTGTTTATGCCAATCCTGAATTGCTGAAATGGTTTACCGATGAGTACCCCAAACACAGCAAACTAAAGCTTGATATGGGCAAAAGCTGTATCAGGTTCAAAAAAAGCGAATCAATTCCTTATCACTTAATTGGCGAACTGGTTGGTAAAATGGAAGTTGCCGATTGGATTGGTTTATACGAACTGAACTTTCTCAAAACCAAATAAAACCGATTAATCTATGGATCAGGCAGAAAAAACAATGATGGAAAACCTGCATAAAAATTCAGGAAAGTCGCTCCAGGAGTGGGTAGAAATTGTAAAACAAAAACAGTTCGCCAAACATAGCGAAATACAAAAGTTCTTAAAAGAAGAGCATAATTTCACTTACGGGTACGCCAATTTAGTAGCCCATAAAACTTTGGAAACCGATGCCGGTTCGGCTGAAAACCCGGAATCCTTGATTGAAAGTCAGTACAAAGGCAAAGAGCATCTTCGCCCGATTTACGATAAATTGATGGACGAAATTCTAAAATTTGGGTCTGATGTAGAGATTGCGCCAAAGAATGCATATATAAGTTTGAGGCGGAAACGGCAATTTGCCATTCTTCAGCCAGCCACAAAAACCCGCTTCGAAATCGGCCTGAACCTGAAAGGTCAGGAACCTGATGGAATTCTGGAACTTGTAACCGGTGCAAATGCGATGTGTTCGCATAAAATTAAAATCGGGTCGGTTGATGAAATCACGCCCGATGTTTTTGCGTGGATTAGAAAATCATACGAAAAAGCAAATTAACAAACTAAAATCAATTCCGATGAAAGCATTGAAAATTATTGGATTATCTGTTCTAGGAATAGTAGTGCTTGTTTTAATTGTTGCGCTTTTTATCGACGGCAAATATGCTATTGAGCGTGAAGTAACCATCAACAAATCGAAGCAGGAAGTTTTCGATTACGTGAAGTACCTGAAAAATCAGAACAATTTCAGCGTTTGGGCAAAAATCGACCCGGCAATGAAAAAAGAATTCGTTGGCGAAGATGCAACAGTTGGATTCGTTTCGGCATGGGACAGCGAAAACCCCGATGCCGGTAAAGGCGAGCAGAAGATTATCAAAATTGATGAAGGTAACCGTATTGACTATGAACTGCATTTCATTGAACCATTCGAATCGACCGACTACGCCTATCTTACCACTGAATCCGTTAATGATTCGGTAACAGCGGTTAAGTGGGGTTTAAACGGAGAAATGAAATTCCCGATGAAACTAATGCTGTTGTTTATGGATATGGAAGAAATGCTGGCTCCCGATTTACAAAATGGTTTGGATAATCTGAAAGCGATTCTTGAACAATAGAATCCGGACGGTATTCTATATTGTTTCGAACCATAGTTTTAGTCAGAGCTTCACTCAAAGTGAAACTCTGACTTTTTTATTGCTGCTATTTTTTTGTAAGAGAGAGAACTCCTGCATAACCATGCCTGAAGGATTCCATCCATTAGAAAACACAACTGACAATTCACAGAATATCTCGCCGTAACCACTCGATTATAAAACTAAAGAGGCATTACCCGGGAATGGTATTTGGACTGATTTGAAATTGCATTTTGTATAACATGACGGCCTCCCGGCTAACATGGCGACCAAAAAAACAACATGGCGCAGATATTTTTAACAGGGCGGCGATATTTGGTAACATGGCGACTAAAAAACTAACATGACGGCCATTTTAACCTACATGGCAGCAAAATCTTTAACAGGGCGGGTGGGGGCGCGGCTTTTTGTCTCTACAAAGTCCGATCCCAACAAATGCAAAACCCGCTACAATTCCTGAATAAAAAGCAATAATTCATTTTTATATATAAACATAATTGTTTATTTTTAACGCTGTGAAAATGATTATAAGTAGCGATCTGAAACGATTGAAATAAAAAAGTACTATAAGCATTCCGCTAGTTGCTAGTTATGGGCAAGTGTAAAAAAATAAAAGCAAGAATTCTCGTACATTTAAGTTACCGTTTGAAGACAAACAATAAATAAACAGCAAAATTATGACTCGACAAATTTCATTATTTGAAGAAGAAAAAGTTAGACAAGAAGCAGAAGATACTGACAATATTAAGTCGGTAATGCCACCAAAAGATATTGTTGCATTTAATGAACTTAGATCTTGTGCGGATATATATAGATTGAAATCAAAAAAACAACTCGATTTGAATCCTGATTTTCAAAGAGGAATTGTGTGGTCAAATAAATCGCAGACTTTGTTTGTTGATAGTTTAATTAAACAATTACCAATACCAAGCCTTTGCATCAGCTTAGACATTACTACTCAGAAACGATTAGTAATTGACGGATTACAAAGAATTTCGACAATAGTAAAGTTTTTAGATGAGGATGAGGATTGGAAACTTTCTAAAACAGATGATGTAGATGACCGAATCTCAGGTAAGAAACGGTCTGAAATACAAAGAGACAACAATGATTTATATGAAATCTTTGAAAATGCTACCATTCCAGTAACTGTATTAAGATGCGACTATAGCAATAAAACTCATATGGAATATTTATTTCAAATTTTTCATAGACTAAATTCTGGTGGTAATAAATTATTTAATCAAGAAATCAGAAATTGTATTTATCAAGGAACATTAAATACTTTCTTAAAACATTTTGTCAGAACAGACATTTGGAAAACCTTTACAAATCTTTCTGATGAGAGAATTGAAAAAAGTAGATTCGCAAATGAAGAGTTACTGTTACGTTTCTATGCATTCTATTTTAATCTAGCTGAATACAAAGGTAGATTGGCTTTGTTTTTAAATAATTTCATGGAAATAAACAAAGAAATTGATGAAGCAACTATACAATCATACTCAGATATAATTACTTCGACAATAGAACTTATAAACAGAAATTTATTATCCGAAGTACGTTCATTAAGCAAGACGGTTATTGAGGCTCTATTAATTGGCATATCAAAGAATTTAGTAATCTTAAATGACATGCCTGATGACATAATTAAAGCAAAATTGCAAGAAATGCTTGATTCTGAAGAATTTTCTCAAGAAGAATTGAGTGAAAATTTATCTCAACCGGAGAAAGTGAAGGCAAGGTTAAATAAAGCAATAAGCATATTTTCTAAGTAATGATTAATTATATCGATATTGAAAATAATATACTTATAATTGAAGGGAAATATGTAGACCCTTTGACTACAACTCATGAACAAATTCTATACTCAAAGTTAGCTGTATTAGAATTTTGCGGTTGGATTGAAGAAAGTTTAGATCAGATATTAAAAGATTATTTGCATTTAAGAATTACAACGCAAAATCAAACATACGTTGATAAAAATATTATCAAGAATAATTATGGATTTGAATACGAGAGGTATACTAGACGAATGTTCTGTAGCGTATTAGGAATTAAAAATCTTGAAACTGTTGAAACCACTCTTAATGGATACGGTGGCCAGATTATCACATTAGAAAGTATCCTTTTAAGTTATACACGAATAAGAAATAATGCTGCTCATAACTCCACGCCGGTTGGAACAACATTGAGATTTAATGCTCCTTCAATAGTATTATCACACTTTAGAACCATAAAGCCAATTATCTCGGATTTAGAAACAACAGTAAGTTGTCTGCCATGACAGAAAAGCTAAATGACAAAACACCTAGTGCATAACTTCAGCCACCCGTCAAATCCGGCAGCAGTGGTTTTTGGTGGGTACCTTTCCATTCAATCTGCCGACGTATTTCCAAACATTAATTGCACTTCTTTGTTGAAAAATCTGAAAAGAACATTCAGAAACAATTAATGACCGGAAAAAGATGGATACAGATTATCAAATAGCTGATGTTTCGCCGGAATGCGAAGTTGTCACTACCCGGATTTTCATGCATCGCCGGGAGCTGATTTTCGAAGCATGGACCAATCCCGAACGCCTTAAAAACTGGTGGGGCCCCAATGGTTTTACCAATACGTTTTATGAATTCGACCTGCGTCCCGGGGGCAAATGGAGTTTTACGATGCATGGCCCCGATGGTACCAATTATCCCAACGAAAGTATTTTTGTGAAGATTGAAGCGCCTGCGCTCCTGGTATTCGACCATCTTTCTCAGCCACAATTTCAGGTGGTAGCCACATTCACCGAACTTCAGGAAGCCAAAACCAGGGTGACTTTTCGTATGATTTTTAAATCGGCAGAACAATGCAATGCACTTCGGTCTTTTGTTCAGGAGAAAAACGAAGAAAATTTCGACAGGCTGGAAGCAGAGCTTCAACGCGACGATTTTTTATACACATAAGTCCCTGAATAGCGATTTTCCCTGACGAGTCTAAAGCTCTTTTGCCGATAAACTAATTAATTGATTATCTTTGCGCCGACTTTTAAAATCTTCATTCAGAAACAAATGGCGCATAAATCAGGATTCGTAAACATCATCGGAAACCCCAATGTGGGTAAGTCAACCATCATGAACGTGCTGGTAGGCGAACGCTTGTCAATCATCACCTCCAAAATGCAAACCACCCGGCACCGCATCAAAGGAATCGTGAATGGCGATGATTTCCAGATCGTTTACTCCGATACCCCGGGAATTTTAAAACCAAACTACAAACTTCAGGAAACCATGATGAAGTTTGTAAATACTGCCCTGATTGATGCCGACGTGATTCTCTATGTAACCGATGTGGTTGAATCGCCCGGAAAAAATGAGGAGTATGTTGAGCGTATTAAAAGCTCCGAAGCTGCTGTTATTGTTCTGATTAACAAGATTGACCTTTCGACTCAGGAAAAGGTGATGGAATTGTACAACTACTGGCGCGAAAAGCTTCCGCTGGCTGATGTTTACGCGATTTCGGCCACCGAAAAATTCAATGTTGCCCAGATTTTCGACCGCATTCTGGAATTGTTGCCCGAAGGACCGGCATATTTCCCCAAGGACGAAATGACCGACCGCAACGAACGCTTCTTCGTCAGCGAGATTATCCGCGAGAAAATTCTGCTGTTTTACGACAAGGAAGTACCTTATTCAGTGGAGGTTGAAGTAGAGCAATTCAAGGAGGAAGAAAAACTTCTTAGTCTGATGTGTGTTATCCACGTTGCCCGCGACAGCCAGAAAGGGATTATTATCGGGCATCAGGGACAGGCATTAAAAAGAGTTGGAACCGAAGCGCGGCTTGACCTTGAAGAATTTTTTCAGAAAAAAGTATTCCTTGAGCTATTCGTGAAAGTGAACAAAGACTGGCGCGACAAAGACCGTACTCTGGGAAGCTTTGGCTACGATATGGAGTAAAAAAGTGATCAGTATTCAGTCACAGTTGACAGAAAAGTTGCTGATACAGAAAAAACTGCGTTTCCTTACCCTGGAAGGGTAAAATATCAATAGCTCCGGGTAAAACCCGGGGTAAGAAATGGAAAAGGAAATAAGGCGCATCAAAAAATCTGAATTGAAAACAATTGTTGTATTCGCCGAAGGTAAAAATGTTGATCATTGGATTTCTATCTTGAGATCAACCTTCAGAAAAAACAAGAAATAAACAATAAATGATAGTGTCCCGCTCGCGGTACACGAGGAGACAAAAATGAGTAATATTATAGCAATAGTAGGAAGACCAAACGTTGGCAAATCTACCCTTTTTAACCGGTTGACAGAATCGAGAAAAGCCATCGTTGACGAATCGTCGGGCGTAACACGCGACCGCCAGTATGGAAAAAGTGTTTGGAACGGAATCGACTTTTCGGTGATTGATACCGGAGGTTATGCCGTTAATTCGGAAGATATTTTTGAAGGAGAAATACGCAAACAGGTAATGCTGGCCATCGAAGAATCGGATGTGATTCTGTTCGTGGTGGATGTTGAAAATGGCATTACCGATATGGATGAGGAAGTGGCTGCGGTGCTTCGCCGTTCATCAAAAAAAGTATTCGTTGCCGTAAATAAAGTTGATAACAACAAGCGAATTCTGGATTCCCACGAATTCTATTCACTTGGATTGGGTGAAATTTATTGCATTTCGTCGATGACAGGAAGCGGAACCGGTGAATTATTGGATGCCATCGTTCAGGAATTTCCGGAGAAGGTGGAAAACGATATGGAAGAAAATGTTCCGCATTTTGCCATTATCGGTCGCCCGAATGTTGGTAAGTCGTCGTTTATCAATGCATTAACTGGTGTTGACGGCAACATTGTTACCGATATTGCAGGTACTACACGCGATTCGATTCACACTCGTTACAACAAGTTTGGTCACGACTTTTATTTGGTTGACACCGCTGGTTTGCGCAAACGTACCAAGGTGAAAGAAGATGTTGAGTTTTATTCAACCATGCGCTCTATCCGTGCCATCGAAGATTCGGATGTTTGTGTGCTCATTCTTGATGCTACCCGCGGTATTGAAGCACAGGATGTTTCAATTTTTCACCTGATTGAGCGAAACAAAAAAGGGGTGGTGATTTTGGTTAACAAGTGGGATTTGATTGAAAAAGACAATGCAAGCACGAACGAGTTTGCGAAGCAAATTAAGGAGCGGATCGCACCGTTTGTTGATGTGCCAATTCTGTTTATTTCGGCGCTTACCAAACAACGTATCCTGAAAGCGCTCGAAGCGGCTGTTGAAGTATATCACAACCGTAGCAAAAAAGTTAAAACTTCGGAATTAAACGAAGTAATGCTGAAGGCTATTGAGTCGTATCCGCCGCCATCTATCAAAGGTAAGTTTGTGAAAATCAAATATGTGGTTCAGTTGCCAAGCCAAACGCCCAGTTTCGCGTTTTTTGCCAATCTGCCGCAATACATCAAAGAGCCGTATCGCAGGTATCTCGAAAATCAGATTCGCGATAATTTTAATTTTGCGGGGGTTCCGGTACAGATTTATATCAGAAAAAAATAGATAAATAACCAAACGGAGCTGCCAGGATGCAACTGCATTTTGGCTGAAAATTTTAAAGAACCGTTTCTGAATTATTTCAGGATCGGTTCTTTTTTATGAATATCCGTAATGTTACCCAATGTCATAAAAGTTAATCGATTGTTATCTGGTAGCCCTGCAATATATTGGCATATAGCCCCAAAATGAATTACTGGTTATTTCGGCGTAAATGATTGAATGGAGTTGGTGAAGATTGAAATGTTTCGTGCCTCTGGCATTTATTCGCCCTAACCAAGCGATGTGTCTGATTGGTTCCAGCTCCAGAGGAGCAAAATATTTGTAGAAAGAAGAAATAGATGATGATAGTCGTCCGCACGAAATCGCAGAACAAGGTTTTATCCTATTTTCGGACGAAACAGCATTGGTTGTTTAGCAAGTAGTTACATAAGAGTCAAAAAGTTACCAGAAAATAACGACCAAATGACCATAAATGACCACGACTGACTGACGTGAAATGCCCAATAGGTATGCAAACGGACAGTCATATTTTTTTACCTTTTTCTGAAAATTACCATCATTAGGGGCTGTCGATGCCTGAAAATTCAGGAAGTCTGATTATATTTAGAAAAATCAAAACCCATTTCAATGAATCTGACGACCGAAAATATATTACTGGTAGGTTCCATATTACTGTTCATATCGCTTTTTGCAGGTAAAACTTCGTATAAATTCGGAATTCCTGTATTGATTTTCTTCCTGGCAATTGGTATGCTCGCAGGCTCCGAAGGTATTGGAGGTATTTATTTCGACAATCCGAAAACAGCCCAGTTTATTGGAATTATTGCACTTAACTTTATTCTTTTCTCCGGAGGGTTTGATACCGACTGGAAAACTGTAAAACCCATTCTCTGGCAGGGAGTCTCGCTCTCGACGCTGGGCGTGCTGATAACGGCTACCGCTGTCGGTATTTTTGTATGGGCGGTTACCGATTTTACAATTTACGAAGGTTTATTGCTTGGCTCTATCGTATCATCAACCGATTCGGCTGCGGTATTTTCAATTTTGCGATCGCGAAGTATTGCGCTTAAAGGCAATTTGCGGCCCACGCTCGAACTGGAAAGTGGAAGCAACGATCCGATGGCCTACGTTCTGACCATTGTACTTACAGGTTTTGTGGTCAGTCAGGATGCAGGTTTTTTAAGCACGATTCCGTTTTTACTGCAACAAATATTAATTGGCGGTGTACTTGGTTTTGTATTTGGAAAAATTGCCAAACTTATAATAAACGGCATTAAGCTCGATTTCGAAGGTTTGTATATCGTGTTAGTCATTGCCATCATGTTTTTCAGTTTTTCGGCGACCGATTTTGTTGGCGGCAACGGATTCTTAGCTGTATATATTTGTGCTGTTTATCTGGGTAATCAGGAACTTATTCACAAGAAAAAGTTTATTAAATCGTTCGACAGCTTTGCATGGTTAATGCAGATTGTATTGTTCCTTACACTAGGATTGCTTGTTTTCCCGAGCGAAATAATTCCGGTGATTGGCATTGGCCTGGTTATTTCGGTATTTCTTATACTTATTGCGAGGCCTGTGGGGGTTTTTGCAAGCCTTATGTTTTTTAAAGGGCAAAAAAGGGGTAAGCTATTTATTTCGTGGGTTGGCTTGCGGGGTGCTGTGCCAATAGTTTTTGCGACTTACCCGCTGCTTGCCGGTGCCGAAAAAGCTCACATGATATTCAATATCGTATTTTTTATCTCGCTTACTTCAGTAATGATACAAGGTTCAACACTTTCGGTGGTGGCAAAATGGTTGCGGCTTACTATTCCTGAAAGCGACAAGCAGCTTACCAAAACCGATATTGAATTGTCGGACAGCATTAAACAGGTATTGACCGAAATTGTAATTCCGAACGAGTGCAGTATCATCGGGAAGCAGATTGTGGAGCTCGGATTGCCCAAAACAACTTTTATTTCCATCATTCAGCGCGACAGTAAATTTATTACTCCTTCCGGCTCGACACACCTCGAAGCAGACGACAAATTGTTTGTTTTAACCGAGAATAAAGAGGATTTGAGCAGCGTGTTCGACTGCCTTGAAATGAAGCAGAAGAATGGTGCTATGCCGGAGACTGGCGGAATTTTAGAAACTGTTTAAAATTTGAATTGATCCCAAAATCAAAAATTTACCTTGACCCTAAAGGATGATTTTTCGGGCTTCCTTCAGGGTTTGGGGTGAACCGAAAAATTAAAGAAACATTAAATTAAAACAGTTTCTTAGGCATGGGTAAGTTGGGCGATTCTTTCGGGTTTCCCCAAAATATAAACAATGTCGTCGGGTTCGAAAATAAATTTGGCCCCCGGATTTTCATAAATTCTTCCGCCTCGTTTTACAGCCACCACCGTGAGCCCGAAATCTTTTCGCAAATGGATATCCTTTAGCGAATTTCCCGGAAACAGCTCGTAATTTGAAGCCTTCAGTGCCACAATTTCAACATCCGGAATCATATCTGTGAGTGTGATCGTGTTGTTATCTTCTTTCTCCCTGAAGATTCCATAATTGTCGTCTCTTATATGCGAAATGGCCGCCTCAATTTCGCCTTTGGGAATCAGCAGTTTCTTTAAAACCAGCTCAAATAAATCGATGGCCGTTTCAAATTCTTCAGGAATTACCTGGTCGGCGCCTGCATGATAAAAATCTTCGATGTTCGAAACGTATTTTGACCTAACGATGATGTAGGCGTGTTTGTTTATTTTCCTCGCCTTTTCGATGATACCGAGCGCTGTAATGGTTTCGCCAATGCTGATTACCACTATTTCGGCTGTTTCAATATGCGCCTTTTTCAGGATAGGCTCGTTCATTGCGTCACCGTAAATCACCATTTCGCCTTTTTGCTGGCGATGTTTTACTGCCGCCGGATCGAAAACGATTGATACGTAAGGCAGTTTCATTTGGCTGGCCATGCGCGAAAGGTTGAGCGAGCGCGAATCTTTGCCAATCAGCACAATGTGGTTTTGTATTTCGGGCACTTCTATTTCCTGAAGCGGGAACAGGCCTTTGATCAGCAATTCAGGAACGGGCAGTTTTAGCAGCAGGTTGGCAGTAGGTTTGGCCACCATAATTACAAACGGAGTAATGCCCATTGATACGATTGTTACCGCCAGAAAAAGCTGGTAATAAAAATCGGTGAGTATCTGGAAGTTTTGACCAACTTTTGCCAGGATAAACGAAAACTCGCCAATTTGCGCCAAAGCCAAACCAACCACAATTGTTCCGCGGAAAGTATGCCCGAGCATAAACGCGGTTCCGCCTGCTACAAACGATTTGATGGCTATTACCAAAATCACTGTACCAAAAACCAGTATCATATTGTCGGCTACAAAACTGAGGTCGAGCAACATGCCTATTGAAACAAAAAAGAAACTGGTAAACGTGTCTTTAAACGGGAGTACGTGACTAAATGCATCCTGACTGTATTCCGATCGCGAAATCATCAGCCCACCCAAAAAAGCGCCAAATGCAAGCGACATTCCGAGCTCTGCCGTTAATAATGCAACTGCCAGGCAAATCAGCAAAATGCTCATCAAAAAAAGCTCTTTATTTTTGGTGAGGGCAATCAGGTGAAGCACTTTGGGCATTATCCAGCGGTTGCCCAGATATACCAGTGCTAGAATCCCGATTGACTTTATTCCCAGCATCAGCAAATCGGAACCAATGTGCGAGGTTTGGCCTCCCAGCATTGGGGTCAGCAATATCAACGGAATTAGAATAATATCCTGAAAAACAAGGATACCTACAACCGTTCGGCCATAATTGGAGGTAAGTTCGCCCCTTTCCTGAAGAATTTTAAGCACCAGCGCGGTACTGCTCAGGGCAGTCAGGAATCCGATAAACCATGCGGCTTCCCAAGTGAGGTCGTACATGCGGGCAATTAGCGTGGTTATGCCGGCAGTAAAAAGCAGTTGGGCAAAACCACCGAAAAAAACTATTTTCCTGATTTTGATCAAATGGTTAAGCGAGAATTCGAGTCCGATGGTAAACATCAGGATGATGATGCCGATTTCGGCCATAAATTCGATTTCGTGCGGCGAGCGGATAATCCCCAGCAACGATGGCCCTGCCACGATTCCCGTTAGTAAATACCCGATGATGGTCGGAATTTTAATCCGGGTAAAAATGTAGTTAACCGCTGTCGAAAAAGCGAAGATGATGACAATATCAATTAAGATGCTTAATTCCATGTGTGCAATTTACATGAATTTATGCAAAAGCACGTGAAGAATTTATTGGCAAACGATTATTTCTGCGATGAAATGAAATTTACAGATGTGAGTTTTCTTCAATCTGTTTGATGACATTTCTATCGATAACTTAAAGAAAGGCACTCTAACAGGTGTAGCGTACATAAAAAATATATGTGTAAGTGTTTGTAAATAAATTAAATAGACGTAATATTAGAAAAAAATACAATTTAGAGTTCTTCTAAATTAGCTGCTTTACAAAAAGTTAATACGTTTTGGCGGGTTACCTTTTGTATATTTGGGTAATCAATATTAAAACTATTGTAAAAGGGAAAAACCCGGCCCTTTAAAAAGAAACCGGGTTATCACTATTTGTTTTTACCCGAAAAGGGCAGCAGGAACTGCCCTTTTCAAAACATTTCAAAAGTATGAAAAATTAATGTTTATGGCAGTAATTGCTATGGTTTTAACAGTATTTAATGCTTGGGAAAAGGATCAACCCCAAAACCCAAGGTTATAAAAACAACAAATACAATGAATTATCAACCAAGATATTCTGCATACTTATTACTTATCTTTCTTCTGGTATTTATGTCTTGCGAAAAAGATTTAAAAACGGAAGTACGAATTAATCCCAAACTTTGCTTCAACTGCATCCTAAATCCTGATTCGGTTATCAGAGGAAGTCTGAGTCTTAGTCAATCAATCAGTGAGAATAATACATTTCAAAAAGTTAGCGATGCAATAATTGAGTTAAAGGAAGATGGCCAAACATTTGGCATTATGAAAAATACGGGCAGTGGAGTTTACGTTTTAAATATCAAGCCCAATTCAGGTAGTTACTATGAGATAAATATTAAAACTGAAGGATTCCAATCCTTACATGCATCTACTATTGTTCCTTTAAAGCCTTCAGTAAACTATGAGCTAGATAATCCAATACTTCACAATCCTAACACATACAGCTCTTATTTTACATACAGGATCACCAAAAATATAAACGACAGGCTTGGCATAAACAGATATTGGCATTACAGGCATAGACAGAATCATTCAAAAATCTGGCGATTTGTTGGTGTTTTTTATGATGTTGACTCTCCTATTGTTGATAATTTTAATAGGGTAACTGATGCTACAGATGAATTGGGATTCCATTATGAATCCTATATAAGGATTAATGATTCGGGAATGGATGGTGCAATTTTGTCTTTCTATAGTACTTCTTACCTGAATGAAATCAACTTTTTTATTGATACCGACGAGCATTACGACAAGTACCTGAAATCGACCATTAAACAAAAAATGAATGATGGCGATAACTTGCTTTTTAACGAACCGGTACAGATTTACTCCAATATCGAAAATGGCTTAGGCATTTTTGGTTCGGCAGCCATTACAAGTTTTAAATTATGAGAAATATACTACTTCTGTTCTTGCTATTACCTACGTTTATTTTTGCGCAGAACTACGTGATTGTCAGCGGCAAGATTTCAGATATGAATTCGGGCGAACTTCTGATCGGGGCGACCATCTATTCACCTGATACAAAACTCGGCGTTTCGGCCAATGCCTATGGGTTCTTCAGCATTAAGCTGCCTAAAGGCCCAACTACCTTGCAGGCAAGCTACGTTGGCTACCAAACGTCATCGGTCAGGATCAACCTTAAAAAGGATACAGTGTTGAACATCAGCCTAAAAACTTCGTTGAACCTTGAAGAAGTTACCGTAAAAGGC
Source organism: Prolixibacteraceae bacterium (assembly GCA_003537645.1). Classification (GTDB taxonomy): domain Bacteria; phylum Bacteroidota; class Bacteroidia; order Bacteroidales; family Prolixibacteraceae; genus Aquipluma. Next base: position 26,302 of record DPRM01000147.1, read on the forward strand.
AATCAAAACCGAACTGCCCACCCCTATTTTTCGAGCCTGAACATGATGAAACTCGACATGGTAAAAATGGGCGATATTCCAGTCATTTTGGGTGAACGCGATTTGTTAAAATCCATTCAGTATTTGCCCGGAATTAAAGGAGGGGCCGAAAATACTGCCGGTTATAATGTACGGGGCGGAAGCAGCGATCAAAATCTCATTTTACTCGATGGAGTGCCTGTTTACAACGTGTATCATTTGATGGGTTTCTTTTCAGTATTCAACGGCGAAGCCATAAAAAACGCGGAGCTTTACAAAGGTGGAATTCCTGCCCGGTATGGCGGTCATTTGTCTTCGGTTTTGGATGTATCGATGAAAGAAGGTAACCTGAAAAAAAAGGAAGGCACTTTTACGATCAGTCCGGTTGCCGGGAACTTCACACTCGAAGGTCCGATTAAAAAAGATACCGCCTCGTACATTATTTCCGTCCGGAGAACATTTATTGACGGCCCTTTGATGCTTATTCAGAAACTTGCTGACCAGCCCTATATTGGCGGATACTTTTTCTACGACATCAATGCGAAAGCCAATTGGATTTTTAACCCCCAAAACCGTATTTTCCTTAGTATTTACAGCGGATTAGACCGGAATTTTTATAACGGGAACGACCGGAATATAAAACAAAGTTACCATTATCAATGGGGCAACACAACGGCAGTCCTTCGCTTGAACAGTACCCTGAATTCGAAATTATTTGCCAACACTTCGCTGTATTTCAGCAGCTTCAGCAATACACAACGAACCAAATCGGAAGAGGACAAATCGGTTAATTTGTTCCTGACATCTTCGAAATTGAACGATTGGAGCCTGAAAACGGACTTCGATTATTATTTCACATCCGGTCATGTCGTACGTTTTGGCGGCAAGTTATCGCAATTGTCTTTTAGCCCGGATATTCTCCAGCAACGAAACGACGAAACCGAAACCAGTTTTACACAGGAAAACAGGAAACAGGCGTTCGTAAGTGAAGTGTATCTGGAAGATGCCATACAATGGCGTCATCTGAATGCAAATATCGGGCTAAGGGCAGCTACCTACAGCATTGAAGGCAAAACCTATTCATCGGCAGAACCCCGCATTGCGCTAAATTGGTTGTTGAATCCCGAATTAACGATTAGCGCCAGTTACATGCGTAACAGCCAGAACCTTCATCTGCTGACCAATTCTTCGCTGGGGCTTCCGACTGATTTATGGGTGGCATCGACAAAAAAAATCGCACCCCAGAAAGCCGATCAGTATTCGCTGGGAATTGAAAAGCACATGGGCGCCAGATACACACTTGGACTGGAAGGATATTATAAAACCATGAAAAATGTGACCCGATTTAACGAAGGAGCCGCCTTTTTAAGTGGTCGTGACAGGAACTGGGAGAACAATGTTTCAGTTGGCGAAGGCGAAGCTTATGGAAGTGAATTGATGTTCCGAAAAGAAAACGCCCGGCTGAACTGGTTGCTGGCCTACACTTTATCGTGGTCGAACCAGCATTTCGATGATATTAACCGGGGCAGGTGGTTTCCTTTCAAATACGACCGGCGACACGATTTTTCAGCGCTGATCGACTACAAATTAAAAAGCAAATATCCGGGCGAACGAAAAATCAGCCTTGCCTTTGTATTCCAATCGGGCAATCATGTAACCATCAACGATACAGAAACCGAAGGTGTGATGCCTCCCGGTTTTGAATATTATGCTTCTCCAAAAGAAGTTGAAAAATTTCGGGCACGCCAAACTTATGAAAACCCAAACAATTTCAAAATGCCTTCGTTTCACCACCTCGATTTAAATTATTCAGTAAAAAAATACCGAAGCAGCGGACGAGGGCACGAATGGTCGTTTTCAGGCTACAACATCTACAATCATTTAAATCCCTGGATGACCTACAAAAAGGATGGCGTTGCCAAACAACTCAGTATTTTCCCGTTTATTCCATCTGTTTCGTACAGGTACAAATGGTAAGAATGCATAATAGAGACTGATTTTAAGGTAGTTGCCTTTAAAATCAGTATGTTGCAATTCAAGGTTTCGTAACCCATCTGGTTGAAGCGATTTTTGGCAATTCCCAATTGCAGTGAAAGCGGGGAAAATTATTATGGATTTCTATGAATTTCATTAACTCATGAATTAGTCATTGGCAAAACAAAATAAAAGGTACAGCCTTCGCCGGGAATATTTTTGCTTTCCACGCCTACTTCACCGTCAAGTTTTTCGACAATTCGTTTCACAATCGAAAGTCCAAGCCCGTTTCCTTCAACCTTAAGGGTTTCGAGGCGCGTAAATTTGATGAACAGCAGCGACATCTCTTCCTGCGACAGGCCTTTGCCATTGTCGCGAATCCAGAATTTAACTTTCCGGCCGGGCAAAATTTCGCTTCCAATTTCAATTAACGGTGGCCTTCCGCCATATTTAAGGGCGTTGCTTATGTAGTTGATCCAAACTTCTTCGAGCCATGCATCGTAGCCCAGCACTTCAGGCCAAACATCCGGAACCGAAATTTTGGCTCCGCTTTCCTTAATCATGTCGTCAAGCCGTTTCAGGGCTTCTTTTACAATTCGTTTCATATTTACGCCGGCCAGTTTAACGTCTTGTTGCCTTACCGAAGCCAGCGTGAGCAGTTCGCGGGTAATGTGCATGGTTTTGGTGGCCGATTGATTGATCAGCTCATTAATTTCGAGAATATCTTCTTTCGGCATATCATCAATTCCCGATTTTATCAGGCTGCTTGCGGTAACAATTGCGCCGAGCATATTTTTCAGATCGTGCGCCACGGTATGCGAAAAAGCGTCAAGGTCAACAATCAGTTTTTCTTTTTCCTGAATTTCGTCCATCAACCTTATGTTTGTTTCCCTTATTTTTTCTTCTGTCTCAACATGGTGCGAGATGTCTCTAAGCACGATAAGCCTTCCGGTCTGATGCTTTTTCTGATCGAACAGCGCCAATGCCTGAAGATCGTAATAATGTTTGACGCCTTCCCTTTCACGCATTATTTCAGTCTGAAAATCGTCATTTTTCCTGATTTCATCAATAAGCATTTCCCTCGCCGGAAATACTTCATCTACCTTTCTTCCAATTATTTCCTTTTCGTCCGAATCAATCAGCTTTCTCATGGCGGGGTTCAAATCGGCAATCCGGTGGAAGTTATCAACAATCAGAATTGCATCGGGAATCATGTCGATTAGTTTTGTCCGGGCAAACGGAACCAGCTCGAACATACGGAATTGTGAAATGCTGAATGCGATTAAAACGCCGGTCAGTAAAAACGAGAAAGGTGTCCAGTCGAAACCCGGAACCGGGTTGATTTGAAATACATAAATTATATTTCCGAACAAAGGCAGTAACGAGGCGAAAAGTAAAACCAGAATCTGCGAACGGTAAAAATGGGATAACCTGAAGAAAAACAAAAATATATGGATAATTCCGGTCAGAAGTGTTGTATATGAAAAAACCAGAAAAAGCCAGAAAAGCGGACCATAGTTGTAATCGGTTGCATTTGTCAGCGGGTCGATTGAATAGCTTTTCCAGTGAAGATGATGAAAATCGTTGGTAAAAGGCGAAAGGATAAACAGTGTTGCCAGCGCGTAAAGCAAAACAATGTATTTTTTCTGAAGTAATTGATATCGTGATGAAAAGGTTAACGAGAAAAAAAAGAATGAAACGGAACAATAAACAATGCCAAAATACGAAAATTTCGACCATAGGATTTTTGTTTCCAGGTCGTTGGCCGCAAACTCAAAAGCGTAAGTAAAAGCCCAAACCGAAGCCGCTATCTGCCAGATCAGCCAGAATTTAACTCCGGGGGTATTTCTCGATCTGAGCAGGAAAAGGAAAGTAACAATCCCAATAAATCCTGCTACCAGCAGAAGCAGAAAAAGCGGTGATATACGATAGCTTGATGTAATAATATGCAAGGTTTCCATAACCCTATTTTTAAAGAAAGATTTCTCTCATAATGAAATGTGAAAATAGTTAATTAAGCTGAAAAATTGGTGGGAAGCTTTGAATCAGATGAGAAAGTTGTGGCGATTTCTATTTCTGATTTAAGCACCATAAAAAGAACCTTCCCATTTTTTACCTTGTCCTCCAGCCGGACGGGCTGTTACTTTTTCCCTCCAGCGGGAAAAGGTAACCCAAAAGAGCCAGTCCGGCTTGAGGACAAAAAGCTTGAATACAAAACAATCATCTTTTTATTCCCACAGGAATATGAAGTGATCCGACGCTTTGATTTTGCTTCAGATGAATTTTATAATTCGGGTCATCATGGAAAGAATAAGTGCTCGATCAGAATTTTTGAGCCGATAATTATCAGGATAAGGCCACCAGATATTTCTGCATAGCGGTTTATTTTCGGACCAGTTTTTTTTCCCAGTAAAATGCCAAGCATTGAGGCAATGAACGTTACAAAACCAATAATGATAACAGCTATCAGAATTTTTTCAAGAAAAGTTGAAAATGTAAATCCAACAGCAAGCGCATCGATACTGGTTGCAAGTGAAAGAACCAGGATTACACGGAGGTGCAGCGGATTTTTAATCTCGCGAACTTCGGAACTGATAAAACTCTCGATAATCATTTTTCCGCCGATAAGGCTAAGCAAGCCAAAAGCAAGCCAATGATCAACAGGTTCGATCACCGACTTCATGCTATTGCCTACCAGCCAGCCGGCCAAAGGCATTAAAGCCTGAAACAATGCCAGAAATATGGCAATTTTAGCTGCCTGAAAAAAACGGATTTTGGGGAGGTTTAGCCCGCTGCAAACCGATACAGCAAACGAATCGAACGATAAACCAACCGCGAGCAAAAAGACAGTTAAAATTTCCATCTATTCAGAATTGAGCGACAAAACTATAAAAAAATCAGAAATTAGCTTGTCGCTTTCAATACCGATCTGATTACTTCATCGCGTTGTTGGGTAAGTTGCTTAATCTGGTTGTTATTAAATCCTTTGGTTATCAAGCATTTCAGTATATTTTTGTAAAACTGAAGTAAGCTGAATGCCAGTTTTCCGGCAAATGGCATCAGGATAAATGAGACAATCGAAATCACAGAAGAACCTGTCAAGGCAAAAATCAAACTCACTCCGATTAAATAGAAAACCGGAAATAGCACCAGACCGGCCACGAAATTGAAAGTACTCATAAACGCGGTGTCTTTAACTTTTTTCAGGAAGATCTCCCGCGGAATGAAAAATGGAATTGCATTGAAAACAAATCCCAAAACAAAAACCGGCAATGTGATTATGCCTGCCGTAATCTGCACGAAAAGCCTTGCCCACTTCGCTTTCCCGGCCTTTCCGATCTGTTCGTCAGTAAGGTGGTTTTCTTTTATTTTCTGAAAATACTTTCTCGTTTCATCAATAATTCTTCCGAATTGTTCGGGTTGCGTGTTTTCCAGAAGTTCAATCCGGGCAATCAATTCCTGTTCGGCATAAAACCGGTTAAGCGTGTTATCCTTGTCGAAATGCTTTGTTTTCGAATACGTTTCGCCTGCCAGCTGGCGAAGATCTTCATATTCCTGATAAAAAGTCTGACTGTTAATCTGAATGGTGAGAGGAATAATTTTGTCGTGAATCTCGTCGCGCAAGCTTAACATTGCTTTCTGCGGATTTTCGTTCCAGGCGTTTTTGTAGCGATCTACCTCAATGGGTTCTCCGTAATGAACAATCAGAGTGCGGCTAAATTGCCAGTAATGACTGTAATTTATACCTACCGGAACAATTTGCAAACCGAGTGCGAAATTGTTTTTTGCTTCAGCGTCGAGCGCAATGCGCGGAATGGCTTTTCGGTGAGGTAACATTTGTCTTTTGCCTGAATGTGCAGCTTCGGGGAAAAGTGCGACCGATTGTTTGTCTTCCAGAAGCTGAATTACCTGCCCGAAAATCTGTTCGTTGTTCGAAAGATTGTCTTTACCGTCGCGGATGCGGTAAACCGGCAGCATCTTGATGTATTTCAGGAATGACCGCGCTGCTTTCGATTTAAAAATATCGGCACGTGCCAGCCACAAACTTTGTAAGGAGTTGGTGCACGATATCGCCAGTGGATCCATTAGCGCATTTTGGTGGTTGGCAGCAAAAATGATGGGTTTTCCGTTTGGAATATTATTTCGCCCGGTTACAACAACCCGCTTGTGTGACAGCCAAAAGGCAAAACGTACATAAGTTCTTATTGCTTCGTACCCGACCGACCAGTTATTCATAGTCAGGCAATAACAGGTTTGCGCGACCAGTACCAGGCAATTGTCAATCCGCTGATAATGTGCCATATTCCCCACCATGCTGCAATAATTGCCATTCCGCCCAATTCCATTTCAGGAGGAAAAATTTTGGGATTAAACATGAGCGCCAGCGCCAGTCCCGAATTCTGAATGCCGGTTTCAATGGCAACTGTTCGCTGGTCGGTCAGGTTCAGTCTGTTTATTTTGCTGAAAAAATATCCGGTTGACAATGCCAGCGCGTTGTGCATCAATACGATGAAGAAAACAAGGTGTACATAGCTTGTGAATTGCGAAAAGTTGGCCGAAAGCATTGCAATAACCATCAGTACGAAAAACAAAAGTGAGCCGGTGTTAATGGGTTTTTTGATTTTTTCGGTAAGCTTCGGAAATTTCTTGGATACAAACAGGCCAATTATAACCGGGATTCCAAGTAAAATGAAAACGGTCTGAAACATTTGGGCTTTGTCGATTTCAAGTGGACGAAGCAAACCCTGCGCTCCGTGGGCATTGTAAAAATCGATATAAAAACCACCCCAAAGAGCAAAGTTGAAGGGGGTGAAAAAGATGGCTGCAGTGGTCGAAATTGCTGTAAGGCTAACCGACAGAGCTACATTCCCGCCAGCCATCGAACTGATAAAATTGGAGATGTTTCCTCCGGGACATGCTGCAACCAGAATCATTCCAAGAGCCACAGTTGGCGTTGGATTTAGCAGAAGAACCAACAGAAAGGTCAATGCCGGAAGTAAAAAAGTCTGGCTCATAAAACCGACAATGGCCGATTTTGGGTTTTGTAAAATGTCTTTGAAGTGTTCAATTTTGATGCCCAGAGCCACGCCAAACATGATAAACGCGAGGGCAATATTCAGGAAAACAAGGCCGGATGGTGAGAAGTTGAGTCGGACATGATCGAGTACTTCGAGTGGATTATTCATAAACAGCTCTCTTTTTGTAAAATTCGAAACCTTAAAAGTAAAAAAGTATGAATGAATCGAAAGCGTTCATTCATACTTTTTTATAAGAGAGGTAGTTATTTTGCTTAAAGTCCCAGCAATTTCATGATTTTTTTTGGAATATCAGTATTCTCCATTATTCCGGTAAAATTTTCGGCGCCCGGTCCAAAAGCAAATACCGGAACCATTGTGGCGGTGTGGTCTTTGCTTGTATAAGCTGCTTTCACCATTCCGGTTTTCAGGTTGCCTCCTGCAAGTCCCATTCCGCCGGTTTCGTGGTCGGCAGTCACAATAATGAGGGTTTCGCCATCGCGCGATGCAAATTCGAGTGCCGATCCAATCGCCCTGTCGAAGTCGAGCATTTCGTTTACAATATAGATTGTGTTATTTGCGTGGCCGCCCCAGTCGATCTGCGAACCTTCAACCATCATGAAAAATCCGTTTTTATTCTGATCCAAAATATTCATTGCAGTTTGGGTTGACAAGGGAAGATCCATTTTCCGTTTCGGATACACTTCGTTGTGTTCGTCGGCGGTAAGTCCGGCCAGCTTGCCTGTTTTCACTTTGGCAATTTCGTCCATGTCGCGCAAAACCTGATATCCTTTTTGTTTAAGTTCCCCGGTCAGGTCACGTTTGTCTTTGCGCTGGGCAAAATGTTTGTAACCGCCACCAATAAATACGTCGATATCAGTTTTCATGAAATCGGCAGCAATGTCTTCGTAGCTTCCGCGGCTTCCCTGGTGTGCTATGAACGATGCCGGAGTGGCATGTGTAATTGCCGAAGTGGAAACCAATCCGGTTGCCAATCCTTTATCCTCGGCCATCTCCAGAATGGTTTTAATTGCAACAGTGTCGGTATTCACGCCAATTGCTCCATTGTAGGTTTTCTGGCCGGTAGAAAGAGCTGTTCCGCCGGCAGCCGAATCGGTAATGTAATGGCTTGCCGATTGGGTTTTCGAGAATCCAACCTGTTTNNACGCCCATTCCGTCGCCAATCATCAGGATAACATTTTTGGGCTTCTTTGCCTTAAATTTCTGCGGAAAAGTTTTTACCTCGTAACTTGGTCCGCCTACATATACTTTAGTAGAATCGACGGTTGAAACGGTTTTGTAATTTTCCTGACCGAAAATCAGCTGCGGGAAAAGAAGAGCCGAAATGGCTATTAATGCTTTAATTTTCATGTTTTTAATTTGGTTTGATATTGGTTTTTAATTAAATATATCCGTTGTAATTTCTTAATTCTAAAGGGCGTTAAAAGTAACCCAAATTGGTGAGAATTGTTTTTCAGGCGATTAAAAAAATATGAAACTTACAATTCTAAGAAAGTTTGTTTATTTATAATGATTGTCCGTTTGCATGCCTATCTGGTATTTTGTGGCTGTCAATTGTGGTCATTTATTGTCATTTCATTGCAACTTAATGACTACCAAATCACAATTGAATGACTTTTATGACATTAGGTAAATTCCCGAATACTCGTAGTATTTATTCTGAACTATTGTTGTCCCATTCCTGACGGTCGAATTCTTCGTTAATGGAGTAATCAATCCGGGCATCGGTAAAGCAATCTTTCAGAATATTAAGTACCCTGAAATTAATGATAATCTGCTCTGCCTTTTTATAGGGAAGATGGGCGATACGGGCGTATTTGCTGACTGAAATTTTTTCGTGACCGGCAAGATAATCGAGCAGGATTTTTTCACTGTCAGAGTAATTGATCAGGATTCCATCCGCACTTTTTTGTTTCTTCCAAACTTCGAGCATCACTTTACTGGCCAGTCGGTTTTCATCGTCTTTGCGGAAATAAGCCCACCATTTGCCATTTTCGTCAACGGCATAATGAGGTTTTTCCTTACTTGGTTCAATCATCACTTCAAGTACAGTTTTACCTTCGACGAAATGTTGTTTGGTGGTGAATTCAATCATTGGTCTCGAATAGATGCGGGCGGCAGCTTCAACCATGTAGTATTCTTCTTCCGACCTTACTCCGGCAATGTTGCCATTGTCTTTTACCCCAATGAGCAAACGCCCGCCATCGGTATTGGCAAAAGCCACCAGCGAACGCGCTATCTTTTTCGAATCGCTGATGCAGTATTTAAAATCCTGCCTCTGATGCTCTCCCTGAAGGATGAGTTTTTGTATATAATTGCTCACGGTTTTACTGGTTCCAAGTTTCAAGCTGGGGCAACAATTTTAACAATTACAACCCCACAACAACAACCTTTTTCTATACCTCAATTCCAAAGAAAATTCTTACCAGATATCCCAGTCCGAACGAAATCAGTCCGACAACTGTACTCAAAACAACCATTTCGGTGAAACGTTTCCGGAAAGGCTGATCGTTGGCTACCGAAATGTAATAGGTAAAGAGAAAGACAATCAGGATTGAATCGAACAATGCAACCAGCAAAGCAACAAACGGTGAAGTGAAAATAAGGAATGGCGCTACCAGAAATATTACTGCAATTACATAAGCAATACCAGTAAATACTGCGGATTTAATGGCAAGATCATTTTTGCCGTCGGCTCTGTTCGACAGATATTCTGATGACGACATTGATAGCGCTCCGGCAATTCCGGTGATGATTCCGGCCAAAGCCACCAGTTTGGTGTTTTGAAGCGCGAAAGTCAATCCGGCCAGGGTTCCCAGAATCTCAACCAGTGCGTCGTTCAGCCCCAGCACAATTGACCCCATGTATTTTAGATGGTCTTCCTGAATAAGGCCAAGTAATTCTTTTTCGTGGTCGTTTTCATCTTCGGCAACAATCAGGGCTTCTGGCACTTCGGTGGCGATTAGTCCGTAGTTGATTTGTGCCTTTTTTTCACCTTTTTCCAATAATTTTAGCCCAAACGTCAGCCCAAAGATTTTTGAGATCCAGTAAAATTTATTGACCTCCCAATGACTTGGCGAAACTTCCTTGTTGGTATAGGCAGTCCAAAGTTTGTAATGCCGCAGTTCATCATCAGCAATTTGTTGCAGTACTTTTTTGTTCTCCTCATCGCGGGTCTGTTCGGCTAACTTGCTGTAAATATGAAATTCGGTAATCTCTTCCCGTTGTGCAAAAATCAATTGCCTTCTGATTTCAGGAGATATTGGCTTTTTTATCATGCGATTTAATTTTTGTATCAGGTATCAAGCTGCAAGTATCAAGAAAAAAAACTTGTGTCTATTTTTTCATCCACTCAAACATTTGGTAATGTTCGGCGGTCATGCCCAGGTGTTCGTAAACTCCATGAGCAGGAATGTTCGTTTTATCGGCATACAAACGAATACCGCGTAAGTCGGGATTTGCATTTACTTTTTCCTGAATATGTTTGTAAAGACGGCTGAAAATACTGCGTTTTCGGTATTCGGGGCGCACGTAAACCGATTGAATCCAGAGCACAGTTCCGTTGCGCCAGTCGCTCCATTCGAAGGTGGTGAGCAGCGAACCAACTACTTTCCCGTCGGTTTCGGCAACGTAATAAATGCCCTTCGACGTATCATTAAATACCGCTGCAACTCCTTTAATAACTGTGGGTTCGTGTAATTCGAGTTTCTCTGTTTCCCAGGCCATCGCGAGTTGAAATTCAACAATACTGGCCGAATCTGTAATGTTTGCTTGTCTGATTATCATTGATTGGTCGTTTTTCGAAGTTTCAAAATTAAGAAAAATAGCTTCTGATTCCTGAATCTAAAACTTCAGCTTATCGAATCAAATGGTATTCGGAATTAAACCTGAAAACAGAATCATGGTTCATCAGTAAAGTAATTAGAACATTTTAATGTCGTATTTATTTATTGCTCACCCCCATGTCCGCTCGCGGACGTCCCCCCTCTCTTTTTGAAAGAGAGGGGGACGCATCGCAGAAGCGATGGGGGTGAGTCAGAATAGAATCTCAATTTAAAATACGACACTTTTTAATTCAGATTACTTAGTATTGTTTTTTTGTAATTTGGCCTGAAAATTTAAACTAACTCTGCGATGATAAAAATTCTGGTGGCTTCTAAAAACCCGGTGAAGCTCGATGCTGTAAAAGAAGGATTGCTGGTGTTTTTTGATCAGGAGATAACCCTTCTCGGAGGCTCGGTTGAGAGCGGTGTTTCCGATCAGCCGATGAGTGATGTGGAAACCTTGCTGGGAGCCGAAAGCCGGGTTAAAAATGCTCATGATCTGTTTTCAGGATTCGATTATTACGTTGGGATTGAAGGTGGGGTAGAAGAGTCAGAATCAGGATTAATGGCTTTTGCCTGGGTGGTAATCAGCGATGGAAATGGAATCGGGAAGGCCCGCACAGCCACTTTTATCCTTCCGCCTCGCGTGGCCGAATTGATTCATCAGGGCTATGAATTAGGCGATGCCGACGATATTGTTTTTGAGAAAATGAATTCGAAGCAGCAAAATGGCGCTGTGGGATTGTTAACCAACGACCTCATTACCCGAAAATCGCTTTATTTGCCAGCAGTGCAAATGGCATTTATTCCATTCCTGAACCCCGGTTTGTATTCCTGAAAATTGCAACGGGTTGGCAATTGGTTATCGGTATTCGATGTTGAAATTTTCTTATTTGTACTATGCCTACTTCGTGGTTGGCATATTGTGTTGTTTTCCGTAATTTTCGCAGGCAACATCGTTCGGTTCCCACAATTCAACTTTATTGCCTTCAATGTCGATGATATGCACAAACTTGCCAAGCTCGTCGGTTACAATCGAATCGGCGATGGTCACGCCGTTTTTCCTCAATTCTTCAACAAGTGCATCCATGTTTTCCACCCGGTAATTGATCATGAATTCCTTGTCGAAGTATTTCGTCTTTTCCGAAAACGGGCTCCATTGCGTAAACCCTTTTTTTGTGCTGTCAAGAGCTTGTTTCCATTCAAAGACAGCACCGTATTGGTTGGTATTCAGGCCTAAATGTATTTGATACCATTCTTTTACTTTTCGGGGATCTTTGCATTTAAAGAAAATGCCGCCAATGCCTGTCACCTTTCTCTCGTTGATGGATTCGGTCGATTTTCTTGTTATCAGGTTGTTAAACGCGAAACCCAGGACAAACGATGATGTCAGAGCCAATGAAATGAGGAGGACTTTTTTCATTTGAAGCTGTATATATTATTTTCTTATCATGTGCATTTTTCTATTGCTCCATCAATTCTTCCCAATATTCCACAGCGCGGCGTGTATGCGGAATTACGATGGTTCCGCCCACGAGGTTGGCTACCGAAAAAATTTCGAAGACCTCGTCGGTCGTGACGCCCAGTTCGTGGCATTTGCCAAGGTGATACTTCACACAGTCGTCGCAGCGAAGCACCATCGACGAAACCAACCCAAGCATTTCCTTTGTTTTGGTACTTAGCGCTCCATCCTGGTAAGTCAGTGTGTCGATACTATAAATACGTTTCATTACTTTGTTGTCGCTCGCCAGAATTTTTTCGTTCATTTTGGCGCGGTAATCGTTAAAATCATTGATTAGTTTTCCCATGTCAGAGAGTTATGAGTTATGAATTATTATTCGTTGTGCGTTTCCTTCGACTGCTCCGCTCGCAGGGAACGGTATTCCATTTTGCGGTTTCCCGTCTTTCGTCTCGGGTCTCCTTTCTGAACACTGCGACTGATCACAGACCACTGTTTACAGCTTCCCCGATCAAAGTCGTTTGTGTGCATTTCAGAACTTTCACCGTAACGTAATCGCCTTTTTGAAAGCTCTTTGCAGGAAATACGATTACCTTGTTCTGCGAAGTCCGCCCAAACAGTTCTTCCTTGCTTTTCTTCGAAGTTCCTTCTACCAGTACTTCAAACGTTTTCCCGATGTCGCGCTGGTTGCTTTCGAGCGATAGGCGATTATGCAGCTGAATGATTTCATCTAAGCGACGAAGTTTTTCTTCTTCCGGAACATCGTCGGGTAAATGTTCGTGCGCATAAGTTCCGGGGCGTTCCGAATATTTAAACATAAAAGCCATGTCGAATTTCACTTCTTCCATCAGCGAAAGTGTTTCCTGATGATCTTCCAATGTTTCAGTACAGAACCCGCAGAAAACATCGGTACTCAATCCGCAATCGGGCAAAATTTCGCGGATGGCGCGGATTCTGTCGAGGTACCATTCACGGTCGTATTTTCGGTTCATCAATTTCAGGATACGCGAACTGCCCGACTGAAGCGGCAAATGAATATGACGGCAAAGGTTCGGATGTTTTGCAATCACTTTCAGCACTTTGTCCGACATATCTTTGGGATGTGAGGTCGTAAACCGAATGCGGATCAGCGGATCGACTTCGGCCACCAGTTCGAGCAAATCCCAGAAACGTACTGGTTTGCGTTCACCTTCGGGCAACCATTTGTATGAATTTACATTCTGTCCGAGCAGGGTCACTTCGCGATACCCTTTTTGTGCGAGGTCGCGTACTTCGTTCACAATATCCTGCGGATCGCGGCTGCGCTCACGTCCGCGGGTGTATGGCACAATGCAGTAGGTGCAGAAATTGTTGCAGCCACGGGTAATACTTACAAATCCTGAAAGCGTTTTCTCGCCAATGCGGACAGGTGTAATCTTATCGTAGGTTTCGTTTTCCGAAAGTTCTACATTGACGGCTTCGGTTCCTCTTTGCGCTTTGTCAATCAGGAAGGGCAGATCGCGGTAAGCATCGGGTCCGGCCACCAAATCGACGGCGGTGTGAGCCATCAGCTCGTCGCTTACACGCTCGGCCATGCAACCCAGCACACCAACAATCAGGTTTTTATTCTTTTTCTTCAAACTTTTAAAATAATCGAGACGCCCCCATATTCGTTGTTCGGCGTTGTCGCGTACCGAGCAGGTATTCAGGAAGATGGCATCAGCGCCATCGGCTTTTTCAACTACTTCATAGCTTCTATCCTGAAGGATGGCTGCAACCACTTCGCTGTCGGCCACATTCATCTGGCAACCATACGTTTCAATAAATAACTTTTTCTTTTCCAATGTTTTTCAGATTTTGAGGCTGCAAATTTCACTATTTTTCAGGAAAATGCAAGAAAATGAGTTGTCGGTGTTTAAACAAGAAAATTAACATTCAGGAAAAACTATGGTTTTTATACACTTAGCTTGTGTACACCTTCTGAGTGAAATTTGCAATTAAAGAGTCTGAAAGTCAGTTTTTTGTGTTTTATTTCCGAAAGGAAATCCTATTAACCGTTTGATTCCTGCTGAATACTTGTACCATTAAAATCTTATATTTGCAGACTCAAAAACTGATCGTATGAGGTATTTGTGTAGTTTAATTTTCTTTATTGGTCTGTTAAGTCCATCGGTTTACGCTCAAACAGATACACTTGTGCTAAACACGGGCATCTCTGTTCAAACGGCCAAACTAAACGAATTTCTGGAAAAACTACCCATCAGGCAAGAACCCCGAATTACCGATTTAGTCGTTCGTCATTCACAAATTAATCAGCGTCGGCGTGGCTTCGATGGATTTCGTCTCGAGATTTTCTTCAGTTCAGGTAGCAAAGCCCGCGAACAGGCGATGCGTGTACGAAACGATTTTAATCTCACCTTTCCCAACATTCCGGCCTACCTTCAGTTTCATACGCCCAATTTCAAACTAAGGGTTGGCGATTTTCGCAACAAAAGCGAAGCTTTAAAAGCAAAACAAGCCATCTCGTTACGATACCCGAATGCATTTATTGTAAAAGATGTCATCCGGTTTCCTGAATTATTTCCTGAAAGTTTTGAACAAATAGAACAATCCGAAGAACAATGAGCGAATTGATTAAGCATGAGTGTGGGATAGCAATGATACGTTTGCGTAAGCCGCTTGAATATTACAAGGAAAAATACGGCACCTGGCAATATGGGCTGAACAAATTGTATCTGCTGATGGAGAAGCAACACAATCGCGGGCAGGACGGAGCCGGAATTGTAAATATAAAAATGGAGCTGAGTCCCGGACAGGAATACATCAACCGCCACCGGTCGATTGAGCAAAATCCGATAAAAAACATTTTCGAGAAGGTTGCGAAAGGAATTAAAAAGGCGGAAAAAAATAAACCAGAAGATGCCGATATTCGCTGGGTTTATGAAAATGTTCCATTTTCGGGCGAAGTTTACCTCGGTCACCTGCGCTACGGAACTTTTGGACGCAACAGCATCGAATTTGTGCATCCGGTAATGCGCCAGAATAACTGGAAATCGAGAACACTGGTAATGGCCGGAAATTTTAACCTTACCAATACCGACGAACTTTTTGACAGGTTAATCGCACTTGGGCAACATCCGAAAGCTTACACCGATACGGTAACAATTCTTGAAAAAGTGGGCCATTTCCTCGACGAAGAAAATCAGCTGCACTTCAGGCAATATAAAAACTCGGGCTACTCGAACCGCGATATTTCTCCACTGATCGAGAAAAACCTCGATGTGCAGAAAGTACTCGAAAATGCCAGTAAAGATTGGGACGGAGGATATGCCATTGCCGGAATGTTCGGACATGGCGATGCTTTTGTGATGCGCGATCCATCGGGAATTCGCCCGGCATTTTATTACTACGACGACGAAATTGTGGTGGTGGCATCGGAGCGTCCGGTTATTCAAACCGTGATGAATGTGAAGGCTGAAAATGTGATCGAAATAAAACCGGGCGATGCTTTGATCATCAAAAAAGATGGTTCGGTTTCAAGTAAAATGATCCGGGTTCCTCATACCCGCCGCTCTTGTTCGTTCGAGCGCATTTATTTCTCGCGCGGCAGCGACAAGGATATTTATCAGGAACGCAAAAAACTGGGCAATTTGCTTTCTCCAGCCATCCTGAAATCGATTAACTACGACATCGAAAATACAGTATTCTCTTTTATCCCCAATACTTCTGAAACGGCTTTCTATGGTCTGGTGCAGGGTGTGCGGCAATATTGTGTCGATTGGAAAATCAAGGAACTGAAAGAGCGCAACGGCAGCATCACTTATGAAGAGATGGTTGAAGTGCTTTCGGTGGAGCCAAGGGTTGAGAAACTTGCGATAAAGGATGTTAAACTGCGTACTTTTATTGCCGACGATGCCAGCCGCGACGACCTGGTTGCGCACGTTTACGATGTAACTTACGGTATTATCCGCGAGAATACCGATACGCTGGTTATTATCGACGATTCGATCGTTCGTGGAACAACCCTGAAAAAGAGTATCCTGAAAATACTCGACCGCCTGAATCCGAAGAAAATTATCGTGGTTTCATCGGCTCCGCAGATTCGCTACCCCGATTGTTACGGAATCGATATGGCTGTACTCGATAAGTTTATTGCTTTCAACGCGGCCATTCAGTTACTGAAAGATACCAATCAGGAACAGCTGATTGATGAGGTTTACCGCAAATGTAAAGAGCAGCAGAACCTTCCGAAAGAAGAAATTGTAAACTACGTTAAAGAAATATACAAACCCTTTAAGGCTGAAGAAGTATCGGCAAAGATTGCAGAACTGCTGAAACCTGACGATTGCAAGGCCGAGGTTGAAATTATTTATCAAACCATCGAAAACCTGCATGAAGCCTGCCCGAACGATACCGGTGACTGGTATTTTACAGGAAACTATCCAACTCCTGGCGGAAACAAAGTGGTAAATACTTCGTTCATTAATTTTATCGAAGGCCGGGAAGGCAGAGCCTACTAAAAGTCATAAAGTTGTCATTTGGTAGTCATTCATTGTCAGGAAATGATAACTGAATGACCACAACTGACTGATGCAAAATGCCAGGTAGGTATATATTCGGTCAATCATATAAAATTAAAAAGGAGCCCTTGAGGCTCCTTTTTAATTTTATATGTTCGTCATAAATCTTCGGACTTCGGACTTTTTCTAATACCTGTAATGCTCCGGTTTGTAGGGGCCTTCAGCAGAAATGCCAAGGTATTCAGCCTGATCGGGACTTAAGATCGTAAGTTTTACACCCAGTTGTTCGAGGTGCAAACGGGCAACTTCTTCGTCCAGATATTTTGGTAAACGATATACATCAATTTCGTAATCTTTTTGCCAAAGTTCGAGTTGTGCCAATGTTTGGTTGGTGAACGAATTCGACATTACGAACGATGGGTGGCCTGTAGCACAACCCAGATTCACCAAACGGCCTTCAGCAAGAAGGAAGATTGAATGTCCGTCAGGATATGTGTATTTGTCAACCTGAGGTTTGATGTTTGTTTTGCAGATTCCCGGCCATGATTCGAGGCGGGCAACCTGTATCTCGTTGTCGAAATGGCCAATATTGCACACAATCGCCTGATCTTTCATTGCAGCCAGATGTTCGCCTGTAATGATGTCTTTGTTTCCGGTAGTGGTCACAAAAATATTTCCTTCAGAAAGTACATCTTCCATTGTTTTAACTTCGAAACCTTCCATCGCCGCCTGAAGTGCGCAAATCGGATCAATTTCGGTTACAATTACACGGGCTCCGTAACTGCGCATTGAATGGGCACAACCTTTGCCAACATCGCCGTAACCTGCAACTACCACCACTTTTCCGGCGATCATCACATCTGTTGCACGTTTAATTCCGTCGGCCAGCGATTCGCGGCATCCGTAGAGGTTGTCGAATTTTGATTTGGTAACCGAATCGTTTACGTTAAAGGCAGGGAACAATAATTTACCTTCGTTTTTCATTTGGTACAAGCGGTGAACTCCGGTGGTGGTTTCTTCAGAAACACCTTTGATCAATGGTGCCTGACGGCTCCAGCGTTGCGGATCGAAAGCCAGCGCTTCTTTCAAAATGTTGTTCAGTTCGCGTTCATCTTCTGCTTCAACCGGCTGATCGAGAATTGATGGATTTTTTTCGGCTTCAAAACCGCGGTGGATCATCATTGTTGCATCGCCGCCATCGTCAACCAGAAGAGTTGGGCCAAGGCCATTCCCAAAATCAAGCGCACGCTCGGTACACCACCAGTATTCGGCCAATGATTCGCCTTTCCATGCAAATACGGGGATTCCGGCAGCAGCAATGGCAGCGGCGGCATGATCCTGTGTGCTGAAAATATTGCAGCTTGCCCAACGCACTTCGGCGCCCAATTCGGCAAGGGTTTCAATTAATACGGCAGTTTGAATGGTCATGTGCAGCGATCCCATAATGCGGGCGCCTTTCAACGGTTTGGCCGCAGCATATTTTTTTCTGACGGCCATTAAGCCGGGCATTTCTTTTTCAGCAATTTCAATTTCTTTTCGCCCGAAATCGGCCAGCGAAATATCGGCAACTTTGTATGCCAGTTGTTCAAGTGTTATTGTTGTCATTTATAAAATTTTATTTAATGGGTTGCAAAGATAATCAAATCGGGGTATTTCTATTATTAATGTATGTTAACAAGCCCGTTTTCAGGCGAATACTATTTCTGTGTTATTTCAAATCACGAAAGAAAGTTAGTGTATCGGTTTTGTCTTTTGAGAGTTGATCTTTTAGCGCGTCGATCGACGAGAATTTCTGTTCTTCCCTAAGTTTTCTGAAAAATACCAGTTCAATCTGTTCTCCGTAAATGTTGGATTCGAAATCAAAGAGGTGAACCTCAATACTCCGCTGATCGGCATTGTTGTTAACTGTTGGCCGGCTGCCAATGTTCAGCATTCCCTGGTATGTTTGATTCCCGATGTTTGCCTGCACCGCATAAACCCCGTATCCGGGAATTATTTTATCCGGATCGGAAGCCTGAATGTTGGCGGTTGGAAATTGTATTTTTCGACCCAGCTGCAAGCCTTCCACAACGGTGCCGTGCAAAGTGAACGGATAGCCTAGAAAAGCATTGGCGGTTTCAAAATCTCCGTGCTGAATTGCCTCGCGTATTTTGGTCGAGCTGATATTTGATTCGTTCATCAGCAATACATCCAGTTTTTCAATCTGAAATTCATGACGGTCGGCACATTTTTTCAGAAACTCAAAATCGCCTTCACGGTTTTTTCCGAATTTATGATCGTAACCAACCACCAGAAATTTAGTGTGAATCTGACCAACCAGCACATTTTCCACAAATTCTTCGTAAGTCAGTCGCGAAAATTCAGGAGTAAAGGGATAAATAATCAGGTGGTCGATTCCGGATTGTCCGAACAAGGCAATTTTTTCGTCAAGAGTGGTTAAAAGGCGCAGGTTGGTTTCGCCCGGAGCTACCACTTTTCGCGGGTGCGGATCGAAAGTGAAAATAACGGATTCTCCATCATTTATTTTTGCAAGATCGTGCAGTCTTGAGATAATTTTACGGTGTCCCAGATGAACTCCATCAAATGTACCGATTGTCAGAACCGGATTGTGCGCTTGAAAACTTTTGAGGTCTCGGTGTATCTTCACAAGTTGAAGGATTAAAAATTCGATCCAAAAATAGTTAAATCCTTCGGCAATGATTAAAAAGAAACAACTGTACCAATGAAATTATTATTTTTATGCCCTCTAATTGACAAAAAATAGCGACAGTGAATAAAATATTTCCGGTACTACTCGTTTTTGCAGTTCTCGCATTCGCCTGCAACAAGCCCAATGGATTCGTTATCAGTGGTAAAATTACCAATGCCGAAGGAAAGTATCTGTATCTCGATGAGTTAAAAGTCGCTTCAAGCGTAACACTTGATTCGGTAAAAGTGAAAAAGGATGGTTCTTTCGAATTTGAGGGGAAGATCCAATATCCGAATTTCTTCCTTTTACGCCTGAACGATAAAAATTTCGTTACTCTTTTGGTCGATTCAACCGAGAAAATTTCGGTGCATGGCGATGCCGCTAATTTTTCGCGCGACTATGTTGTTGAAGGCTCACCGGGTTCTTTGCTTGTTCAGGAATTAAACAACCGGCTTACAAAAACCAAGCACAAGCTCGATTCTATTAATGCCAGAATGGTTGTTTTCAGAACCCGTCCAGATTATGCGTTGGAAAGAGTGCGTTGGGAACAGGAAATGGCTAATATTAAGAAAAACCAGATTGAATACTCGACCAATTTTGTTCAGAAACATCCGTTTTCAATGTCGTCGGTACTGGCACTTTACCAGAAATTCGACGATGCCAATTACGTCGTTCAGGATTTGCAATCGCTTAAAGTAGCAGCTTCGGCGCTGAATGCGTTTTTTCCTGAATCGGAACATGTGAAAGCTTTGTATGCAAATACAATGCGGTTAATCGCCGACGAAAAAGGCAGAAAATTAAAGGAATTTATTGCAGAAAATGGAACGAATTCGCCGGATATTGTTTTGCCCAATCACAATGGAAGAGATGTTTCGCTTTCGTCGCTGGCCGGGAAAATTGTGCTGGTTCAGTTCTGGGCATCTTTCGATCGTGCTTCGCGCATTCAAAATCAGGTTTTAAGCGAACTTTACAGTAAGTACAAATCGAAAGGCTTCGAAATTTATCAGGTGAGTGTTGATAACGACAAGGCCGAATGGCTCAACGCCATTCAACAGGATGGAATGAACTGGATAAATGTTGGAGACATGAAAGGCAGCGTTTCTGCTTTGCAGAANNTTGCCAAACTTACCAAATGATGAATTCTCAAGGCAAAAAGGCTTATTTTATATCCGATGTTCATTTGGGAGCTCCCGCTTTAAAGAACAATAAGGAGCGCGAACTGGCCTTTGTAAACTGGCTGAACGAAATCAAGGCTGATGCATCGCACCTTTTCCTGATGGGCGATATCTTCGATTTCTGGTTTGAATACAAAACGGTTGTACCCCGCGGATTTACACGCACTTTAGGGAAAATTGCCGAAATTGCCGATTCAGGTGTTGAAGTGCATTTTTTTACCGGAAATCACGATGTGTGGGTTTTCGATTATCTTCCGCAGGAGCTCGGAATGGTTTTGCACCGCGACGAATTTAAGACACAGCTCGGAGGTAAAAAATTCTTTTTGGCCCACGGCGATGGTCTCGACAAGTCTGACAAAGGTTATTTATTTCTGAAAAAAATGTTTACCAGCAAAATCCTTCAGTGGATGTTTGCCCGGATTCACCCCAATTTTTCGCTTTCTTTTGGTCACCGCTGGTCAAAACATTCCAGAATATCAAAGGGAGTAACCGGAGAAGGATTCAAGGGTACAAATAATGAAGGAATGTTTATTTTTGCAGAATCAATTCTTGAAACCGAAAAGTTTGATTATTTCATATTCGGGCACCGGCATATACTGATTGATTGCCCTATTGGCGAACATAGCAGGTTTGTAAATCTGGGCGACTGGATAAGCCACTTTTCGTACGGGGTATTTGATGGGAATGAATTTAAACTGAAACAATATAATTATCAAGGTCCGCGCGGCCACTGAAAAAAGGATTATGACAAAACGGGTTTATACAAAAATAGTGGGAACAGGAAGTTACATTCCACAAAGAGCCATCAGCAATGATTATTTCAAAAATTATACTTTTTTTGATGCTAAAACCAAACAGCCGTTAGAGAAAACAAACGACGAGATAATTCAGAAATTTAAAGAAATAACCAACATAAGTGAACGCCGCTGGCTAGACGACGATATGCTGAACTCCGACATGGCTGCACTGGCTGTGAAAGATGCATGCGAATCGGCCGGAATTGATCCGGAAACACTCGATTTTCTGATTATTGGACACAACTTTGGAGATGTCAATCCGGGATCGACA
Source organism: Prolixibacteraceae bacterium (assembly GCA_003537645.1). GTDB lineage: Bacteria > Bacteroidota > Bacteroidia > Bacteroidales > Prolixibacteraceae > Aquipluma. The sequence goes on from DPRM01000147.1 coordinate 48,044, forward strand.
CAGGTTGATATTCTGCCCAGCCTTGCAAATAAGGTGAAAGCCAAGCTGAACATTAAAAATCCGTCGTGCATTTGCCATGATATTATTTCTGGCTGTCCAGGCTGGACACAGGGAATGATTGTGGCTGATGCCTACATCCGGAGCGGTATTTACAGCAGAGGTGTTGTGGTTGGTTCCGATGTTCTTTCACGTATTTCCGATCCGCACGACCGTGATTCGATGATTTATGCCGATGGTGCAGGTGCTACCATTGTTGAGGCCCTTGAAAGCGATGAACCTATCGGAATTTTATCGCACTCAAGCCGTTCAGACTCTGTAAATTATTGGAATTTGCTCACCAACGGCGATTCGTATAATCCTCAAATTGATGGGAATGTACAGTTTATAAAAATGGCGGGGCATAAATTGTATGTATATGCTTTATGCCATGTTCCTGAAGTTGTGAAAGATAGTATCGAAAAGGCCGGGTTACAGCTGAGCGACATCAAAAAAGTGTTGATTCATCAGGCAAACGAAAAGATGGATGAAGCCATTCTGAAAAATGTTTTCAAACTATATAAAGAGAAAAATATTCCTGAAGGAATTATGCCGATGAGCATCGAAAAACTTGGAAATTCGTCGGCAGCAACAGTACCAACTTTGCTTGATACAATACTGAAAGGCCGGATGGAAGGACAAACCATCAGCGAAGGAGATTACATTATTTTGTGCTCGGTAGGAGCAGGGATGAACATCAATTCAATTATCTATAAAGTATAAATCAGCATCAATCAATTTGATCTGGACGACGGTCGGGAATTTTCCCGACCGTTTTTTTTTGTAAGTAATGAGATGAATTTATTGTGGTATATATTGACTCACCCCCGGATCATCCGTTTACAGACGTTGGGGGGTGAGTCAGCATAAAAAATGCGACATTATTTCAATCCTTCTACTTAAGATCTATTCAAATATTGTTTTTTTACACTTCATCCACCTTTTTCTACGGTTCGGTAACTGTTTTTTTCGGCTTCACGTACTTTGTTTCACCTTTGGATCATGAAACCAGAAGTACTCAAAGCCATGAGATTATTTATTCTATTCAGTTTATTTTTTCTGTTCTTGACGAATGCCTTTTCTCAGACGGTGATTACTGGCAAGGTTACTGAAGAAAAAGGTGAGCCACTTCCCGGAGCAAATGCCTATTTACAGGGAACTTACGATGGCGCTTCTTCGGGCGAAAACGGGGTCTTTAAATTCAAAACTGCCAAATCAGGAACACAGGTGTTAAAAGTTGAATTTATGGGCTACGAACCGTTTATTCAAAACCTTGATCTGAAAGGCGACACCATTCGTTTCAACATCAAGCTGAAAGAAGCGTTTAACCAGTTAAATGCAGTCACCATCACTGCCGGAACTTTCGAGGCCAGCGATAAAAAACAGGCGGTCACCATCACACCAATCGACATGGTGACCACGGCCGGAGCTGCCGGAGACGTTTACGGTGCCTTACAATCGCTTCCGGGAACAACGGTAAACGGCGAATCAGGCAGGTTGTTTGTAAAAGGTGGTGACAGCGAGGAATCACAAACGTACATCGACGGATCACTGGTTTCGGTTCCTTACAATTCATCAGCGCCCAACCAGGCCACGCGTGGTCGCTTCAACCCGTTCATGTTCAAAGGAACCATTTTCAGTACCGGTGGATATTCTGCCGAATACGGGCAGGCGCTTTCATCGGTTTTGCTTCTCAATACCAACGATATGCCTGCCGAAGATCAACTCGACTTGTCGATTTTGATGGTCGGTCTTGAAATTGCCGGAACCAAATTGTGGAAGAATGGCGCTGTTACCGGAACATTGTCGTACAACAATCTTCAGCCGTATATGAGTTTGGCACCACAGAATTACGATTGGGCAAAAGCTCCGGAATCGGTCAATGGCGCGGTAAGTGTCAGGCAAAAAACGAGTAAAACGGGCATGTTTAAGTTCTATTCAAGCTTCGATAAAGGTGGTTTTAAACTCTGCCAGCAAAATCTGGATGCAGGTGGAACACCTATCGACTACCAGCTAACCAATGGTAATCAGTTTCTGAATGCTTCGTGGAACGACAAGCTGGGCGGAAAATGGGCGGTCAGTAATGCCGCATCGTTCACCAACAATGCCGACGATATCTTGTTCGATCAAACTTCGGTTGCCAAACAAATTCAGGGAGCTCACCTGAAAAGTGTGTTTTCGTATCCGTTCAGCGAAAAGTTTATCCTGAAAATGGGTGGTGAATTATTCTCGAAAAAATTCTCGCAAAATGTGAAAATGCCTAATGAAACGCATAATAACAGCTTCATTAATCATACTTTTTCCGGATTTACCGAAGCACAGATTTATGCTTCTACGAAGTTCGTCACCCGAATTGGTGGCCGTGTGGAATATTCGGATTACCTGAATAGGTTTACGTTGTCGCCCCGGTTTTCTGCGGCTTACAAAATTACGGATAAAAGCCAGTTCTCGGCCGCTTACGGTTGGTTCTACCAAAATCCGGTTGACGATTACCTGCTTTACACCGATCTGCTGAAACCCGAACGGGCCGATCATTACACCTTCAGTTTTCAGTCGTCGGTAAATAGTCGTACAATTCGGGCGGAGTTGTATTACAAAGATTACAAGGATTTGGTTAAACTCACCGGTGGTGAATTTTATCTGCCAACCAGCTACAACAACTCCGGAAGTGGCTACGCCAAAGGGTTGGACGTATTTTGGAGAGATAAGAAAACGATTAAAAATGGTGATTATTGGGTGTCGTATTCGTACTTGGATACCAAACGCGATTACCGTAATTTTCCGGAAGAAGCGATCCCAACTTTTGCCAGCAAGCACAATCTTTCGGTGGTTTACAAACATTGGTTCGGCAACCTAAGATCGATGGCCGGAGCCAATTTCAGGTATTCGTCGCCTCGTGTTTACAACAATCCGAACTCGCCAGTATTTAACGGCGAAAAGATGTTGGCTTACCGAAGCCTGGATTTAAGCTGGAGCTTTTTGTACCGTCAACACATTATTCTTTATGCCGCAGCAACGAATGTGCTCAATTTTAAAAATGAATTCGGTCAGCGGTACAGCAATACTCCTGATGTCAACGGACGCTATCCGGGAGCAGCCATTCAACCCGGTTCGAACCAGTTTTACGTGGTGGGCTGTTTCATCACCCTAACGCGAAAAGGCAATGCCAACCAGTTGGATAAGATCGAGTAGGAAGATGGCCTCATCCCCAACCCTTCTCCGAGGGAGAAGGGAGTTTGGTAGTGGAAATTTTGTGAATTTTTCTTTTATCAACAACGTTTTGAATATGTAGCTCCAATACTCCCCCATTGGGAGAGTTAGGAGGCTTTTACCTTTAAATTATACAATCATGAAAAAGATCATTTTATCATTTGCAGTAGTTTTGGTTAGTTTAGTTTCAATGGCTCAAAAGCCCGAGTATTATCAGGCAATGGGCGAAACGCTTGGTCAGTTCGGAACGAGCAAGGATGTAGCCGATTTTCAGGCTTTGGGCAATAAATTTCAGATGATTGCCGCTGCTGAAAAAAGCGAATGGCTGCCTTTGTATTATCATGCCCAATGCTACATTTTAATGAGTTTCATGGAACAGGATGCGGCCAAAAAAGATAGCTACCTGGATGTTGCCGAAAAATCAATCACTTCGATGCTGGAAATGGTTCCTGCCGAATCGGAAGCTTTTGTATTGCAGGCTTTTTACTTGGTTGGCCGTTTAGTGGTAAACCCAATGGAACGTGGTCAGGAATACAGTGGACTTTCAGGTCAGGCACTCGGCAAAGCTCTCGCACTGGATGTCTCTAATCCACGGGCGAAAATGCTAAAAATACAGATGGATATGGGTTCGGCACAGTTCACCGGACAAGATCCAAAATCATTCTGCCCGGCCGCTAAAGAATTGCTGGCCAACTGGGATAATTTCAAGCCAAAATCGCCCATTCATCCCAACTGGGGAAAAGATCAGGCTGAAGGAATTGTAAAAGGTTGCGAGTAATTTCAGAAAAAATAATCCTTCACAATTAAAATCAGGGTTCTTGATGAGGTTTCGTCAGGAACCGGATTTATCGTTACTTTTAGGCCAATCAATCCGGGTTATGGAAAAATTTCGTGTACAGAATAGTTTGAAAAAATGGACAGGTCTCCTGCTGATGAATTCTGTGATAAGCTTGTTCATCGTCCTGTTTTTCATGAATGGAGTGACGGATAGTATTCAAAACTTTCTGATTGCGTTTTTATGGGGTTTTAGTATAAGTTTCACGCAGTGGGCTGGTTTGTCGGGAATAAATGCATGGTTAGACAAGAGGTTTTCGTGGCTCGAAAGTCCCGTAAAAAAGCTGATAATTGAAATTGTTGCCTTCCTTTCCTATTCGTCCAGTGCTTTTATTGTGGTTCAGTTGTTTAACTTTTATGCGTGGCGTGGAATATTACCAGCAGAATCGTGGGCGTGGATTGTTAAATCGTTGCCCTACACCATTCTGATTTCTTTTGTTATTTCATTGATATTTTATGCGTTGGGATTTTTCAGGGAATGGAAGTATTCTTTTGTTCAGGCCGAAAAACTGAAAGTAGAAATGCTGGCTTACAAATACGAATCGCTCCGGAACCAGATCAATCCACATTTTCTTTTTAACAGCCTGAATGTGCTTAGCGATCTGGTTTACGACGATCAGGCGATGGCGGTAAAGTTTATCCGCCAGTTGAGCGATTTATTTCGATATGTGCTCGATAGCCGCGACAAAGAGCTGCTTCCGCTGAAAGAGGAATTGGATTTCATTCATTCATTTACATTTTTGCTGAAAACCCGCTTCGAAGAAAAATTGAAAATAAAAATTGATGTTGAGGCAAAACCTGATGATTATATTGTTCCGATGACCTTGCAGCTTTTAATTGAAAATGCGGTGAAGCACAATGAAGTGTCGGAGGCTTATCCGCTCCGGATTTCGATTCATAAGAATGGCGATTTTCTGGAAGTTGAAAATAACCTGCAACCCAAAAACGTTGGTGACGATTCGAAAAAAACAGGGCTGAAAAACATTACCCAGCAGTTTGCATTCTTTTCTGAAAAACCAATCAAAATTATTACTTCGGATGAGCGTTACATGGTTCGTGTACCAATTTTAAAAGCCATGCAGAAATGAAAGTTTTAATTTTTGAAGACGAAACCCGTGCGGCAAATCATCTCCAACGTTTGCTGGCCAAAGTTGCTCCTGAAATGACAATTGTGGCAAAACTCGAATCGGTGCGCGATGGAGTGAAATACCTGCAAAATAATCCTGAGCCGGAACTGATTTTCTCAGACATTCAATTGGCCGACGGATTGAGTTTTGAAATTTACAAACAGGTTGCGGTGCGTTGCCCGATTATTTTTACCACGGCTTATGACCATTATGCCATCGAAGCTTTTCAGACCAACGGAATTGACTATTTACTGAAACCGATTGAAGAAGAACGGCTCCGGCAAGCCATAGAAAAGGCCAAACATTTTTCGCCCGGACTGGCGCTTGAAAAAATACTTTCCATTGGTAAAGTGGGTTCTGAAAAAGCTTACAAATCCCGGTTTATGGTGAAAGTGGGCGACAAAATCAGGAGTGTTCCGGTGGAAGAAATTCTGGTGTTTTATAGTCAGGAAAAAGCCAGTTTTATTCGCACCAGCGATGCCCACACTTATTGCATTGATTATGCGCTCGACCAATTGGAGCCCATGCTCGATCCTGAAAAATACTTCCGCATCAACCGCAAATACATTGTTCCCATTGCTGCCTGCACCAATATTCTGGCGTGGACCAACTCACGCCTCCGCCTGAAAATTGATGGTATTGACGATTCCGAAATTATTGTCGCCCGAGAGCGGGTGGTGGAGTTTAAGAGTTGGCTGGACAGATAAAAACAAAAATTCCATTCCTCTTTCGAAGAATGGAATCTCTTTTATCTTTACGAATTCTGCCACCTGACAAGCCAACGACGAGCAGTTGCGATTTCTGTGCTAAAAAACTTGATTACGAATTTAGCTGATAATCCCGAACCAAAAGTCCGGCTGATAAGTTAAGTCGAACTGCAAGATTTCGGATCATCTCAACAGTCAGTTTTCTTTTCTTATTTAGTATTTCAGAAACGCGGCTTTTGCCTCCAATTTCCGTGATTAAATCAGCTTGTTTTAATTGCATTTCTTCCATCCTGATTTTGATGGCTTCAATTGGGTCCGGGGCTTCAATCGGGTAGTGTTGTTTTTCGTATTCATCAATCAGAAGAGCCAGTAAATCAGCATCATCGCTTTCTGGTGTTCCGATTGGCGCATCGAAAATAACTTCAAGCCTATTTAAGGCAAGTTTGTAATCTTCTTCAGTTTTAATCAATTTTATAGTCATACGCTCTGTTTTTAAATGGTATTTGCATCAATTTTATCGTATTCTGCATGTGTTCCGACGAACCGGATAAAGATCCATTGCTTCTCGAAATTGAATTTTGCAACTAAACGATGAGCATTTCCTCTGATGTTAAAGACAATTCGACTTTCCTTTAAAATACTGGCGTTTGCATACGTCTTAATCACATCATTAGGTGTCTTCCAATTGGATGACATTGCAGTATCATACCATGTTTTCAGATACTGCTCTGTTTCAGGATGTTTTTCCCAATAAGTTCTCAGCGTACTTTTTGCAACTATTCTTTCCATACGAACAAATCTATTTGCAAAAATAATGAAAGTTCCCATATTGAGAACTTTCATTGTTGAAATTATTAAAAACAAAAATTCCATCCCTCTTTCGAAGGATAGAATCTCTTTTTATATCTGCGTTCTCTGTGGTAAAATCTATTTGATCTCAGCAAAGTATTTATAAAACAGCGGGATCGTCCGTATTCCATTAAAGAACTGTTCCAGTGGATAGTTTTCGTTGGGCGAATGGATGGCATCCGATTCGAGGCCAAAGCCCATCAAAATGGTTTTGATACCCAGCACTTGTTCGAAGGTGGAGATAATCGGAATGCTTCCGCCACTGCGAACCGGTACAGGTCGTTTCCCATACACATCGATGTATGCTTTTTCGGCAGCCTGATAAGCAGGGAAGTCAATCGGACAGCCATAGCCATATCCGCCGTGCAGATAGGTTACCTCCACTTTTACGGTTTTAGGCGCAATGCTTTCGAAATGCTCTTTAAACAACAATTCAATCTTTTTGTGATCCTGATTAGGAACCAACCGGCACGATATTTTTGCAAAAGCTTTTGATGGCATTACGGTTTTGGCGCCTTCGCCCATATAGCCGCCCCATATTCCACAAACATCAAAGCTAGGACGGATGCCGGTGCGTTCGTTGGTTGAGTAACCTTCTTCTCCGGATACTTCGGCAATGTCGAGTGCCTTCTTGTAATTCTCCAGATCGAATGGCGCTTTGGCCAGCATGGCGCGTTCTTCAGCCGAAACTTCCACCACATCGTCGTAAAATCCGGGAATCGTAATTCGTCCGTTATCGTCAGTCATTTGGGCGATCATTTTGGTCAGCACATTGGCCGGGTTGGCCACCGCGCCACCAAATAATCCGGAGTGCAAATCCTTATTTGGGCCGGTTACTTCCACCTGCCAGTAGGCCAGTCCGCGCAGCCCTGTGGTAATCGATGGCATATCGGGAGCGATCATCGAGGTATCCGAAACCAGGATGATGTCGGCTTTCAGCATTTCTTTATTTTCTTCGCACCACTTTCCCAGGTTGGGCGATCCAATTTCCTCTTCACCTTCAATCATGAATTTCACGTTGCAGGGCAGGGTGTTGGTTTTTACCATCAGCTCAAAGGCTTTGGCGTGCATAAAACTCTGGCCTTTATCGTCGTTGGCGCCACGGGCCCAGATTTTTCCATCGCGTATTTCAGGTTCAAACGGCGGCGAAACCCACAAATTGAGCGGATCGACCGGCATCACGTCCATGTGGGCATAAACCAGCACGGTAGGCTTGGCCGGATCAATAATTTTTTCGCCGTAAGTCACCGGATTCCCGTCTGTTTCAAATATTTCAGCTTTATCGGCACCGGCACTAAGCAGGGTTTGTTTCCAGTATTCAGCAGCCCGGTACATTTCGGGTTTGTTGGCAGCAATTGAGCTGATCGATGGAATCCGGATCAGTCCGAACAGTTCGTCCAGAAAGCGGTCTTTGTTTTCTGCAATGTATTTTTCAATGTGTTCCATAGAAATGAAAATTAGTTGTCGTTGTTGTAATTGTTGTCGTTGTTTGTAAAAATAGTTATTCGGCTTCGCTTGAATTATGAATTATTTCAGGCTTAATGATTGATGGACTGAAATTGTAAATAGTCAATCGTTCAATTGTAAATCTAAACAGTTGCTCTCACGAATTGTTGCTGGTATTCGCCTGGTGTATGTCCGGTTTGCCGCTTAAACATCCGGTTGAAATTCGAAAGGTTGTTAAACCCACATTCGAAGCATATCTGCGATATAGACAAGTGATGTTCAATCAGTAGTTTACATGCATATCCTATCCGCATTTCATTTACAAAATAGATAAAGCCTTTCCCCGTTTTTTCCTTGAAATAGCGACAAAAAGCAACGGTGGTCATTCCGATTCTGGCGGCAATTTCTTCCTGCGTAATTTTTCGCTGATAATTAGTATTGATAAAATGCATGATTTTGTCGAGGCGGCTGTTCAGTTCCGTGTGTTCTTCAAGCTGATAGGCCGAGCTTGCCAGAATTCGGTAATTGGCACTGCGTCCCATTTTGTCCAGTAACTGAATGAAATACAGCATCCGTTCAAGTCCCTTCAGTTTTAATAGTTTTTTTAGCATTTTACTTATTTCTTCGTTGCCTTGCTGCGGAAAATGAATTCCTCTCTCTGCCTTTTTTAGTAACTCGCTTATTCGGTGAAATTCGGGATAAGTAATTATTTCGTCCCTGAAAAAATCTTTGTGAAACTGAACCACAATGGCATTTACATGTATATTTTCTGTTCCTGAAGGATTGTCGTCGCTTTTCCAGAAGTGTGGGAGATTAGTGCCAATCAGTGTAAGATCGCCTTCGCCAAATGGTTCGACACTGTCGGCCACAAACCGTTTCCCTGAACTTTTCAGTACATAAACAATTTCGAATTCGCTGTGAAAATGCCAGGGATAAGTAAAATGCGGAAAGTCGTCCCACTTGACCTTCAGCATGGTGCGGGGCGGGAAACTGACTTGCTCGTGCATTATCTTCATTGCAATAGTTTTTAAGGCTTGCTAAAATAGTACTAATTGTAATTAAAATAGTACTGGTTATTGTGTCGTGAAACAGCTACTTTTGATTTTGACCGTTAGCCGGTAGTAAAATCGTTAATTAACCTAAAAATGCTAAATCGACATGAACAACCAACAGTGGCAGGATTTGCTAAAAATAATCGCGGGTGAAAAACCCTCTTCAACACCCATCGGATTTATTATTGATAGCCCCTGGATGCCGGGCTGGTATGGAATTTCAACACTTCAGTACTATACTTCGGATGAGGTTTGGATGGCCGCCAATAAAAAGGCGATTGAGACTTTCCCTGATGCGATGTTTCTTCCGGGATTCTGGTCAGAATATGGCATGTGCTCCGAGCCATCGGCTTTTGGCGCAAAACAAATCTGGAGCGAGTACAACCTTCCTCATGCCGATAAAGTTATTCACCAGATCGAAGATATTCAGCACCTGAAAAAACCAAATCCGGCTACCGACGGGATGTTGCCATTTATTATTCAACGCCTGATTACCATGCAGCCGCAAATTCAGGAAATGGGTCACGAAATAAAGTTTGCAATTGCGCGCGGCCCGCTCAATATTGCTACTTTTTTAATGGGAACCACCGAATTTATGATGGCGCTGATGATGAATCCGGATGAAATTCACCAGTTACTGAAAACGATTACAGATTTTACTGTTGACTGGCTGCGACTACAGAAAGAAACTTTTCCGACCATCGAAGGAATTTTGTTGCTCGACGATATTGTGGGATTTGTGGGAGAAGATGAATGCAGGGAATTTGCGGTTCCATACCTGAAACAGGCTTTCGGAGCTTTCGAAACCAAGGTGCGTTTCTTCCACAACGATGCGCAGGGATTAATCAGTACGCCTTTTTTGAATGAAGTGGGCGTTAATTTGTTCAATTTCAGCTTCGAACATTCGATTAACGAAATTGCTGAACTGGCTGGCCCGGGAATAGTTTTGCTGGGTAATCTGCCTCCCCGCGATGTGCTGGCAGCCGGAACTCCCGAATTGGTAGCCGAAGAAACCCGAAAAATGGTGGCCGAAGTTCAGGATAAAAGCAGGGTGCTTTGGTCGGTTGGCGGCGGAATGCCACAAAATGTGCCGACCGAAAATATCCGCGCTTTTATTGATACTATAAAAGAAGTGATTGACTAATCTGATGCTTTTTTCCCAATGAAAGAATATTTTCTGATCATTGCCATCTTGATCAATCTTTCGGTTTTTGCGCAGGATCTGGTTACATTCAGTGTTAATTCCGGAAATAGTGTCCGCCGCAATTGTCCGGTTTCGCTTTCGCTCGAAAACCTGAATTACAACACCGATAAAGGGAATCTGGTATTGTTCGAATTGGTTAAGGGCCAGCGAAAACCGATTCCGGCACAAATCGAAACGGCTCATTCTGCGGTTTTGTGGTTCATCCTTTCAGGAGAAACTCCCCAAAACACTACACGCAAATTTGTATTGACCATCGGTTCACCGTCTCCCGAAACTTCAGCAATAAAACTCACCGACAATTCGAAGGCGCTTACCATTCAGATTGACAGGCAACCGGTTTTGAGTTACGTTTATCAAACCGTATTTCCTCCTGAAGGTGTTGATCCGCTATACAAGCGGTCTGGTTTTATACATCCTTTGTGGTCGCCAGAGGGCGAGGTGCTGACACGAATTCAGGCGCCAGACCATTATCACCACTACGGAATCTGGAATCCGTGGACGCTCACTTTTGTTGGAAAACGCGAAGTTGATTTCTGGAACCTGATGAAAGGCGAAGGAACTGTTCGTTTTGCCGGATTTGTTTCGCAGACTGAAGGTCCTGTTTTTACCGGATTTAAATCGCTTCAGCAGCACATCGATTTTGGCGCGAAAGGTGGAGATGCCATTGCCATGAACGAGCTTTTTGACGTCCGCGCCTGGAATATTGGTAATAAGCAATTCCTGATTGATTATACCAGTACGCTGAATACGCCACTCGATTCAGGAATACTTTTGGCTGCCTACCGCTATGGCGGGGGGATTGGCTACCGGGCTACCGAAAAATGGCACAAAGACAATTCGACGGTGCAGACATCTGAAAACAAAGATCGTTTACAGGCCGACGGCAGCAATGCCAGATGGTGTATTGTTGAAGGAGAATCGGGTACAGACAAAGGTCGCAGCGGAATTCTGTTCATGAGTTTTCCTGCCAACCGCGAATTTCCGGAGCCAATGCGTGTTTGGCCAATTGATGCGAATGGTGGGCGGGGAGATATGTATTTTGAGTTTTGCCCCATCAGGAATAACGATTGGAGATTGAGCAAGGGCAGCGATTATACATTAAAATACCGGTTGATGGTTTTCGATGGAAAACTGACTCCAGAAGAAGCAGAACAGATATGGCAGGATTTTGCGAATCCTCCAATTGTGGTAATTGACCACAATACGGCTAAATCTAAACAATAACTTTGACTCTAAATTATGTGCAGAAAATTATTAATTACACTTGCAATCGTTCTTTCATTTTGCTTCGTTAAAGCTCAGTCGAAAGAATTTGCCCTGACGGACGAATGGGTTCAGAAAATTGAACAACTGGCTCCGGCAAAACCTGAAGTTCAGCCAAAGAAGCATCATAAGATTTTGGTATTTAGCTTATTTACAGGATTTAATCATTGGGTTATTCCGCATACCGATGCCGTTATGAGAGTTTTGGCTGAAAAGACCGGTGCTTTTGAGGTTGAATTCAGCAATGATATTTACAAGTTTGAAACGAAGAACCTGAAAAATTACGACGCTGTGGTGCTGAACAACAATTGTTCAGTGGGACCTCGCCGCGATTTGATACTCGATGTGCTCGATAAAGACCCCAATCTGACGGATGACCAACGAAAAGCAAAAGCTGCCGAACTGGAAGCCAACCTGATTGAATATGTCAAAAAAGGTGGTGGACTGATGGTTGTGCATGGTGCCATTGTGATGCAGAACAATTCAATGCCTTTCAGCGAAATGGTTGGCGGAAGTTTCGACTACCATCCGGTGCAACAGGAAGTCACCCTCGAACTGTGCGAACCCAATCATCCGCTGGTAAAGGCTTTTGGCGGAAAATCGTTTGTTCATGTCGATGAACCTTATTTGTTTAACAAAGCCTATTCGCAAAAGAATTTCAGGCCGCTGCTTTACATGGATACCGACAAACTGACTAAAAAGACCAAAGAAATCGACGAAAAAATCAAGTACGTTTCCTGGATCAAAAAATTTGGGAAAGGACGTGTTTTCTATGTCTCGCCATCGCACAATGCCCAAAGCTTTGAAGATGCACGGCTCCTGAAATTCTATCTGGACGGAGCTCAGTATGTATTGGGCGATTTGAAATGCGATGATTCTCCTGTTAAATTTTAAACCTAATCAATAACGACAACCAATGGAAAGAAGAAAATTTTTACAAACCACGATGATTGGAACTGCTGCTACAGTTGTTGTTCCAACAATTATTCCAGCTTCGGTGATGGGCAAAAATGCACCAAGTAATAAAATTAACATCGGCCAGATTGGGTGCGGCCGTATTGCGCGTGACCACGATATGCCCGGAACCATGCAGCATGATGTTGCCAGGATGATTGCTGTTTGTGATCTGGATAAAAATCGTTTGGCTGACGGGAAAAAGCTGGTGGAAGACTACTATAAAAAGAAAACTGGTCAGGATAACTACGTCAACGCCAAAATGTACGACGATTACAAAGAAATGCTCCTGAACAAAGATATTGATGCTGTAGTGATTAGTACTCCTGATCATTGGCATGCACAACCCGCCATTGAAGCAGCTTTGGCAGGCAAACATGTTTATGTACAGAAACCAACTTCACTAACTGTTACTGAAGGCCGTATCATGGCCAATATTGTAAAGGAAAAGGGCATCATCCTTCAGGTAGGAACTCAGCAACGTTCGTCACCACAGTTCCGTGTTGCTGCCGAGCTGGTTCGCAATGGCCGCATTGGACGTTTGCATACTGTAAAAATTGGTTTGCCAGGCGATCCTGCCGGCCCTGAAGCTGCTGAAATGCCTGTACCAAAAGGGTTTAATTACGACATGTGGCTGGGTGAAACACCTTACGTTCCTTATACTGAAATTGGTGTTCATCCGCAAAAGGGATACGATCGCCCGGGGTGGTTGCGCCGCGAACAATTTGGCGCCGGAATGATTACCGGTTGGGGTCAGCACCATTACGATTCAGCCGCATGGGGCATGGATACAGAGTTGACAGGACCAATTTCTATTCAGGCAGTAGCTGAATTTCCAAAAGCAGGATTGTGGGATGTGCATGGCGATTTCATGGCCAAAGCAGAATATGCAAATGGAATTACCATGTTCACCAGCGGTGGCTATCCAAATGGTATTCGTTACGAGGGAACCGAAGGCTGGATTTTTGTTTCTCGTGGTGACTATGTGGCTTCGGCCAGCGATCCGGTTTCGAAAGCAAAAAGCAGCAAGGCCCTGGATGCCAGCGATCCGAAAATATTAACTTCCGTCATCGGCGAAAATGAAATCCATTTGTACAAAAGTGATGAACAGCATGGCAACTGGCTAGAATGCATTCAGACCAAAAAAGAGCCTATTTCTCCTGCTGAAATCGGGCACCGGGCTTGTTCAATCTGTCTGATCACACACATTGCTATGAAATTGAACCGCAAATTGCGCTGGAATCCGGGAACCGAACGTTTCGAAAACGACGACGAAGCTAATTCAATGCTAAGCCGCCAGGAACGGTTTCCATACGGAATAAGCAACATCAGGAGGAAGTAAAATTGGGTTAAGTTGTCGTGCGGCCAAGATATTTCGTGACCGAAGATTAAAACAACAACAAGGCGCGTCTGTAATTGTTATTAATCATGCAATTACTGATTGCGCCTTATTTTATGAGTTAACAATGAGCAAAATTCAAAAAAACAGACAGAAAAATGAGTAACCCAAATTTTGATTTAAAAGGTAAAGTAGCTGTTGTTACTGGTGGTGGCGGCGTTTTGGGTGGCAGCATTGCCCAAAGCTTGGCTATGGCTGGAGTAAAAGTGGTGATATTGGGGCGCTCGCCTGAAAATATTTTGCTTCGGACAGAAGAGATCAATTTGCAGGGAGGTGAAGCCATGCCGGTAATGTGCGATGTGGTTGATATGGAGGAACTGATTTGCGCCCGCACTGAAATCCTCAAGCGGTGGAAAACCATTGATATTCTGATTAATTGTGCCGGAGGGAATATGCCGGGAGCCAATATCAATCCTGATCAAACCTTCTTTGATATGAATACCGAAGAATGGGAAAAGGTGCTCGAATTGAATCAAAATGGGACTGTTTATCCCTGTATGGTTTTTGGTGAAGTGATGGCGAAGAAAAAGAAGGGCAGCATTATTAATATTTCGTCAATGGCCACCTATTCGGCCATGACAAGGGTTCCTGGCTATTCGGTAGCTAAAAGCGGCATGAATATTTTTACCCAGTGGCTGGCAACCGAACTGGCTCAGAAGTTTGGAGAAGGTATTCGTGTAAATGCAATTGCCCCTGGCTTTTTCATAGGTGACCAGAACCGTGCCGTATTGATCAATCCGGATGGTTCATATACAGAGCGCAGTCATAAAGTATTGGCAAAAACGCCTATGGGCCGCTTTGGCGATATCAGCGAGCTGAACGGAATTGTCCAGTTTCTTTGCTCCGATGCAGCCAGTTTCATCACTGGTACTATCATTCCGGTTGACGGAGGATTCAGCGCCTTCAGCGGAGTATAGAAATCGAGACGATGGCAAAGCTTGTCAAAGCCGAAACTTAAAACTCATTCAAAATTCATCATTCAAAATTCAACATTCTCTTATATGGCTTTGGAAAAATCGTGGCGGTGGTTCGGATTTGGCGATTCGGTAAAGTTGACTGATTTGCAACAAATGGGTATCGAGGGTGTGGTCACCGCATTGCACCACATTCCCAATGGCGAAGTTTGGCCGGTGGACGAAATCCTGAAAGTGAAATCGGCTATCGAGGCACACGGAATGCGGTGGACAGTGGTTGAAAGTTTGCCGGTTTCAGAAGGAATCAAAACACGCAACAACGATTGCCACCGGCTGATTGCCAACTACAAACAATCGCTCCAAAACTTGGGCGCATGTGGAATCGATACGGTTTGCTACAATTTTATGCCCGTACTCGACTGGGTGCGAACCAGTTTGCATTATCAACTTCCGGATGGAGGCGAAGTAATGTATTTCGATTATGCCACCTTTGCCGCTTTCGACGTGTTTATCCTGAAACGGCCCGGAGCTGAATCTGATTATCCGAAGGAGATTTTGGACAAGGCTGAGAAAGTAGTCCGTTCCATGTCTCTTGAAGATCAGGAAAATCTGGCCCGGAACATTATTGTGGTTTCGCAGGGATTTATTGATGGCGTGGTAGATGGCTCGACTCCCGACTATAAAAAGTCTTTTCTGAAGTTTCTGGGAACCTATAGCCAGATTGATCGGGATCAATTACGCGAAAACCTGTCGCTTTTTCTTCAGGAAGTAGTTCCTGTCGCTGAAGAATCGGGTGTTAACCTGTGCATTCATCCCGACGATCCGCCGTTTCCGGTGTTGGGGTTGCCCCGCATCGTCAGTTCGCAGGACGATCTGGAGTGGATTTGCAATCAGGTGGATTCCATTCATAACGGGATTACTTTTTGCACGGGTTCGCTTTCGGTCAATCGTCAGAATAATCTGGAACAAATTGTCGAAAAACTGGGATCACGAATCCATTTCACCCACCTTCGGAACAATGTATTTTTCGGCAACCGCGAGTTTCACGAATATGGTCATATTGAAGGAGACATCGATATGTATCCGATCGTAAAAGCTTTGCTGAAAGAACAAATCCGAAGGAAAGAATCGGGTAGAAAAGATTACCGCATTCCGTTTCGGCCCGATCATGGGGTAAAAATGCTCGATGATTACACTCGTTCAGCTAATCCGGGCTATCCTTTGATTGGTCGGTTGAAAGGACTGGCAGAGCTTTCAGGAATGCAAATGGCAATAGAACGGGAATTGAAAGCCATGTAAAAAGCGTTGTCATTGTTATCATTGTTGTCGAAGTTGGTTTTCAACAATTATAACCAGGACAACTTGAAATTTCCTCCCTTCTTCCGGAGAAAGTTCTATTTTTGTTGACACGAATCAAATAACCCTAAAATTAAATCCATGAACAAAAATTTAATACCCGTAGTAGCTGTGGCAACTCTTTTATCAGCTTGTGCAGGTGGCGGACAAAAATCTACCGAAAACGCGACGCCCAAATTTACCGGTGCTGCCGGAGAAGTGAAACTGATGACACTCGATCCGGGGCATTTTCATGCCGGCCTGATCCAAAAATCGATGTACGGACAGATTGATCCTACGGTTTACGTGTATGCTCCTGAAGGTGATGATGTAACTCAGCACCTTGCACGCATCGATGGCTTCAACAAGCGTGCTGAAAACCCGACTGCCTGGGTGGAAAAAGTATATACAGGAACTGACTATCTGGAGGAAATGCTGGCCGACAAACCGGGTAACGTGATGATGGTTGCCGGAAACAACGCCAAGAAAACCGAATACATTCAGAAAGCCGTTGAAGCCGGATTGAACGTATTTGCCGATAAACCAATGGTAATTACTCCTGAAGCTTTTCCGGTTTTGGAACAGGCTTTCAAAACTGCCGAAGAAAAGGGAGTTTTACTGTACGACATCATGACCGAGCGGCACGAAATCACTTCCATCGTTCAGAGGGATTTGGCCAATAATGCCGAGGTTTTTGGTGGTCTGGTTGACGGGACCCCAGAGCAACCTGCCGTAACCAAAGAAAGTGTGCACCATTTTTCAAAAATGGTTGCCGGTAACCCACTGAAACGTCCGGCATGGTTCTTCGATACCGCGCAACAGGGCGAGGGCATTGTTGATGTAACTACTCACCTGGTTGACCTTGTTCAATGGGGCTGTTTTCCTGAAGTGATCCTGAACAAAACCGATGTGCAGATGATCTCGGCTAAACGTTGGACAACTGATATTTCTCCGGATCAGTTCGAAAAAGTAACCTCGCTGAAAGAATTTCCGGAATATTTGAAGAAGGATGTGGCTAACGGAAACCTGAAAGTGTATTCGAACGGAGAAATGACCTACAAACTGAAAGGTAAAGTGGCTAAAGTATCGGTGATCTGGAATTTTGAAGCTCCGGAAGGCACTGGCGATACACATTACAGCATTATGCGCGGTAACATTTGTAATGTGATGATCAAACAAGGTCAGGAACAGAATTATAAGCCAACGGTTTATATTGAAGCAAACGAAACAGGCGATTTGACTGCCTTCGAAACCAATCTGAAGAAAGCCGTTGAAGTAACTATTGCTGCGAATTACCCGGGTTTGAAACTGAACAAACTGAGCGATAAACTCTGGACAGTTGAAATTCCGGCCCAGTACAGTGTCGGTCACGAAGCTCATTTCGGACAGGTTACCGAATTTTACCTGCAATACCTGAAAGACGGTAAATTACCTGAGTGGGAAGTGCCTAACATGATTACAAAATATTACACGACGACCGAAGGTTTGAAAATGGCCAGACAGTAGTCGCGGCAAAAGGATAAATGAAAAGCCCTGAAGATCAAACTTCAGGGCTTTTTTCGTATCTGTTCTTTTAGAAGCAGGTTTCGATTTATGAAAAAAATTGCTCGTTGTATTAAAGCGTCTTGGCTACTTCTGTCAAAGTAAATGCTTCAATAAAGTCGCCTTGTAAGATGTTGTTGTAATTATCGATATTCAATCCGCATTCATATCCTTTATTCACTTCTTTCACATCGTCTTTAAAACGTTTCAGCGAACCAAGTGTTCCGGTATAAATTACAATTCCATCGCGAATTACACGAACTTTGTCTTTACGGATGATCTTACCATCGCGGACAATACATCCGGCAATAGTACCAACTTTGGTAATATTAAAGGCTTCCATTACTTCGGCAGTTCCGGTGATTTCTTCCTTAATTTCAGGAGAAAGCATACCTTCCATTGCTGCTTTTATTTCGTTGATAGCATCGTAGATAATTGAGTAAAGACGGATATCGATTTGTTCTTTTTCAGCAATCTTCCGTGCACTAACCGATGGTCTTACCTGGAATCCTACGATAATTGCATTCGAGGCCGTTGCAAGCATAATATCTGATTCAGAAATGGCTCCAACAGCTTTATGGATTACATTCACCTGAATTTCTTCGGTTGACAGTTTAATCAATGAGTCAGATAGTGCTTCGATTGATCCATCCACGTCACCTTTCACGATCAGGTTCAATTCCTGGAAGTTTCCAATGGCAATGCGTCGTCCGATTTCGTCGAGCGTAATATGTTTCTGAGTACGCAGACCTTGTTCACGGGCCAATTGTTCGCGTTTGTTGGCAATATTTCTTGCTTCACGTTCGTTTTCAAGGCAGTTGAATTTATCTCCGGCCTGAGGCGCTCCGTCAAGTCCCAGAATAATTACGGGTTCTGCAGGTCCTGCCTTTTCAATTCGCTGATTACGTTCATTAAACATCGCTTTCACGTGTCCGTAATACTGACCAGCCAGAATCACATCGCCCACACGGAGGGTTCCGTTTTGTACCAAAATTGTACAAACATATCCACGTCCTTTGTCAAGCGTTGATTCTATTACAGTACCGGTTGCTCTTTTGTTTGGGTTGCCTTTCAGTTCAAGCATTTCTGCTTCGAGCAATATTTTTTCTAACAGCAAATCGACATTAAATCCTGATTTTGCTGAAATTTCCTGGCTTTGGTATTTTCCACCCCAATCTTCAACAAGGTAGTTCATACCGGCAAGCTGTTCTTTTATCTTTTCAGGATTAGCTCCCGGTTTGTCAATTTTATTGATGGCAAAAACGATTGGAACACCTGCCGCTGCTGCGTGGTTAATGGCTTCGATCGACTGTGGCATGATAGCATCGTCGGCCGCTATAATAATAATTGCGATATCGGTAACTTGAGCACCCCTGGCGCGCATCGCAGTAAATGCTTCGTGACCCGGAGTATCAAGGAAAGTTATTTCACGTCCGTCTTTAAGAATAACGTGATATGCACCAATGTGCTGGGTAATACCTCCGGCCTCACCTGCAATTACGTTTGCACTTCGGATGTGGTCAAGAAGCGATGTTTTACCGTGGTCAACGTGTCCCATCACTGTTACTACCGGTGCTCTTGGAAGTAATTGATCGGGGGTGTCGGGTTCCTCTTCAATGGCTACCTGAATTTCGGCACTTACAAATTCAACTTTGAACCCAAATTCGTCGGCCACAATGGCCATTGTTTCGGCATCCAAACGCTGATTGATTGAAACGAACAATCCAAGGCTCATACAAGTTGAAATAACCGCGGTAACCGAAACATCCATCATGGTAGCCAATTCGTTTACTGAAACAAATTCGGTTACTTTCAGAATATTGTGGTCGGCAGTATCGCGTTCAGCCTGAGCAGCCATTTTATCGCTGACCATCTGACGCTTGTCTTTACGGTATTTGGATCCCTTTGATTTTGTGCCTTTGGTTGTGAGGCGGGCAAGGGTATCTTTTATTTGTTTTTGTACATCTTCTTCACTTACTTCTCTTTTCAGGAGAGGTCGTTTCTTAAGTTTTGATTTGTCCCCAGCAGCTCCACCACCACCGGCAGGAGCAGTTCCTCCGATGTTTTTTGTAACAACAAGTTTTCTCCTTTCACCTGCCACCACTGGCTTGTCGGCTGTGTTTACACGTTGCTGGTTTCCTGGTGCATCTTTTGAAATACGTTTTCTCTTCTTTTTGTTTCGGGCTTGCTGAGCGGCAGCATCGGCTGCAGTAACCACTACAGGTTTCTTTTCTGAAGGAAGTTCAATACGGCCGACAACTGTTGGGCCTGAAAGCCTTTCGGCTTTGGCTTTAATTACTGTAGGCGTAGTTTTGGCCTGATCATTTGATTCTTCCTGAACGATAGTTTCATTTTCGACAGGTTTTTGTGCGTCACGACGAACACGGTCGCGATCTTTTCGGTCGTCTTCTTTTTGACGTTTACTCTTTTTTGCAGGCCTTGTTTTCTGGTTCAGAAGAGCCAGATCGATCCGTCCAACTACTTTTACTTCTTCAACCTTCGGAACATTGGTGGTAATAACTTCGTCAGAACTGGTGTCTTCAGTTTCCTGTATAATTTTTTCCTCAACTACCGGAGGTTTTGGCGCTACCGGATGTTTTTCTGTCTTTTCTATTTTTTCAGGCTTGGCTTCCTTCACCTCTTCGGTTTTCACCGGAGCTTCAGCAACTGGCTTAGGTTCGTGTATTGGTTTTTCTACTGGTTTTGGCGGGGTGGGGGCGGGCTTTTCCGCGTGGGTAACAGGTTCTTCCTTTTTCTTGCGGGTATTTAGATGATCGAGATCGATGGTACCGAGTACTTTTAGAGGCTCAATTTCATGCCTGCTGGTTGTAAACGGTTCGTTTTTGTGCTCGGGTTTTGCGGGTTTTGGCTCAGCATGATGAAAAGGCTCAGCTTTTTTAGAAGTATTTCCTTTAATTATTACTTCGCCATCGTCAAAATCCTCGTCGGCAACACGGCGTCCCAAATCTTTTACGTCGTCAAGCGAAACAGATTCTTTAGCTCCCCGATGAATTTTCAGGTTAATTTTTTCAGACTCTTTTTTCAGACTGACATCGCCCTTGTATTCTTTTTCAAGAAGATGGTATGCATCGTCTGAAATTTTGTTGTTTGGATCTGTATCTATTGCAAATCCTTTCTTGTGCAGAAATTCAACGATGGTAGATATACCTACATTAAAATCCCGCGCTACTTTACTTAATCGTTTAATACTTCCTATAACCATAAACCCAACCAGTTAAATAAACCTCAAAATATTTTTAAGGAATTAACGATGATGCAATTTTACATTCAAAATCTAAAATGCCCTAATTTTCATGCAATAATTTGAATAAACCAACAGATTTATTCAAATTCATTTTTAAGAATTCGAAGAACTTCGTCAATTGTTTCTTCTTCGAGATCGGTTCTTTTAATCAGTTCTGACCGTGTGAGGGTCAATACATTTTTAGCTGTATCACAGCCAATTGATTTTAGTTGATCAATTACCCAGCTTTCAATTTCATCTGAGAATTCATCCAGGTTCACGTCTTCATCGTCCTGTGCAACCTCTCGGTAAACATCAATTTCGTAGCCGGTTAACTGACTGGCAAGCCTGATGTTCAATCCACCTTTACCGATGGCCATCGAAACCTCGTCGGGTTTCAGATAAACGTCGGCTCTTTTGGTGTCTTCGTGCAATTTGATAGACGATACTTTAGCCGGATTCAATGCACGCTGAATAAACAGCTGTGTATTAGCCGAATAATTTATCACATCTATATTTTCGTTACGTAACTCACGAACAATGCCATGAATACGCGATCCTTTCATTCCAACACATGCTCCAACGGGGTCGATACGTTCGTCGTAAGATTCAACGGCAACTTTTGCTCTTTCGCCCGGAACCCTTACGATTTTTTTGATAGTGATCAAACCATCAAAGATTTCAGGAACTTCGAGCTCGAACAAACGTTCGAGGAATACGCTTGATGTACGCGAAAGTATAATAAGCGGATTGTTGTTTCTCAGTTCAACTTTATAAACTACCGCCCGAAGGTTATCGCCTTTTCTGAAATAGTCTGAAGGAATCTGTTCTGTCCTTGGCAGGATCAGTTCGTTTCCTTCGTCGTCCAGAATCAGGATTTCTTTTTTCCAAACCTGATAAACTTCACCGGCTACAATGTCGCCGATTTTGTTTTTGTATTTAGAGAAAATCTGGTCTTTTTCAAGTTCCATTATGCGACTGGCAAGATTTTGACGCAAATTTAAAATGGCTCTGCGGCCAAAATGGGCAAGTTTCACCTCGTCGGTTACTTCTTCTCCGATTTCATAATCTGCATCAATTTTTTTGGCTTCTTTGAGAGTGATTTGCCTGTTTGGATCTTCAAAATCCTCGTCAGCAACTACTTCCCTGTTTCGCCAAATCTCAAAGTCACCTTTATCGATGTTAATAATCACATCGAAATTTTCGTCAGTGCCGTAAGTTTTTTCCAGAACATTTTTGAAAACATCTTCAAGTACGCTCATCATTGTGGCGCGGTCGATGTTTTTAAGTTCCTTAAATTCAGCAAAGGTGTCGATAAGATTAAGAGTCTCCATCTAGTCCCAATTTTAAAATTTTAATATTTTTTTTGCTTCTTTTATTTCAGAATATTCCAAATGATGAACTTTGGTTACGAGTTCCTTCTTCTTCGATCCTTCCGGCTTTTCTTTGGTTGTAACTTCCAGATCAATTGCCTGTTCGTCAACTCCGATCAGCAGTCCACTAAGTTTTTGCCCGTTTAAGAGCAATACTTCAATTTCTTTTCCCTCATTTTTCTTATACTGACGTACCAGCTTGAAAGGTTCGGTTAATCCGGCAGAAAATACGGATAATTCAAAATCCTCCACTTCCCTGTCGAGATTACCATCAACATGCTTGCTAATTTCAACTATTTGATTGATTGAAATGCCGTTGTCGCTGTCAACCATGATATGAATCACATTGCCTGCCGAAATGGTTACATCGACCAGAAACTGGTCATCTGTAAGCTTTTCATTTACAAGTTCTGCTATTTTTGCTTTGTCAATCATATTTTTGTAATAAAATAGGGGACTCTCGATCCCCTACCTCTGGTTTCCCAAAATTGTCGCGACAAAAATAGTAAATTTTATTAAATTGTCAAAATCAATTATTTAAGGATTTTGATATTCTTGCGATTTTGGAATCCGGAGTGGATATAGAAGATACATAAAACAAAAAACTTTTCTATTTTTGCCCTAACAAACAGACAATTAATGTATTGAAAACGAATAAGAAAAAAATCATTAACGATCCGGTATTTGGTTTTATCAATATCCGTTCGGAACTTGTATTCGATTTAATTGAGCACCCTTATTTTCAGCGCCTGCGTCGGATCAAACAACTTGGATTATCGTGCATGGTTTATCCCGGCGCCAATCATACCCGTTTTGAACACGCGCTCGGAGCCGTTCACCTGATGAGATCTGCAATTGGAATTTTGAGGCTGAAGGGTCAGGATATTACTGATGAAGAAGCCGACGCCGTTACCATCGCAATTTTGCTGCACGACATTGGGCACGGACCATTTTCGCATGCACTTGAAACCACACTGGTTCAGGGAGTTCCGCACGAAAGTATTTCATTGCTGCTGATGGAAGAACTGAACCGGCAATTTGAGGGCAAACTTGACCTGGCTATTCTCATTTTTACAAATCAGTACCACAAACATTTTTTGCATCAACTGGTAGCCAGTCAGCTTGATATGGATCGCCTTGATTATCTGAGTCGCGACAGTTTTTTTTCGGGAGTGTCGGAAGGGGTTATCAGTTCGGAGCGGATAATTAAGATGCTGAATGTGAAAAATGATGAACTTGTTGTTGAGTATAAAGGTATTTATTCGGTTGAAAACTTCCTGATATCAAGGAGGTTGATGTATTGGCAGGTGTATTTGCATAAAACTGTTTTGTCCGCAGAGTATCTACTAATTAATGTTCTCGCACGTGCGCGCGAACTTTCTTTAGATGGGACCGATATTTTTGCAACTCCGGTCTTAAAAGCTTTTCTGACCAGGCAAATCACACTCGATGATTTTGTTAACAACCGGATTATTGACGGCAGGCCTGCGCTCGATCTTTTTACCGGCCTCGACGATAACGATATTATTGCTTCGGTTAAGGAATGGCAGGAGAACGGGGATGTGGTTTTATCCTACCTTTCGAAATGCATTATCAACCGCAGGTTGTATAAAATTAAGATTAGCAAAAAGCCATTTCAGGAGCAAAAAATAAACTTGATAAAAGAAAAAATTTGTAAGCATTTTAATGTTTGCAACGACCAACTCAAATATTTCCTGATTGCAGATACAATCTCGAACAGCGCCTACAACAAGGAGACGAGCGAGAAAATTAATATTCTGTTCAAGAACAGTAAGATTAGTGATATATCAGATGCTTCGGACATAAATCTGACCGTTTTGTCTGAAACTGTCAGGAAATATTTTATCTGTTATCCGAAAGAATTGGACATTAAGTAATTTAAATCTATTTTTGCGGGGCATTAAGAAAAGTGATTATGGAATTTAAAGCCCAAAACATTGCTGATTTTCTGGGAGGTAGGGTAGAAGGTGATGCAAATATCATTGTGTCAGACGTAGCGAAAATCGAGGAAGGAAAACCCGGAACTTTGGCATTTCTCTCAAATCCGAAATACAATAAATATCTTTACGAAACCGAATCTTCCATTGTAATTGTCAATGATGATTTTGTGGCGGAAAGTGAAGTGAAAGCAACTTTGATTCGTGTTCCGGATGCCTACAAAGCTTTCGCAATGCTGCTCGAACTTTATCAGCAGGCAAAAGGAAACAAGTCGGGTATCGAGAATCCTTCGTTTATTGATTCAACCGCAACTTTAGGAAACAATATTTATGTAGGCGCTTTCGCATACATTGGTAAAAATGTACGAATCGGCAACCATGTAAAGATTTATCCACATGTGTATGTTGGCGACAACACCATTATTGGCGACGACAGCATTTTGTTTTCAGGAGTAAAAATATACGAAGACACCAAAATTGGTGAGGCCTGTATTATCCATGCCGGTGCTGTAATCGGATCGGATGGATTTGGATTTGCCCCGAAAGAGGATGGTACTTATCAGAAAATTCCACAGGTCGGAAATGTGATACTGGAAGATTTGGTTGAAATTGGCGCCAATACTACCATCGATTGTGCAACAATGGGATCGACCATTATCAGAAAAGGAACTAAACTTGACAACCTTGTGCAAATAGCCCATAATGTTGAGATTGGTGAAAATACTGTAATGGCTGCGCTTACGGGTATTGCCGGTTCTTCGAAAATTGGAAGTAACTGCCGATTTGGCGGACAGGTTGGCGTTGCCGGACATATTACAATTGGCGATCGCGTTAATGTGGGAGCCATGTCGGGTGTTTCGCGCAGCATAAAATCTGACAATACCGTATTACTTGCTCCTGCGATGGATATTGCTCAGGCAGCCAGGGTTACAGCGGTTTACCGAAATCTACCCCAACTACGCGATCAGGTGCTCGACCTCGTTAAGCAAGTTACACAGATTAAAATAAAGCTTGAAGAATAATTTTTTAAGTAAAGAATGACAGTTAAACAAAGAACATTAGCAAAAGAATTTTCGATTAGCGGCAAGGGATTACATACCAGCTGCATTGTGAGCATGACTTTTAAGCCAGCTCCGGTTAATCATGGATTCAAATTTCAACGGGTTGATCTTGAAAATAAACCTGTTATTGGTGCAAGTGCCGAGTATGTTGTTGATACTGCCCGTGGTACAGTTTTGGAATATCAGGGAGCGCGAATCAGCACAATTGAACATAGCCTTGCTGCGTTGACAGGCATGGATCTCGATAATGTGTTGATTGAAATTGACAATGAGGAAGTTCCAATTCTGGATGGCAGCGCCCGCTTGTTTGTTGAAGAAATAGAAAAAGCAGGTACTGTTGAGCAGGATGCAGAGCGTGAATATTTTGTGGTGACGGAGCGGATCGTTTATAAAAATGAGAAAACCGGTTCCGAAATTATCGCATTGCCCGACAACGATTATTCATTGAATGTGTTGATCTCTTTCAATTCTACAGTTCTGAACAATCAGTACGCTTCAATGGACTCTCTGGCAGATTTCAAAGCTGAAATTGCCAATTGCCGCACATTCGTATTTTTACACGAACTTGAATTTTTACTGAAAAACAACCTTGTAAAAGGTGGCGACGTTGACAATGCCATTGTGATTATCGACCGGCCTGTTAGTCAGGAAGAACTTGACCGTATAGCCGACCTGTTCAACCACAAACGCGTGGAGGTAAAAGAACAGGGAATACTGAATAACCTTGAATTACAGTATGATAATGAATGTGCACGGCATAAACTGCTCGATGTGATTGGCGATCTGGCATTGGCCGGGAAAAGGATAAAAGGCCGCATTATCGCAACCAAACCTGGTCATGGGGCAAACACAGCATTCGCGAAGATGATTGCAAAGGCCATTCATAAAGAAGCCGCGATAGATAAAGCACCACACTACGATGCCAAATCACCGGTAATTATGGACGTCAATAAAATAAAGGAACTGCTTCCTCACCGCTTCCCGTTCCTGTTGGTCGATAAAGTGATCGATGTTCAGGACAATTACCTTGTCGGCGTTAAAAATGTAACAGTTAATGAGCCATTTTTTCAGGGACATTTTCCTGAAGAGCCGGTAATGCCCGGAGTTCTTTTGGTTGAAGCAATGGCGCAGGCAGGCGGAATTTTTGTTCTGCGTAACCTGGTAGGGAAATATTCAACTTATTTTATGAAGATTGACAATGTTAAATTCAGGAAGAAAGTAGTGCCAGGAGATACCATTATTTTCAAAGTTATACTTACTTCGCCCATTCGCCGCGGCATTGCCGAAATGCGTGGAATATGCTACGTGGGCGATTCTATTGTTGCCGAAGGCGATTACATGGCACAAATTGTAAAGATTAATTAATTTAAAACAGAAAATAGAACAACAGATGAAACAACCATTGGCTTACGTACATCCAGAAGCAAATATTGCTGAAAACGTAGTTATTGAACCCTTTGTAACAATCGACAAAGATGTGATTATTGGCGAAGGAACGAGGATAGGGTCGAGCGTAACTATTTTGCCTGGAGTGCGAATTGGTAAAAATTGCCGGATTTTCCCGGGAGCTGTTATTGGTGCAGCGCCGCAGGATTTGAAATTCAGGGGTGAGTATTCGACCGTTGAAATTGGTGACAATACCACCATTCGCGAATTTGTTACAATTAACCGTGGAACCGTTGCAAAAGGGAAAACTGTTATTGGCAATAATTGTCTGCTAATGGCTTATGTGCATGTGGCCCACGACTGTATTGTTGGCAATAATGTAATTTTGGTGAATAATACCCAGCTGGCAGGGGAGGTAATTGTTGACGACTTTGCCATACTTGCCGGAATGGTAGCCGTGCACCAGTTCGTACACGTTGGTTCGCATGTTATGATTGCAGGTGGATCACTTGTTCGTAAAGATGTTCCTCCGTTTATTAAGGCTGGTCGCGAACCGCTTTCGTATGTGGGTATCAACTCAATCGGGCTGCGTCGCCGCAACTATAGTAATGAAAAAATTCGTGAGGTGCAGGAAATTTATCGCTATATCTATCAGAAAGGATTGAATATTTCTCAGGCTGTTGAGATTATTGAAGCCGAAATGCCCGCTTCAACAGAAAGAGATGAAATTCTTTTATTCATAAAAGATTCGAAACGTGGAATTATTCGTGGTTATATGCCCGACTAGTTTTCCGCTTAAAAATAATTAAAAAAAGCCCTGGATCTTGCTGATTCAGGGCTTTTTTAATGAAATTGAAACTCGTTATCGTTTACTTAAAACCTCTCTTTCGTATTGCTGAATTTCGGCAATGTAATCGGTTCCAACCGCTACACCAGCCTGTAGGCAGTAATAATCCCAAACGGCGCTGAAAGGTTTGGTTTTCAATTCTTCGAGCATAGCCAAACGTTCGAAATTCTGACCGGCTTCTTCCATTTCAACCATTGTTTGGGTTGGTTCGAGCAGCGCAATCAGGAACGCTTTTTGGGCAGCACGGGTACCCACCACATAAGCGCCAATCCGGTTAATGGAAGCGTCGAAGAAATCGAGCCCAATGTTAACGCGGCAGAGGTAATTGTTCCGGATAATTTCGGAAGCGATTAACTGCAAATCGTCATTCAGGGTAACCACATGGTCAGAGTCCCAGCGCACCGGACGGGTAACGTGCAACAACAGTTCGTCGATAAATTGCAGGCAGGCCGAAATTTTATCGCCCACCTGTTCGGTTGGGTGAAAATGTCCGTTGTCGAGGCAGATCAACTTGTTGTTTTTAATGGCATATCCAAGGTAAAAATCGTGCGAACCAACAGTCATCGATTCGGCACCAATGCCGAATAACTTACTTTCAACGGCATCTTTCATCTGCGTTTTCGGGTAATCAACAGCCATTGCTTCGTCCAGCGACTTTTTCAGCAACGCGCGGTATCCGGCGCGATCAATCGGCGTATCTTTCGATCCATCAGGAATCCAGGTATTGTGCACGCAAGGCGTTCCGAGCTGTTTTCCAGCTTCGGCCGAAATGGCGCGGCAGCGTTTTACGTGTTCCACCCAGAATTTGCGGTTTTCTTCGTTTTTGCTCGAAAGGGTAAATCCGTCGGCAGCCTTCGGGTGCGAAAAACAGGAGGCGTTGAAATCCATCCCGATTCCCTGTGCTTTACACCAGTCGATCCAGCTTTGAAAATGTTTCACTTCAATCTGGTCGCGGTCAACGAATTCGCCTTTGAAATCGCCGTAAATG
This sequence comes from Prolixibacteraceae bacterium, assembly GCA_003537645.1. GTDB lineage: Bacteria > Bacteroidota > Bacteroidia > Bacteroidales > Prolixibacteraceae > Aquipluma. The sequence continues at coordinate 76,773 of DPRM01000147.1, forward strand.
GCATGAAGGTTCAGCCGCTGTTTGCCCGGAAGCAGTGAAAGCACTTTTTCGAGGTCGGCACGCATTTCGGCAATCGAAGTAGCTTTGCCCGGGTAGTTTCCGGTCGCCTGGATTCCACCGCCGGAAAGTGTGGCATCCGGAGTTTCGAAACCGCCCACATCGTCGGTTTGCCAGCAATGCAACGAAATAATCACATCGTTCATTTTTTGCAGCACCACATCGGTGTTTATGCCCAGTTCGGCGTATTCTTCTTTTGCCAGTTGATAGGCGGCCTCAATTCGTGATTTGTTCATTATTAATGATTTAAAAGCCTCCCCCAAACCCCCTCCGAAAGAGGGGGCTTAAAGAATCGGCATTCGTTAATTTTTGCTTTGCTCGACATAAAATTTGCACATTTAAGCACTAACCTTCAAGCTTTCTGTACACAAACTCCCTTCCCTATTTTTGGGAAGGGTTGGGGATGGGGCTTGGATACCTGAATGTATAACTTCCTGATCCAACATTCAATGACACACCTTTGTCGTTTTGTTTCAAACTTTCTTTCATTGTGGCCGGAATAGCCAGAGCATTCAAAGTCACCTGATCGGCTTTTGCCGCAGGCAAAGTAACTGTTGCGGTGGTATTTGCCGGAACGGTCACTTCATAAACGAAATCGTTTCCTTCCAGTTTCCATCCCGATTTTACTTTTCCGTAGAGTGATTTGAATTCTGCATTGGCATTGGTTAATCCTCCTCCGGGGTGCGGAGCCAGTAAAATATGTTTGTAGCCCGGCATTTCCTGATCGAGATCCAGACCGGCCACATGGCGGTACATCCATTCGCCAATAGCGCCATAAGCATAATGGTTAAAACTGTTCATGCCCACATCCTGAAATGAGCCGTCGGGTTTCTGTCCGTCCCAGCGTTCCCAGATAGTTGTTGCGCCCTGGGTAACCGGATAAAGCCATGATGGATAATCTTTCCGGTTCAGGAGCATAAAAGCAAGGTCGTCGAATCCGTGTGCCGACAATGTTTTGCAGAGTAGGGGAGTGCCCACAAATCCGGTGGTTAAATGTCCCATCTTTTTCACATCAGCAGCCAGAAATGCAGCGGCTTTCGGTACCAAATCTTCAGGAAGAAGATCGAATGCCAGTGCCAGCGAATAGGCTGTTTGCGTGTGCGAAACCAAACGTCCGGAAGAAGTAACAAATTCTTTCACAAAGGCTTTCTTGATATTTTCTGAAAGTTCAGTATATTTTTTTGCGTCAGAGGTATTTCCGGTAATTCCGGCAATTTTGCCCAGTAATCCTGACGAATATGAATAATAAGCGGTTGCAATCAGGTCTTTCTCGGTAGTTGCCCCGGTATAATCAGATTGGTTTGTAGCAAAAGCCAGCCAGTCGCCATAATGCCAGTCGCCAGTCCATAAATTATCATCACCTGCTCTCGTTTTCATGTATTCAACCCAGGCTTTCATGCTCGGATATTGAACTTCCAGAATTCGCTGATCGCCATAAGCAAGATATGTGGTCCAGGGAACAATAATGCATGCATCGGCCCAGGCTGTTTTGCCGCCACCACCTTTTAAAACATCCGGAATTACGTCGGGAACGGATCCGTTTGGTAATTGGTCGGCAGCTACATCGCGCATCCACTTGGTATAGAACGGCGCCACATTGAAATTGAACGCAGCAGTCATACTGAAAACCTGTGCATCGCCCATCCAGCCCAAACGCTCGTCGCGCTGCGGGCAGTCGGTCGGAACATCCAGAAAATTACCTTTTTGCCCCCATTGAATATTGTGTTGTAATTGATTGATTAAAGGATCGGAGCAGGCGAAAGTTCCGGTCGGGTTCATGTCTGAATGGATCACAATTCCGGTAATCTGATCGAGCGATGGCTGCGCTGAAAGACCTTCTATTTGTACAAACCGGAAGCCGTGGAATGTAAAATGAGGTTCGTAAACTTCTTCGCCGTTGCCTTTCAGGATATACAAATCGGTACATTTGGCTTTTCGAAGATTGTCGGTATAAAAGTTGCCTTCTTTGGTCAGCACTTCAGCGAATTTCAAAGTGATCTTGTCGCCCTTTTTTCCCTGAACTTTCAGACGAACCCAGCCAACCATATTTTGCCCCATATCCAGAACTGTTTCGCCTTTTGGGGTAGTAATCAACTTGGCAGGTTTAATTTCTTCGATGGCTTTTACTACTGCTCCCTGTGGTGCAATCAGTATTTTCTTCGAATGATTTAGGGTTGAAACATTTCCCCATTGGCTGTCGTCGAAACCAATATTTGACCAACCCGTCAGTTCATTACGGGCATCGTAAGTTTCGCCGTTGTAAATATCCGAGAAAAGAATTGGTCCATTGTTGGTAACCTTCCAGTTTTGATCGGAAACAACCATTTCGCTTGTACCATCGGTATAGTTAATTTGAAGTTGTGCCAGCAATGCCAGCTTGTTTCCATAATAGCCATCCTGACTTTCCCATCCGATGTTTCCGCGGTACCAGCCATCGCCTAAAATTGCACCAATCGCGTTTTTCGGCTGAATCATCGACGTGACATCGTAGGTTTGGTATTGAATGCGGTTTTTGTAGCTGGTCCATCCCGGAGTAAACAAATCGGTACTTACTTTATTGCCATTCAGAAACAATTGGTAAAGACCCAGTGAAGTGACATAAACACGGGCTGATTTAATTTTTTTTCCGGAAGAAAATTCTTTTCTGAAGTATTGCGAAGGTTTTGATCCTTTTACTGTCGATTCTGATGGAATGGTAATCCATTCAGCTTTCCATGTTTCAGGTTCCAGGATTCCCATCTCCCAGTAAGCGGGAGCGCTCCATGCGGTTACTTTGCCTTTGTTGTCCCAAACGCGAACCTGCCAGTAAACCCGCTGCATCGACTTTAATGCAGGCCCATCGTAAACCACATTCACCGATTGGTCGGAGCTTACTTTTCCTGAAGTCCAGATTTGCTTTCCTTTAGGCGATTGGTCGGTTACTTTAATTTCGTAGGCCGTTTGAAGGAGGTTTTCTTCAGCAGAAATAATTTGCCAGCTAAGGCGCGGTTTCTGAACATCAATTCCCATTGGGTTTACCTGATATTCGCAAACCAGTTCTTTTACTTCGGTTTTTGTGGCTGCAAATGCGCTGTAGCCACTGATGATAAATAAGAAAACGAGAAGTCTCGTCAAAAATGCCGTTTGTTTCATATTGGTTAGTTTTAAGTGTTGTGTTTAATTTATTGAAAATTCTTAATAAGCATGAGCCTGTTTCGTCCTGAAAAGGGACAAAGTTTTGTTCTGCTTTATTTTCCGGACGATTTTTTTTTCTTTATTTTCTTGCTCTACAAATATTTCGGTGCGCTGCACCGTTAGCAGCAGAGCTGCATAATATTTATAGAGCATATCCAAATAAACACGATTTTAGGTGCAGCGCACCGGGATTTATTCCATATAAAATACTTCTTCCAACAGAATGGTAACCGGAGAATTATCCGGATTACATTTCATGATGCCGGACATAAAAGCCCACCATTTCTGAACGATTTCGGTTTGCCCCAGATCCTGCGAACCGCCTTCGCCGCTCACCTTCTGAAAGGCAAACAGCGTACTGGTTTCTTCGTCCAGAAAGATGGAGTATTCGCTCACTCCGGCATCCTTCAGAAGTTGGTGCAATTCGGGCCACAATTCGTCGTGGCGTTTTTTGTATTCTTCTTTTTGCCCTTCGTTGAGGTACATTTTAAAAGCGAGACGTTCCATTATCCGAGCGCATTTAATTCAGGATATAACCATTTGGCGATTCCGATAATAATAACCGACAGAAGAATCGCACCGATCCCAATAAGAATCATGTTGTGGGTTTTCTTTGAAACGCCTTTCCATTCCTTGCGGTAGAAACCCCAAAGATTGGCGGTTAGAATGATGGTGGCCATGTGAAGTGTCCAGGAACTGGCGCCGTTGCCAATTTTGGTTTCGCCCATACCGTAGAAAAAGAATTGCAGAAACCAGGTAGTCCCGGCCAGCGCACAGAAAAGGTAGTTGCGAAGCAGCGGTGTTTTTTTGTCAACAAAGTCGCCGCCGGTTTTATTCTTGAAAATCAGGGCGGTGGTCCAGATCAGGTTGGTGGTTAGTCCACCCCAGAGAATTACAAAAAAGATAATGTTGTTTTCGAAGAGGTATTTGAACCCGCCTTCAGCCTCTGTTACAAAAGAATAGCCCTGTTCTACAGCCAACGATCTGGCAACAACAGCCATTTCTTTCCCTGCATCGATCCCAAAACTGAAAAATGCGCTTAAAACACCCGAAACAACGGCAATCAGTAATCCTTTTGACAGCTTGAATTCGCTGTTAACTCCCTCTTTGTTTTTGCCCAGATCCTGATCTTTTCTGATTCCGGCGCGCCCGCTAAAGATGATTCCGACCAACAAAATTGCTATACCCAGTAAAACAATCTGTCCGCCTGTACTGCTAAATAAATCGGTGAGCGATAGTCCTTTCGGGATTATTTCGGCAATGCCAGGGACATTTCGCAAAATAGGCAAGCCCAGCGAACCAACGACAGAGGTAATTCCTAACAATACCGAGTTTCCCAGCGACATCCCCAGATAGCGGATGGCCAGTCCGTAAGTCAAACCTCCAACACCCCATAGCAAACCCATAATATAGGTATTGAGGATAATACGTCCCTGAGTGGTTTGTAAAATCCCTTGCCAGTCGGGAATAGTCAACATTACAGCAAGCATGGGCATGATCAGCCACGAGAAAATTCCACCGGAAATCCAATAAACTTCCCAGCGCCATTTCTTTACCCAGTTGTATGGCATGTACCAACTGCCTGAAGCGCCGCCGCCGATGGTATGAAAAATAATCCCTAATAGTGCATTCATAGTTTTGTTTAGTTAATTTTTATCTTTTATGACTTTAATAGTTAGCTTTGTAAATGTAAAGATACTTTGTAATTATAGCTAATCAATGTGTAAAATGATTCTTGATTTGTACAAAATGACACAAAGGCCCCTTCCCTAAAATTGGGAAGGGTGCAGGGTAATGCAGTTTTAAAGGTTTATGCCTTATAATAGGTGACTTTATTTTAGATAAAAGCGAAATTTAACGAATATCGATTTTTAAGCCTCCTCTTTCGGAGGAGGTTTGGGGAAGGCTAATATGAACGAATCGTTTGTAAAATACATTAATTCAGGGCCTTTGGATAAGGAATGGGGCTTGTGTCTGACGGTGGCAGGCTATGCACAAATACCGCCTTCGCTGGTTTATCCGCCACGAATGCACCCGAGCGGCTATTTCTTTACATGGGAGAAAGGACGCGTTCTTCAGGAATACCAAATCAATTATATTACAGAAGGTTCAGGAATTTTTGAAACTGCAACCGAACAGTTTCATGTGGTTCCGGGCTCGATGCTCATTCTTCGTCCGGGAATGTGGCATCGCTATAAACCCGATCAGAATACCGGATGGACCGAACATTACATCGGGTTCAACGGTGAATTTTGTTCGAACCTGTTTCATGATGGGTTTTTTCAGGCTGGAAAACCTGTTTTGTATGTTGGCTTTCAGGAAAGTTTGCTGAAGCTGTTTTTTGAAATCATTCAGTTGGTGAAAGACGAAAAAACCGGACATCAGCAGGTGGCAGCTTCAACTACAATTCTGATGCTGAGTAAAATATTGTCGGTTGTCAGGAATCAGGAGTTTGCCGGAAAAACGATCGAACGTACCATCCGGAAAGCCTGCCTGTACTTCAGGGAAAATCTGCACGCCAATGTAAATATTGAGACGCTGGCCGGAGAGCTTCATGTGGGCTATTCATATTTCAGGCAAATGTTCAGGAAATATACGGGCATTTCACCCACACAATATCACCTTTCGCTGCGGATTCAAAAGGCAAAGGACTTGCTGGTGTCAACCGATAAAAGTTTTAAGGAGATTGCCATTGATCTTGGATTTGAATCGTATTTCTACTTTTCGCGCATATTCAAGGATAAAACGGGCAAAAGTCCGATGGAATTCAGGAAAGAACACGAAACGAAGTGATTAGAAATAGAAGATATTTTTCTGACCTCGTTTTTCCTGATAGGTTCCTTTGCGTACCACTTTTACAATCGAGCGGCGGTTTACTTCGTGTTGCTCTTCCGAACACTGAACGCCGTTTCCGCAATTATTGAGCAGTTTGGTTTCGCCATATCCCTGATAAAGCATCCGGTTCGGATCGATTCCTTTGCTGATGGCATAATCGAATGCCGCCTTGGCGCGCTTTTTCGATAATAGTAAATTGTATTCGTCGCTTCCACGGGCATCGGTGTGCGATTCAATTCTTATTTCGAGATCAGGAAATTCTTTCAGGAGTGCAATTAATTTGTCGAGTGACGCAGCCGCGCCTCCGGTAATGTCCGATTTGTCGAGGTCGTAGTTAATGTATTCTATTTCAATTACCTGCAATGCTTGTCCATCTTCTTCTTCCATGTTTATCGGGGCAGGCGAATTATCGAGTTCTTCAATTTTCTGCTCCAGAAATATTTCTGAAAATACTTCATCATTAGGGCGAAGTGTCGTGGTTGCAAAGTCTTTTTCGCTCTCGATATAGAATTCTTTCACCACATTTACGATGTAATGCTGTCCTTTATTTACTTCGAATTCGAACTGCCCATCGGTTCGGGTGGTGCTGGTTAAAATGGTTTTACCGTTTTCATCAATCACCGTAACAGTTGCGTCAGGAAGTACATCTTTGGTGTCGCGGTCTTTTACCACTCCGCGAATAATTACCGGAACGCGTAATATTTTAAGAAAATACAAGTCGTCGTTGCCCTTTCCTCCCAGTCGGTTCGACGAAAGATAACCCTTCATTCCGGTTGAGTCGAGTGTCATCCCAAAATCGTCTTTCGATGAATTGACCGGATATCCCATGTTTTCGATGCTGTTGAAAATTCCTTGTTCAGGAACCGAAAAGTAAATGTCGAGTCCGCCCAGTCCACCATGTCCGTTGCTTGAAAAATAGAGAACCCCATCATTGCTGATAAACGGGAAAAACTCGTTTCCTTCGGTATTTACTTTTGGCCCAAGATTGAAAGGTTTGCTCCACTGTCCATTCGAAAGTACGCTGAAATAAATATCAGAATTGCCGTAACCTCCCGGCATATCGGATGCGAAATACAGCACGGTTCCGTTTTTATCAACTGAAGGATGCCCAACAGAATATTCGTTGCTGTTGTACCTGAAACTGCCAGTTAGTTTCCAATCGTCGTCTTCAAGTTTTCCAAGGAAAATTTTGAGATTTACAATTCCCTCGCTGCTTTTCGAAGTTTTACCCTTTACAAAACTGTTCCGGGTAAAATATATGAGCTCGTTTTTTTGATCAAACGAAACGGGCCCATCGTGATAGGTCGTTTTTAATTTTGGGGCAAATGGCTGTGGTCCTGATATATCTCCGTTGGCAGCGTTTATTTTTGCTGAATACAAATTGAGATAGGGGAGTTCGTTCCATTTATAAGTAGCTCCTGATTTGGTGCCTATGGAAGTGGATGAAAAAATGAACTGATCTTTGTAAAAAGCCGGTCCCATTTCGGAGCCGGGAGTATTTACCGATACGTTTCGGATTTCGTAACTGGTTGAGTCGCGCATCAGAAACTGAATATATTCGAGCAACGAAACCTGAATATTTACACGGCCATCTTCGGGGCGCAGGTCTGAATATTCTTTCAGCCATTGTTCTGCAATCAGGTATTTTCCGTTGCTTTTAAGAGCCTGCGAGTAGTTGAAAAGATCTTCGGGTTGCTCGGCGTGGCGGTCGATCAGTTTTTTGAGCCAGCGCTCAACTTCTTCGGTATTACCAACATTCCGGTTCGATTCGGCCAGTTGCTTTATGACATAGTTATCTGTTGTGTCCCGGCTGTAAGCATATTCGTACAATTCTATCGCATCAATATATGCAAATTCAGCAAAACTTTTATCAGCCAGTTTTGTGGTAAGTTTCTGACTGAATGCATGATCCGGAATCATACAAATAGCAATCAGCAATAACAGATATATATTCCAGTTTTTTGCCATTGGCGTCCGACCGTTTTACTAAAAATACCTTGGTGACCTAACTCTGCCTCGATTGAAATTAAAATCAAAACTAAGCATTATTTCGTGAGTCCCTTTGTTGTAGGCTCCCAGCTTCGAAATCGGAAGATCGTAAGAATACCCGATTTTCAGCTGGTTGGTCGCCTGGATCTGAAACAAAGCTCCAAACGACTCTCCTAATCTGTACATTGCTCCTAACCAAAGCCGGTCGTAAAACATGAATGTGCCGTTCAGGTCGAATGATAAAGGGGCATTGCTCACATACCTGTAAAGAAAGGACGGCTTAAATTTAACAATTCTATTTACATCGAGTACATACCCGCCCATTAAAAAGAGGTGAATTTCCTCCTTGTTTACATGGTCAACCGCAAATCCATTTTTATTGATCGTGTTTTTTATGAGTTTTGGAATAGATAAACCAAGATAATAGCGATTGGTATAATAGAAAGCGCCAACTCCAAAATTGGGTAAGAAGTTGCGGTTGATGTCGCTGGCAAAAACCGGGTCATCAGGATCATTGGTCAGTAAATCGTTCAGGCTGGCATCGTAAAAGTTTACACCTGCTTTAAGTCCAAGTCCGAGATTGTGCTGGTTATTGAAGCGTAACGTATATGAATAGTCGAAATATACCCCGGTTTGCTTTACCGGACCTATTTTGTCGTGCAGTAATGATAAGCCAAGCCCCATGTTTGTATTATTGACCGGGGAATGCATTGCAATTGATCTTGTCACCGGAGCATCGGCCATTGTAACCCACTGATCGCGCGACACAACCATCAGGCTAAGCAAATCTTTTGATCCGACATAAGCAGGATTGATGGTCATCAGGTTTTCCATGTACTGTGTGTACATCGGATCCTGTTGCGCAATAACTTTCCCTGAAAAAAACAGGGGGGCGGTTACCAGAAAAATCCCGGTAATAATTCGATTTAAATGTTTTATGTAATTCGAGTTTCTCAATCTATTGCTTCTATAAATATTCTGCACTTAAAGGTGCCTTTTATCATTTTCAAATTTTCAAATCTCCTCATTTCCATTTCAATCACGGGATTGCTTTGTCCTTCTTCGTCGGTCTCGCAACGATGCTCTACGCATCGCCGCTCGCCCTTTCGCCTGGTCTCCTTTCACTCTATCTATCCAAATAAATCGACCGGCTTATTTTTTCGTTTCCATTCAGGGTTAAAATAAAATAATACGTTCCGCTTGCTACCGGTCCTGAACCAATGCGCACTCCGTTTTTAGCTGTTCCGTCCCAGAATCCTTCTTTTCCGGGGCCGTTGCCATAGTTTTTCGATTGGAAAACAATGTTTCCCCACCGGTTGAAAATTTCCATTTCAACGGTTTGGTATTTAGCCAGCCCTTTTATTTCGAACTGGTCGTTAATGCCGTCACCATTGGGCGAAAATGCTTCAGGAATAAAGAAAGGCAGGTCGTTAATTAACACAAGCACTTTGGCCTGATCGCAATTCTCGAAATAATCGCAAACCTGATACACAAAATCATCCTGACCGGTGTAGTACTGGTCGGGCGTATAAGTAATTACCGAATCGGCTGATACTGATGCGTTTCCATGCAAAGGCAATGTCACAATCGAAATGCTCGACAGGTTGATCGAATTTCGGGGTTTGTCGTTTCGCAGCACATTGATGGCCACTTTTTCGTTGATCCGTGTGCTAATTGTATCATCTCCCGCCTGAATATACAATCCGACGTTTACCGAATCGCGGCTTATACAGCCAAACTGATCGGTGATGTTTAGATAGTAAGTTCCGAGTCCGCTAACCAAAGCGGTTGGTTTGGTTTCGCCGTCAACAATAATTCCTTCGTTCGATAACCACAGATAAGTTAATCCAGTGCCGGTACTTTTTGCACCATTCAGCAAAATAGTTTCGTTGGGCGAATTAACAAATACATTTTTGTCGGTAACAGCCAGCGGAGCATCGGCAATTGATACGAGTACCGAAGTGGTATCTTTCTGGCCTTCGATATCGGTAACTGTCAAGAGATAACGGGTCGATTTTCCGGGAAGGAACTTTGGTTTGGAACTTGAGGCATCGTCGAGATAAACAGATGGCGACCAGTTGTAAATAAGTTGATTACCGCTTGATGTACTTGCATCAAGAGTAATTTCTGATGTGTTGCAATTTCCGATAGTGATAACTGGTGCGCCCAGAATTTTTGCAATGGGCGGTTCGCTGGTCGGATCGACAATGAATGGCCATGCCATTCGGTTAGAGCAACCGTTGTCGCCGGTTACCGAAACCAACAGGTAATAGCTGCCTATTGTTTTCCAGTTTACACGAACTTCATTTTCGCGGCCGGGTCCCGGCAGGTTTAATTCAACCCTGTCTGAAGTTGCAGGTGTAGTGAGACTTACATCGGTAAATATTTGCCATAAATAGCTAGACTCGCCCGCAGGTTTGTCAACTTTGTATTCTTTTACAGAACCACGAAGTACCCTGTAGGCTTGCTGCGCGGCTACAAACGTAACCGACAACGACCAAACAAGGATCATCATTAAAATTCTATGTAGAATACCCTTTTTCAATTATCCTGATATTTCGTTCTATAAATATTGTGCGCCTGGAGGCGCTGAAACAATTGCGAATCTGTTGTCCAAAGCTTTCCTCCTTAGAGGAAATCCGCCAAAATGCGGACAGGCAGGGAAGGGCGCTTTCCCATTAACCACAGCCCTTGCCCCTCTCCATCGTGGAGAGAGGGCCGGGTTGGGTTTTTCTTTATACTCCTTGCAAGCCATTGATAACCGGCATGATTTCGATCCGGTGTCTGACAGTGTCATTGGCAGGATTACTATCCTGTAAGTTGGTGTTGTTTTCGCCCTGATTTTTAATCATCAGGCTTACTTCTTGTATGGTTCCCGGAAGATTCTTAACCGCCACAGTCACAATAACTTCACTGTCGGTGCCATTCACCGTGTAAAGTTTATTCGTGTCGGCTGTCAGATTTCCTGAATTTACCCCAACGATTGAAACGATCGAAATGCCCAGATTATAGGCCGGATCGACAGTTAGTACGGGTTCAAACGACCAGTTATTGGTAGTGCCGTTTTCTCTCCTGATTTTGAAATTCAGGGTAGTCGAACCCGCATCGTAGGTCGAGGCAATGGCGTTAAAGCCATCTGTTGAGGCAATTGCCGGGCAGCTCACCGTATTGTCAACCGGAATGTTCTCCGACAGAATATCGAAGACATTGAGCTGTGGTGCGATTTGCATGCTGATGTAATTCGAACATCCTCCCGGAGCGGTGGCTTCCAACCATAAATAGTAAATGCGCATAGAAGCACCCATGTTCCATTGAATGGGACTTGATGCTAAACCATCTTCACCAACTTTTCCTTTTTCATTAATAATATCAAATTCACCTGTCAACCCATCATCAAAACGTCCGGAACCATCGGCGTTGGCCGTGATGTAGAAATTGTAGTCGGCACCAGCACTTATACCATTGCAGGTATAAACGTGCATCGCCCCTTCGTAAGGGCGAACCGCCGTACTCTGCGATTCAGCTGCCTGCCCGAAGGCAAACAGCGTAATCACAAGTATGATGATATGTTTTAATTGGGACATTTTTTAGATTAATTGAAAGTCCCGATCGAAGGCATTGTTTTAACACTAACAGCATCAGATGCAGTGGTGATAGTGCCATTATATGTTGCACCACCATTAGTTGCAGTAAGAGTTGGTGTGCCAGTTATTGTTGCAGTAAGATCTATTGGAGCTAATCCGGTTGTGGTAGTAAATGTAACTGTAAATACTCCATCAGTCTCACTCGTTGCACCAGTAACCGTTCCTGCACCTTCATTCCATGTGCCAGGTCCTGCATATGCTATATCATAAGTTGCCAGACCTTGAGCAGCAGGCATCGTAATGGCATAACTATAAGTATATACGTCAGGATCATTCGTTATAGTTGGACTAACGGTAAATGTAAAGCTATTTGTTGTTGCTCCAACAGAAGCAGCTTCATTGTCAACTAATGGGCTACTTTTCTTATTCTGACAATAATCACTTTCAGATGCAGCAATTGAAAGTGCAAGAGTCGGTAAAGGGTTTATAATAACTTCTAATTCAATAAAGTTTGAGCAACTACCAGAAGCAGCACCATCAGTAACAGTGACAGTAAGCGTGCGCGTACCTGTTGCAAGAAGACCATAAGTAATGTCGAAGTTTAATGTAAAAACAGTAGCTGCAGGGGTAGCTATGTTTGTCCCGGCATAATCGATACCAGAGCCTTCAACATTTTTGATGGTTGCGTTAGCTCCTGTGATTGCAATTACAGCAGTACCTGCAGAATTTGTTTTAATACCACTTAGCGTATAAGAATATGTTCCACCGGGATAAGGAGTGACGTTTGTTTGTGCCATTGCACTACCCGCTACTATCACAAGTGCGAGCATCATTACCAAAGAAAATAATTGTTTTTTCATAACATTAAAAATTAAAAATTTACGTTTCTTTTATTTGTTTTTTATTTATTTGATTATCTCGTATTTATATCGTTCACTGTCACTAAATATTCCTTAAGGGTCATCATCGCTGTGTGGCGAGTTTTCCTCTTTTAGAGGTGAATTGGTTGTTTTTTTTATTGAATTTGTTTTCATATCTATCACTTTTGTCGTTTAATTAAAACTTCCAATAACCGGTATCGGGTGTACTGTAATGGTTGATGTTGTTGCCGTTACGGCGGTACAGCCATTGGTATTGGTATAATTTACGCTTACTGATTTACTCCCTGCCGTAATCCATTTTAGGGTAATTGAATTATCATTTGTACCTCCGCCAGCAATAACTGTATAATCAGTATTAAGGACTGAACCCGGCATAGTCCAAGTATAATTTGTTTGGCCCGAGTCTGTAGTATAAACCACATTGTCGGTAGCGCAAGCCTCTGTGCCTGTTGGCGCAAGGGTTGGGGAGGGGAGGGGATTGACGGTAATACTCGCATTTCCAGTCATATTCTGTTCACAAAAAGTTGTAGCATTGGTTGCTCTTACCGTATAGGTTCCGGCAGAGGTCTGATTCCCAAAACTGATTGCGGAACCGGTCGTTCCGGCAACCGGCAATCCAACCGTTGAAGCGCCATTGTACAATTGATAATTGACACCTGTTTGTGAATTGCCAAGACCAACAGAAATTCCTGAACCACCCGAACAGTATGAGCCTCCTCCGGTAACATTGTATGCGGTAGGAAGAGGATTTATCTGAATTTGTACCGATGTAGAATAAATCATCGAACAACTTCCACTGCTTACCACTCTCCTGTAATAAGTCGTAGAAGCTATTGTAGTCGGATCATAGTTTTGAGAAGTGGCTGAACCAATATCTGTCCACGTTGCATTATCGGGGGATGATTGCCACAGATAGGCGTATGTCCCGCTTCCACCTGTCGGAGTTGAACCGCTCAACTGTGCAGGATCACCACTTGCGCAAAATGTTTGTGCGGCACTTATCGTGTTGTTGGCTATTGGAGCATTAACTGTTATTGTTGCCGCATTCGATTCATTTGTTGCCACATAAGGATTTGGAGCTATATTATTGGCACTTGAAAGAATTGCATTTCGATAAACATAGTAGGTTCCGGCAACATTAAAAGGTGCGACTGTTGTATTGGGTGTAAATGTTGCGCCTGTTGCCCCTGAAATTGCTGTTCTTAATCCGCCAGGTGTTGTACTGTAAGTCCATTGATATCCGGTTCCGGAAAGGGAAATGCCTAATGGCAAAGTTCCGTACACATCGCCACTAATAGCAATGCCTGATTGACCGAAACAAATGTTTTGAGTTGTATTTGTCGAGAGCGTATTTGAGAGTATTAGCGTTAAACTATTAAATACAACTTGGTTGCCTCCACCATTTTCATAAAACTCATAAGCTAAGTTGCTACTTCCTGTCAGGCTAAATAATACTCTGGGCCGGCTAGAAAAAGCTTGATCAACCCAATTGTTATAAACCAAGGTGCCATCAACGGTTAAACGGCTACCATCATCTGAACCCAGATTAGCAACGTATAATCCTTTTTTTGTGGAATTCATCCGGTACCGAACAGAAAAAGTTTCGGTATTGATTGTCCGTGTACCAATACTTGAATTTAAGGCAAAGCAAGCTCCCGTTCCTCCAAAACTTTGATCAATTGCTTCTGATTCGGTAAAAGTGCCAAAATAAGTATTGAAGTTTAATCCATCATAAACATGTCCAATCCATGAATCAGTTCCGGCAGTTGTTTGTGAATCAGGAGATGCTGACGGATAAGTTGCGGTAACTTGCGTGCGTGTACTTTCGCAGCCCCCGGCACTTAATATTGAAACCCAGTAATTGGTTGTGGCAGAAAGTACTGGGGTTGTAAAAGTGTTATCACTGTTGCTTGAACTGGTTTTAAGTAGGGTTCCTCCGCTGGCAGCGTCGTACCACTTATAAAACTGGCCTGCAATAGCCCCCGATGCCGACAAGGTTGCAGTAGAACCAATGCAGATAGAAGCACCTATTGTAGTGGGGGGCGATGGTGTCTGAACAGTAACTAATGCCATCTGGCCTGTTGTTGTTGTAAGTGATCCTGCAGCATCACAGCCAGTTTCGGTAAAACTAACAATAGCGTAATAATAAAGTGTACTTATGGCAGTAAAAGAATATGTTGATGTAACTGTACTAGCGGTGGCCTCATACGAAGTAGCAGTATATACAAGAGTTCCACCAATATTAGATTGCGTTGAGTTGCTATAAAATCTAACAGTAACAGTTGATGATAGATTTCCAGAGCTACAAGTTTGAGAAGATGTGATATTTAAATTCAAAGTTACTGGTGACCCAGCGCAAACGGTTGATCCTCCGGTTAAACTGGAAAGTGATGTCGGGTGTTCATTTTTTCCGAAAACACTTCCTGCTCCCACCATCAAACCAGTCATCATGATCATGAAAACTCCTATTTTTTTTGAAAGAAGTAATTTCCCTCTCATACTCCCCCCCAGTTTTAAGCAAAAGTCTAAAACAGTGAGAGTTCCCAGTGCCAATATCATAGCAGGTTTATTCGTCAGGAATCCAACGAATAAAAAAAACACATTTACTACCCACGAAAACGGTTTGATGATTTGCTGACTGACAGACTCTGATTGTCTTTTAGCAGAAATAACCGAAAGGTACAAATAACGTGTAATGTAAAATTCCCCCATGCGCACAAACTCTTTTTCTTATCCCATTGTAAAAGTAGCTTTAACCTTCAAAATAGAAAGTAACAACTAGCAAAACGGCCTTTAGGGCTATCAAAGTGGTGGTTTGGGTTATCGGCAAAAATACAAAATAGAACAATGCGCTCGACACTGTAAATCAGATTGGTGCATTCAACTTTCAGATTGTCTTATGGTTAAGTAATAGCTCGTCTCGAATTGCTACAGAATCCTGACTTTAAAATCCATCACTTCAATCACGTCGCCGGTTCGTAGTTTTGCCCGTTTGCGGAATTCCTGCTCTCCGTTGCGGAAAACAATTCCATCATCGACCATCATTTTTGCTTGTCCGCCCGATTCGCTGATCCGCATGATTTTCAGTAATTTGATCAGTTCGATGTATTCTTCTCCGTTTAATTCGTATGTTTTCATAAATATTAATTTTTGCTCCCCCAATTCCCCATGCCTGCAAATGGAGTACTTTTTGGCGCTGTATAAAAATTGCAGAATCTAATTTTGTTTTGAGCCATGATTCTAATTTCGGTCACCTGTCACCCTTTTTCTTCGGAGAAGGGGTGGGGATGAGGCTTTGCTTAAGTTTCCCGGGTAACTTATCAACCACCAACTGATAGGAGTGGTCAATCAGTTCCAAAATCAGCTTTTGGGAGAGCGACCCATCCATCATCACTGTGTTCCAGTGAACTTTGCTCATGTGATAACCAGGTTGTATGGCTGGATATTGCTCACGCAATTCGATGGCCCGCTGCGGATCGCACTTCAGAGCCAGGCTCCAGTCGCCGTCGAGGTTGGTAAGGGCAAACATTTTACCCATCACCTTAAAAACCAGCGTCACTTCATCAAACGGAAACTCTTCGGTTACTCCGGGTTTCGAAATGCAGTATTCCCTTAATTCCTCGATATTCATAGCTTTAGTCTAAAAAAATCTGTGGCAACAAATATAGCGAAAACAGCAAATTCAGCCGCACACCGCAAAAAGCAAAGTCCTGTTGGCAGTTATATAAACGTCAACAGGACTTCAGGATAGATATGTGGCTTAAAATGATTATACTACATGCATTGCGCCCATCAAATATTTAAGCAGCAACAATGCTGCGATGAGAGCGGCAATTCCTAAAAATGTAAGTACAAAATCATTCATTTTTTTCTTTTTTGGCACGTTGGCCTGTTCTTTATTTTCCATTATGTAAAATTTATTCGATTTTTATTTACTGAAATTCAATACAAACTAATCCGTATCAGAATATTTTTCTTTAATCCCTCTGGAGTCAAAGATTGTTTTTACGGGAAACAAGAGTGAGTAAAGGCTAATTCAGCAAAGCGTGCCCTCGAATAAAAATGGGAACCGGTGAACTGTAAATGGTTGGAATTGGAAAATCAGCATAAGTCCGAAAATCGAAATTAAACGGAATTTCCTGATTTTTATGAACAAACAACGAATTGAGACGGTGTTTTTCGCCAATAACCTGGGCGAAATTATTTACCTCGATGGCCAGCAGGTAACTACTAACCGGATTTTTAATCTCCGGAACCGGCACTGATTCATTCTTTTCTGTAATCGGGTAAGTATTTGGAACATGGCTTCCTGACGGGAATGCGAAAATCCGGCTGACAATAATCAGCACGAAAATTAAAGCAAAGCCAATTTTTCCTGAAGCGCTCATAGTGATAAAAAATTCGGTTCAAATATATTATTTAAATCAATTTGATTTACAGGCGGAAGTCTGCGGAAATATAATAAAATCATTATTGACCGACTAAAAT
>DPRM01000021.1:0-139 GCA_003537645.1 Prolixibacteraceae bacterium
AACGTGCAAACCAACTGTTTTTGTTTTTCGTTGGTTTCATTACTACGGAAGATATCATAGGAACGTAGGTAAGACAGAGCAGTATGGCTCCGATAACGGCAAAACCGAATGTGAAAGCCATCGGGCGGAACATTTTCCC
>DPRM01000021.1:330-25827 GCA_003537645.1 Prolixibacteraceae bacterium
AAGGAGCTATTTCCAGTCCTTTAGGCAAAGTCTTTTGTACTTCGGCGATTCTGGTTTTTACACTTTGTATAACTTCGTTCGAATTTTCTCCTTTCAGCATCAAAATCATACCCCCAACTGCTTCATGCCCTTCCTGCGTGAAAGCTCCATAACGAACCTGGCTGCCAAAATGAACTTTTTCAGCTACATCACTAATCAAAATGGGTATCCCATTGTCGTTTTTTATAACGATATTCTTTATATCATCCAATGTTCGGGCTAAACCTTCGCCCCTGATAAAATTGGCCATGTGGCTTTTCTCAATATATGCTCCGCCTGTATTGACATTGTTGTTTTCCAATGCTTCAAAAACCTCGGTCATTGAAACATTCATGGCATTCAATTTATCGGGATTCAGGGCAATCTCATATTGTTTAATATTCCCCCCGAAAGAATTTACTTCTACAACACCCGGAATTAAAGCCATTTGGCGTTTTACAATCCAGTCCTGAATGGTACGCAATTCCATTGGAGTATATGTGGTGTCATAACCTTGTTTAGGTTTTATCGTGTATTGGAAGATCTCCCCTAAACCAGTTGTAATAGGCCCCATAAATGGTTCGCCGAATTGACTTGGGATTTGGTCTTTTACTGCATTGAGTTTCTCCTGTACGACCTGTCTTGGCAGATAAGTGCCCATATCATCTTTAAACACAATGGTAACTACAGATAACCCAAAGCGGGACACTGACCGCAATTCGATTACACCCGGTAAATTTGCCATAGCCAGCTCTACCGGATAGGTAACAAATTGTTCGATATCTACCGTGGATAGATTCTGAGAAATTGTAATCACCTGCACCTGATTGTTGGTAATATCCGGAACCGAATCGAGGTTAATTGTTTTTAAAGAATAAATTCCAGCTCCTATCAGGGCAAAAAGGATCAGGCTTACAATAAATTTATTCTTTATAGAATAAGCTATTATTTTATCTATCATAGTATAGTATATTAATTTATTTTACATGCACAGTGAAAAAGTGATGAATCCTGGCAATAATCCCTAAAATAAGGACAGAACAGGCCAGAATAATGAAAAACCATTTTATTACTTGTATCAGCTGTATTTTTTTTCTTCTTTTTTTCACAGACTATAATTTATCTTCTTGCTTCATAGTACTGACTGAATGTTTTTTTGTTTTTGAAATAAACAACCTGAGGTTCTCCCCGATTTCTTAATCCAATCAAAGCATCAGCTTTACAAATTGTATCACCCGAAAACGAGTCGGGAATAAATGCGACCTTGCGATAGTGATTTCTAAGACGGTTACAGCAGTTTTGGCTACAGAAATAGTAAGTTTTACCATCATGAATTACTGGTGAGCTTTCATGAATTTGTAAATTGTCACCACTCATGCAAACTAAGTCGACTGGTATTTCCTTGCCGTATAAGGCATATTGCCGGTAGGCGTATTTGGTATCGCACCAATACGTATAAAATACAAGGACTGAAACTGTTAACACGATAAGTATGCTGAAACTTATCAGCAGTATTCTATTGTATTTTTTATCTTCAGTAATTCGCCTTTCCTGCAATTCCTTCTTTGTTAGTTTCCTATTATTCATTTGATTAGAATATAAAGTATTAACAAAATCCTGACATTTAATCAGGGAAAATAAAATAGTAAGAAGAAATTAAGCTAAGGCAGGCGGGCCTCTAAAGGATAATTCAGTAGAAAAATATTGTTTGAGTAGAACAATATTTTGGATAAAAAAAATGGTTGGTTCTACCTTGATATTGACTTGTTCTGTGCCAAAAACCGAAACAAAAAACAAATTGAAGTTTGATTCTGTCTTCGTATCAAAAGTTTTAGTGTCAAACTTTTCTGTAACGATATTATTAAAAGCGTGACAATGCTTGTTGGCTTCATCCGAAGATTCGCCCGGAATTTTGTTTGTGTTAAGAACACTACTAAAATTATCGCCAAATAAATCAGAATGATGATGATGAGTAACAATAGAATGAAGTAATATTACCAGCCCAGCCAATAATATTAACACCATTCTTATATTTTTCCCAGCACGATTCATAAAAATCCATTTAAGACTAAAATAACAACGACAAATGTAATAAAAAGTTTATGCAACTGAGTTGCAAAGTTGTTAAATACAGTTAACACAGATGCCTTTAACAACCATATTAATGGTTTCGAGGGTAAAATGAACCGGCAGATTTACCGAAGGAACAGGAATATCGGTTAAGCAATATGTTTGCTTGCATTTTGTGCAAAGGAAATGAACGTGTAAATCTTCGGGATGAAATTGGCAAGTTTCCTTACATAACGCATATTTCACCGAACCAGTGCCATCATCAATACTATGAATGAGTTTGTTTTCTTCAAAAGTTTTAAGTGTGCGGTACAAGGTAACTTTGTCGGCTTTCTNNGTCATCAATAGTATGTACTATTAAATGTTGCTGAAATAATGTCAAAGTCCTAAACAATGTTGATTTATCAATCGTCTCCAATTCGGCTTCCAAATCAAACAAGCTAAAGATTTCCGTCTTGTTGGAAATGGCACCAAGAGCCAACAGCCATCAGGCTGTTGGTTTGATACCACTTTTTACAAGTCTTTTTAAATACTTATTTTTTCCATTGTTGTAAAAACAGATAAGGAAGTTTCAGAAAGAGAAAACTGATTTGTCTCGTCTTATAACTCAACGGCTGACAATTCAGTAAACGCCTTTTGATAATCGCGTTCAGCTTCCAGGGTTTGGTTCACCATATTGTAATACAAACCCAATTCGACGATGTAATTTAATAAGGAAATCTCACCCGAATCGAGCGCTTTTTTGAGCAACCCGGTACTGTTTGCCATTGATAACGATTTTCGGTATGTTTCTGCTGTGTTTTTCAACCCTAAAGCACGGTTGAACTGAATTTGAAGCTGGTTGTAAAATTGTTGCTTACTATCCGTTTCGCGCGACTGGGCGGCAACAACCGCTGCATTTGCCTGTTTTACGCGATTCTTGTTTTCCCACAAAGGGATAGAAACGCCTACTGCAAGTCCTTGAAATTTTTGTCCAACAACATTTTCACTCATATAGCCTGCCGAAAATGTAGGCAATCCCATAGCCTTATTCAATGATACCTGCTTTTGGCTTACTACAACTTCTTGTTTGACATAGGCCAGAATCGGATTCTTTTGTTCAGCCTGCACATACCAATCGTCAAAATTAAGCGGAAGTTGTTCCTGATTAAATTGATAGTCATCCATGATTAAATCAATTCCTCCATTCAGCCTTTTAAGTTGAGACAGCAGGGTGTTGCGTTCAACATCAATACGAGCTATTTCTCCATTTATGGCAGATAAACTCAATTGCGCTTTGTTGTGCTCTAAGATATTGGCATCGCCACTATTTAAACGGTTTTGATACCCTGCTGCAATGGTTTCGGCATGTTGTAATCTTATTTCCAATTCCTTTTTCAGGGCATTAAAATAAATCAGCTCCACACAATACTGTTTTGCTTCCAACAGAAGGCGCATTCTTTCTGCTTTGTATTGCCATTCGACTAAACCGTTACGTTCATTGGCCATTTTATTTTTCATCCCGGTAATGGTTGGAATATCGAATGCTTGAGAGATATTGAAATCATTACGGTTTCCCATATCAACCGGATTTCCCCAAAGGTAGTTAAAGCCAGCCTCCGGATTTGAAAGGTATATTCCGGTTTTGTTTTCCAACTTCTGTGCCTCTGCGGTTGCTTTAAGCGCTTTTAAAGTTTTATTGTTTTCTTCAATAGCCTTCAAAGCTGTTGTGACACTGTTTTGGGCATTAAGCGAGATACTCGCAAATAATGCCATGATGCTTATAATTATTGTTCTCATACTATTCTTGTTTTTCGGTTATCATATCATCTTGCATCATCTCTCTTACAATCTTCCTGTTCGTAAGGAGATACATTATAGGAATGATAAAACCGTTGAGTAATGTTGATGTTAATAAGCCTCCAAGAATCACCTTGGCCATCGGACTTTGTATTTCATTGCCCGGCAAATCACCGCCTATCGCAAGTGGAACCAATGCAAGACCCGCTGCCAATGCAGTCATGAGGATTGGATTCAGACGGTCTAAGGAGCCATGCATCACACTATCAAACTTTGACAAACCTTCGTCCTGCAAATCGTTGTAACGCGAAATGAGCAGCATTCCGTTTCGGGTTGCAATACCAAAAAGGGAAATAAATCCGATAATTGCAGGAATACTTATTATTCCGCTTGTAAAATATATGGTGAAAACTCCACCAATAAGCGCTAAAGGAAGGTTCAAAAGTATTACTATTGATTCGGTTACACTTCTGAATTGAGCAAATAGCAACAAGAATATTACCATAATCGAGAAAATAGAAGTAATAAGCAGCGTTCTTGATGCCGCTTGTTCGCTTTCAAACTGCCCACCATACTGGATATGATAACCTTCGGGCAAAGTTATTTTTTCGTTTACCGTTTTTTGAATATCATTTACAACGCCTCTCAAATCACGCCCGGCCACATTGGCAGAAATAACTATCTTTCGGGCAACATTCTCCCGGTTGATTGTATTGGGGCCTGTTGACGAAGAAACTTCCGCAATATTTCCCAACGGTATCATCCGTCCATTGGCATCAACTATCAGGTTTTTGATTCTGTCGGCGGTTGCCCTGCTGTCGTCATTTACTTTTAGGGTAAGATCGAAAGACCTGTTGCCTTCATAAACCTGCGAAACAACCTCACCTGCCAACATAACACTTACTATCTCACCAAATTCAGGTAAGGTAATACCGTATTTCGCCAGAACTTCCCTTTTCGGAACTATCTTTAATTGCGGCCTTTCTATCTGTTGTTCCACATTCAGGTCGGCAACACCTTCAATGCCTTCAATGGAGGCTTTGATTTGGTTTCCTATCGTAAACATCTTATTCAGATCTGTACCAAACAGTTTGATGGCAATGTTGGCCCGAGTTCCTGAAAGCATCGCATCAATACGGTGAGAAATAGGTTGTCCTATTTCGATATTGACACCGGGTATTACTTTTATTTTTTCACGAATTTCAGCCAATACTTCATCTTTGGATCGTTTATCAAGTATAAACGGGGCTTCTATTTCCGACACATTCACACCCAAAGCATGTTCGTCCAATTCGGCACGACCGGTTTTTCGTGCAACAGTTTGGACTTCGGGAATTGAGAGCAGAATATCTTCGGCTATACGCCCTATCTTGTCCGACTCTTCGATTGAAATTCCCGGGACTGTACTTACATTAATGGTAAATGAACCCTCGTTAAACGGAGGTAAGAAACTCCTACCCAATGTAAAAAATACGATTATTGAAGCGACCAAAACCACACCTGTTACACCAAGCACCCATTTTTGGTGAATCAGCGACCATCTTAGAGTTTTCTCATATACAATTTTTAATTTCCGGATAACATACGGTTCCTGCTCGGGTTTATTTCCATTTCGGGGTTTGCCCAACAAATAACTGCATAATACCGGAGTAAGGGTAAGCGCTACAATAGTAGATGCGATTAACGCCGCAATAAACGCCACTCCAAGGGGTGCAAGCATACGTCCTTCCATTCCCGACAGAAAAAACAATGGAACAAAACTGGCAATAATGATGAGCGTTGAGTTCAAAATTGGCATACGTACTTCTTTTGAAGCCTCGAAAACAACTGTCATTACTGTTTTTTGTTCTTCCAGTGGTTTTTGCCTGTTTTCCCTTAACCGCTTGAATACATTTTCGACATCCACAATGGCATCATCCACAAGAGCGCCGATAGAGATAGCCATACCCCCCAAACTCATTGTATTGATGGTAAGTCCCATATACTTGAGTGAGAGTATTGCGAAAACCAATGAAAGAGGAATCGTTACAAGTGAAATGATCGTTGTGCGAGCGTTCATCAAAAAGATAATCAATACGATAACCACAAAAAATCCTCCTTCGTAAATGGATTTTTTTACATTGTTAATTGAATTATCAATGAAACGTGCCTGACGAAAAATATCTGTGGCTATTTTCACATCAGCCGGCATTGTTTTTTGTAAATCAGCAAGCGATTTATCCAGTTTATCGGTTAAATCCAATGTGCTTGTTGCCGGTTGTTTGGTGATGGTCAATAGAACGGCAGCCTTGCCGTGATTTGAAGCAATACCCAATTTAGGCGCTTTGTTGCCAATTTTCACATCAGCAATTGTTTCGAGCAATATCGGAATGTCATTAGTAGTTTTAATGACAGCTTTACCCAATTCTGAAGCTTTATTGGTGGAAAGCACTCCTCTTATTATATATTCGTTTCCATACTCATATAAAACACCTCCGGCTGCATTCTGATTCATTTTAGTAACTACGCTAATTACTTCATCCATCCCGATGCCGTAATGCTTCATCTTTTCAGGATTCAATAATATCTGGTACTCCTTAATTTCACCTCCCAGTACAGTAACCTGCGCCACACCACCTGTTGATAATAAGCGTGGACGGATAGTCCAGTCGGCTAATGTCCTTAAATCCTGTAATGACGTGGAATCTGCGGTAAGACCGACTATCATAACTTCTCCAAGTATGGATGATTGAGGCCCTAAAGTTGGGCTTCCAACATTTGACGGCAATGCGTCTTTTACTACAGATAATTTTTCTGAAACGATTTGACGGTCGCGGTAAATATCCGTTCCCCAGTTAAATTCGACCCATACAATAGAAAATCCAGTGGTGGAAGATGAACGGACACGGCGCACATCGGTAGCTCCGTTCAATGCCGTTTCAACAGGAAAAGTAACCAGGCGTTCAACTTCTTCGGGCGCCATACCCTTTGCCTCTGTCATCACAACAACGGTCGGTGCATTCAAATCGGGAAATACATCAACTTCCATATTAACGGCAGTATAAGTCCCTGCCAGCATCAATAATATGGATGCAACCAAAACAACCATCCGGTTGTTCAGCGAAAATTTTATTATTTTATTCAACATAGTAAATCGTGTTTAGGGTTAATGAGCGTGACCTTCGGGCATTACTGATGAAATTGCAGCCAGTTTTACCTGATAAACACCTGTTACAACTACATTATCACCATTTTTCAGTCCTGAAAGTATTTGCACCCTTTCGCCGTTATTTTGACCAAGCGCTACTTCCTGCTTTTTATATCCTTCTTCATCCAGTTGCAGGTAGACGAAATTTAAGCCTTGCTCCTCGGTTATTGAAGAAACAGGAACAGAAATAACGTTCTCCTGAGGGCTTGATAAAAGGTAAACTTCGGTAAATGCACCTGGAATAATTTCACCGATATTGTCAAATTCAAAAGTGACCGGAATGTAAAAAGTCTGATCTCCTGAAGATTTTCCATAAGACAATAACTTCCCGTTCAAATCGGAAAGTTTATAGACTGTGTTATCGTAAGCAAGCTTAAAATTGGCGCTGCTTATACTTTTAAGCATTTTGAAATTATTCTCTGATACTTCTGCCCTTAATTGCAAACGCCTGTTTTGCGAAACGGTAGCTATCTGCTGACCGACTGAAACATACTCACCCTGTGCCACAAATCTGTTTTTTATATATCCGCTTATAGGAGAGGTTACACGTACACCGGTTTCTGTAATATTGGAAGCTTGTGCATCGTAAATTGTTTTTGCTGTTTCATAGCGCAATTTTACCTGTTCAAACTCTTTTGCCGAAATAATCTGGTCTTTTACAAGACCTTCGGCACGTTGGTATTCTTTAAGAGCTGTTTCATAAGCAATCTTCGATTTAGCCGCAGGGTCACCCTCTAACAGCTTTTTTGCTGATATAGTTACAATCGATTGACCAGCGTTCACAGCAGTTCCTTCTGTAATTGAAGAATTTGTGAATGATACAATTCCATTGGAAGTTGCTGCAATAACAACCTCATTACCTTGTGGAGCCTGTATCTGGCCGCTTGTTTTAATGGCATTGTAAAAAGTTCCGGGAGATACGGTTTCCGTAGAAAGCTTTGCTAATTCAGCCTGCTTTTTTGAAAAAGCAATCTCATCGGCGTGTTCACTTACTTTTTCATCGCCTTCAACATGGGCAGCCCCCACTTCTTCTGCTGAATGGTCATGCCCGTCGCCTTCCGAATGTTGAGTTTCTGTTTCAGTGGCGTGGTCGTGTCCATCACCTTCTACATGTTCATCCACTTTTTCGCCTGCTTCGGCATGTGTTTCAGCAGCATGCCCATGTTCGTCAGTTTTTTTTCCTTTACAGCCGGTAAAAGCAGCCACACTTGTCATTATTAAAAGAATGAAACTATATTTTAATGTTCTCTTTATTGAAAAAGATGTAATTCTATTTATCATCTTGTATTGATTTTAATTGTTAAAACTTAATTTATTTTCCCGAGGCATAATACTGGTTGAGTGATTCCTCATTCTTAAAGTACACCAATTCAGGTTCCCCTTTTTCTTTTAGCCCGATTAATGCATCGGCCTTGTTTATTGAATCACCTGAAAAAGCATCGGGTACCATTGCAACTTCCATAAAATTCTTCACCATATGGTTAAAACAATGCTGGTTGCAGAAATAATATAATTTGTCGTTGTAAGTAACTTTTGCAGTTTTATGCAATTGTAAATTGTTGCCGTTCATGCAAGCCCATTCGCCGGGAATTACTTTTCCATACCAAGCCCATTTGTGATAAAAAAACCTGGTTTCGCACCCATAAGTATAAAAAGTAAGAACAGAAACCGCCATGACAACAAGTAAACTGAAACTTATTATCAGGATTCGATTAAAGTTTTTATTCTCGATTTTTTGATTTTCCAGCAATTGTTGCTTGCTTAACTTCTTCTTATTCATCACAAAAAGATTAAGTAAGACATTTGGACCGACATGTTTGCCAGTCTGTTAATTCAAACAAAAGTTAAGCGTTTGCAGGAGGCCCCCGAAGTGATCGGGTGGTAAAGAAGAATTGTTTTAAGAAAACGGCCTGATAACCAAATATTGTTGTGGTAACAATTTTTACAGGCGGTATCTCAATATTAACAATGATTCCGGCCAAGTAGAAACTGAAAAAGTCAGATAAAGAATTATTGAAAGAAGAAATCGTTGTCTTTCCTGATGCCAGAATATTAAATGCTTGACAATGGAAATCCGGGGGTTCAGTATTTTTATCTTGAGCTGAACTTTCACAGATTGATTCCAGCTCTGATGAATGTTTTAACTCAAAATGGTGATGATGCGACACAACACCATGGACTAAAATAATCAGTCCTGCCAAAAAGGTAAATATCCTTCCTATATGTTGTCCTTTTAATTTCACCTATTTAAAACTTTTTAAAGAGCGGCAAATATAGAGAAAAAGTTTATGCAACCGAGTTGCAAAGTTGTTAAATACAGTTAACACAGATGCCTTTAACAACCATATTAATGGTTTCGAGGGTAAAACGGGTTGGCAGGTTTACTGAAGGAACAGGAATATCGGTTAAACAATACGTTTGTTTGCATTTGGTACAAAGGAAATGAACGTGTAAATCTTCGGGATGGCATTGGCAAGTTTCCTTACATAACGCATATTTCACCGAACCAGTGCCATCATCAATACTATGGATTAGTTTGTTTTCCTCAAAAGTTTTGAGTGTCCGGTAAAGGGTAACTTTGTCGGCTTTCTCAAATTTTTGCTCTAAATCGGCTAAACTAATGGCAGCCGATTGATCGCTCAAAACCTTTAAGACCAACTCGCGCATGGCTGTTGGTTTGATGTGTCGATTCTCTAATTTGGATTCGTTCTCTTTCATAAATCAATGATGCAAAAGTAAACCAATAATTTGATGTAAAAGTTCATTAACCTTTTTTAGAATCTGTCAAGTTAGCGCAGACCTACGCACAAAGCGGGCGCGGGGGCAAAAAAGAGCGAGGGGGAAATGAATTACTCCAAGGTTGTAGTGTCCTGTCATAATGGCTTTTAATCGGGTTGCTAACGTTCGGATTACGTTCTTCTTCTGGTAAAGTTTGTTTGCTAAAAAAAAACAGCAAACTTACAATCTCCTTTGCCCAATTTTCCTTTTCTTTATTAGCTGCTTTTTCTTCCTGAAACTATTTTTATCTGAATAGTTGGGTATCAGCCGAAGTAAATCCACCAGCATCCTCGAATTTCCTTGATAATTCCTTATTGTATTGCCTGATTTGTCCATAGTATAATCATTTGCAGGCTCAATCTTTTCACCTTTCCCTTTCGATTGATAAAACCTAGGTCTTTCCTGAAAATCAGACATTTTAATTGGATGCCTGACCGGATTTTCGTTTCCATCAGTAACAAATACAAGATGTCCTTTCTGAACCTGCCTGATTTCAACATGAAACAACCTCAGTGCATCATTATACATTTGCTTACTGGTGATAAAATCCATTCGGTTGAGTTCTGTGAATAGGTTTTCAAGGTTTTGCTTCAGGTTCTTGCTATACGCTGTGAATTTCAGATTAACCTTTTCTTTTGGTTCATCATTCTTTAACTGATAAGTTTGTTCCAGCTCTTTGATGAACTTCTGGACTTTCTCCTTTTCAAAATTGTCTTTGATCTTTTTGCCGCTTTGCTTGTCAATCCGGGTGGAAACAATATGGAAATGTACCCGGTCAATGTCTGCATGTCGGTAAATCAAGTAGGGCTGATTTCCATATCCAAGTTGTTTCATCAAATTGTCAAGCTCGGTTCGAATTCCCTTTTCGCCCATTCGGATCATATCATTCATTGTAGGGTTAAAAGAGATATGCAATCCTTTATTCTTAACACGAGTATTTGAATCTTCAATGCGCTTAAAAATTTGAAACCGATGCTGAGCGGAGTAAATAAATGGGTTCGCGGAAGGTGTATTTCGGCTATGATAGAAGGTGGCTTTACCTTCTTTTGCTTTCCGCTCATTGTAAAAAAAGGCATTTGCCGTGGTGGATGCCTGGTGGATGACGATAACCATTTCTTTGGTTCTTATGGTTAGTCATTATGGAATATGATCCATGTACTTTTGCAAAAGCTCAAAGCACTTTCTAAGTGTTTCATAAGAGCTATTAAGGGTACGCTTGTCTTCCGAATCGAGTTGATATCCCAAATAAGTGTTCAGTTTTTTGGCAATCTGGTTTAGGTTAACTCCAATTCTATTGAGTTCAAAATCCATTTGACCCATTAATTCCGAAAATTCCTTACTGGCTTCAATTCTCAGGATTTCCCTTTTTCGCAACAGTTTGGCCCGGCCAAAATCACTAAGGTTTGAGTAGCCTTCTTTTCGGCACCGTTCAGTCAACAGTTCCTTTTCCCGGTTGGTCAGACGAACCCGGATTCCTTCACCAAGCTTTTTATCTTTCGGGGTTAGAGGTCTCATTAAACTACTTTTCTGAACCTATTGAATTGTGTTTTGAACTGGTTTTCGAAAGAGGGGAATCATTATCATCAACCTTTCAGGGAATGAGGGGAATGCTCCGTAGGACAGCTTTGTCAAGGTTTTTGTGGAACAAAAACACATCTTGCATTCCCCTCTTTCATGAGATTCCCTCCCCTCTTTCGACCTCCTTTTCAATCAAAAAGACAGGAAAAACCTTTTGAAATTATTCCCGTCTTTGATGACTTTTCACTTCTGAAAACTGGAAAATCTAACTGACACTTTGCTTTGCACCTTGTCGTTTTCCTTCCGATTTTTCCTGTTTGGCAGTTTCGGATTGACCTTGTTTTTCCTGCTTGAAATCAGAAAACCCAATTCTCCGAGATGCGGCATCAATCTGAAGAGCGGCAGAGAACTTCTTTTCATCTTTGCCCGTCATTCCATCCACTGTCACTTTTTTCCCTGCTGCCAGATTTTCTTTCTGTTCTACCGATAAAGTGGCTCCTTTGATTTTGTCAGGAATCTGAATGTAGCTGGTCCGCAAAGGTATCAGCTCATTGGTTTTGGAATCAATGCTCAGGTAGAAGGGTCCACGTTCCCCAATTTTAGGAGTCAGTTCCACCGCTTTGCCCAAGTTCTTTTCATTGAGTAAAGCGCCCTTTTCTTCTTTGGTAAACTTATGCCCCATATACTCATCCGGGATGTTCAATCGTTGGATCGGGTGAACTTTAATGTCAACTGATCCGTCCTCCTTGCTTTGCAAACGAATCTTTGCCGGAATCTTGAAATCTTCTCCACCAATTTTGGCGTTGACAGTGTAGAGTTTTTCTGAACGAAATCCGTTCAGAAAATCATTCAATTCCTGCTTTTCCATCTTTCCAACAAAGCTTCGGTCGATACCTACTTTTTCCAGTTTCTCAAACGGAATCTGGTCCGTTGTCATGCGCGTTTTCTGTTCCATAATTTTTACTTTTTAAATGGTTAATCAACTTCAAATACATGTTTCTCCCTGCGGTTTAGTTCAACCAAACCACGAAGGATTTTATACTTTTCTTCCGGATCTTTGATAGCATTCAACCGGAATATAGGAGTCGTTTTATCTGAGGTGTAAATGATTAGGTTGCCCAGCCCAAACAGGCGGTATATCAAAGGCCTTTCCACACGGTAATCCTTGATCCGATAGTTTTCTATAAACTCATGTTTTCTCCGGAAAATTCCTGAATAGTACCTGAGCTCTTCAGCGTGGATTTCGTATCGGATGCAGTACACCCGAAGGACTTGATAAGCCAGATTCAGCAAAACAAATGCGCTCAGATAATGGGGCAACCGGTAAAGATATAAAGTCAGTTTTGCAGGGATAAATTGAACAGGGAGTTGCTGTTTTAGAATCCCATCCATTAAACGGATAACCGGTACTGCCAGAATTGTCAACAGGAAGGTTTCCAGATTAATCAATTGGGATGGCCTGCTTTTGAAGTAAACGGTATTTTGAATCATGATTTTTTGGATTTTTTAGTAGTTAAAGTTTTTTGTTTGGTTTGATCCGGTTGGTCGAGTTGATCTGACACCGATCTCTGAATAGTAATTGACCGGATGTCGTTTTGTATTTTGGTCCGGTTGCGTTCCAAAACATCCGGAATGTTGTCAAACTGGTAAAAATCGGGGATTGGCACAAAGCGCTTTTCTTCCAGTTCCTGAGCTTTCACATCGACATTGATCAGGCAATTGAAGTTTTTCTGTGCGATGGCTTCTCCAAAGTTGTCGGCGACCTGCCCCACCATATAACCTTGCGGCAAGGTGGCAATCTTACCTTCTGGTACCAGAAAATCAAGTTGTGTGGAAAAAGTAGAAGATTGGACATTCCGGTTGATGTTGACCGATTGCCGTTCCTGAAGAATTTTGCCCATCCTTCCCTGAATGAACCGTGCCGTTTCCCCGGCAGCCTGACCCGAAAACACGTTACCGATGTTGCTGGTAATGGCATTGGCTTGTTCTTTTCCGTAGTCCCGGATCAGTTGGTCAATGGTCTGCACTCCCAATAAAGTAGAAATCCGGTTACTTCTTGCCGTGGCAATCAAAGTGTCCAGTCCCCGGAAGTAAATAGTAGGAAGCTCGTCAAAGATCAGAGATGAGGGTTGCTGGCTCTTTTTGTTGATCACCTTCAGCATCCGGGTAATGTAAAGCGATAAAACCGCTCCGTACATTTCAACCCGAAGCGGATTGTTGGCCAGACAAAGGATTTTGGGTGATTCCGGATTATTAATGTCCAGTGAAAAATCATCGCCCGAACATATCCAGTAAATCTCAGGGCTGATGATCTTGGAAATGGCGATCTTCAGGCTTCCCAGCTGTCCTTCCAATTGTTCACTGGCTCCGCGTTTGTGTGCATTGATAAAAGGATTAATAATGTTCGCGACATCTTTTTCCTGCTCCATTACCGCGAACAAATCATCGTAGTCCATCTGTAGCAGTTCAATGGCATGGGGCAAAGTACAAAACTGACCATCCTTGTATTTTTTCAAAAACCAGATCACAGCAGCAAAAAAGGAAACGGCAGACTCAGAGAAAAACTCACCTTGTTTTCTGATCCATTCCCTGTTCAGGTTATAAAGGACTGTTCTTGAAGATTCAAAGGCATCAATGGGGCTTTCCATCCACTCTGGCGCCAATGGGTTGCACCGGTAGGATTTTTGGATGTTTTCAAAGTTGATCACGTAGAACCGGGTGGAGTCCGGCAGTTTTCCGTTTTTCTTTGCCTTTAGAAAATGGTTGTAAGTAACCAACGATAAATCCGGATATTTAAAATCATAAACGCACATCGAAAAACTTTTCTTCAGGTGCTGCCGGATAAATGGAAGTACAACCGAAAAAGATTTTCCCGAACCGGGTGTTCCAATGACCATCGTTGCCCGAAATGGGTTGACAATGTTGATCCATCCTTCCTGTTGTTTGTCTTTATAGAGATACCGTGTCGGAAGGTTCACCGAATATTCGTTCTCCTTTAGTATCTGTTCCTGTGGAAAACTTTCGTTCTCCACATTAAACCGGTCTTTCATCAGGTTGACGTTGATCAGCTTGGAGATGTTGTCAAATCCGATGTTCAGGAGCACAAAGCCAAAGAACGTCAGGGTCAAATAAGATACAGGATAAGATTTAAACAGGACCAGGCTTCCCCAATACAGGATCAGACCGGTCACCACCTGCGCGATAATAGCAGAAACGGTGAGTTCACGATCTTTGTGGGCTTTGGTTCCCACGCAGGTAATAGCCAGAAACACCAAACAAACGGTCTTGGATTTATATACGTTTGCCAGAAATGCCAGGTTTTGCATTTTGGCTACCAGCGGATGAAAAGCAGGAATGTCAATCCCATGCCCCAGAAAGTAGCCCAATTGGTTCAGGTACATGGACAAAAACAATAACAGGTAGCTGAAGAACCTGAAACCTTCGTGCAGCTTTTCCAGTTCTCTTCCTTCGGTCATTGACATGATTTGAGCTTTTAGCCTTTCAGAACCCTCCTGTTGGAAGGATTCTGAATAGCATGGTCTAAATTTATTTTGTCTGAGGAATCGCCTGAATTGCGATTTACTTCAGGGATTTGGCTTTGAGGATATCTTTGTTCTTCAGGCTGAAGCTTAGTTTTCTACCGGTGTTGCCCAATGCTTTTTCATTGAGTTCAATTTTCAGGATACGCTGATCCGGAATGGTCATTTTTTGAATCACAAACACTTCCCGAACCGTAACTTCTCCCGGAATACGTTGCACTTTGTTCTGCTGATATTCTGGGAAAACCTGGTATTCCTGAACGTTTGTTGCTTTGGCTTTTTTCTTATCGGTGATCCAGAAATTGAAGCTTTCGACATCGTAAGCCATGTTGGTTTTGTTGGTGATCTGGAGCTCAAAAAAGAGTGCATCGTTTTTCAGGTGAATGGAATTGAGCCTGATTTTGATTCCGTCTTTTTCGGTCTTGCGTTTCCGAAACTGAACTTTGTGTTTGTCCAGAACCTGATCGCAAAGGTCTTTCAGCAGATAATCAGGCATCATCTTACCGGAAAAAGTCATGGCTTTTTGCGAATCAAAAGTTTCAATCGGGTACGTGATCGGTGCATCGTTGCCATACTGTAATTCGAAAGAATAAATCTGGTCGGCACAAACAACCGTTAGTGAAGTTGGCTTGTCAAAAGGCTGCACAGCTTTCACCCGGATCAGGTTTGAAAGTTCTGGAACAACTTCTGCCTGAACTATCGAATAATCACCAGCCTGCACATAGTTGACTTTATCGGGGCAAACCAAATGGCTGGTTTTGGTATCGGATATTTTTAGGATATTTTGTGCGCTAACTGAAAACTGAATCAGTGCGCAGGTAATTAAGATTAAAATGGATTTCATGGTTATTTGCTTTTGTTGATTAAATAAACGAGGGTATTTTTTTTGATCGTGACTTTTTTGATTCGGATCATCTTTAGCAGAGATTGGGCTGTCCGGTCGGCTGCCTGCATCCCCATATAAGTCAGTGGATTGTTGCTTACCCCGAACATGGAGGACGTATTGGCACTACTGCCAACCTCTTTCGCTACCTTTCGGGAGGCATTGTCGGGAACATACAATCCTGGCAGTCCATCCAGATCACAAACAGTGACTTCAACCGGGACAAACTTTTCGCCAACCGGAATTTGCATGACTTCAATCTGAAGGCGTTCGTTGGTAACTTCACAGATACCATACAAAAAAGTATTGGCCGGGATTTTAACCCCGTTCAGCCAGGCTTCTTCCAATAGTCGCAGCTTAACCCGGTTGCCGGTTAATACCGTAGTGGTTTCGTAAACTTCGGCTTCAATAACCGGGACTGCTGTATCTTTGGGTTTAAACCCTGACTTGCCGCCTTTCTCCAGAGTTGAACGTTTGTTCTTTTCTGCTTCCAGTTTTTCGTTTTTAGCGGAGGTTTCTTGTAAACGGATGTTCAGGGAATCGTTCTGTTTTGCCAATCTGCTGTTTTGTCGAAAAACTTTATCCAGTTCTTCAATGCCAGTGGGGGCAATTGCAGAAGATCCTTTTTGATCATTGGAATCTCTTTTGTCTTTTCCTCCCTGATTTGAATCGAAATCCTCATTTTTTGATTTTGCTTCAGCCTGACTGTTTTCCAAATCTTCCCGAACAGTCCGTTCCTTTTGACGGATGTGTGACATAAGGTCAGTCGAAACATCAGCATTCAATTCAGGAACAGGATCGTTCTGATACAGGTTCTTCCTTCCAGAAAGCAACTGTTCTTCGGTCATCGCTTCTTCTTCAACGATTTCTTCTGGTATAGAATCTGGTTCGCCTGTAATGTTGTAATCATGGGTCGAAGTCACCGCTTTTTGTGCGGAATAGTTGTCCATTTTATCGTAAATCGCGACGCTTTTATCAGCATCGGGAAGGGTGTAATTGGCACCTTTTGCCACTTGCTGCTCTTTTTGCTTTTGTTCTTCCTTTTCCTTCTTTTCTCCCCCTCCCAGCACATAGAATATCAGGACAACAAAAGGGATCAAAACCAACGGAAGGAATAGCAACGGCTTATTTCTTTTCAGGTATGCTTTCATGTATTTCTTGTTTTAAGATGGTTTCAAACGAGTCAACGGGCATTTCAAAGGAGAGGGATTTTTTGTGCTTTAAGGTTTTTGCTATATCCGGGTTTCCTTCACTGACCGGTTGGATGGATTCGTAGGTGATCGCCGGTTTTGGGAAAACAAAGAACGAAATCACATAAATTAGGAACGATGCACACAGGATGATGGTCCACTTTTTCTTCCGTTTGGCCGGGTCGAGTTTTTGATCCTTCCGGTCCAGCCGGTCGATCCACTCCTGGAAGCGGATGGCTTCACTGATTCGGGTCACAAGGTTTTTAGATTGTTTATTTTCTGTATTCATAATCGTTATTTTTTAGAATTAAAAGGACTTGCGTTTCATGGTTTCCAAATCTTTATTATCCACTATCAGCCAATCTTCGATCATAAAACCATGCGGGTTATTGTCGGTCCGGGAGATGTTGCGCAGCCGTCCGGAAGTTTCCAGGTTGCGGATGGTGATGTTGGATTTGCGGACAATCTTCTGGCGTCCAAAAAACCGGAATTGGTAAGGGTAAGCTGAGAAGTCAATCTGTACAGAATCGGTTGTCAGGGTCATGCTGATGTCGGAAGCAATGATCTGGTTATAGACGTTGTTTTCCTTGTAGGACTGGTACTGCTTCATGGCCGAACCGTCGGCCAGATACAGAGCTTCGCGTGCATTGTTTTCGATGTACTGTTTGTCGGGCTCCATCGTAAAAAACAGCTCGTGGAAGCGTTTCACATGGTCTTTGGCCTCTGAAGGCCGGTTGTCCGTGATATCGGCACGAAGGGCCAGTAAAAGGGATTTGCCGTTGTCCAGCACATAGATTTTCTGGCGCGAGCGTTCAACCAGTCCGATGGAGCGGGTGAAGACAAAAGTGCTAAAGCCGGTCAAAAGCAGGCTCACAGCCAAAAGGATGTAAACAGTAAAGCGGAATTTGCGCTGTATATCAAAAATCTTATTCATCTTGATTTTGGATTATTTGAGATTAAAAAAATCAGGCTGGATTATTTCATTGCCCCTTTGGTGATCATCATCATGGCCGCAGTTTTCACCATCCGTCCCCCGCCGCTTCCGGTTCCTGAAGCACTGACAATCCACGATGCGATTTTGGGTACCATTACCAATCCTACAATGCCACATACCGGCACAACCATGTTGGAAACATAGTACAGCGAGGGCTGGTAGATCAGCGAAGCTTTGGTGGCGGCAATCTCTGCATCAAGCACATAAATCAGTACTTCCTGAACCAAGGAAAGCACAATCAGGGCTATGGGCAGGTAAAGGTTCACATTCACAAACCGGGCGATCCATTGCAGGTAGTTCTCCTGAAAGCCATCGAATATGGAGACGGCAAACACCAGCGGCCCGAAGATGATCAGCAACACACAAAAAACGGTGCGCAGAAAAGCTATCAGGTAAACCAGAGCTTCAAAAAAAGATTCTAACAGTTGCCGGACACTGTCCATCAGGTAGAAGTTTATCTGGTGCATCAATGCCCTTCCTGAAACGATGTTGTAGGTGGTCAAAAGCAGGTTAACCCCTTTGTCCCAAAGTGCTGCTTCTTTTTCTTCATTTTCCTGAAATGAAGGCAAATCAACAGCCAGGATGGCATCCTGTTTTTCTTCCAGTTTGGCGGCTACTATGTGTTTTTTATCAGCATAAACAGCTTCAGAGAGTTTGGTCAGCCCTTTGGTGGGAACCATTAGCAGTTGAACGAAAGGAGCCCAAAAGGTAATTACCAACACCAGCGCAAAAGGCCGGAGTAAAGGCAGCAGAGAAATGGGATTGTCAGCGATTAGCTGTTCATAGATACGTTTTGAGATGTACAGGAAAGCGGCAATACCACCAATGGCTCGGGCCATATTCACCAGCAACTGGGCGTTGTCCAGTCCTCCCTGAACCAATACATCTGTAAATTGAAAAAAGCTTTTGGTACTCATTACTTGTAAAAGCATGAATCAAGTTTTAAATGGTTAATGATCAATGGTTAATTGTTAATCCTTCAGGAAAGCATAGGATTGTGGAACGTTGTTGTTGAAAGCCTGAAGGTGTAGTACCTTTCGGTAGGTGTAATCCGTCTCTCCGATTTGCTTGTTTAGTTCGCAACGGATTTCATCAAAGGCTTCCAGCTTTTTGCCGTGGTCGGTTATAAACAGGTTGACTGAAATAAACCGGGTCAACAGTTCATCGGCCTCTTTCTGATAGGTTTGCCTGAGCCATTTGCAGTTGTCCAGCTTGTCCATGTTCGCGATACTAACATATAGCCGGATAAATCCTGAAGCTAAACTATACACATCGGGCAATTGGTCGGAATTGGCATCGAAGATCTTCTTTTCGATGTCACGCTGGATTTCCGTATTGTTTTTGATCTGTGTTGTTTCCTCATGCCTTTTCTTCATCTGCGATTTTTCAATCAGTCTTTCGATGATCTTCATCAGGTTGACTTTCAACATTCCGGAATATTCTCCCACATCAGACGCAGGCACTGCAATGACCTCTAAATAATAGTGTGTGGGCCAGGTTCGGATAAACACACGGGGAATAGGAATGAGATTGCCTTCAAAAGCAATAAAGGTCAACGGATAAGTGCCATTCATATCTGGATAAGTTCCATTCCATGATTTGATGTCAAAAATCTGGGCTTTCAATTCCTTCCCCGGCAGCAATGCTGCCAAGGGAAAGATGAGAATGAAAAGTATTGTTTTCATAGCTTGTCTTGAAATTAGTCGTTGATTGTTAATCATAGAGAGTGTAATAAAAGGCAAACTTTTCGATCTGTCCGGTATTGAAACTGCGTTGGTAGGATGCCCAGGCCAGCTTATTGTAGAGGTAGCAGATAGTTCCATAGTGTTTTTTCACCTCTGTGTAGATCCCATTGATGGTGTCGTACCGCTGTTTATCATCCATCATAAACAGGTCGTCTGCCACGATAGTATTCAGAATAGTGGTCACCAGTTGACGGCTGTCGTCCAGTACCAAGTCGAAAGATTCGACAATCACCGCAGCTTGTCTCGTTGTGAAATTCTCATCCTGAACCAACAAAGGCAGTTTGGTGGTGTAGATATAAATAATCTTATCCAGCATCTCCTTGGTTTGCTTTATTCGCTTGTAATCTTTGATCAGGTAGGAAACTTTCTGAAGGCTTTCCAACTTCTTTTGGTCAATACCCACCAGTTCCTGGGTCAGGCCTTTAATGTCGCCGTTCAAAATTTTAATCAGCACATTGTACCAGTTAATTTCGGACAGGATTCCCTTTTCCTGTTCCCATAAAGCTTCCCGCTGGATGCCTGCCCCCACATCGGTCACAGGGGTCTGGGCGAAGGTGTTTTTGGGGATGAGTATGTTGAATAAAACAACTATCCCGAGGATTAAAAATGTTGCTTTTGTTTTCATTGTTGTAACTGTTGATATTTTACATGGATTTGAGAATTTGCACAAAGGATTGATCCTGTTGCTGATTCAGCTTTTTCAGGATCGTTTCCTTTTCGCTCTGTTCAGAGGTATAACAGTAGTATTCGGGTTTGCTGACTTCCAGGGCATAAACCTGAGAGTAGCTTCCAAGGCCAATAAAGACTTCCTTGAGCTTTCTTCCGGATGGTAGGTTTTTGTTGATCGATAGGATCTGGTCTTTCTGAAACTCCGAGAGTCCAAGGGTGTCGCTGATGCTTTGGAACTTGTTCCGGAATTTGCTCATGTCAAGTAGAATCCGGGTATCGGCATTGTTGATGATCGCATCGCGGATCACGGGCGAAGAAATCACATCATCCACTTCCTGGGTAACTACCATCGCTTCCCCAAAGAATTTGCGGATCGTCTTGTAGAAGTATTTGATATAGCTGGCCATTTGCGGGGTCGCAATTGCTTTCCAGGCCTCCTCAATGCACAGGACCTTGCGGACACCCTTTAACCGTCTCATCTTCTGCATGAAAATGTCGATGATAATCAGGGTAGCTACCGGAAAGATCGTTGCATGGTCCTTGATGTTATCCAGTTCGAAGACAATAAAAGGGCAACGAAAAAATACATCGGTGTCCATCTCCTTGTTCAGCAGATAGTCATATTCCCCTCCCCTGTAATATTTGCCCAGGATGAAGAAAAACTCATTGCTGTTGAACTGGATGGATTGTTCTTTAACCAGTGTAGGAATGTAGCTTTGGCAGAACTCGTAAAAACCATTAAAGGAACGTTCTGTCGAATCGGCGGAGAAGAATTCAGTAAGTGAATGGGCAATCACATCCTTTTCGATCTCCGAAAGGTTTTCCTTGTAGATGGTATAGATCACCGAGAGTATGGTTTGTTTTCGTTCAATGTCCAGTTCACCTTCCAGAATAAATGGATTGAACGAGATCGGATTTTCCGTAGTGAACTCAACCATCATTGCGCCGCCCTGATCTTTTAGGCGTTCATTCAAATAATGGGTCAGTAGTTCATAGCTTCGGCCAACGTCTAACAAAACAATATGACAGTTTTCGCTTTCAGCATATTGCCGCAGCAAATGGTTGGTAAAAAAGGATTTTCCGGAGCCAGAGCCGCCAATAATGATCTTATTGCGGTTATGGATCAAATGTTTGTGCATCGGTTCATCCGAAATGTCAATCTTTACCGGGCAACCTTCCAGCCGGTCAGAAAGCCGGATGATAAAATCTGATTGACTGTTTTTCAGTTCTCCTTCAAAGTTGGTCAGACAGCAAGCCTGCGGAACCTGGGTAATAAAAAGCTCGGTTTCAGGAAGCTGCGTGGAGAAAGGCACACAGGAGAAAAACAGCATCGGTAGATCATGCGTGTGCTGATAAGGGAAACAGTTCATCATCGAAAAAGCGGAACTAGTTTCGCTTTTGTGCTGCTTCAAATCTTTCAATGCTGAATCGAAAAGCATCACATTGAAGTGAGTTTTTACGATCTTTTCCCCTGAGGTCTGCACCTGGTCCAGAAACGACTCAATCAGTCCGGCATTGACCTTGTTTTCTGAAGAAAATTTAGAAAGGCTAAAGATCTTTTTGTAGTTGCTTTCCAGAAAACCTTTGATCTCCTGCTGATCGGGAATGTAGATAAACTGGTTGGTGATGTGCGAAAACGGCAGGTGATAACTTATCGGATAGACCAGCGATACGGGCAGTCCGCTCTGCGGATGTTCCGAAGCTGGCCTAAGTTCTGCCGGAATGTGGGAGTAATCGCTTAATGACAATACTTCCACAAACTGATCCATCACTTTTAACCTGTCGCGAAAATCGATCCCTCCCAATGCCGGATGATTCTCTGTAAAATTGAGGCTCAGAAAACGTTCAATAAGCCCCAACGACTTGTCATCACCAATGGCTGCGTCCCTTGATATTGGGTCGCATCCGATTCCGTTCTGGTTAAAGATGGCCACCACATTACTTCGTAGTTCATTGATCTTGTCGTACTGCAATTTTTCCAGGTTGCGCTGCGTCCGGGAAAAAATCAAAGCTGATTCAAGGTAGTTTTTCAGAAGACCTTTATTCAGAAGACTGATGTAAAAACAGCAGTCATGCTTGAGATAATGTCTCCCGTCAAAGTGTTGCAAGTAAGAATCATTAAGGCTGTCAGTATTATTTATGCCTATTTGATCTTCCAATTCCTGTGGTCGAAATTCTTTTATCAGGAAAAAATCCTGTTTATGGATAAAACTTCCGGCAGGCAGCAGGTTGATCATCCGCTGAAAAGTATCGTGCAACATATAAAGTTGCTCGGTACTGCATGACAGAACTTCCGGAAGCCTAAGTCTGAAACCAATAGTCAGATCGAGGTTATTGGAGACCTGAACATCACCGTTAAATCCCATTACAGGTAATATACTCTCAAGGTTCTTGATCTTCATGCTGTGTGAATTTGATGGATTCGTCGCTTGCAACTAATAAATTGGGGCAGTTTCTTGGCGGTCTGTTTCTTGCCCCAGCCTTCCGGACCGTATTTCTTCTGGATGGTATTGAGCCGGTAGAGGTATCCGAAGAAAGCTGGAACTCCGATCAGCACTGCCGGAAAAACCCCGGCCAGAATGTAGAGTGCCGAGAATAAAAAGAAGGTAGCAATGATGCCATACAGTGCCCGGAATACCAAAGGGCCGGAAAGCCCTTTGATATACAACCGGGTATCCACCTTTTTGACTGGATAGCCCTGCATTAGACGAAGAATGCTTTGATTACGACACCCACCAGAATCAGGAACAGACAGGCGCCAAACCAACCCATAATGGATTTCTGAGTATCCTGATCTCCGCTCTGCCATTTGATATACACACGGACTCCACCAATCAGCCCGACTACTGCGCCGATAGCAATGATCAGGTTGGAGATCGGATCGATATAAGAACTGACTTCGGCAGTCGCCTGGTCAATACCAGCAGCGGATTGCGCCATTGCATGGTATATACTGAGGATAAAGAGTGTAACAAGGGCTTCTGCCCGTTTAAAGAAAAACTGAACTTTTGTTTTCATGAAACTTTGAGTTTTTAAGAATGAATTACTAGGAT
The DNA here is from genome assembly GCA_003537645.1 of Prolixibacteraceae bacterium. Classification (GTDB taxonomy): domain Bacteria; phylum Bacteroidota; class Bacteroidia; order Bacteroidales; family Prolixibacteraceae; genus Aquipluma. The sequence continues at coordinate 23,754 of DPRM01000021.1, forward strand.
AAATTATGACTGAAACTGGATGTTCTCCAGGATTTCCGGGTTGTGGGAAAGATGGTCTTCGTAGAATTGTTCGACATTATAGCCTTCATCAATACCGTTATCTCGATAAAAGTCCACTTTGAGGTCAACAGGCTCAATGTGATTGAAAGGAATCAGTTCTCCGGGATAATCGGAGGCTGAGACCAAAATGGGAAGCATCCGTTCAGGGTGGATGTCTGTTTCATCGGCATTCTCGAATAGATTACCGGATGTCCGGCCAGAGCGCCTGAGCCAGGCCCGGATGAAAACTGCGGCGTAATAGACGCTGCAAAGCAGAAAAAGCATGGTGGTAAATTTGGTCCAACTGATGGTGTCCAATCCAAACATAAGGCTTCAATTTTAAAGGTGAATACTGGGTTGTTCTTCCCGGACCGGACTATGATCAGATCATGATCACGAATTACTTTTCCGAAACCGGGCACCGCAAAATTGAAGGATCGAAAAATATAAATTACCCAAGGTGTCCCCAAGTTGGGTGTTTTATATGGTTAACCAAATTATGTTCTGATCATTTTATTTGATCGATTTTGATATGATTTGTTGATGGCTTTGTTCTACAGACTATTCGAATTAATTGATTTTAGTTTCATTTGATTGATTTTGCACAAGCCAATTTATTTTCAAAAGAGGAAGAAAAAACGACAAAAAAGAAAAAGAAAGTCCTTTTCATTGCCGGTTGTGGCAAAAATGCAAGGCTGTTCCGGTTAACTTTTAAAAATGTTGATTGAAAAACAAACGAAAATTGTTAAAAAACCGGAACACTCGCAGTGGCCTTGCAGTTTTACGGTGAGCAGGCCTTGTGGGGAGACCGGCTAAATTTGAGTTTCTTTTTTGGCTTGGCGTGAGGAGTCTAAGCTTACAAAATAATTGCAGTAACCTGACAAAAGCGCGTGGGCAATAGGCAAGTGTGGTTACTGAACTGGAATGGAGCGATTGAAGGGATGAAATGAAGCGTGTTTCCGACCTTTATGCTTCGGATCGTGCATATTGGAAGGCCGGAGCAGGCGAAATGGAATTGGGGCAGGACATCGCGTTAATGCAAGGAAAGGAACCACTCTTGCCGTGGGGTCAAATCCGGCTTATGAGCTGAACGAGTGGGCTGAGCGACCGGTTCCGGTGAGGGACGAACCGGTTTAGGGAGCGAATAAGCGAGTGAAGCGAATGTGCCGGATGACATGGAGAGAAGGAAATACCACATTGCAATTTTTCGAACTTAAAAAAGGCGAAAACCTAAAAAAAAACGGGAAGTGTGACCAAGCCCGGGAAAGTCAATGCAGGCATGGAATGCCGGGAATTGAGCTTTAAACCGGCTTGGATCACTCTTCCTTGCTGAATCGAGGCTTGTTCGCGCCCGGCGGAGCCAAAGCGCGAACAGGCCGCAGAACCAACTAACCAAACACCGGCGAATACCTGATTTTTAGATTTGTGCTAGGTTGAAGCTATCTTCAGGCCCTTTTGTCTTTGGTATCCCTGTCAAAAGCCACTAAATTGAACATTTCGCGCATCCGGCTGCGAATCCGATTTCCATAAATCGATTCCAGTTCCGAAGCGGAAAGGTTGGTGGTAATGTGGGTCATCATGCGTTTGGAGACAAATAAATCGTATCGGTTTAGCAGGATCTCAGCCATCACATTGCATTCGTTGCCATAGTATTTGGGGGTCTGTTCCAATCCCAAATCATCGAAACAATATACTTTGGGCAGGAAAGGCATATTGGCATACCTGACAAAGGAGCCTTTGCTGTAATGGTTGATCACTGCAAAACCATCTTTCTCAAACTCAAAGCTGATCTCCCTGGTCGGTTTGATCATGTACTGGGTCTCTCTTGGAAAAAAGTAACTGACAAGTTGCATCAGACTGGTTTTACCGCAACCTATCGGGCCTGTCAGGAGGATTCCTTTTCTCAGGCTGATCCCATGATTTGCAGCATTTTCCTGGTCACCAATGGCATAAACCAGCAGTTTATAGATCAGCTCGAAGTCAGATTCGACCAATGAAAAGTGGTTCCCAAACAGGATCTTGCCACGCTCTTCCA
>DPRM01000065.1 GCA_003537645.1 Prolixibacteraceae bacterium
TCAGCAGGCAGAATCCGACACGGTGACCAGCCCAGACTTTGTCGATAGCAATGATCTGTTCGACCGACTCGGTATTTTGGGATTCATCTACGATCTGGCTTTTGCCGTTGAGGTCGGTTTGTGCAGATACGGTAAAAGCGAGGAATAAAACGAAAATGAGTAGGAGTGTGGTTTTCATGTGTTTAATTTTTTAACCACATAGGCACATAGTTCACATAGAAAATTTAAAACTATGTGTCCTATGTGTCTATGTGGTTCATCTTTTCGTAATTTGTTTTATAATTTATCAGATGCTCGTCCCGGTATATCGGGAAAACTCCCAAATAATCATGCTTTTGTGTTCCGATAAATCGGGATGTCTCGTTTTATGTCAAAGATTGATTCTTTTTCAAAGATATGTTGACTCACCCCATCGCATCTGCGATGCTCTTCCCCCTCTCTTTTTAAAAGAGAGGGGGCATCCCGAAGGGATATCAGGGGTGAGTTTCATTAAAATCTACCAACTACCAAGCGCTTTTTCAAACTTAACATTTTTTGTTTCAACCGAGCCGGGAACCAATAATACCTGAATGGCTTGTTTCTGGCCAGGCTTAAGTTGCATTTCGAATCCCACCAATGTGGTGCCCGGATTTTCGGCATCGTAAGTGGTGGTTGGGGCGGTTGGCCATGTTTTCATCGTCACTTTCGCACTGGTATTCACTTTCAGGTTAAGCGTCTTGCCATCTTTTGTAAGGGCGATGCTGTTTTTTCCGAGTTTTGGGTTGGCAGTTGTCATCATCGTCCAACGAACAGTGGTTGCTTTGTTTTCGGCAACCAGCTCATCACTCACTACCACAAATTTTTGGTCAATAATTGCCACACCGCGTTTGGCCGAAGCAAGCTGGCCTTCATATACCGATGAAATATCTGAAACTGCATACATAAAATCAGGATTGTCGGAAAATTGGTCGATTTTGGCATAACCTTTCACCACCTGCAACTGGTTGTCGATGGTTAAAGTGTTGTGCGGATAATTGTTCAGGCGGAAAATTGTCCAGCGCTGTGCATCCTGTGTCCGTCCAAAAATTGACATTCCTTTCGATTCGAGCGACTCGTAGCTCTGCATCCCAAAGTCCGAAGCCCAGCGCACTCCGTCTGCTTCCATGATGAATGAGCCAACGTCCATGTGGCCATGATTCACTGAAGGCGAACCAGCTTTAAACCCAAGATAGACAGCATTCGGATCAGTCCACGAAGTACGCATCATGGCGAGAGGGTTGGCTCCCTGACCTTTCCAGGCTTTTACTTTTGGTTCAGTCACTTTGTCAAGCGGCAGTTCTTTTCCCCAGATCATGATGGCAGGCAAGAGGCGGTCGCGGGTAAAACGCGAAAAGTCGTCGCGCTGCAGGTAAGTTTTTTCGACCCATAATTGAGAGGGATCGTTGTTCTTTTGAGCGAACCAGAACATGGCAGGACTCAAATCGCCTGTTGAACCGGAATCGCCCCAGTTGAAACTTGGACCGGTAACGCCGGTCATATTTTGCAGGAATCCGGCAGTTTGCAGAAATCCCTGAGTTTTATTCAGTCCGAAATCAGATTCAAAAACGGTTTCGATTGCGCTCAAAAACATGACATTGAACGACGTTCCGTAGCCCCAGTAGCCATAACCTTCAGGATAAGCGCCATCGGGTTTATATTCGTCCATCGACAAATGAATGGTATTCAGTGCACGGTCGATGATAATTTTTGAAAGATCCGGGTGGTCTTCGGCAACAGCCAGTGCACCGTAAGTCATACCAGCATTGCAAACCTGGTTCCAGTTGTTGACCACTCGCTGCCAACTGTTGAATTTGGGATCGAGCGACGGATAAATTCCTTTATAAACAATGGCGTCGCGGATGAATTTTTTTGATTCGTCAGATAATTTCGGGTAAAGCCAGTCGTAGCCAATCGCCATTGCCATCGTCATTTCACCTACATCGAGAAAATGAGAAGGGTTCCAGTCGCTGAATTTGGCAATGGCCAGCATTTCTTTTTCGCAGCGGTCGAAATATTTCTGCTCACCGGTCATTCTCCATGAATACGAAAGATGAAAAATACGACGCAAAGCTTCGCGCGATTTGTCCAAAAGGCGGCGCCCAATCTGGATGCGCTCAACCGGTTGCAAAGCGATAATGTTGTCGCTTTCTTTCAGAATTGCTTCGTGCATTTTCTTCCGGATTGGATTGCTGGCAATCGATTGCTCAATCTGACGTTCTTCGCCGCTCAGCAAGAGGATGCGCGGATGCTGTTTCCCGGTAATTGTTTTTACCGTAATAGAATGCTGTGCGAAGCCGCTTCCGAAGAAACAGGCCAACAACAAAATAATGAGGATGATTTTTGTGTGTTTCATGATTAATCTGGTTATGGTTAAATTTAGAAAGTTAGATATTAATTTCGTTCTCATTTGCGGCGCATACAGCATTGTTTTTTCAATTTTGACTATCGGATGCGCCTGTTTTCTGATCCATCATTCCTCCCCGGGTTGCGTCGTCCCTTCTCACCCGGGGTTATTCAGATTTGACTCCTTCGGAGTCTTAACTACAATTCTATCGTCACGCTTTGCCCTGCATAAACGGTTTGTGGCAAATCGATGGCAATTTCGCTTACACCTTTCTTTTCGTTCCAGAATGAACGGAAATTTTCTCCGCTTTTCATGATCTTTCCGCTAACGCTGACATGGATTTTACCCAGTTTGCGTGATGGATCTGCCACCGAAATTTGTTTTACCGAGGCACCTTCAGTTTTTAGCATCACTGTTCCGGGACTGTCCATTCCGATGGTCATGTTTTCCGAAACTTTTAAATTGCCTGAAGTATAAAATACGATCTGGCAAATGTTTAATCCGGAATGACTGACCGCCTGAATTTCAGGAGTGTTTGCAAGAATTCTAAGCTGCTGGCCGGCTTTTCCCATTTCTGCTTCGGAAGTTCCCGGAACAACGATGTATTGGTAGTTTGCGTTTGAAGGTTGCTGGCCGTGATCGATCCAAAGTTTGAAAACGTCTTTGCTGACTTCATCTTTCGGCGAATCGGATTGGCGGTTAATTTTGAACCAGCTTCCGGTTTGCGCCTGATTCGACAGGTTTACCTTTTGCGCTTCAGGAAAAACGTATCCAATGCCATCGTGTAAAATCCATTTCACTGCATCAAGGGGACGTTCGCCCTTTTCAACAGTTGACTTTTGGTTACCGTTCATCACCACCACATTGCCATTCAGCAAACATTGGTTGATGGTGGTTGCTACCGGTAGTTTTGCCCTCGAATTTATCGCTGTTCCGAGACAAACATATTCATCGTCGAAAAAGAACCAGGCTTTTTTTGCTGAAAGCGGATCGTGCGGNNCCCACGAAGTCGGTCAGGCCTTTTTTCTGAATTTCATTTTCTGAAGGAAGTTCAGGTTTCTGCAAAATGGTTGTGCCCGGTATTTTCTGCCAGTCGTAAACCGGGGCGATGTTGGTGTATTCGTTGCCAGTTCTGGAAATATAGTTGGTGCCGTCACCGCGGTGGTGGTTCATCAAACCTTCGCCATTGTATGGCACTTCCATGTTGTCGTTGCGTGATGAGTGCATTCTGACGGAAGTGAAAAATGTTGGCCGTTGAAAGGAGAAATGCTCGGTTTGCCAGAAGAATTTTCCGAAAGAAAGAGTAGGAGTGGCTTCTCCTTTGCGGATTCTGATGATTTCTTCAAGTTCATTTTTTCGGTAGTCTGTCGTTTTTAGCAAACGTTCAGGAGTTGTTGTTCCCATTGCCCGGTGTCTTTCGGCACGTGTGATGTCGCGGTTTTTGGTGCCGGGGTCGTCAAACTTTCCGTAAACCATTTGTTTGCAAATTCCGTCGAGGTAATAATCAATCAGGTGCTGAAGTGGTTTTTCGGAGAACTGATACTTTGTTCCGGCCACAAAAGCAGCCCATTCGGCAAATGCATCGGCATATCCCAATCCGTATGAAAGTGTATTGTTTACGCGGTCTTCGCGGTGGTGGAAACTGTAATCGTGCTGCATTCCGCGCTGTCCGGTATTAAATTTTATCTCGCCTTCAATTACCTTGATCACTTCGCCGAACTGAACCTCGTCGCGTTTATAGAGCAATGATTTGGCAAGGATACCTGCGATTTTTATTCTGTCGCCACTGGGGCGGGCGCCGCTGGCAGTTAAGTGCGCACGGCCAATCATGGGGAGCATTTTATCAACTTGTTCTTTGGTCAGGTCGGTGTCCATAATCAGCAATACCGAATTAAGGGCAACGGGAGTGCCGATTTGGTTGTGCCACCAGTTTTGGCAAATAAAATCGTTGGCCAGCCAGTAGCCGAGTGCCGAATAAATGACTGCTTTTAATTTTTTATCGCCTTTAAGTTTAGTTCCTTTCTTTTTGAAAGCGCGACTCATTTCGACCATATTTCCCAGATGTTGGGCATGTTGAAATCCGGTGTTAGAAACATCCACGTAGTCGATGCCCGGCCAGGTTCCATCGGGACGAATGGTCGTCATAAGCTCCCTGACACTTGTTTCATCAACCGATGGAGCCATCAGTTCGGCAATCACTTTTTGCCGGAGAAGTTCTATTTCAGGAGAAGCACAAACTCCACGAGTGGCAACAAAAACTAGGGTAAGAATGAGTACTGATTGAAAAAATCGTTTCATGTTATTTTGTTTATGTTCTGAATTGTTTGTAAACATTGTGTTATTAATCCGCCCAATAGTTTTCAAGGCCGTTTGTCTATCCAAAGTTTAAAATCGTCCCAGTAAATCTGAAGGGTTTTGTTCTGGCTGCCCATGTAGTCGATTAACTTCTTGGAAGTGTATAGTTTAATGGGGTTGAAATCGGAGACACCATCCGGATTGGGGTCTTTGGTGTTGTGGGTGATTTTGGTGAGGTCGTAAATTACTTCCTTTTTACCACCATCAGGCTGAATGGTCATATAGAATTTGCCGTTGTTGGCATCGCCTTCATTGTAATAGTATTCCAGCGTAAACCATTGCCCGATCGGCACTTTTACTTTTTGGTTGGTTTCTTTCCAAAGGGTGGTGTATTTCTGGCTGTCATCGGGAAAAAGTTCACAATCCTGACCATCGAGAATAAAATACAGGTCGCTTTCAGTAGCTATGGGCTTCCCAATTCCAAGCGTAATTCGGAAACCGTAAGGTACGTTCTGATTCCAGGTAACATTGTTCCAGAATTCGGCAATGGTTAGCCAGCTTATTTTGTCGGGAAACGTGCGGACAGTATTGAAATCGGCGGGCAGAAACATGCGCACCGACTGGTAAAATTCTTTCATGCCTTTGTTGCCATAAAGGTTGCCCTGAATGCGCCCTTTTGAACCTCCAACATTTGGCTTGTCGAGCCAGAAGTGCAGTACATGGTTCGACGGATTACCCGGCTCGGGGACAATTTTGGCAAAGCGCATGGTTGAATCGCCACCCTGGTATTGCAGGTTGAAATTACCAATGTCGGGATGGTTGTCGAGGTCGCTCACCCAGTCGTTCTGGCCTGAAAAGGTTTTGTCGATTCCGATGATGTCTGAATCGGAACCTTTTGCAATGACTTTTGAATCTGGCTCAAAACCCGATTGGAAAATTAGAGTTCCGGAGTTTAATTCCGGAGTTTTTTCCTGCGCGCAGGCTGTGAAAAGTATGATCTGAAATACGATTATAAGGTATAAAGATTTCATATTTAGTTGGTTCTTTTGTTTCAGACCTGACAGGTTTTCAAAACCTGTCAGGTCTGAAGTTTACTGCATAATAATGTATTTTTCAGCAACAATTTTTTCATTCAATTTCAAATCTTTGCCGTTTCCTGCAAAGGTGTTTTTTGCCGATTTAATGTTCTTTCCTGAATAGGCTTCCACTCCAAAACCGTTGTTGTAATGAATCAGGTTGTTGTTCACGTTCACATTTTCCGAACCGCGGTATAAATACTGAACCATGATTCCGCTGTGGTCGTTGGCTTCAATCAAACTTCCGGAGATGGAAATATTTTTGCTTTCGGTTACGAGCAAGCCGAACCAGGCATTGCGCGCCAGTTCGCAGTTGGAAACAGTGGCATCAGTACAACTCGTCAGGGCAATTCCGCAGCCGTGCGGCGAGGTGTCCATTCGGCTGTCTTTTATTGTAACTGTAGAACAGTGCGTTAAAAGCAAATTGTGCTGAAGTTTTGGGCCGGGAACCACACTGGCTCCGTTCTCGTTGAAATCGCAGCAAATCACATTCAGGTTTTCTGCGCCACTGATGAAAACACCGTTGTAGGTGCAATTTCTGACGGTGATATTCCGGAGCGTAATATTTTTCATTTGTCCTTCGTGCTGTCCCAAAAACATGATCCCACCACGATTGGCAGTGCTTCGGTAGGAACGGCGGCTGTTCGGATCGCTTCCCGGATCCGAATCAGCAGCGCCTTCCACCACCAGATCACAAATTGTAAAATCGTGCAGGTCATTGTTTGCATTCACAATGGCATCTCGTACTCCGGATTTGGGATCAAGGAAAAGCACGGTTGCCAATCCTTCGCCAGAAAGTGTAACTCCGGAAGGTATTTTTAAGGTCGTTGGTAATGTGTGCAGTCCGGCAGTTGCGATAACCCAACCATTTTTGCCTGCAACTTTGTCCAATGCTTCCTGAATGGATTGACCCGGATTTACCAGAATCGCATTGCTGGCTGCTTTGGTGACAGCTTGTTCCATTGCTCCGGCGGGATAAGCAATAGGAGAGGCGACCGGTTTTGCTTGTTTGGTGATCGTTTTTCCTGAAGGGGCGCGGAAAGCTGTGAGTACGCTCCGGTGAGCTTTTGGTCGGATGGAATCGGCAGCCTGTTTGGTGAATGGCAGTTCTATTCCCTGGGCAGCATAATGGCGATAAACGTATTCGTAGTCGTCGCGCAGGTTTTTGGCACGCTCCGAAATAGTTCCGTAGCAATGTGGTTTGTGTCCGAGTAAAAAGCCGGCGGTGTATTCGTAACCCAGTGCCATCCGGTTGTCGGCAATCGAAAACAAATCGACTCCCTGTGTATAAGCAATTTTGGCTGCTCCGGCAAATTCGCCCAGCCCAAGCTGAACGTGCGCCTGATCGCGCATCGACTCCTGGCATTGCCCGCTGGGATAAATGTATTTGAAAATACTTCCGTTGACCGGTGCGTGCAAAAAATGATCGATCGCATTGTCGAACATCTCGCGGTTGTCGGTAAAAATGGCAATGGAGAGAATTGAATTAATAATTGCGCCGTCCCAGTTGCCGTTGGCCTGTGGGTAGTAAAAGCGCATGAGCGGGTAATAAATCGTCATCAGCATTTCACTGAAACGGTCTATGTCTTTTTGCTGCCAGCCTGAATTTGTGTGGCGCAGGATTTCGGCTGCATTGCAAAGTTGATGGCCGGTCCAGCCAGCCAATAGTTTAGCGTCGTTGTAATCGAAGTCCCACAAAACAGGCGACCAGGCGTTGATAATTTCAATTGCCTTTGAAGCGTAAGCTTTTTCATTTGTAATGTACCATATAATGGCACAGTTGTATGCCATGTCGGATCCTTTTGAAAGGTCGTCGCCGCCAATGTTTGGTTTTCCATAGGAGCCACGAAGAACATGTGTATATGGTTTTACTTCAAACTGAAGGTTGGTTGCGGATTTCAGGCGGTCGAATGCATCTTTCCAGGGCTGTTCCCCGGCGAGTACCTGCTTTTTCATGTATTCCAGATCAGCTGAAGTCTGGCCAATGCCGGGATGGATAAATTTTTGGGCAGAACTATTTTCAGGAGAAAATAGAATTGAAATTAAAACCAGTAACAAAAGTGAAAAATGTCCTTTCATAACATTCGATTTTAAGGTTTAATTTCTGGTTTTTGAGCGGAAGGAATCCTTCCAATCATCAAATCGTCAGTGAAAATGGCGATACGATCTGCATTGATTTCAGGATTTAAGATCACATACTGATGTTTGCCAGAGGGGTTACTTTCCCAGGTGTTGCTGCCATCAGGTGCGACCACGCAACGTCCGTTAACAAAAGAAAAGAAACGATCAGCCTGATGGATGAGCAGTAAAACGGCAATTTGGTCCCAGCTTTGCCTTCCTGCAAAATTGTTGTACAGTTCGTAGGAGCGATACAAAATGTGGTTGGTCGGAATTTCGCTTTTCAACCTTTCGCCCCCTGTTATTATTTTGTTGCCGACTTCCCAGCCACAGAAAACGACCTCTTTTTCCCAATTGGCCAGACAATAAACCGTCGATTGCGGATCGGGACGGTAAAAGTTGGCCTCCTTGCCCTGGGGGAACTGGCCTCCCATGCAAATCCATTTATCTACTTTTTTCTTCACAAGATCTTTGCCGTTCAGGGGCGAAAGCTGGTCGGCTCCGGATTGCAACAGCCCCTGAAGACTGCTAAGGTGGCCAATTGAAACAATGGTTACTGATTCGTCGGGATTTTGGCTTAGTAATTTCCGGTATAGTCCGACCGCTTCATCGGCATCTTCCCATGATTTCAGCTTTGAGGGGAATTCGCTGGCGATGGTTTTGGTGTAACGTGAGTGGTTGGTCAGTTTTGGCTGGCCTTTCAAAAATCCGACCGGAATATCGGCGCATCCATAAAAAGTATTTACTGCGCTGGCACAAACGGGAGCGAAAGGATCATCGCTGGTAATTACGACACCAATCAATTCAATTGTTCCGGCTTTGTGCAGGTTGAGCAGCATGGCCATTGCCCCAACATCGTCAACATCCGAATCAATGTCGGCATCGAGAATGATTTTTTGTCTCGGAAGGGAATTCTCTGCGGCAATGTTTTTTTGCGTGCAGAAGAAAAACAGCAGGATTAAAAGAAAACCAAATGTTCCTTTGGATAGCATCTCGTTAGGCTTGGTTAAATTTAGTTGGTTTAGGTTTGGAAATAAAAAAGAGTTATTGCGCTCTTTTCAGAAGCACAATAACTCTTTATAATCAATAGCGACTATTGCATCGGATAACGTTTGATGCTGATGGTCATTTCCTTTTTGGTATTGTCAATTTTGTTGATGTAAATATATGCGCGGTATTTTCCATCGGCTGTTTCAACCCAAATTCCGGCTTCAGCTCGCAGGTTAATGGCATAGTTCGGCGCTCCGGTAAAATCAAGTTCCTGAAAATCCAGGTCATCGATAAAAATACCGTATTGCAAACGGGCCAGATGCTGATCGCGCAACGCCCAGACTTTCCATATTTTGGCGCTTTTGTTTACGCCTGAAGGCAATGTTATGCCGGGTAAATAATCAGGACTGGAAGCCGGAGAAACCAACGCGTGGGTAAAAGAGATTCCGGTAATTACCCTGTAAAGATAAACCAGATCAATGTTAGCGGCATTTGTTGCTGCCGTTGCTGCATTGTAAACTGCCATGTCGGCAATTGAAATGTAGCTGTTGTTGTTATCGCTCACTACCAGGTCAAGTTTCATATCCATTTTAGCGATGGAGTATGGCCCCATTTCATAAGATACGGTTTGTCCGTTGCTGGCTTTTGCCGAAAAAGTGAATTTAACGGTTTTCCCACGGGCTTCTTCAGGAATAATGTAGAAGTAGCGCAAAGTAGCGGCACAGGTGTCTTTGGTGAAGACTACTTCTGTTTTTGTTCCTGAATTAACCGATGGAGAACCAACAGTTACAGGAACATCAACACCACTTCCATTTGTACTGAAAGAGCGGTTTTCGAGATAAGTGGCAGGCGCTCCGGCAATAGAAGCTTCAACCTGAGCCGAAATGATTTTACCTTCGGCCTTAGGAAGCGCCATTGCATAAGCAAATTCGAGATTTAAACCAACCACATTCGGACCCAGCGTGCGTTTGATACAATCGTTGTGAAGCCCTCCTTCTAATGTTGGTAGAGCGTATTCTTCTTCCTGACAGGCTGTAAAAAAGACAACCAGTATGGTCAGGAGTGCTAAACTATAATGTTTAAGTTGCATAATCGATTCTTTTAAGGTTTGGCTTGTACTGTTACGTAAACGGTATAAGGTTTTTTAACCATCCGGTTGCCCGAGACGACCGTGTAAACTTTCGGATTGGCAATGTCGGAGAAATCGACTTTACCTACAATCTTCGGATCAAGTTTGGCATCGGTTACCAGCGAGAACTGTGGATAGACGTTTTTAAGATCGGTTCCGAAGAACACCTCAACGTTAATGGTTTGTGCAGTTGTATCAATAACCGCAGCTTTTGTTCTTACCGTCTGAAAATCAGATCCAAGCAATTCAAAATTACTTACATAGCATTGTCCCCTGGTTGTAATCAGCAATCCGTCTTCGTCAACAGGAAAATCGGTGCAGCGTACCCACGAAAAGGTTACCAGCGTGATGACTATAAATGTGATAAAATATCTCTTCATTGTGTATTTATTTAAGTTTCACAATTTGTTTTCTGAATACTATAACCAGGGTGTATTCTGGGTAAGGTTTGGATTACGGTCGCGTTCTCCCGGAGGAATACGGAAAATGTAGTTTTGCTGATAGACACGTTCAGATAGGTTCTGATAGTACCTGTCGCGGTTTGCGCCGTGTGTATCAATTCTCCAAACTCCCAGTCCATATGGTGGATTCCATACCCGTTCGATGGCTCTCCAGCGACGAAGGTCGAAGCCACGCTGTCCTTCACCCAGCAATTCAATAATACGTTCCTGTTCGATGGCCGAAAAGAAAGCTTCTTTGGAGGCAGTTTTTTCAGGAGCCAAAGCCGGAAGATTACCGCGGTGACGAACTTTATTTACCAGTTCGATGGCATCAGCCTGCGGACCGTTTATCTCGTTGGTTGCTTCAGCATACATCAGGAATACATCGGCCAAACGCATTACCGGGTAAGCATAATCGCCTTCGCTGCGACCCAAACCGCCGTAGTTACGGAGGAATTTGCGGAATACATATCCGTAAATCGAAGCATCGGTATTGTACGAAGTGTATTTTACTCCGTCGATTGTTACTGCCTGATTCCATGTTTTGTAAATGAACGGAGTAAAGCCGGTTGATTTGAGTGAAGTTAAGCCGATGCTCATTTCGTAATCCCACATAATAGACGATTTCATACGATAGTCGCGGTTGGCGTAGCTTGCAGGATTAACAGCCGAATTAAGTTTGGTTCGGGCACCTGCCGCAGTTGGTAACATCGGAATCAGTTTTTCTGCAAAATCGCCGGTAACAGTTGACTGATATCTATCAGCAACTTCGTAGAATGGGAACACCCAGCACTGCGAACCTTCGTGGGTACGACCGGCCACATCGCGCATCAGCTCTTCTCCCTGACCAGTTCCNNGTTCCACCATGAGTGAAAGACATGATCATTTCGGCATCGCCGTTTGCAATTGGTTGAAAAAGGTAGAAATAGTTTGGAAGTATATCGGCATTTCCCATAGTGCCCCAATCTCCCGGTTCTCCGTTGCGGAAAAGTTTCAAACCAAAATCGTTGATAACAGCTTTGAAATCGGCTGCTGCAGCTGTATAGGAGGCATTAGCTTCTGATGCGCTTGGAGTAAAAGTATCCAATTCGGGCCATCCGTTTTTATTCCACGATGCCCAGAAGAGGTGCATTTTACCGCGGAAAGCAAGCGCGGCAGGTTTTCCTGCACGACCCAAAGCAGCTCCTTTTATTGGTAATTTTTCGAAAGCATAAGTAAAATCGGCTATAATGGAGTCTTTAACCTGAGCCATTGGTGTGCGTGCCAGATTTTCAACTTCAGAATTTGAATAGATGATATTACCCATGTACGGAACATCGCCCCACATCGAAATCAGGCGAAAATAAACCATGCCACGAAGTAAACGGGCTTCACCGATTACGGCTTCGAGGCCGGGTTTTGAAGCTGCACTTGCGGTTGGGAGCATTTTCCGAACATTTTCGATCACATAATTGGTTCGGTTAACTCCTCCGTATAAATAGCGGTAATATTTGTCGAAACTACCACCATAACCGGTTGGGTTGTAGTTGCCACCATGATAGGCATCGCCCTTCTGTAGGTTTCCGTTGGTAGAGCTTATTCCACGTACTCTAACATAGTCGCCATGTCCTTCGAAATAATAATCGCGGTCGAAGAGTGGCCTTACGGCAGCATAGGCACCCATTAAGGCAGTAGTAGCATCGGCTTCGGTTTGCCAGAATTGAGCCGCTCCAAGTTCGGTTGTAGGTACCTGGTCGAGCAGGTCTTTTGTACATGAACTGTTAAAAAGGGTCAACCCAACAATTAGCGAGAAGACCAGTATTTTTGATGATATATTTTTCATAGTGGTCATTTTTAGATTCCAATATTAATACCAAGTGAGAATGATTTATTTAACGGGTAGGCATCACTTGCATTTGCTCTTTTTTCAGGATCTAAGCCGCGGTATTTGGTTAGTGTAGCCAAATTTTCAGCCGATCCGTATATGCGGACACTCTCGATACCAACTTTTATCAGCAGGTTTTTTGGAAGGGTGTAACCCAGCTGAACATTTTTCAAACGAATGTAGCTAAGGTCGTCGAGCCAGAAAGTAGTTTCCTCACGATTGGCGTTTCCACCCAAACGAGGCCATTCTCCGTCGCGGTTTTCAACATTCCATGGATTGTTCCAGTGGTCCCAGGTGGAAGCATAACGGGCACCCGCAAAGTTCACGTTGTTAAAGATGTTGATCCAGTAGTCTTTACGTCCGGCGGCTCCCTGGAAAAGTACATTCATATCAAATCCTTTCCAGGCAACAGCTGCGTTGAATGCGAAGTTGGTGGTTGGCCTGTCGCGTTGGATGTGTGGATAAGCTTTTTTGTCATTTCCGTCAATACGTCCGTCACCGTTCAAGTCTTTGCGAAGGATGTCGCCTGGTGAGGCTCCCTGTGGAGTTGCATTGTAAACATCAGCCCAGGTTTGTGCAATTCCATTGTCTTCATAGGTATAAAGGAAATGATAAGGCATGTTCAGGAAAGTATAACCTTTACCCAGAAATTCATTCCATTCTTCGAGAACCGTTGCATTATACGAACCATTCAGGTTAAAACTGTAATTGAAATCGCGTATTTTGTCTTTCCATGTAAAATTACCTTCGATACCACGGTTGCGAAGCTTCCCTATGTTTTTCCGGGGAGCAATGTATGCTCCGGTTAGCAGGATCGACATTTCTGAACCTCGGTTCATTCCTGAAGTTAAGCGATCATAGTAATCAATTTCGGCGGTCAATCGGTTTTTCATAAATCCAAGATCCAATCCAAGGTTGAGAACATTGGTGGTTTCCCATGAAAGTTCAGGATTTACCATTTTCTCGTTTACCAATCCCAATGCAATGGTGTTGGCAATCATATAGTGGTTGGCATCGAGTGTTTCCTGTTGTTCGTAGCGGCCTACGCCACTGTTATTTCCCAGTCCTCCATAAGATAAACGGAATTTACCGTTCGAAAGCCAGCTTTCCAGATAAGAGCGAAGGAAGTTTTCTTCAGTAAACCGCCAGCCAATGGCTGCCGATGGGAAAAATCCGTATTGTCTGCCTGGAAGGAATTTTGAAGATCCGTCGTAACGGAAATTGACTTCGAGCAAGTATTTGTCGTAGGCTGCATAATTCAAGCGGCCAATATACGAGCGAAGCCCTTCAGCGTTAGAGTTACCACCAGCACCTTGAGTTGTTCCTGCCAGGGCAGCGTCAACTTCGTGAAGTGATGGATGTAAACGGTCGGTACGTGAACTGGTTTGTGAGCGGGCATACCAGTATTCTTCGCCATAAACAAACAAGGCGCCAATATCGTGGTTCTTTGCAATGGTTGTGTTGTAATTTAACCTTCCGTTCAGCTGTGTTTTATAACCGGTGTTGGTATAATTGCCAACTCCTGCGTTGGTTCCAACATAAGTGCGCGAGCCAAAAGCATTTGTCTGGAAGTTGAACGATCGGTTCGGAATAGCTGCGGAATAGCGGAACTGGTTATAATAATTCAGCGAATAGTCGATACGGGCAGTTAATCCTTTTATCGGTGTCCAGTCCCAGTAAATACTGGTATTGGCTTCCTGACGATTCTGATAATTCAGGTTATTTGTGTAAACCGTGTAAGGATTGTATGCCTGAGCATCTTCGTTATAAGCCATTACACCTCCATATAATCCGGTTGCCGGATCGTAAGGGGTAAGACCGGCGATTGCATACTGAAGGTCGAACCCGGCAGTATTTGTTGCGTCATCATCGGTAAATCCATCAGCCAAAGCATAGGTATATTTCGACCAGTTTCCGGCAAATTTAGCCCCAACATTCATGTTGTTACGAACTTTGTAGTCGTAATTAAAACGGGCATTGTAGCGCGAATAGTCGTTGTTGATCTGAAGTCCTTTTTCGTCCATCATTCCAACGGAAATAAAGAAGTTCGATTTTTCGTTTCCTCCCGAAGCGGAAAGGTTGTGGTTTTGAACCTGGCCTTCGCGCATCAGCACATCCCACCAGTCGGTATTTGGATAACGCAAGGGGTCGATCATTCCAAGCGCCATCCACTGGTCGATGGTTCCATCTTTAAATGTGAAGTTCGAACGGGCTGTTCCGACTGCGGCCAGTCTTTGGTGCATTGTTAGTGCACGCGGATAGTCCGCCATAAACTGATAAGATTTGGTAGGGTGTTCTACCGCAAAGGTGCTCGAATATGTAATGTTGGTTTTGTCCATTCCTTTTCCTGATTTAGTAGTAATCAGGATTACACCGTTGGCGGCACGCGAACCGTAAACAGCCGACGATGTTGCATCTTTCAGTACTGAAATGCTTTCAATGTCGTTCATGTTCAGTCGGTTGATGTCCACGTCAGGCATTCCGTCAACTACTACCAGTGGGTTGGCATTGTTAACAGTTCCCAAGCCGCGGATAAGCAGCGAAACATCGTTTTTACCGGCCATACCCGAATTCTGGTTGACTGCCAGACCGGGGATCAACCCGTTCAAACCCGATGAAACATTACTAAGCGTACGACCGGTTATTTTTTCGTCGATTTTAACAGCTGAAACGGCTCCTGTAAGGTTCACCTTTTTCTGTGTTCCGTAACCTACAACCACCACTTCTTCAACGCCAACAGTTTCATCCTGAAGTACAATATCGAAGCTTGTTTTTCCTGAAATTGCCACTTCCTGTGAGATCATTCCCACGAATGAGAATGCCAGCGTTTTTGCATCTTCTGGAATACTTAGCCTGAAATTGCCATCGTTATCGGTAATGGTTCCGATGGTGGTTCCTTTTACAGTGACAGAGGTGCCCGGAATTGATTCTCCGTTTTTGTCTTTAACGCTTCCCGATACTACTTTTTGTTGTTCGGCCGATACCGGTGAAAGTTGATTGGCAGATTTTTTAATTACAACCACACGATCATCAATCTCGTAAGTCAATCCGTTCGAAATCAGAATTTTGTCGAGAATATCTTCCAGTTTAGCATCTTTCATCTGAATGGATACCGATGGTAATTCTTTCAGAAGATTTGACTTGTAAAGGAAATAGAACTGACTCTGTTCTTCGATTTTCTTCAGGACTTGCTCAACACTCGTATTCTCGAGCCTGAGCTCCAGGTTGGTTTGTTGTGAATAAACACTTGCCGAAACCTGAATGAGTCCCAGCAATAAAAAAAATGCAGTTATCCTAATCATAAGGAACAGTTTTTTCCACCCGTGCCAACGGATAGAGTTACATCGTTTTTTTTTCATAGATTTGTACTGTAAGTTAATACACATTGTTATTTTACTACAAGTTAGGTGGGGAATGGTGCGAACATTTCCCGCCTTTTTTTATTCTATTTTATGGTTATTTTTTTGTTTTCAATACTAAAATCTACTTCGTTGGTCCGTTCAATTTTTTTCAGAATTTCACTAAAATCGGCATAACGCTCAAGGTTCCCTGTGAACCTTAAATTCTTGTCGTCTTCGTTGGTAAATGCGAATTGCACATCGTACCATTTCGAAAGTGTATTCATAATTTCTTCCAGTGGCTGATCCTGAAATACGAAACGACCGTTTTTCCAGGAGATATATAGATTTACATCGACTTTCCGTTTCTCGATAATGGATTTACTACCAGATATGTAGCTTTGTTCGCTGGGCTTTAATAATTGTTTTTCCGAAGGGTTGTTGTGCAGCGATACTTCTACGCTTCCATTAACAAGCGTAGTTAATGTCGCCTGGTTGTCGGGGTACGACGAAATATTGAATTCTGTTCCCAACACTTTAACCTCCTGATTTCCTGAAGTCACGATAAATGGTAAATTCCTGTTTTTCGATACTTCGAAATACGCTTCCCCGGTAAGTTCAACATGGCGAAAATCGGCTGCAAACTGAACCGGAAAACGAAGTGTGGTTTCCGAATTCAGCCATACTTTGGTGCTGTCGGATAAAATCAGGAAATACTCTCCGCCACGCGGAATTTTAAGGGTATTGTATTTTATTTCGGCAGCCTGGTTGTTTTTGCTGATGTATTCCAGCTGGTTACCGGTATTTTTTATTTCGTTGCCATCGGTATCAACAAACGAATTATTGCCTGAAGTTAAGTCATGTTCAGTTCCGTCAGCCAGAATTAGAATGGCTTTATTACTTCCGGGAACAATCGATTGCACTTGTGTATCTGAAATAAATTTTTCAGGTTCGCCCACTTTGTAAAACTGGAAAAGGACAAGCAGCAAAAGACTTGCAGCAATACTGGTGAAGGCAATAATTCTGGTATTTCGGTAAGGAGTGTGAATTCCCGCTTTTCTGTGAATATTTTTTAGGGCTTTTTTCAGTTCTGCCGGAGAGTTGACAAATTGACTGCCTTTGGCATAATACTGAAGTGCGCTTTCGTAATAGCGGCGATGCGAACTATTGGCTGATAGCCATTGATTCAGGAGAATTTCTTCTTCATCAGATGTCCGATCGTGAATTTTCTTCCAGATGATCTCAAAATCGATGTTTTGATTCAGTTCTGTCATGTTAGTTTTAGTCAAGTTAATTCAATGACACGGACACTTGAAAAAAGGGTGACAGGATTCAGAGAAAAAAACTAAAAAAAAGCAAAACCCTCATAGTTGGATTTTCGAGAAGTATTTTGCGCATTTTTTCTTTTGCACGCCTGAGTTGCGTTTTTACTGTATTTTCCGAAATATGATTGATCTCGGCAATTTCCTGCAATTTGCGTCCGAAGAGGTATTTCTGTTTGAAAAGCTCTGCCATTTGTGGTGGAAGTTGTGCAATGGCTTCCTGTACTTTTTTGAGAACCTCCAAATCGACCCAGCCGGGCGAGTCGTCTTCGTTGAGCAAGGCTTCAAGGTAAAGTATTTTGTGTTTGTCCTGCACCTGAATATCGCGAAGATGGTTGAGACATCGGTTTTTTACCGATTGGTAGAAGTACGATTTAAGTGAAAGCTGGATGTCGATCTGATGCGTTTTTTCCCAAAAGTGAATAAAGAGGTTTTGCACAATGTCTTCGCATGCCTGTTTGTCGAAGAGAAACCCTTCTGCATAACGAGTAAGGTGTGGATAATATTCATAGAACAAGGCCTCAAAAACTTTTCGGTTCCGGTTTCTGATCTCCCCCACTAATATTTTATCTTCAACTTTCATTGCTGTTTTTCGACGGACAAAGCTGTAAAATAAAATTAGATTTTACAAAGAGTTCTTTTGTGCCGGAATGAAAATCGACAATGAATCTCGCTGGAATTCAGACTCTAAAAACTTCTAAATTCAGGAACAGAGTCGTTTGGCTGTCTCACTTCAGTTTCATAACTTAGTTAACTAAACAAACGCTAAGATGTATAAGAAACCAAGTATCAAGGAATGGGCAGTTGAAGATCGCCCGCGTGAGAAAATGCAGTCCAAAGGAGTTCGATCATTGTCGGAAGCTGAATTGATTGCCATTTTGATTGGCTCCGGAAACCTGGAAGAATCAGCAGTTGAAGTATCGCGCCGAATTATGGCTTCGGTAAACAACAACCTGAACGAACTGGGCAAAAAAAATATCGGCGACCTGCAAAAATTTAAAGGCATCGGGCCGGCAAAAGCCATCACAATTGCCGCGGCAATGGAACTTGGTCGCCGCAGGAAAGAATCGGAACCCGATGAAAAACCCAAAGTAGTAACCAGTGGCGATGCGGCAGCCATCTTCAAGCCTTTACTGAGCGACTTGCCACACGAAGAATTCTGGGTGCTTTTACTAAATCGTAATAACCTTGTTCTCGATAAAATGATGGTGAGCCAGGGCGGCCTTGCAGGAACGGTGATTGATGTTCGTATTATCCTGAAAATGGCACTCGATAAACTGGCGTGTTCCATTATTCTGTGCCATAACCATCCTTCAGGAAATCTTATGCCCAGCGAGGCCGACAAGGACATCACAAAAAAAATTAAAGACGCCGGTAAGCACATGGATATTCCGGTACTCGATCATTTGATTATTGGGAATGACTCATACTTTAGCTTTGCCGACGAGGGGATGATCTGATTATTACAGCCAGTGGGTAAACCAGAACAAAATTGTTAGTTTTATGGTTTGAAACTTTGAAATGTTTTCTGTGGAAAAAGCACACCATTCAACGATTTTAATTTTTGTTCCAGAAATTACTCCCCGGATCGAATATTCCTTCGGTGTGATTTTTAACACCATTCTTGGAACCGAGTTGAATTTTACATCAAATGCTGATGAGTTTCTGCAATCCGGCTTGCCAAAAATCAATTATTCACAAACCGATTTTTCCTCCGGATTGTTCCTGAAAGCTCATTCACTTCTGTTTCAGAAAACTATTGATGTTGTGGAAATAGATGCTGTGGAGTATCAGCAAATACACTTGTTTTTCCCAACTTCCGAAGTTTCGTTCTTGCCTTTCGATCCTTTTGCCTGTGCCTTTTACCTTGTTACGCGCTACGAAGAGTATCTCGCTGAAAGCACAGACGAACACGAGCGTTTTACCGATTCCGAAAATATTCTGGTTCGCCATGGCATTCATCAGCAACCGGTTGTTGATATGATGGCTTATTGGATTGCCGGGAAAATTTCAGAAAAATTTCAGGAGTTTAAA
This sequence comes from Prolixibacteraceae bacterium, assembly GCA_003537645.1. GTDB lineage: Bacteria > Bacteroidota > Bacteroidia > Bacteroidales > Prolixibacteraceae > Aquipluma. Next base: position 18,969 of record DPRM01000065.1, read on the forward strand.
ATTTGTAAACGAAGCTTCCAGTTTATAACTTCCATCGACATCGACAATGCCTGGGCCTTCAAAAATAAAAGCCTGCCAGTTTCTGTCGGAGCTATCCTGAAAGCTGTTTCTCATGGTCGGTGGAACGAATTGAAACAGCGGATCGTCGTTTTTCTTGGTCTGCAGAAAGATCCCTACGATACCTATAAATACATTCTGGATAGCTACAAAGGATTGCTCAGCCACATCCTGTTTTTTATACTGATTGGCGACCGCGAGCGCTACGACAGAAATATTTCATTCAGGAACAAGAATTTTCGCCAGCTAATCCAACATCTTTCATCCGTTTGCGAAGTGGGCATTCATCCGTCGTATGCTTCCAACTACAAGCCGTGGTTATTCGAAACCGAGAAAGAACGTTTNNTTTCATTTTTTCGATTTAAGCCGCAACCAGCGCACTGAACTGATGATTCATCCGTTTCAGGTAATGGATGTTACCTTGAAAAGCTATCTGAAAATGGATCCGGAACAAGCCTGGCAGCAAATTGAAAAGTTAATGCATGAAGTGAAAAATGTAAATGGCACATTTATAAGTTTATGGCACAACGAATCGCTGAAAGATTCGGGGCAATGGCTAGGTTGGCGCAAAGTTTTTGAACAAATACTGGTAAAGGGTTTAAAGTATGCCAATGATTAATCCTGAAATTCGTTTTGTAGAAAATTCGGACATCGATCGCGAAAGATGGGATCAGTGTGTGGCCAATTCTCCATTTGGGATAGTTTATGCTTATAGTTGGTACCTCGACCGAATTTGCCCGCATTGGGATGCGCTTGTTTGGGGCAATTATTTGTACATTATGCCATTGGTGAACAATTCAAAACTGGGAATCCGATATGTTTATCAACCATTTTTTACACAGCAATTGGGTGTTTTTTCAAATTTTCTGCCCGAACCTGAGATTGTCAACCAGTTTTTACACGCCATTCCGGAGAGATTCAGGCTAACAGATATGAATCTGAATCTTGGGAATGTACCGACAATAAGTAGTTTTAAAATAAGCCAGAATACTACTTTTCATCTGGAACTTCATCAAAGCCTAACAGGAATTCGCTCATTATACAACGCAAATACACGGCGAAATATTCAAAAGGCAGTTCAGAATAAAGTATTTATTTCACAGGTGTATGATATTCCAATGTTCCTGAAATTTACACAAACCAACCTGAAAGATAAATCGCCGGAAGTTAAATCGAAGCACTATTTAGCCCTTCAGAAAGCAATCAGCTACGCACTTTACAACCAGCTTGGAGAGATATACGGTGCCTTCGATTCGGGCAATAACCTGATTGCAGCAGTGTTTTTTGTGGGTTCGAATCAAAAGGTGATTTATCTGGCGGCCTCTTCAAATACAAGGGGAACAGAGCAAAGCGCCATGTTTTTACTGATTGATACTTTTATTCAGAACAATATTGGCAAAAATCTGATGCTCGATTTCGAAGGGTCGAATATTCCGGGTGTGGCCAGATTTTATAGCGGTTTTGGAGCATTGCCTCAGCGTTATTATTCAGTGCATCAAAACAAATTGCCAAATCTGCTGCGTCTTATAAAAAAGTGAGCCAATATTGATCTTGTATTTTATACAGCATTCTTTTGGTTTACAATTTTTAATTACTTTCGCCCAAACTTTTCAAAACATGAATGTAAATATTCTCGGGGAATCAAATTCCGTTTTTAATCAGTTCATTTCCGAAATAAGATGCGAGGTAATCCAGAAAGACCCGATGCGGTTCAGAAGAAACCTCGAGCGTTTGGGAGAAATATTTGCTTATGAAATAAGCAAAGTAATGGATTATCAATCTGTTGATATAAAAACTCCGCTTGGAGTTGCCAAAGTAGAAACCTTGGTTCAGCACCCCGTTTTAGCCACTATTTTACGTGCCGGATTGCCTCTTCAGCAAGGATTGCTCAATATTTTCGATCGTGCAGAAAACGCTTTTATTTCGGCTTACCGCAAATATGATGAAAAAAGCGAATTTCACATCGAATTTGAATACCTGGCTTCTCCATCGCTTGAAGGGAAGGTAGTTATTCTCTCCGATCCGATGCTGGCTTCAGGATCATCGATGGAAATCGGTTACAGGGCCCTATTAAAAAAAGGAACACCTAAGCATGTTCATCTGGTAGCTATAATCGCAAGTGCAAAGGGCGTTGAGCAGGTAATTAATAACATTACCGCCGACAACGTAACCCTTTGGATTGGCGCAGTTGATCCGGATATGACCTCTATGTCGTACATTGTTCCTGGACTGGGCGATGCAGGCGATTTAGCCTTCGGAGCAAAAATTGATTCGCACTAAAAAATAGTTTCAGGTTTCATCTTGTTGCTTGTTATTCTTTCTGAAAATTGCGACTGAACACTGTTTGGGTTTTTTTCGGGTCACTTTACTTTTTCAACCCGAAGCTGATCAGTGCATTCTGCCAGTAACTGGCTGATTGTTTTCTGAAGAACCGGATGTTTCAGATCTGGGGCAACCTCATTTAAGGGTATCAAAACAAATTTTCGTTCCTGAATTCGCGGGTGGGGAATGATAAGATTTGGTAGTTCAACGGTTGCTTCTCCGAAAAACAAAATATCAATATCAATGATGCGAGAATCGTATTGATCTGATTTTCTGATGCGTCCCAGTTCAAGCTCCGTTTTCTGTGTTTCCCTGAGAACTTCTTCCGGAGAAAGACTGGTCGCAATTTCGAGTACCTGATTCCAGAATAAATCAGCTGACTCAAAACCCCACGGTTCGGTTTCATAGACGGCAGATTGAGTGGTAATTTTACCAATCAAATTATTCAGATTAATCCGAGCTTCCGAAAATATCTTTTCCTTATTGCCTAAGTTTCCGCCCAATAAAATATATATCTTGGTCATATATACATTGTTTTGCATTATTTAATTACTTTCCAATAACCGCCTTTGTCCGGACCAATGCGTTCAATCTGCTTAGTTTTTTGCAGGTTTTGCAGGTTTCGTTCAATCGATCTTTGCGATACTCCAATTTGTTGTGCCATTTCATGAATAGTTGTATCAGAATTTTTAATGAGTATTTGGATAATTTTCACCGACGTTTTCACCGACGTTTTCACCGACGTTTTCACCGACGTTTTTTCTTTTACGATCTCTGCAACTATCTCTTTACCTTTTGGATATGCCTTTGTCTGTTTTGAAAGAAATTCAATCTGTAGTCCGCCAAAACTGGTGTCAAAAATCGGCTTTGTCAAACCAGATGATACACACATATCAATGATTTTTTCAATTCCTCTACCCCAAGATTCAATCATACCTGCCCTGAAAAATGCATTTGCCACATCGGGATTGTTGGGCTTCGACGGATGAGTTAGAAACAAATTCTTTAACGACCAATCATTTGGAAGCTGTCCATCATTCCAGATTCTGATTTTATTTTCAAAAACTTTAATCTGAATAGGAATTCCACTACTATACTCTTTATGGACGATGGCGTTAAAAACGGCTTCGCGTAAGGCTGTTTCAGGATAAGGAAAGGTCTCAACTCTGGTAGTTCCTTCGTAACTAATTCTGGCTTTCAGATATTTGGTAAGGAGTACCTCCATCGTTTTGTCTGCTTGCTGAAAAAGATTGCCGTGAATTTCGTCATGGTATATCAGTTCTGTTTCGCTATCAAAAAATCCTATTTTAAGGTACGATCCGGTAATAAATTTCTCTGGGTCACGATGAAAAAGAAGTGCTGCTGCCCTTTTAAGCTGTCCATTTTCAGCCAGGTGTAAATGATCCAGCAATAAATCATTGCTTTCGTTTAAGGTATCCTCATCAATTCGCTTTGCTTTTGTTGCTTTTTTCCTGAAAAGCTCAAAAGCGGCACCATCCAATTCCTCGGCTTTAAGATGTGGAATCGGAATGCTGTCCCAATGTTTTCCTGTTCTTTGTAAAATGAATTTATTCAGCGCATTACCTTTCAGTTCCTGTTTTGTACTTCCGCTGCGGTAATGATACTGTCCTTTGTAATTGATTGGATAGGGGTATGGATCAACAATTATTTCAAGATATTGCCCATCAACCTCTTGCTTAAGGTTAACATCCACCATAATCCCAAGCAGGTCGCGTACTTTGTTTGGTATTTCTTCTGAAAGCTTTTTGGCATCTGTCAAGCCAATAATGTCACCATGATCGTTTTTGCCGATAATCAATTTTCCACCTTGAGCATTGGCAAAGCCGCATATCCATTTTATGTATTCATCTCGCCATGCTTCTTTCCATTCAATATTCTGATTTTCTATTGTCATGTTATTTTCTGATATTGAATACGAAATGAGTTTGTAACAAAAACACTAATTTCGTACAAATCTATTGTACATTTTCGGATTTATAACTCAAATAATATACAGATGAAGGAATTTTTCAAATTTACACTGGCATCCATTGTTGGAATAATGATCGCAGGTCTTTTGCTGCTTTTTATTACTATCGGTATTATTTCGGCCATGGTTTCCTCTGCCGATCAGCCAGTTCAAATTCAATCAAATAGTGTTTTACTCCTGACGTTCGACTATCAAATTGTTGACCGGGCAAAAAACAACCCACTGGAAGGTCTGGATTTCGGAATGTTTCAGGGCGTAAAAACAGTTGGATTGAATGACATGCTCGATTGTATTCGCAAAGCCAAAACCGACAACAACATTAAAGGGATCTATCTGAACCCAATGGATGTTCAGGCAGGGATGGCCACTGTTGAGGAAATCAGGTCTGCACTGAAAGATTTTAAAACTTCAGGAAAATTTGTGTATGCTTATGGTGAATATCTTTCTCAGAAAGCGTATTATTTGGTAACGGTTGCCGACTCAGTGATGCTAAATCCGCAAGGTTCGGTAGATTTTCGAGGATTGGGTGGCGAACGCAGTTTTTATAAAAAAGCATTGGAAAAACTAGGTGTCGAAGTGCAAATAGTTCGTCATGGAAAATTTAAAGCCGCCGTTGAACCTTTTCTGCTCGATAAAATGAGCGACGAAAACCGCCTTCAGACCGAAACTTATATGAAAAGTATTTGGAACGAAATGCTGGTTGATATTTCTGCTTCGCGAAACATGGGTTTCGACGAACTAAACGATATTGCCGACATGGTTGCTACTTTCAGAAAAGCTGATTTTGTGAAACAGAAAAATATGGTTGACGGCCTGAAATACAAAGATCAGGTGATTGACGATCTGAAGAAACTGACCGGAACCAGTGAAAGGGATGATGTAAAAGCTGTTGAAATTCAGAAATATGTAAAAGTTCCTGAACAACGCGAGCACAAAGGTCTTGCCCGCGAAAAGATTGCAGTAATTTATGCTTCGGGAAGTATTGATGCAGGTGTTTCTGAAGAGGGAATCAACTCTGAAGTACTTTCGAAAGCGATTCGTGAAGCCCGTCGTGATTCGTCGATTAAAGCAATTGTATTGCGCATCAACTCTCCGGGCGGAAGCGCTTATGGTTCGGAAGTGATCTGGCGCGAGGTGAAACTGGCTGCCGAAACAAAACCGGTAATTGCTTCGATGGGCGATATGGCAGCCTCTGGCGGTTATTACATTGCCTGTGCTGCCGACAGCATTTTGGCCGATAGAACAACCATTACCGGTTCAATCGGGATTTTTGGAATGATTCCAAACGTGCAGAAGCTGATGACTGACAAGCTCGGAATTACGCAGGATGTGGTAACTACCAACGAACATTCAGACATGATTTCGCTTACACGCCCAATGTCGGCTTTCGAACGCGACCTTATGCAGCAGAGAATTGAGGATGGATACGATACTTTCATTAGCCGTGTTGCCGAAGGAAGGAAAATGGATAAAACCGCGGTTGATGCCATTGGTGAGGGACGTGTCTGGGCTGCCACCAATGCTAAGGAAATTAATCTGATTGATACGTATGGCGGTCTGACAGAGGCAATTGCGCTTGCAAAAAAAATGGCTAATCTGGATAATTACCGGATTGTGAACCTACCAAAGCTAAAAGATCCGTTTGAAGAATTGCTGAAAGAATTTTCAGGATCGGCCAGGGCCAGTTTTATGAAGGATGAGATGGGCGAAAGCTATAAGTATTACGAACAGTTGCGCAGTATCATTTCACAGAAAGGCGTTCTGGCCAGAATGCCGTATGATATTGAGATTCATTAATATGCGACAATATTATGAAAAGGGACAAAATCATTTTTAATAAAGGGTTTTGTCCCTTTTCTGTTTTTCAGGTCATACTAAATCTTTAACGACAAAAATAAATTGGATGAAGACTATTCTGCTTTTAACATGTATAAATCTCTTTTTCCTGAATTCATTTTCACAAAGCGTAGTATCGTGCACTATCGCGACTGCGCTTGGAAATATTCATATTGAATTGTATCCGGAAGAGGCGCCGGTTACAGTTGAAAATTTCCTGAAGTATGTTGACAATCAGTTGTATGACGGAACCAATTTTTACCGGGTTTGTACTCCTGAAAATGAAAAAGAACGGGCAGTGAAAATAGAAGTCATTCAGGGCGGCGATGTGGACGAAGCCAAACAGTTTGAGCCAATACCGATTGAAACGACGCAACAAACCGGAATTACACATCAGAACGGAACTCTGTCGATGGCCAGAGACACGCCTAATTCGGCCACCAGCAGCTTTTTTATTTGTATCGGGAACCAACCCGAACTCGATTTTGCCGGAAAGCGAAATCCCGATGGACAGGGATTTGCAGCTTTTGGAAGGGTTACAAAAGGAATGAATGTGGTGAAGAAAATTCAGGCCGAGAAAGAAAATAGTCAATACCTGGTTGAACCGGTTGTCATCCGATCTATCCGGAGAATAGATTGATAACCGAAGAACTAAAACCACGCTTACTTTGTTGAAACATTAGTCAAATAAAGAAATATCGATTATGGAAAAACTATTCTTATTGAAACCCGATTTTCAGGATGTGAACCGTGATGCTGAAACAAAATACTTCTGTCCACCATGTGCATTGATAGAAGGAGTGCTTTCCTTTTATCCGAAACTTCGCAATGAATTGGCAATTACCTATGTTGATTTTGTTAGGCCGCGACCGGCGATTATTGAATTGATTGGTGAAGAAAATCAGGGATGTCCGGTTTTGGTTTTGGAAGATGGATCATTTCTGAACGAAACGGATGCTATTATACAGCACCTGACAGAAAATTACAAAATCGGGCAGGCGCATTGAAAATGATGCGAGATGAAAATCAGCGATTTGTCGCATTTAATTCTTGCCAATCACTAGCCTGTTTTCGGCCATTCGGTTGTTAAATTGCTGTACAATGGCTTTCTGTAATTGTTGTTCTTGTTGAAAATCAACAGTTCCAAGCAGATTTTTTGCGAGTTTTGGATCTTCTTTCCGGTTGTAGATGGCGGTTAATTTGTCGTCGGTCAGGTAAAACACATAGTCGCCGCTTAAAAACTGGTACGAATCCTGAATATAATTAATTACAAAGCGCGGACTGTTTTTATCAAGCAAATCATTTCCAAAAGCAATGTACTGAAACGGATAGTTCAGGTAACTAAGTATAGTTGGCATGATATCGATTTGTTGCGCCAGCCCATTGTCGATACCTTTAAAACTTCCGTCGGCTTTGTAAAAAAGGAGCGGAACCGCAAAGTGATTCACCGAAGTGTAATATTCCAGGATATCCGAGTCAACTGCATGATCGGCAGTTATTACGAACAATGTATTTTCGAACCAGGGCATTTTTCTGGCCGTGTCGAAAAACTTCTGGAGCGACAAGTCTGTATAGCGAATACATTTGTTCAGCGGAATCCTTCCTTCAGGAAATTTGCCTTTGTATTTCTCTGGAACTTCGTATGGGTGGTGCGACGAAACCGAGAAAACTGTGGTCAGGAAAGGTTCCTGCATAGTGTTCATCTCGCGGGCAAAAAACTGAAAATATGGTTCGTCCCAAACGCCCCAAATACCGTCGAAATCTCCCTCTTTGCCGTATTCGTTTAGCCCGAAATATTTCTGATAACCTGCAATTTTGGTGAATGCGTCGAAACCCATCGAGCCATTTGGCGCTCCGTGAAAAAAAGCGGTTTGGTATCCTTGCCCTGCCAGCAGTCCGGCAATGCTATTAATCGCGTTTCCAGACCGTTCTGAAATAATGTAAGGCAGCACCAGCGCCGGAATACTTGCGGTTACCGACGGAATCGCATCAATCGATTTCCGCCCGTTGGCGAAAGCATTCGGAAATACAAGGCTTTCGTTGATTAGTGAATCTAAAAATGGAGTGTAACTTCGGTCGCGCGGATCTTCATAGTGTTGGTTGAGCCCACCAACAAATGCACGGTTGAAACTTTCAAGAATAATGATTACCACATTTTCTTTTCGGGTCGGGGCAACACTATCCGGAGTATGAACAGGGGAATAAATGCGCTCCAGTTCTTCGTCTGAAGTAAAAAAGCTTTTAGTTTCGAATGCTTTTTTTCCCCAGGTTCGCATGATGCAGAACGGAGTGTTTTGTACCAGCGACATTTCTTCGGATGTGTTCACAAAAGCGCCGGCATTGTTCATGTTAATTGGGCGGGTACTGTGCCGCCATCCGCCACGCACTCCAATAACCGAGAGACCAAGCACAATAAAAATAATTGGAATTCCTGAAATAAAATATACGTAGGGATTCTTTATCCTGAAGGGTTTTGGTTTCAATATTGAGTAAAGCCCTGATAGTAAAACCATTAAAAAGATAAATATCAGCAGGATATACCAAAAATCATAAAAAAACCGAACGATAAGATTTGTGTTTCCAGCGTCGAAAGCAGCCACATCGAACATGCTCGCAGTGGTTCTTTTCAGAATATAGCGGTAGTAAATAATGTCGATCAGGTTAAACGCGATTCCAGCACCGTTGCCAATCATAAAAATCCATTTCAGACTTTTTTGGTACCAACCGGTAAATTTGAACCGGAAAGGCAAAAGAAAGAAAAGCATGTAAACTGCATTTAAATAGATCAATGCGCTGATGTCGAACATTAAACCACCCCTCATGATGGTAAGAAACGATTGGAAAGTAACCTGCGGAAAAGAGGCGGTGTTGAACAGATAAAATAAAATACGGCACAATGAGTAAAATCCCATTAGGATTGTAATTCTGTAGAGCAGAACCAGATACTCGTTGGCTTCGTGTCGCGTCTTATTTAGCCGTAGTTTCAACATTTTGTGGATTCAATATTTCGGTTGCAAAAATAGCAGCTTATTTGATTTGTATTCGGATTTTGATGGTTTTGTAATTTACAGAGAAAAAATCCCTTCAAAACATTTGGATATCCATTTAAAATGATTTTAATTTGTGTCATACATTACTATGACACTAAATAACTATGCCATGATTGCAATTAACCAATTAACTTTTCACTACAAAAAACAAAAGGCGCTGTTCGCTGATTTGTCATTTCATCAGGAAAACGGAAGTATTACTGGACTGCTCGGTAAAAATGGCGCCGGAAAATCGACACTACTTAAACTGATGGCGGGCCTGCTGAAACCACAAACCGGACAGTTTGAGGTCAATGGTTTTAAGCCATTCGACCGTCAACCCGATTTTTTGGCTGATGTATTTATGGTTCCCGAAGAGTTCTCGTTTCCGCCGGTAGGTATTGATTGCTACGTAAAAGCAACAGCACCGCTCTACCCCAACTTCGGGTACGAAAAAATGGACAAAATCCTGGTGGAGTTTGAACTCGACCCTAAAAAGAACATCAACCGCCTCTCGCACGGGCAACGCAAAAAATTCCTGATTGCCTTCGCGCTGGCGACCAATTGCCGCTTGCTGATTTTGGACGAGCCGACCAATGGATTGGACATCCCATCAAAAAGCCTGTTCCGCAAAATTCTGGTCAGTTCGGTTACCGATGAACAGTTGGTGCTGATCTCGACCCACCAGGTGAAGGACATCGATACCATTATCGACAAAATTGTGATGCTCGATAACGGCGAAATTGTATTTAACGAAGAGGTGGTAAACATCAGTCAAAAATGGCAGTTCAAATCTGTTTCCAGCCTTTCAGGAATTGCAGACCCGATTTACCACGAAAAATGCCCGGGTGGTTACCGAATTATTACCACAGCGATTGATGAAGATGAGACAGATATCGATATCGAGCTGTTATTCAATGCCATTGTTAGTAAAGCAAACTTAAATTAGTAAAGCCATGAAACAGAATAAATACTTTTCGGCGGAACGTTTTGCCCGTTTATTGCGAAACGACTTTTTAATACATAAGAAATCGTACTTGTTTACACTTGTAGGAATAAGTATTGCGGCCTATGCTCTAATGTATTATGCTATGATTACAACAAAACATGTAACTATAAACCAATACACTGGCTTTATCGTGTTTTATATGGTGGGTTTAGGAGTTGTTATCGGTACTGCGTTTCCAGCCCTGACCAATCAGAATAAAGCAAGCAGTTTTTTGCTACTGCCTGCATCGACACTCGAAAAATACCTGGTTCAGTTTTTAATCCGAATTGTCATCTTTATACCTGTTGCCCTGCTTATTTTCTGGATTTGCGCACATCTGGCCAAAGCGTCGCTAATTCCAAATCCTGAAATTGGATTTGATCCTGAATTGAGCATTTCTGATTTCAGTTTTACAAGTCTTTTCAATCTTCTTTACTACAAAGACATTGCACCAATCTTGTTGGGCATTTTTTCAGGATATTCACTTTTGTTTGCAGGTTCGGTTTACTTTAAACGGTTTGCCATTCCGAAAACACTGATATTTTTTGGAATCATCGTTGGCGTTGTTGCACTATCCTTTAAAGTGTTCTCTCATTTCTTTTTCCCCGTATCTGCAGCCAACTACACCATAAACCATCTGATCTATAAAATAAGCAGCGATACCGAAAATATCAAGTTATACTTTTACATCATTTTTGGGTGTCCCTGGCTGTTTTTCCTGCCTCTGGCTTATTTCAAACTTAAAGAAAAAGAGGTTTAACATGGAATTTCAATCATCAAAAGGAATATTCCTTCAGATAGCCGACAGCCTTTGCCACCAGATTCTGGAAGGCTTGTTGAACCCGGGAGACCGCGTGCCATCGGTGCGCGACCTTGCCGAAGAGTATGAAGTAAACCGAAATACAGTAATGAGAACATATACCATTTTACAGGAAGCAGGCATTTTCGACAACAAACGCGGTATCGGATTCTTCATTTCCGAAAATGCCGTTGAACTGGTCAAGAACACCGAAAAAACCAACTTTTTTAGCCGTGAACTTCCTGAATTCATTAAAAAAGTGAAATTACTGAAACTGAACAGCAACGATTTAACCGAATTAGTCACCGAAATCAAAAACAACGACCATGAAAACCAGTAACTATATTATCCTTGCATTTTTTGTATTTCTGCTTACAAGTACCTTTATTTTATTTCTTGATGCCAAAATGCACAATAAAAACCATGGGCTGTATGGACAAGAAAAGAAATTGGAACCTTTTTCAGTTATAGTAGCTGAAGACGGAGCTGAATTTAATATCAGAAATGGAGAAAATCCGCGAATTATGTGTTACTATACTTCGCCCGACACATGCACTTTCCCGGAATATAGCATCAGAAACGATACGCTTTTTGTATTTGCCTGCAAGGAAACGAAAAAGCAGGGCAAAAGTCACGAAATTTATGGAAGGAACATAAAAAGCATTGTGGCAAAAGTTAATTCGAACGTAAGTTTGCAGCAATTTACAGCCGACACTTTAGATATAAAGCTCGACTATGCAATATTTAATGCGTTTTTCGATAAAACAAAAGGCACGACTGCTCAATTATCAATAACCGCTTTTACCTCCAAAATTAACCTGAATGGGGCTTCCCTCGAAAACTTGAATGTTAGCCTGAATAGAACAAAAATGAATTCATGGAACAATTCAATAGCCCATATTTCGGGCTCTTTGGAAAATAGCTCCAGCCTGTCAATAGGTGCAATCCAAAAAATCAATCTCGATGTTGATTCAACCAGCACCTACCAATTAAACAAATCCAAATAAGTTGTAATTTACAGTCAGTCGATTAAACCTATTGGTTGAAAGCAAGTCATAGAAACCGTTGACCTAATTTTTTACTTGTGAAGATAACCATTGAAAACCTAAATAAAGTCTATCCCAATGGCAATCATGCCCTCAAAGATGTAAATCTTGAAATCAATAACGGGATGTTCGGATTACTGGGGCCTAATGGCGCTGGCAAATCAAGCCTGATGCGCATTTTGGTAACTTTAATGCAGCCTTCGTCGGGAATTGTAAAAATGGATGGTTACGACCTTACCAAAGACCGCGAGCAAATTCGCTCCATGCTGGGTTATCTTCCGCAGGATTTTCGCTTTTTCTCTCATCTCAAAACTTACGAATTCCTTGATTATGCTGCCCGTTTGGCCGGAATGAAGAACAGCAAAGAACGGAAACTGGCTGTTGACAAAATGCTGGAAGAAGTAGGTTTATTTGAAGCGCGCGACCGGCAGGCCAACAAACTTTCAGGAGGGATGAAACGCCGCCTCGGTATTGCTCAGGCGCTGATTAACGAACCCAAAATCATTATTGTTGACGAACCAACAACTGGTCTCGATCCTGAAGAACGTATCCGTTTCAGGAATTTGCTTTCTACTATTTCAACCCAGGATGTAGTTATCATTCTTTCGACCCACATTGTTGGCGACATTTCGAGCTCGTGTACTGATATGGCGCTGCTCAACAAGGGAGGTCTGGCATTTACGGGTTCGCCCGATCAGCTGGTAGCACGTGCCGAAGGAAAGGTTTGGCTAATTCAGGCAACAGAAGCTGAATACCTCGAAATCAACGAAAAATATCCGGTTATCTCGAATGTGCCCAACAGTGAAGGTTGGGAAATTCAGGTAGTAGCCGATTCCATTAACGGTTACGAAGGGCAGAACATTGCGCCTAATCTCGAACACGCGTATGTGCATTTTATGGAAAGTAACTTAAATCAATGGACCGCAATATAATATTGACAATCAGACAATTTACCATTGACTATTTTAATGCGGCTGCTATGAACAGAACAAATCGTAAATTGTAAATAATTAAATTGTAAATAACATATATGATTTCACCTCATAACATTCTGTCAATTGCCAAATACGAGATAACCACGCTGTTGCGGAGCTGGTTTTTCCGGATTTTTGCCTTGCTGGCCATTGTGATTTCGTTCTTCTTTAATATGGGAACATTGTTAATGGACAATAATGGCGCCGGTAACTGGAACATGAAAGCCATTTCGTCGGTTATTCCATACGTAAATCTCATCATGCTGAATTTGGTTCAGGCAATTATTGCAATTTTTTTGGCTTCGGATTTCCTGAAACGCGATAAAAAGCTCGATACTACCGATGTTATATACATTCGTTCGATGTCGAACGGCGAATATGTAGCCGGAAAAACAATCGGGAACCTGGTGGTTTTCATTATCCTGAACCTGATTATTCTTTTGGAAGCGCTTATTTTTAACATGATTGCCGAAAATGTGACGGTAAATTGGATAGCTTACATCGAGTATTTTCTGATTATCAGTCTTCCAACCTTGTTGTTTATTCTTGGGCTTTCGTTTTTTGTAATGAGTGTTCTTAAAAATCAGGCAATTACCTTTATCCTTCTGCTTGGTTATGTGGCAATTACTATTTTCTATCTCAATACGAAATACTACTTTCTGTTCGATTACATGGCTTACAGCATGCCTTTGCTGAAGTCTGACTTTATGGGATTTGGTAATCTTAGAGCGATTCTTATCCACCGTGGAATGTATGCCAGTTTTGGGGTTGCCTTTATTTTTCTCACAATTTCGCTCCTGAAACGCTTGCCGCAAAGTCCTTTCAGTAATAAAGTTACACTACTGCCCGCACTTATATTTTTTGCCGGTGGAGTCTGGCTTGGAAATATGCATGTTTCTACGTTTGTTAACAATCAGGCGCTTAGAGAAAATATTCGCTTATTAAACGATGCCAACCAAGCCGTTCCGCGCTTAAAAGTTGAAAGTTATGTTATTGAACTCAGTCACAGCGGTACCAATCTCGAAGTGAGCTCAAAACTTAAAGTGAGCAATTCACATCCGGAAACGATCGATCGTTTTATTTTCAGCTTGAACCCGGGATTGAAACTGAATAAAGTAAGTTTCAACGGACAGGAAGCCAATGTAAAACGCGAGCTTCAGCTGATCGAATTTTCAGGATTGAAACTAGAGCCGGGCGAAACGGCCGAACTTGAATTTAATTACAGCGGAAATCTGAACGAAGCTGCCAGTTTTCTAGATGTTGACGATAAAACCCTTCAGGAAGCATACAAAGCGTTTATGTTTCAAATTGATAAACGGTCGGCCATCGTGTCGTCCGAATTTGTTTTGCTGACACGTGAGAGCAACTGGTACCCAATTGCAGGTACCGGATTTGGAAAAACCAGCAAGCAATGGATGCAAAAGCAGTTCAGTAAGTTCGAAATTACAGTTAAGACAAAACCCGGACTTACAGCTATTTCGCAAGGGAAACCAGAAGTGATTGATGGAAGTTTCCATTTTACCAGCAAGCATAACCTGCCGCAGATATCGCTGGTTATTGGCCAGTATGTTCAGAAAACCGATACCATCGACGGACTTGAATTCAATTTGTACCACCACAAAGATCATGACTATTTTACCGAATTTTTTGAACCGGTAAAAGACACAATTCCCGATTTAATAGGTACTGCTTTAAAGGATTACGAACGGAAAATTGACATGTATTATCCTTTCGAGCGGTTTAATCTGGTTGAAGTTCCGGCTCAGTTTTATTCATATTCGCGCATTTTGATTGGCGAAAGCGAACAAGTACAACCCGAAACCATCCTTTTCCCTGAAAGAGGCTTGTTAATTAATGAAGCCGATTTTGCAGGAAGTGTCGTAAGAATGGAACGGTGGGGACGTGGCGACCAGGCGAGTACGACTCCTGAAGAGAAAAAAGTAATGGCTTTTAATAACTTTTTATCGCTTTTTACTCAGGCAGCTGCCAGACCCAATTTCAACAGAAGTCAGGGTGAAGTGCAGGTTGAAGAGAAGTCAAATCCATTGTACTTTTTCCCCCTGTTTTATAACCATGCTTACTTTGTTCAGTCAGACGAGTGGCCTATTACCGATCGTATTTTCGAATCGTATCTGAAACAGTCTTCCGAATCGGGAGCTATGGGATGGATGCGCAACATGCAGGGAATGACCGAAAACGAACAAGCCAACCTGGCTTTGCTCGACTATTCGTTTGCTGAGTTGCTCGATGATCCGGCCAGAGTGCAGATTATCGACAATGTAATTCAGCTAAAAGGCTCAACACTTTTCTCTATCATCAAACGTAAGGCGGGCGACGACGCTTTCGACGATTTCATGTTTAACTTCCTGAAAAGTATTCGGTTTAATTCAACGACCATCGAAGATTTTAACGACCGCATTCAGCGTGAATTTAGTACCGACCTGCTTCCGTATATGGGGAAATGGTTCAACAGCAAAGAATTACCTGGTTATTTAATTGGTGGCGTCAGAGCGGTGAATGTTCTTGATGGCGACCGGTTGAAAGCGATGGTCAAATTCAGGATAACGAATACCGAATCGACTGAAGGGATTATTTTGGTTCAGTTCAGGCTTGGAGAAGGCGGCGGTCCCGGTCGCGGACGATTTGGTGGTGGTGGGGCAAACATGGAAACTATTGACAAGCTGGTACACCTCGAAGGCACGCAAACCAAAGAATTGAGCTTCCTGCTCGATGGCACACCCCGTAACATTACCATTAATACTTTTACTTCACGCAATATTCCTGCTGAACTCAGGCTGCCACTCGATAATATTGAAGAAGATACGAAGGCAACTCCTTTTGAAGGCGAAAAAATTCTGGATGTTCCGGTTCGTTTGGCCGAAGATGGAGAATTTATCAGCGACGACGAAGATCCAAGTTTCAGGTTTACTGTTTCCGACGATAAAAGCCTTTTGCAAAAGTTACTCCTGAAGGAAGAACAGACCAAAGAACGTTTCGTTGGGTTTAACACCTGGCGGGCTCCGCGCACCTGGCGGGCAACTACCAACAGCAGTTTCTTCGGAAAGTTTATACGGTCGGCTCACTATGTGAAATCGGGCGATGGAAGCAAGAAAGCTATCTGGAGTATCCCGATAAAGGGTGACGGAACTTATGAAGTTTTCAGTTACATTATAAAATCAGGTCAGCGGGGACCGAGACGCGATAATCAGGACAGTGGTGGAGAATACACTTATACCGTTTATCACAATGGAGAAAAGGAAGAAGTAATGGTGGACCTTAAAACAATTGAAGATGGCTGGAACAGTCTGGGTTCTTTCTACTTTTCGGGCGATACCGTTAAAGTTGAATTAGGCAATAAAACAGCGGCACAAGTGGTGGTAGCCGATGCTATAAAATTGGTGAAGCAATAAAAGCAGGGAGCAGACCTGTCAGCGTTAGAAGCACCTACCAGCGTTAAACGTGAATAAGAACTTGAAAAAATATAAACTTCAGAAAAAAATAGTTATGCCATTGAAAAAACTTTTCCTAAGGGGACTCATGCTGATCATGTTTTGTCAGCTTTTGCTTACGGCAAATGCACAGCAAATACTGACACTCGAAAGCGCGCTTGATATTGCCCGCTCAAACAGTCCCGACATTCGCCGTTCGTTGTTAAATCTCGAACGCTCCGAGCAATCGCTGAAGGCACAAAATGCGGCACTAAAATCAAGCTTTTCGCTCAGTCTTACTCCAATGAGTTATGACCAGCGCAGGCAGTTTGATGTTTATAATTCGAAGTGGTTTACCAGCAAATCGACTCAATCGTTCGGAACATTTACAGTTTCGCAACCCTTCCTGCCAACCGATGGAACCATCAGTCTGGTCAATCGTTTTGGCTGGCAAAACAATTATGTCGAGAAATTTAATGGTTCTGAAGAAAACAGGGCATTTACCAATTATCTTTCATTGAGCATCGCTCAGCCCTTGTTCACCTACAACCGTACAAAACTTCAGCTTAAAGAACTGGAACTTGATCTTGAAAATGCTCAGTTGAATTATGCCATGCAAAAGCTGAACAACGAAAAGCAGGTTACCCAATTCTTTTACAATGTTTACCTGGCACAAATGAGCCTGGCAATTTCGCAGGATGAGTTTATCAATACTCAAAAAAGCTACGAGATTACACAAAACAAGGTAACCGCCGGAATTGCCGCCAAAGAAGAACTTTATCAGGCCGAACTCAACTTTGCCACTTCGAAATCGGCAGTTCAGAATGCACAGGTTACCCTCGATAATTACAAGGATCAGTTTAAGCAATACATTGGAATGGACGTTATGGACGAAATAACTGTGATGACCGATGTGGCAATGAATCCGGTAGAAGTTGATGTGAAAAAGGCGATTGAGTACGGACTGAATTCCAGGATGGAACTTCGTCAGCGTGAAATTGATATCGAGTCATCGCAGTTTGCATTGATACGCACCAAATCGCTGAACGAATTCAGGGGTGATGTTAATTTGTCGCTGGGTATTAGCGGCGACAACGAAAAGCTATGGAATGTTTATGACAATCCAACCAACAATCCAAGAGTATCGGTTTCATTTAATTTACCTCTCTACGACTGGGGCGAAAAGAAAGCACGTATCAAAGCGCAGGAGGCGGTAATTCAAACGCAGGAATTGAATCAGTCGGAAGAAAAAAAGCAAATCACGCTCGATATCCGCAGGGTTTACCGGAGTATTCAGAATCTTGTAAATCAGATTGATATTGCTTCGCAGAGTGAAAAAAATGCTCAGCTTACTTATGAAATAAACCTTGAACGTTACGCCAACGGTGACCTTACAAGTATGGATCTGAACCTGTTCCAGAACCAGCTTTCGCAAAAGAAAATGT
The DNA here is from genome assembly GCA_003537645.1 of Prolixibacteraceae bacterium. Lineage (GTDB taxonomy): Bacteria > Bacteroidota > Bacteroidia > Bacteroidales > Prolixibacteraceae > Aquipluma. The sequence continues at coordinate 36,883 of DPRM01000065.1, forward strand.
CGTACGCCCAGGCTTTAATCGATTATAAAATTGAATTGCTGAACCTCAAAATTCAATCGCTTTACGATTTCGAGAAAAGAGAAGCAATTGTTCCTGAAAACCTTATTCAAAAGAAACAATAAAACACACCAAAAATATGAAATCATTTCCTCAACTCATTGCTCTGATTGCCCTGATAGGTCTATTCACAGCCTGCAACACACAACCGACAAACACGGCAACAGAACTGGCTGTTCCCGTTTCAGTTTCCGACATCAAACCTGGTTCGATCGAAAAAGTGATCAATACCACCGGTACGCTCAATGCCACCAAGAAAGCAGTGGTTAGTACCGAAATGACAGGTCAATACAGATTGCTGATCAATCCGAGAACCCGCCGTCCGTTTGCTTTGGGCGATGTGGTCGAAAACGGACAGGTAATCATTCAGCTCGAAGATGCCGAATATGTAAACGGTATCGGGCTCGAAAGCAAAAAACTGAACCTGGAAATTACAGAGCAGAACATGAAAAAACAGGAGTCGCTATACGAAAAAGGTGGAGTTACCCAACTCGACTACCGTAACTCTGAAGTGAACTATACCAACGCCAAAGATGCTTTTGAACGTGCAAACCTTCAACTTGCAAAACTGAAAGTTCGTGCCCCGTTCAAAGGCGTAATTACCGATTTACCAGCCATTACAAACGGTACTCAGGTAAATACCGGAACCGCCGTTGTCAGCCTGATGGATTACAGCGTTATGACTGTTGAGGTGAATCTTCCGGAGAAATACATCAGCGATGTGCAAATTGATCAGGCTGTTCGTATCATGAATTACACTTTGCCAAACGATACTTTGCCCGGAAATGTTAAAGAATTATCTCCGGCCATCAGCACCGAAACACGCACTTTTAAGGGAGTTATTCAGGTTGCCAATCCTGACCTGAAACTGCGCCCCGGAATGTTTGCCAAAGCCGACATTGTTCTGGCCCGCAAAGACAGTGTGATCGTAATCCCTAAAGACATTATTATTTCGAATCAGCGTGGAAAATCGGTATTTGTGGTCGATAACGGAACGGCCATCGAAAAACGCATCACAATGGGTTACGAAAATCAGAATGAAACAGAAGTGACTTCAGGGTTAAAAATGAACGACCGCCTTGTAATTAAAGGCTTCGAAACCCTGAAGAACCGCTCTAAGGTGAAGATTGTGAAATAGCGTTTGAATTGTTGCGGGTTACGAGTTGCGGGTTACAAGAAAATCCGGCAACCCGAAACTCGTATCGCGTACCCCGAAATACAAAAAAACATGAAAAAATTAACACAATTCGCTGTCAGCTATCCGGTTACCATTTTGATGATGGTGCTGGCCGTTGTTCTGCTGGGCTATATTTCCTTCAATAAGCTGGGTATCGACCTGTTTCCGGAGATAAACAACCCACGCTTGTTTATCGAGCTCAAATCGGGGGAACGCCCTCCTGAAGAAATGGAAAAGCAATTCGTGGAAAACCTCGAAGCACTGGCCATTCGTCAATCGGATGTTGTGCAGGTTTCGTCGGTTTCGAAAGTGGGAACTGCCCAGATTACAGTTGAATATGCGTGGACAAAAGATATGGACGAAGCATTTCTGGATTTACAGAAAGCCGCCAGTTCTTTCGCTCAAAATCAGGCAATCGACGAAATCAGTATTACCCAGCACGATCCGAATACCACCCCGGTAATGGTTGTCGGCCTTTCGCACGAAACGATTACCGACATGAACGAACTCCGGAANNGTTGCCGAAAATTATATCAGGAACGAATTGGTCAGACTCGAAGGGGTGGCCGATGTTGAGGTGTCGGGTGCCGAAGAAAATGAAGTACTGATAGAAACCGATGAATACATGCTCGATGCATTCGGGTTGACGCTCGACGAACTGAATTCACGCATTCAGAGTTTCAATCAAAGTATCTCGGGCGGGTCGATTACCGAAATGGGGCTGAAATACGTTGTGAAAGGCGTAAGCTTACTGACCGACATCAGCGACTTCGAAAACACTATTGTTGGTTACAAGGCAGTTACAGCCGACGACGCACTTGCAACGAAAGCGCCGGTTTATTTGCGCGAAGTTGCCAAGATCAGTTTCAGAAATAAAGATCCCGAAAATATTGTTCGTTTAAATGGTCAGCGCTGTCTGGGATTGTCGATTTACAAGGAAACGCGTTCAAATACGGTACAGGCAGTCGAAGATATTTCGAAAACGCTGACCGATATGGGAAAAGCCCTGCCGGGTTATAATTTTAAAATTATAACCAATCAGGGTATTTTCATCAACAATGCGATTAGCGAAGTTGGAAACACTGCATTAATGGGTATTTTACTTGCTGTAGTTGTACTCTTTGTTTTTCTCCGTCGTATTGGTGCAACTCTGATTGTAAGTCTGGCCATGCCAATTTCAATTATTGCCACCTTCAACCTGATGTATTTTAACGGGTTAAGCCTGAATATAATGACTTTGGGAGGGCTTGCACTAGGAGCCGGAATGTTGGTTGACAATGCCATTGTTGTAATCGAGAATATTTTCAGGTTGCGGGATGGTGGCATGTCGGTGAAAGATGCTGCTATTCAGGGGGCTTCGCAGGTAAGCGGGGCGATTATTTCTTCAACCCTAACCACCATTGTAGTTTTTCTTCCCATTGTGTACCTGCACGGTGCATCGGGCGCACTTTTCCGCGATCAGGCCTGGACTATCACCTTCTCGCTGCTTTCGTCGCTGGTGGTTGCCACGCTCGTTATCCCAATGCTGTTCAATTACTTTTACAAGAATAGCGCGAAGCCAAAAGTTCAAAAGTCGGTTAGTATAAAAGGATACGGAAAATTCCTCGGAAATGTAATCCGCTACAAATGGGCAATTATACTCTCAACCATTGTATTGCTTGGTTTATCTGTGTTGATATTCCCGTTTATCGGGACCGAATTTATGCCTAAAACCGAATCCCGCCAATTCAGTCTTGAGCTGAAAATGCAGGAAGGGACACGACTTGAGCGCACATCAGCAGCTGTTTCAAACCTGGAAGCCATTGTGCGTGAAGCGCTGGGCGATCACCTGGAAACTGTTTATTGCCAGATTGGCCCGTCAACCGGAATGCTGAATACACAGGATGCACTTTTTCAGGGTGAAAACACTGCATCGATGAAGATAATACTGAATCCGGAAAGCAATTACAGTTCTACTTTGGCCATCGAGTCAATTTCGCAGGCATTGGGCGAAATGCCCGATCTCGACATCAAATTTGTTCAGGACCAAACTGCTTTGGGCGGATTGCTTGGAACCGACGAAGCGCCGCTTGTTATCGAAATTCATGGTGAGGATCTGGATGTTATCGAAGGTTTGTCGAATGAAGTGAAAGCTGCTGTTCAGGCAATTCCTGAATTGTATAACCTCGAAGCATCGATGGAAGGTGGTTCGCCTGAAGTTGAAATAATGGTCGATAGGTTACGTGCCGGAATTTTCAACCTAACAGTAGCAAACGTGGTAAGCCAGATACAGAACCAGTTAACAGGGCGTCAATCGGGAACCATTGAAAAAGGTGGTGAAATGCAGGATATTACCCTTCGTTTGCCGGATAAAGGATTGGCAGATCTGTCGGATATGACCATCAAAAACGGGACACAGGTAATTCGGATCAACGAAATTGCTGAAATTCGCGAAGGCCAGTCGCCCAAAGAAATCTTCCGCCGTAACCAAACCCGTATCGGGAAAATTACAGCTTACATGGACAAAGACATTGCGCTCGACAAAATGGTTGCAAAAGTGAATCAGGCAATTGCCGGAATTCCGCTTCCTGCCGAATACAAAATCAAAATTACAGGTGAAGAGGAAAAGCGTAAAGAGTCGATGGATGCACTTAGTTTTGCCATGATGTTGTCGGTCATTCTGGTATTCATGGTGTTGGCGTCGCAGTTCGAGTCGCTGTTGCATCCGTTTACCATTTTGCTTACCATTCCGGTGGCTGTAGTGGGTTCTGTACTTATCTTTTTCCTGATGGGAATGACCCTCAATATCATGGGAATCATCGGTATTATCATGCTGGTTGGGATTGCTGTAAACAACTCGATATTACTTGTTGACCGTATTTTGCAATTGCAGAAGGAAGGTTTATCGCGCATCGAAGCCATTCAGCAGGCCGGGCAGCAACGTATCCGCCCAATTTTAATGACTACCGCAACTACCATTCTGGCTTTATTGCCACTCACTTTTGGTTTTGGCGAAAGTACCTCGCTGCGTGCCCCAATGGCATTGGCTGTAATTGGCGGACTGGTAACATCAACAATAATGTCGTTGGTAGTAATTCCATGCGTATTCGATGTTTTCGATGGACTAAAAGACAAAGTCTCGCGCAAACCCTAAAGGCCATGCTTACAAAGTAGTGCAATAATTTCAAGAAAGGCTATGCCCAGGCTTTCCCCCTTTTGGGGAACGGGAAGGGGCCACAAATATTTATACTTATGAAATTCATCATACATCGAAAAGTACTGATAAGCATGTTGTTTCTGGGACTAACCGTTTTGGGTTACATCTCCTACAAACAATTGCCGGTTGAATTGTTGCCCAATGCCGAGCTTCCATTCCTTTTTGTTCAGGCAAATGCTACCACAGAAATGGCTCCTGAATACATGGAAAATCATGTGGTTGTTCCACTCGAAGGAGCCATCGGAACGCTCGAAGGCATTGAGTCAATCGAGTCGAATGTTAATTCGCGGCAAAGTTCAATTGTGGTGTACTACCAGAAAAACGTCAATTTTAAATATGCTTACCTGAAACTTCAGGAAAAGATCAATGAAATGCAGTCGTCGATGCCCGAAAATGTACGGGTGAATGTTGCCAAAGTCGATCTGCAGCAGCTCAATAGCCAGTTTATGGAGTTGCAGGCGCGGGGCGAGGGAGGTATCGATCGTGTGCGCACAATTGTTGATCAGGATATTAAGCCTGATCTTGAAAATATTGACGGAATTGCGGCAGTAAATGTGTATGGCGGAAAACAAAAGTCGATTGAAATTATTCTGGATACCAAAGCCTGTGAAGCTTATAATATTACCACCGGAAAAGTGCGGTCGGTGCTTTCGCAAAATACCGGTTCGCGAACTTATGTGGGTAACCTGAAGGAAAAAACGGTTCAGTATTTTGTACATGTTACGGCTGAATACACCCAGGTTGAGGACATTGAAAACCTGGTTGTTGCCAATGGCCCGATTCTTTTGAAAGACGTGGCCGAAGTCCGTTTTGGCGTGAAGGAGGAAACTTCTTTCAGCCGCGTAAATGGGAAAGATGCCGTTACAATATTGCTGGTGAACGATTCGCAGGCCAACATGATTGAACTCTCGCAGGCTACCCGTAAAGTAGTTAAGGCGCTGAACGAGAAAATGGCAACCAAGGAAATTGAGATTGCCGAAATAAGCAATTCGGCCGATCAGATGGAAACCAACATCGACCAGATCATGAATCTTGCCCTTGTTGGTGGAATAATGGCCATTTTTGTGCTGTGGATTTTCCTTAAAAACATACGCATTGTTTCGTTTATTGCCCTGGCTATCCCGATCTCCATTTTCACATCCATGAACCTTTTTTATGCTTTTGGGATCACAATCAACAGCTTAACATTGGTAGGAATGGCACTGGCCATCGGGATGCTCCTCGATAACAGCGTGGTGGTACTCGAAAATATATACCGGCTTGCGGGTCAGGGCCATCCCCCGCTGCAAGCGGTTGTTCAGGGAACCACAGAAGTTTGGCGTTCAATTCTGGCAGCAACACTCACCACTGTCGCAGTATTCCTGCCGTTTATTTTTGCCGAAAATTTCATGGTTGTAATGTTGATTTCCAACGTGGGAATTTCAATAATTTCGACCCTTGTAGTTTCGCTGGCCGTTGCCCTTTTGCTTGTTCCTATGGCAACTTATGCTCTTTTGCGGCGTCAGGTAGCCAAAAATATCTTCTACGAGAAGGTGTCAACCAATTCGCGGATGGTACAGATTTACCTTGTTATCCTGAAATCGTGTATGCGCAATCCGGCCGGAACCATCATCGGAGGTATTATTCTGTTTTTTCTGGCTGTTTTTATCAGTTTGGCTGTTAGCGTAAACTCACTTCAGGAGGTTGAAAACAAGGAAATACGTTTGTACGTTACCATGCCATCGGGCTCATCGCTCGAAACCACCGACAATACCGTTCAGGAAGTTGAAAAGAAACTGGAAGATATTGCCGAAAAAGAAGATGTAATCAGCAAAATTGAAGAAGAACAGGCTGTTGTTACCATCAAACTGAAAGATGAATACGAAAAAATCGGCGACCGTACTTTTGCGCAGATCAAAACCGATATAAACGACCGGACAAAAGATATAAAAGCATCGTCGATCTCGTTTACCCAAACGCAAAGTTCACGCAGTTTCCAGGGAGGAAACCGCAATATGATGGCCGGTTTCCAGCGGATGATGGGTATTGGAACCGACGAAGAAAAAATTGTACTCAAAGGTCAGGATTTTAAACAATTGCAGGCAGTTGGCGAGGACTTGAAATATTTTATCGATCAGCTTGAATCGATCAATTCGGTGAACCTGAACATTTCGGACAACCGCCCCGAAGTGCACTTGTATTTTAATCCGCTGCTGATGACCGAATACAACATTACCCTCAATAATGTTCTGTCAGAAATTAATTCGTTTTCGAAAGAAATAGCTACCAATATTCAGTACAAACAGGGTGTTGACGAATACGAAATTATTATTACCCAGAAAGAACTGGTTGAAGGCGAGGAAGAAAAAGCCGACCGCAATATGGAAGAACTGAAAATGTTGCAGGTAAACGATGCGAATGGCGGAATTCACGATCTTCAGGATTTTACAAACATTGTGTATGCCAGCGGATTGGCCGGTATCAACCGTGTTAATCAGGAAAAACAAATTGAGGTGAACTACCGGTTTGTGAGTGAAGCCAGCAGTTCGAAAGAACTTTTGGCAGCGTACCGTTACGAAATAGATGAATTGGTGGCAGGCTACAACCTTCCTTCGGGCGTGGCGGTTGAAGTGGTTCACGAAGAAACAGATTATTCGGAGTTTTATGTGCTGATTGGCGCTGCCATTCTCCTGATATTCATGATTATGGCTTCGGTATTCGAATCCTTGTCAATTCCGTTTGTGCTGCTGTTTTCAATTCCGCTGGCAGCCATTGGTTCGCTCATTGCATTGATAATTACAAACAATAGTTTGCTCAATGCCAATACGTTAACCGGATTCCTGATTTTGCTCGGGGTAGTGGTAAACAACGGAATTATCCTGATTGATTATACCAATATCCTTCGGAAACGCGGTTTCAGGCGTAACCGTGCACTTATGACCGCCGGGCTGTCGCGCGTTCGCCCAATCCTGATAACAGCCATTACAACTGTGGTCGGAATGATGCCTTTGGCGATGGGCGATGCCGAATATGTGAGCGCTATCGGGGCTCCATTCGCAATCGTGGTGATTGGTGGTTTGATACTTAGTACAATACTTACACTGGTATTTATCCCGACTTTTTACTCGGGGCTCGAAAATGCCATCGAATGGTTCAAGGAACAAACGCTTCAGGTCAAAATATTCCAACTTGTATTGTTGATAGGTTTAATGGTGATTACTTTCCTTTATGTCGAATCCGGATTGTGGCAAATGATCGACATTTTGCTGATCGTGATTCTGGTTCCCGGATCGACCTGGTTTGTGCTCAACAGTTTAAGAAAAGCACGCACCAAATTAATTGGGGAACAAGATTCTATCGGTATCCGCATTCAGAATCTGGTTAAAATATACGACCGCGAAAGTCGTTTCGCGCGTGAGTGGGAAGCCGGTAAAAAGATTCGCCGCAGAGCCGGGCTCGAAAAAGAGTGCCGCACTTTGCACGAGTTTGATTACCTGATTTGGCAATTACCGTTACTCGGATTTCTGATCTATTTCAGCTTCATTTATCTCGATTCAGCATTTTGGTCCTTGCTGCTTTCAGTTGCCATTGCCAATTTCGCTTTAAGTATTTGGAAACCGTTTGGTTTTTTCCTGAATTTCAGGTCTGAAAAAACAGGAAAGAAACTTCCGCAAAAGATATATAAATGGGTGCAAACTTTCCTTTTCTGGATTTTGCCTGTCGTTGAAGTTGCGTTGGTGTGGAAAATTACCGGAACAATCGGGTTTGTGGTTGTATTTGGCGTGTTGTGGTACCTCGCTTTGGTGATTTCGGTAACCGCAAAAAAACTGTATCAGGAAAAAGTAAATATCGATCGTATTACCGGACGTTTCGGGACTTTACGCCGCGGAACGTTGCGCCTGGTGAAACAAATACCTGTGCTTGGCAAGCAACATCAGCCATTCAAAGCGCTCAACGGAGTTTCGCTTGATATTGGAACCGGTATGTTTGGGTTGCTTGGGCCAAATGGCGCCGGAAAATCGACCATGATGCGTACCATTTGTGGTATTCTGGAGCAGAGCTACGGAAAAATATGGATCAATGGCATTGACACCCAGGAAAAGCGCGAAGAATTACAAGGTTTGATCGGATACCTGCCACAGGAATTCGGCACTTACGAAAATATGCCGGCACAGGATTTTCTCGATTATCAGGCAATTCTGAAAGGGCTTTCGGATAAACAGGAGCGCGAACAACGCATTGAATATGTGCTGAAAGCTGTTCACATGTGGGAGAAACGCGCCGATAAAATCGGTTCATATTCCGGAGGTATGAAACAGCGCATTGGGATTGCACAAATTCTGTTGCATTTGCCTAAAATACTGGTGGTTGACGAACCTACAGCCGGTCTCGATCCACGCGAGCGTATTCGTTTCCGTAATCTGCTGGTTGAATTAAGCCGCGAGCGTATCGTAATTTTCTCGACTCACATTATCGAGGATATTTCGAGCTCTTGTAACCAGGTTGCGGTAATTAACCGCGGACGTGTAAAATATCACGGAACTCCAATGGACATGGTTCATCTGGCCAAAGACATGGTTTGGCAGTTCGATCTTCCGGTTGCCGAATTCGACAAAATGGAAAATAAACAGCTGGTAACCCACCACATGCGTCAGGGCGATCAGATTCGGGTGCGTTTCCTCTCGAAACAAAAACCTGCCGAAAACGCGGTGCCGGCCAATCCTATTTTGGAAGATGCTTATTTGTGCCTGATCAAAGATTTGAAATAAAATAAAACTATACTATGCAATCATTATCAGCAAAAGAGCTTAAAAACTTCGCCATTCTGTTTCAAAGCATGGTGAAATACAATATGAAGGTCATCTTCGGAAACCGGTTTGTCTGGTTTGTGCTTGCGGCCATTGCTTTCTACTTTTTTATTGCTGTCACCAGTATTTACGATGGCAACCAAATCGACGAAGGTTTTATTTACGGGTTGCAAATCATGCCTGGCTTGTTGCTCATTTTTTACCCGATGACTTTCGGAATTCAGAATGATCTGGATGCCGGAATTCTTGAGATTCTTTTTGGAATACCCGATTACCGTTATAAAGTTTGGCTGGTAAGGTTGGTGCTGGTATTTGTGCTGGTTTTTCTGATGATGTTCGGTCTCACGGCGATGAGTAATTACCTTTTGGCTCCGGTAGGCATTTTCGAACTAACCTGGCATGTAATGTTTCCAATTTATTTCTTAGGTTCTCTCGCGTTTTTGTTTTCTACAATTATCAGAAATGGTAACGGAACAGCTGTGGTGATGGTTATTATCGGCGTTTTACTTCTTATTTTGTCTGAAATGCTCGAACGCACACTATGGAATATTTTCCTGAATCCGTTTGAAATACCACGCCGCCTTAACGAAATGGTATGGAAGGAAATTGCCATGAAAAACCGCATTTTCCTGGCCGTTGGCTCACTGCTTTTTGTACTCTACGGATTGTTTAATCTGCAGAAAAGAGAGAAATTTATTTAGTCAGTGAATTATTAAATCTGCTCCCAGCCATCGCGGTAGTTGTGCCTTATCCATTCTTCGGCTGATGCCAAAGCCGGAATGGTGTCGTATTTGGTGTCGAATTTCGGATCGCCATTCACCACTTCAAACTTATTGGAGGTAATTACCCTGATTTTTTCGGATGAACCGATGTTGGTGAACTGCATGTTTTTGCCGTCCCAAAGCAGTCTTTTCCCTAAATCCTGAAGGCGAACAGCCAGAACGCCCATTACCACCATTTCGTTGAGTGGCCCTGAATAGCTGAAGTTTGAACTCGCTTCCACACGGTTGTCTTTACTCTCTTTGGCCGCCCGTATCCAGTCTTGTTCGTGCCCGTTGCTGTCGGCATTTTGAATTCGGCGGATGGTTTTTTCAGGAACATTGAAATGAGCCATTTCTGAAGTTGGCAAAAGCGTTGGATTGGCAGCCGAACTACCACAAATTATTTTGCCTTTAGTGCCATAAAATATCACCCCTCCGCTATTATTACCCATTGGTTCGCCGTCTTTCAGTTCGCTTGGGCGTTCCGGAAGCATTCCGCCATCGTACCAGGTTATTTTTACTTCGGGCATTCCCACTTTCGGAAGGTTATCGCGACGGGGAAACCAATAGGTGACTTTTTCGGCATTGGGAGCCGATTCGTTGTTGATTTGAGTTGAACTGCCTTCAACAGCAGTGGGATATTGCAACATCAACGCCTTAAAAACCGGATCGAGGATGTGGCAGGCCATGTCGCCCAGCGCTCCGGTGCCGAAATCCCACCAGCCGCGCCAGTTCCAGGGCGTATAAATTTCGTGGTATGGGCGGAATTTGGCCGGCCCGATAAACAAATCCCAATTCAAGGTTGAAGGAACTTTCATCCTGTCGGTTGGTCGCTCCAATCCCTGCGGCCAGATTGGGCGGTTGGTCCAGGCATCCACCGATGTTATTTCGCCGATGGTACCAGCCCAAATCCATTCGCAAATCTGTCTGATTCCTTCTCCTGAATTTCCCTGGTTTCCCATTTGGGTGGCAACTCCATATCGTTGAGCCGTTTCGGTAAGTATTCGCGATTCGTAAACCGAATGAGTCAGCGGTTTTTGCAGATAAACATGCTTGCCGGCTTTCATTGCCATCAGTGCTGGCAAAGCGTGCGAGTGGTCGGGGGTAGCAATCATCACTGCATCAATATCTTTGCGTTTGTCAAACATTTCCCGGTAATCCTGATGTTTTGATGCCAGAGGCCATTTGCGGAAAGCGTTCCGTCCGGCGTATTTCCAATCTACATCGCAAAGAGCAACAATATTTTCGGTATCCATGTTGGTGAGGTTGTTGAACCCCATTCCGCCAACACCAATTCCGGCGATATTGAGTTTGTCGCTGGGAGCTTTGTGCCCCAAACCGGCAATAACCTTTGATGGAAGAATGGTGACAGCAGTTGCTGCCAGAAACGTATTGCCCAGAAAATGCCTGCGGCTGATGTCCGATCGATTGTTTTTCATGGTATTTCTATTCCGAAATTAATGATGCTCTAATTCCGGTGAAAATAGGTATTCTGGGTTAAATTCAGAAATAAACGCTTCACACATACGATAAATCTTTTGCTATAATATAAATGTTTAGTAAAAATTCAAAAAGTGATTTCACATAAATTAAAAAGGGTTATATTTATCAATTGAAAACTAATTATAAAACATCATGAAAAAATTAATTTTTGTTATCGTTCTATTAGTAACTGTGCTATCTGTTCAGCAGGCAAATGCATCGTCTTATTCTATTGACGAACAGGCGATTGATCAGCTTTTCGAGAGCGCAGTTGAAACCAGTATGCTTTCAGTTAATGCGACTGAACCGAGCGCTGTTGCAGCCAACGTTTCTACAACCGTTATGGCTAAAGAGAAAGATGCAGTAGTTGCTATCGTACTCGATTTCTTCCTTGGCGGTTTAGGTATTCACCGTTTTTATCTGGGAACTGAAACGCTTACTGGATTGGCTTATTTCTTAACTTGTGGTGGTATTTTCGGTATTGTTCCGCTGGTTGACCTTGTTGTGTTGATAATCGACAATAAAGACATCAGCGCATACGTCAACAATCCGAAATTTTTCATGTGGAATTAGTAGTATTGAATAATTTTAACGAGGTGCCTGTTTATTAACCCAAACAGGCACCTTTTTTTCGTAATTTATGAAGATTTCATTTCAGCTAATCATTAGTTTTTTTTGTATTCTGCTATCGGGAAGTTTGTTGTATGCACAGCCAGGCAGTTATATTTCGCTAAAACAACATACCGAAGTTCTTGAAAATGGAAAGAAGATTTCAAACGATGTTGATTTGTTTTTTGACAACAATAAACACACGATCACCAAATATTATCATGCTTCCACTGAATTTGTGATGATTTCAAATGCGCTTGGCGAAATCAAAACCTATTATCCGGGCACCAACGAAGTTGGATACAAACAAATGAGCGAATTGTCATCGAAAAGGAATCTGATCTACTATTTTGCCAATAATCTTACCGACCATCTTGGGCTTGCCGAAGAGGGATTTAATCTTGTCTCGAATACCTATGAAAACCAGTTTTATGTGACTTTATGGAAGGCTCCATCCATATTGAAAGGCATCGAAACCGTTAAGATGGTGTTCGATAATGGGCTTCCGGTCTATTCAGAATATCAGGCAAACAAGAAAAAAATATTAAAGAAGATTTATTACACCAATTATAAGGATTTCAACCAATTCCGGCTTCCTCTTAAAATTATTGAGATCAGCTATTTGCCGACTGGCGACTCAATTATTAACCGAACCCTTTTCTCGAATGTCAAGGTTGCTTCGTTGGCCGACAACAAGTATTTTAATTTTAAAATTCCTGAAAATGCAAAACCTATTGGAGCCAATAAAAGCAAGTAGCTTTGGGCTGCTTCTTTTTTTCTTTTCGTTATCCGGTTTTGCGCAATCAATTGATTTAAAATCTGATTTGTTGCTCATTGATGCCATGTCCGAGCAACAAGTGCACCACCACGCAAAACGTAATTATATCTTCAAGAATCAACCAAAAACATTTAAAAACAGCAATCCGGTGAGCTTAATTTACGGAGGTTCGTTGTATGTATATCAGAATTTTGTGTCGCAACATCTTTCTGCCGATTGCCTTTACAATCCGAGTTGTTCCGATTTCAGCAAGCAAGTTGTTAAAGAATATGGCCTGTTTAAAGGTGGTTTGCTATCGTTCGACCGCTTAAACCGATGTAACAGAATTGCGGCAACCGACCTCGATTTGGGAACGATGAATATGAAAACGCACAGGTTTGGTGACCCGATAAAAAGATATAAATGAGGTACATCTGTCTTTTATTTCTCCTTTTAATGGCTCGCATGGGATTTGCCCAAAGTAAAAGCGAACTTCCTTTTATTGAACATCTGATCAATAAAGGATATTACGGTGAGGTGATCCATTTGATTGACAAGGATTCATTAAATCAGGAACAGGGGCTGCGGGATTCTCTTAACTATTTTAAAGGCTGGGCACATTATTCGCTGAAAAACCTGGAGCAATCAACCACCTCATTTCTAAAAGTGGGTAAAGATTCTCCATTCTATTTGAAATCCCGCTTTTTTGCCGGGTATAACCAAATTTTTCTTGAAAATTATACTGAAGCCACGAGAATTATCAGTCAACTTAATATTCAGGACGAGCCCAATTTATCGCTGGCTAATTTTGAGTTGAGCGGAATCAACATGTTACAAGGAAACTGGCCAAAGGCAAAAGAACAATTGGCGGCGGTAAACCCAAATATTGCAACATTGCATCAGCAAGCAGAAGCCTTGTCGCAGATTTGCAGGGAACAGGAGACCCATCGCTCAAAATCGCCTTTGCTGGCGGGACTGATGTCGGGCATAATCCCGGGTTCGGGAAAGATCTATGCAGGTAAAACCGGCGAGGGAATTGCCTCGATGATTGCAACTACCGGATTTGGATTGATGGCCTGGGAAAATCACCGAAAACTGGGGATCAAGAATCTGAAAACTGTTTTCTTCGGAGGCCTTTTTGCTGCCAGTTATTTTTCGGGAATCTACGGATCAGTTATTTCGGTGAGTATTATTGAAAACGATTACAAAGATGTCAAACACAATCAAGTTCTTTTTCAGCTTCATATTCCTTTGCGGAATTTTTTCGAATAGCGCTGTTTCGGGCTCCGAAGGAGATCGTTTGTATGCTTCAGGTAAATACTTTGAAGCATCAATTGAATATGAGTGGATGATTTTTAAGGCTGAAAATCAAGCTGATTTATACTATTACAAATATAGAAAGGCTTTATGCTATAAACAGTTGAGAGATTTCAGCCGGGCATTGGACGAACTTCAGCCCATGTATTTCACGAGTGCGAACGATTCGTTGTTTCAGCGCGTTTGTTACGAACAATCGCTATGCTTTTATTTAAACGGAGAGCCTTCAAAAGCGCTGTGGAAAATTGATGAGTATTTCTACCGAAGTGCAGATTCAATTACCCACAAGGTTTTTATGCCAGTAAGGTTATTGTGTTTAAACGAAACCTTCCAATGGGAAGAAGCAAAAAAATGCTTCAGGCGGTTTGTTCAAATGCAAAGTTTCGGTGCTGAAAAAGAAGCAGAAATGCAGCTTATGGTCGATAACCTTTATGAGAAGAGAAATCTGCCGCACATCAGGTCCATTAAAACAGCCGAAAACTGGTCGCGTTTCATCCCTGGTTCCGGGCAAATGTATTCAGGAAAAGCAGGCGAGGGCATCGTTAATTTCCTGCTGAATGCGTCCATTCTTGCATTCAGTGCGCATCAGGCTTTCAATGGATTCTATATTACCGGGTATCTTGCCGGATTGGGCTTTTTTAATAAAACCTACCAGGGCGGGATTAAACGAGCCGGAATATTGGCTTCTCAAAAAAACAAGGAAATTATTGTCAATTTTAATAGCGGAATAAATGCAATGATTCGTTCTGATTTTTTGAATTAGCGCCGCAATCTCCTTAATAGCTTCAACGATGGGTTTACCTCTGCAAAAAAAGGTGAACCCTTGCGGATCCACCTTTAAAATATTTATTGTACAAACAGTTATTACGGCATTTCAGGAAGGCTCCATGGTTTGCGGTAAGTATGTTTGATCAGTTCGGCTGCAAACTCGGTAGCAGGAACCGGATCGGTATAGGTTTTATTGAATGTTGGGTGACCATCGTGAATTTTGAAACCATCTTCGATAACGATTCTGATTTTTTCGTCGGCAGTGATGTTCGTGAACTTCATGTTTGGTCCGTCCCACATCAATTCTTTGTTCAGGGTTTGCAAACGAACAGCTAATACGCCCATTACAACCAT
The DNA here is from genome assembly GCA_003537645.1 of Prolixibacteraceae bacterium. Classification (GTDB taxonomy): domain Bacteria; phylum Bacteroidota; class Bacteroidia; order Bacteroidales; family Prolixibacteraceae; genus Aquipluma. The sequence goes on from DPRM01000065.1 coordinate 52,148, forward strand.
TTCGTTGAATGGTCCGGCTTCGCTGAAATTAGAAGCTGTCTGAACGCGGCTTTCAGGTGATTCTTTGGCAGCGCGAACCCAATCCATTTCGTGGCCTCCGCCTGTTGCTTTTTCAATGCGGCGACGGAATTTTGGAGCTTCGGGCACCCGACCTGATAACAACCAGGGGTTAACTCCGTAGCAACCACAAATCAGTTTGTCTTTTGTCCCGTGGAAAATAACGCCACCACCTTGGTCGTTCGGATTTTTACCGGCTGGCCATCCTTCAGGAAGCATTTGTTTGATACCACCATCGTACCAGAAAACTTCAACTTCCGGAAGCTGAGCTCCTTTTTTCGAACCTTTCCATGCACGTTTTGGTGCGCGGGCAGGGAAGGTTAATTTAACTGATTGTGCTGTTGGCGCGCAATCCTGAAGCAATAAGGTTGAATTTCCCTGAGCTTTGGTTGGGTAACCCAATTCGAGACCAACAAATACAGGGTGCAAAATGTGGCAGGCCATATCGCCAAGAGCACCTGTACCGTAATCCCACCAGCCACGCCAGTTCCATGGGTGGAAGATTTCGTTGTACGGACGCATTTTTGCAGGACCTGTGAATAAATCCCAATCCAAAGTTTCAGGAACCCATTGTCCTTGTTTTGGAGTGTTCAAGCCTTGTGGCCAGATCGGACGGTCGGTAAATGCTTCAACTTTGGTTACTTCACCAATTTCGCCATTGGCCAGCCATTCGGTAGTAAGGTTAACACCTTCGCCCGATGAACCCTGGTTACCCATTTGGGTGGCGACTTTGTATTTGTCGGCCAGCTTGGTGAGCAGACGTGATTCGTAAACCGAGTGAGTCAGCGGTTTTTGCAGGTAAACATGTTTGCCCATTGTAATGGCGTGAGCTGCGGTGATGGCATGAGTGTGGTCGGCAGTTGCAATCACAACACCATCAATCGATTTGCCCAATTCGTCGTACATAACTCTCCAGTCTTTGTACTTTTTGGCTTCAGGAAAAGCTTTGAAACAATTGTCGGCGTATTTCCAGTCCACATCACATAAACCAACGATGTTTTCTGATTTAAGATTCTTTAGGTTAGCGAAACCCATACCACCGACACCGATGCCGGCAATATTTAATTTGTCACTTGGTGCTTTGTACCCCATACCCGAAACTACATTGCTTGGTAGAATGGTAATGGCGGCAGCAGCTGTTGCAGTAGTTGCAATAAACGATCTTCTGCTAGACTTATTTTCCATTGGTCAATAATTTAATTTGATTTAGGTATTTGAATGTTTGTGTTTGCTTGAAAAAAGCACCTAAAGGTAAAATTATCTTCCTGAATCACAAAGCTCCGGTGACTCTACTTTCTGAATAATTATTTGGGCTGTGTTGTCAGCCTTTAAAGTGTTTTTATGACGTTTTTCCCTAATTTCAAGTAAATGAATTTTTTCGGATAGCTTTTGTCTATTCAGGATTGAAAAATTCGATTTGACGGGCGAACATACTGAACTTATATTTGCATTATAATTTTTACGAATTTCAAATTAAAAATACACATATCATGAAAACTATCGGAGAAAAATTCCCGTCTTACAGTAAAGAAGCAGTTGTTTCGCTCGAAATGGGCAAAGAGTTTAAAACAATCTCAAATGCCGACATTGCCGGTAAATGGACAGTATTTTTTTGGTGGCCGCTCGATTTTACATTCGTTTGTCCTACCGAAATTGTTTCGTTTAACGATCATTTCGAAGAATTTGCCAAACGTGATGCCAATGTAGTTGGTGCATCAATCGATTCGCAGTTTGTGCATCTTGCATGGAGAAACAGCCATCCAGGGCTGAAAGGTTTGAAATTCCCAATGTTGGCAGATACAAGCAAATCGCTTTCAGAAGAACTGGGAATTCTGGAACCTGTAAACAAAATCGCATACCGTGCTACATTCATTATCGATCCTGAAGGAACAATTCAGCATGTTTCGGTAAACGGACTGAATGTTGGAAGAAACATCAAAGAAATTATCCGTGTACTTGATGCTTTGCAAACCGGTGAATTAACTCCTTGCGACTGGGTTCCAGGAGAAGCTACATTGTAATTTTTAGTAATTCATAGAATAAGTTGTTGGGGCTGTCTGAAAAGATGGCCCTTTTTGTTTAAATGTAAATGCTCCAATGTGAAATGAATCCTAAAGTTTGATCGCTACATTTCGAATAATTCAGCATTCTGAAATCTGCTTTTATATTTGCGGCCATAAAAAAAATAAAAAACAGAATGGAAAAGAAAATGGGAAATCCTGCGGTGGTTGGGCTTGCAGGTTTTGGTTTAACTACCTTATTGCTGCAATTTCATAATATCGGAATTTTGGGGCTTGGACCAGTCTTGGCAATGGGTATTATTTTTGGCGGACTGGCACAAATGATCTCGGGCTTTCAGGAGCAAAAAATGGGAAATAATTTTGGATACAGCGCTTTTGTGGCCTATGGTAGTTTCTGGATCGGATTATCGATTATCTGGATACTGAATTACCTGAAAGTGTATGAAACCAGCCATGCCGAACTCGGTTTATACATGTTGGTTTGGACGTTTTATTCGGTAATCATGTTTATTGCATCGTTACGTGTGCACAAAGCAATGGCAATTACTTTCGGATTACTTGTGGTTGGTTTTATTCTGCTGGTGCTGGGTCTTTTGGTTAATCCGGTATTTGTTAAAGTGGCGGGTTACGAGCTTATTTTCTGCGCTTTAATGGCCTGGTACATGATGGCAGCCATCATTATCAACGATTTGGCCGGAAAGACTGTTCTTCCAAATGGCAAAGCTTTTATCAGGAAATAGTTTACCTTGAAACGAAATACAGAAAGGTCTGCCGGAAGGCAGGCCTTTTCTTTTTACAACAAAAAAGCGAAACCCGGTCGCCCGGATTCCGCCTTTCTATCTGCGTTAAAATTGAGTATTTCAGTTAGAACATGTCATCGCCGCCACCGCCGCCTTGTTCTTCTGACGGGGGTCTGTTGTCCATTTTGTAGTTGTTTATTTTATAGCTCAGTGTCAGCATCAGTACACGTGGCTCGCGCTTCATGCGGAAGGTTGACTTGAAATCGTCGCCGAATGATGTGCCTTCAAATTTGGCAGTTCCCAACACATCGCGTACACTAAGCGTGGCCGAAAGTTTCTTCTTCATAAAATCCTGACGGTACGACAAATTGGTAAAAAGCATCGATTTTTGATCGCCCTGCGCCGAAACCGACGGTCCACGGTAGAATCCGGTCAACTGCATACGACTGTCAGGAGAGAATTTGATGGTGGCATTCATGCGGCCCGAATAATTGGTGCTTTGTCTGTCAATCGGCTTGCCCTGTACTTCGCCCTGCAGTTTATAATTGTAAATACTGAAACTTGTATTTACCAATAACCATTTCGTAATATTTATATTCCCCATTAGTTCGCTTCCCAGTGAATGGTCGCGGTTCAGGTTGTCGGCGCTCATGTAAACGATTCCATCCTCTCTCAATTCCTGAAGCCGGGTAATCAAATCGTTGGTAGTGCGATAAAAAGTTTCGAGCGAAACGAAAGAATTGCCAAATTTGCGCATGTAGCTAAATTCATACGAATCAGTGTATTCCGGTTTCAGGTCGGGGTTACCAATGCGAATGGTATATTGGTTCATGTAATTTGGGAACGGATCGAGTTCGCGGCCACCCGGACGATTGATGCGTCGTGAATAACTGGTCATAAACTGGCTTTTATCAACCAGTTCGTACGAGAAGTGAGCCGAAGGAAATACGTCAAAACGATCGAGCGTGTATGCTTCAGTAACTTTCGAATGAGCGATAGAACGGTTGGTATATTCACCACGTAATCCAAGCATATACTGAATTGCTTTTACATTTCCGGAGTAGGTTGAATAAACAGAGTGAATATCTTCTTTGAAATCCATGTCGCTGGTAAATTTTGGATCGTTCACCCCGAAATTTGAAAAGCTAAAAATCTCCGTTTCGCGCTCCATCCTGCTCTGAACTCCGGCTTCAAACTTACCACCATTTTCAAGCGGACGTGTATAATCAATTTTCATTCGGTAATCGTTCGAGTTATCGTCCTCGTTGGTTTTAATTTCCGATAAGGTTCCCTTTCTTGCCAGGTAATTTGCATCAGAGTTATACTCGCCGATGTTTTCATAAGAAAGACCATTGCGGTTTTGGTAATCAAACGCGCCTTCGAGTTTATGCATTCCCGTTTCGTCGAATTTGGTAAGGAAGCTGGCCTTTCCACTCACATAATCTCCGTTTCGCGAAGAGTTGTTTTCCTGAATTGTATAAAGGTTGAATGTGCCAGGAAGCCTGTATTCGTGCATGTTTCCGCCACCTTCGCCATCAAAATTGTATTTTCCGACTTCTCCTGAAACTGTTACCGATGTTTTGTCGGTCAGGAAATAATCGAATCCACCTTTAAGTTGCTGTCCGCCTCTCGACTGGTTGCGTTTCCCTTCCATATTCAGGAAAGTGGTGGTGTCGTTGAGGTAAGTTTCGCGGGTCGATTTCATCGAACCTTCGTCGGTATTGTCGTTCCAGTTGGCGCCAAAAAAGAGGTTGTATTTTTTCGTTTTGTAATTCAGCATCATATCGGTGCCGTATTTTTTACCGGTTCCAAGGTTAACGTTAATAATTCCGTTCACTCCCGAAAGTACATTCTTTTTCATCACCACATTGATGATACCGGCCATTCCGTCGGGATCGTATTTTACTGAAGGATTGGTAATGATTTCGATGTTTTGGATAGCCGACGACGGGATTTGTCTCAACGCATCGCTTCCGCTTAAAACACTGGGACGTCCGTCAATCAATACTGTAAAGCTTGACGAACCGCGAAGGCTCACGTTTCCGTCGATATCAACTTCCACCGAAGGTGTATTTTCGAGTACCGTAACAGCGCTACCACCGGCAGCATTGATGTCGTTGGTTACATTAATCACTTTTTTGTCGATTTTGTATTCCACCCTGTTGCGTTCAGCAACTACATCCACAGTTCCGATATTCTGTCGCGATACAGCCAGTTCAATCGTTCCCATGTCAACCGACGATGAATTTGGAATGATTTTTACATCATTAACCGTGGTTTTTTCGAACCCGATAAAATTTGCCTCAACGTAATAATTTCCAAAAGGTAATTCGCCGATTTCGAATACACCCGATTCGTTGGCAATGGCACCGGTGATTAGTTTTGCATCTTGTTTGTTGTAAATGGCCACATTGGCATATTCCATCGGGGATTTAGTGTCTGCATCAATAATTTTCCCTTTTATTTTTCCACTTTTCGCAAGAGGTGCTGCACCCGGAGTTGTCATCGCCGGTGGAACCTGCGAAAAAACTGTACCTGTTGTTGAAAGGATTAAAAACAACAAAATCAATAAATTCTTCATCTGTCTCTTTTTGTTTAATGTCTTCAAAAATTCTACTTTTTTTATCAATACCATTCAGACAAGGGACTAACTTGAAAGTTTAATGAGCCTTTAAAAAGAGTTGTTAATGTTTGTGAACAGGAATTTCAGAAAATAACATTTTTAAAGCAAAAGTGGAACGATTTTTGACGAACCGGCAAAATTCTGCAAAGAGAACAGTTATGAAAAAAATACTCTTCATCTTGTTCGCATCTTTAATGCTTAATTCTTGTTCTACAATCAATAAGGTGGTAGAAGTTGATGATCGGAACAAGCAGATAAAAAGCATCAAACTCAGGCAGCAACTGTCCTCAATTGAAAAAAATAACCACTCATCTCATAACCTGACCGCAATTCTTATTTCAGAAACAAAATCAGGCTTAAAACCTGATGTAAAAATTGCTTTTCAGTTTAAAACAGGGGTTCGGTCAGAAGAATTCGATTCAGTGATGTATTTCGTGCTCGATCAGGAACAAATAAAAGCAGTTTCTATCCCAAATAGCACATCCCAATTGATGTTGCGTGAGTTCGTTGTTCCTGAAAATCTCTGGGTTTCGATCGTTCATTCAAAATCAATTTTATACCGTTTGTACATTGGGCACGATGGAATTGACGTTGAACTTACAGATTCGGAAATGAACAAGGTCAGGGAATTTTTCAATAAAGTTATCCAACAGCGCGACGCCCTCTTCCCTCCAGTTCCTGATGGAAAAATGAAGTGGTGATTTTTTCAATGACTACGACAGAGTACTGATCACTTTTTTCCCGGCGGAACACTTTGCCTCATTATTGCTTACATTTGCAGCCAAATATTTTGATTTTGGAGCGAAAGGATTTTAGAAAGCTTTTCAGAAAGCATGATTTGCTCAGCGAATTGTGTCTGTTATTAAATACCCCGGGTGAAAAGATTCATCTGCAGGGACTCGTTGGCTCATCCCGGAGCATTCTTGCTTGTTTACTTTCCGAAGAAATACGAAAAACTTTTGTTATTTGCCTGAACGACAGGGAGGAGGCTGCCTATTTTTACGATGACCTGAACACACTTGCTCCTGAAGTTCCGGTACTTTTTTTCCCCTCGTCGTACAAACGGTCGGTTCATTTCGAAACCATCGAGCAGGAAAATATTATTCTGCGTACGGAAGTGCTCAATAAACTGGGGCTTGGGAAGCCGCTGCTGGTGGTTACGTATCCCGAAGCGCTGGTTGAAAAAGTGATTTCGGGAGAAGGACTTGCTTCGCATACGTTCCAGGTGTCGAAAGGCGATAAATTGTCGCTCGAATTTGTAAACGAAGTGCTGTTCGAATATGGATTTGAGCGTGTTGACTTTGTTTATGAGCCCGGTCAGTATTCCATTCGCGGCGGAATTGTGGATATTTATTCGTTTTCGAACGAAGATCCTTACCGCATCGACTTTTTTGGCGATGAGGTGGACTCGATCCGCAGTTTTAATATCGACAACCAGATTTCGAAAGAAGCGCTGACCCACATCAGCATTATTCCCAATATTCAGCAAGATTTGCCTGACGTTAAACGCATTAGTTTCCTTGATTTTATTCAGAAGGAAGCAATTTTTATGCTGCACGATATTCAACAGATTGGCGATCTTATGGAATATAATTTCAGTCAAACCATCGAGAAGGCTGAAACGGAAGAAGAACGAAGAATCTGGCATGAAAAACTGTTTTCAGGAACAATGTTTTCGAAAGAAATTAAACATTTTACCTGTGCTGAATTCGGGCAGAAACACTTTTTCAGTCATTCGAAAACTGTTACTTTTCAGACAGTTCACCAGCCCGTTTTTCACAAAAATTTTGATATGCTGGCCGAAAATCTGATTGATTATCAGAACTTCGGCTTCACCAATTATATTCTTTCTTCCAATGTGTCGCAGACCGATCGCTTGCAGGCGATTTTCGACGATAAAGGTTTGGACGTAAATTTCAGACCGGTCAACTTTACACTGCACGAAGGGTTTATCGACCGCGACCTGAAAATTTGCTGTTACACCGATCATCAGATTTTTGAACGCTACCACCGTTACGAGGTAAAATCGCGCAAAGCAGAGCGCGACAGTATTTCGCTTAAAGAGCTGAACAAGCTGCATCAGGGCGATTACGTGGTGCATGTGGATCACGGGATTGGTAAATTCATGGGATTGGTTAAAACCGAAGTCGATGGCAAACTTCAGGAGGCAATCCGGTTAAGCTACCGGGATAACGATGTGTTGCTCGTGAGTATTCATAATCTTCACCGCATCTCGAAATTCAAGGGCAAAGACGGAACCGAGCCCAGCATCAGTAAACTGGGAAGTGGTGCGTGGCAAAAGCTGAAAGACCGTACCAAGCTGAAGGTTAAAGATATTGCCAAAGAATTGATAGAGCTGTATGCTGCCCGACGACAGGAGCGTGGTTTCGCTTTTTCGCCCGATTCGTACCTTCAGAAGGAACTGGAAGCTTCGTTTATATACGAAGATACACCTGATCAGATGAAATCGACCATTGCCGTGAAGGAAGACATGGAAAAGGAGATTCCGATGGACCGGCTCGTTTGCGGCGATGTGGGTTTTGGGAAAACCGAAATTGCGATTCGTGCCGCTTTTAAAGCGGTGGCCGATAGCAAACAGGTGGCAGTGCTGGTTCCAACAACCATTCTGGCGCTTCAGCATTTCAAAACTTTTAATGACCGGCTTTCTGATTTTCCGGCCAGAGTCGAATATATCAGTCGTTTACGCAAACCAGCTGATTTGAAGCAAGTACTGACAGATACGAAAGCGGGAAAGGTTGATATTCTGATAGGAACGCACAAACTGGTGGGCAAAGAAGTGGTTTTTAAAGATCTGGGTTTGCTGATTGTTGATGAAGAACAGAAATTCGGTGTTTCGGTGAAGGAAAAACTGAAACAAATGAAGCTGAATGTGGACACACTCACGCTGACAGCCACACCGATTCCGAGAACGCTGCAATTTTCGATGATGGGCGCCCGCGATTTATCGATTATACAAACACCACCACCCAACAGGTATCCGATTGCCACCGAGTTGCACGGCTTCAGCGAGGAAATTATCCGCGAAGCGATTCAGTATGAGTTGGCGCGCGATGGACAGGTTTTTTTCATCCATAACCGTGTTTCAAATATTTTTGAGGTCGAAACTGTGATTCGCAAACTGGTGCCGGGTGTTCGCACAGTGGTTGGTCACGGGCAAATGGATGGACAGAAACTCGAAAAACTGATGATGGATTTTATCAACGGCGAATTTGACGTGCTGATTGCCACTACCATTATCGAATCGGGACTGGATATTCCGAATGCCAATACAATCATAATCAACCATGCCGAAAATTTTGGATTGAGCGATTTGCACCAGTTGCGCGGACGGGTTGGTCGATCGAATAAAAAAGCGTTTTGTTACTTGCTGGCGCCGCCACTTTCAACTTTAACGCCCGAAGCAAGCCGTCGTTTGAGAGCCATCGAGGAGTTTTCGGAGCTGGGAAGTGGTTTCAATATTGCTATGCAGGATTTGGATATTCGCGGTGCAGGAAACCTTTTGGGTGCCGAGCAGAGCGGATTTATTGCAGATATAGGTTTCGAAACCTATCACCGTATCCTGAATGAGGCGATTCTGGAACTGAAACAGACCGATTTTAAAGAGCTTTTCAAAGACGAAAAGGAAGATACTTCGCAGGCATTCCTGAAGGTGAAATTTGGGAACGATTGCCAGATTGATACCGATCTGCAATTGCTGTTTCCGGATAAATATATTCAGAGCATTTCGGAACGAATGTTACTTTACCGCGAGCTCGACAACCTCGAAACCGAAGATGCTCTCGTACAGTTCGAAGCCGGACTGGCCGACCGTTTTGGTAAATTACCTCCCGAAAGTGTTGAACTGATTGAAGTGGTTCGCCTGCGCCGGATAGCAGTTGAACTTGGAATCGAGAAAATCGTCCTGAAGCACCAAAAAATGGTTTGCCATTTTATTTCCGATCCGCAATCGGTTTATTACCAGTCGCCTGTATTCGGGAAAGTGCTGCAATATGTACAAACTCATCACCAAACCTGCCGCATGAAAGAAGGCAATAACAAACTTACGCTGACATTTGAAAAAGTGAAAAGTGTAAAAAAGGCGAAAGAGTTGCTGGAAGGTGTTGGGGAAGAATAATGGTCAGATTTCTATTTTAATTCCATATTTAAGAATCTGATCGACAATTGGGACACGAAAATCAAACTCTTCTTTGGTAAAAGCATGAGGTTCAATAATTGTTTCTTCGCCTTTCCGTATGACCATTAATTTTACCTCAGTCTCAAAAGTATGATTGGTATTGCTATTTAACACAATCGCCAAATCGATATCACTATTATCATGCTGATTCCCTTTGGCAAAAGACCCGAATAACCATGCTTCTGAAAATTCTAAATCAGAATTCCGAACGCGCTGTAAATATCCTTTGCTTATCCTTAAAGCTTCGCTTTTATCCATAACCGGCAGTCTTTAATTTTATCAATCCATTCAGCAGTAAAACTATCAGTACAAAGCTTGTAAAAACTTTGTTTGTAATCATCATATCTGGCGTTAATATTGAATCGCGAGATACTGTCTAAAAGTATTTGATGCGATAAATCCATTTCAATATCGGCTTTTTCACAAATCCGTCTCAAATCATGTATCATTGGAGGAAATTCACCTTTTGATTTCACGTAAGCTGCTTTAAGAAGCTTTTCAATCACCAAATGTCCCATAAACAATGCCCAATTGTTATTCTGGGTTTGATGCAGATCTATCATAGCTTTGAAATCCTTTTCAGAACTTTCGATCCAATGATTTATAATTCGCTCTTTATCAAATTCACTTTCCATGAGTATTGAAATTCAATGTCATGAAAACAAAGGTATCAATTTTTCAGTTCAAAGCCATTGAATGAAAGAATGCAAAGAAAGGGAGTTGAGGAGGAATAATAAAGCCAATGTTTTTGTTCTTATCTCCATTCATCTTTCAGCAAGGCATAAACCATGTCGTCAACCCATTCGCCGTTTAACAGAATACTTTCCCTGAAATGAGCTTCTTTTCTGAATCCGAGCCGTTCAAACAGCTTGATTGATGGTTGGTTTCGCGGATCGATGGAAGCAATAATACGGCGTTTGCCCAATCGTTCGAAAAGGTAACTGATTGTTGCTTTCAGTGCTTCGGTGGCGTAGCCTTTGCCCTGAAATTTTTTGTTGAGTGTGCAGCCAATTTCAACCTGGAATTCATCAACAGTCAGGAAATGAATACCAATATCGCCTATCAGTTTATCGTCGTCTTTTTTTATAATTGCAAATTGAACCCATGTTCCTGGAAGGTTTATTTCAGGAGAAATTTTGTGGGTAATGAAGTGGTGGACATCGTTAATTGTTGTGGGAATCCAACCCTGGTATTTATTTGCTTCCGAATCCGACCGGTATTCGAAAATATCATCAGCATCGCTGGGTATCAATTTTCTGATAATAAGTCGTTTTGATGCTGGATGATAGTTTTCCATACCAAATTCTGAATAACGGATTACCTGTATTTTATGGATCTTTTGGCTTCGAGGACTTTCTTTTTATCCGATACTGAATAATACCTTTTTATCCAGTTGCCATGCCGGTCGTATTTAAAGTAAATATCCTGCTTTTTGTTGTTATCGAAATTTCGCAATCCCACTAAATAGTCGATCGAAAAATGATTGACATCTCCCTGCTCGTTGTAATCGTAGTACAGAATGGTTTTTAAATCCAATACAATGTCTTTGCGTTCAATCCTGATTAACTGACTGGCTGAATCGTAGAAAAGACTGAATCGCTCTCCGCCGGTGGTGTCGCCTTTTTCGGCAATATAGTAGCGTGTAAATCCATTCAGTTTGTCGTTATCGTATTCCGTTTCGGTTTCGAACAGTAGTAATTCACGGGTGCCGTTATTTTTGTTTACCGACCATGAGTTCACTTTTTCGATGAGGCCGCGTGAGTTGGTAAAATTCTCGTACTCAATGCTGTTTTCTTTCGTGTTATTGGTGTGATTTTCAGTTGTTTCCCTTTTTATTAGTTTGTTGCCTGTTGTCTCACTTTGGTACATATATTCAGTCATCACCTTTCTTTTTAGGGTATTTACCTGTCTCGTAAGTTGCGAGTTTCCGTCGAAAAGGTAAGTATATTTCCATCCCGAAAATGCTCCCGGCTTGAAAAGCCCTGAATCTCGTTTTGAAGAGAAAACTTCTTTACCGTACCTTTTCTCAACGATTCTTTCAATATTTCCCTTGAAATCGGGAACCTTCGGGAATAATTGCCCGAACATACTGACGGGCAGCAGTAATAAAAGGAATAAGGCAAATTTTTTCATAGCATCGGGCGCGTAGTTGAAATCAGAACATCAAAGGTAAAATTTTGCATGTATTATTGTGATAAATGCTTGCGCCCTTCTGTTTTTGTTCAGGTTAATTGCCTTTTCGTAATAATAAATAGCCCGAAATGCCGCCAATAACCGAGGCAATTATAATTCCGAATTTTGCCTGAACGATGTGCTCCGGATTTGTAAAAGCCAGTTCGGTAATAAACAGCGACATGGTAAATCCGACAGAAGCGAGCAGGGCAACGCCATAAAGCTGTTTCCAGTTGGCACCCTGCGGAAGTGCGGCCAGTTTAAAGAACACAATCAGCTTTGTTACACCAACAATGCCTATAAACTTGCCAAACAATAGTCCGAAAATAATGCCCAATGTGATGTTTGAAGTCAGGCCTTCAGCAAAGTTGCCCGAAAATTCGACTCCGGTATTTGCGAAAGCGAAGAGGGGTAAAATTATAAACGCGACAATTGGATGCAGGCTGTGTTCGATTTGCTGAAGCGGAGTTATCGCGGCTTTCGAACAATTCCGAACGTCTTCAATAACTTCGAGTTGTTCTTTTGTGATCAGACTGTTCTCGTTTTTTTCGGCATTTTCGAACGAAACGGCCAGTTGACGAAGTTTTCTGGAGAAAAGAATGTCGTCAACTTTCACGTTGGCCGGAATGGTGAGCGCGGCCAAAACGCCTGCAATGGTTGCATGAACGCCTGAAAGCAGAAATGCCAGCCAAACTCCGCCAACTCCGATAATGCCATAGAATGCGGGTCTTCTAACGCCAATTCGGTTGGCAGTATAAAGTACTACCAAAAACGCGGCTCCAATCGCAAGACTGGTGTATGATATTTGCGAGGTATAAAAGAATGCGATTACCAATACGGCGCCAAGGTCGTCGGCAATGGCAAGAGCGGTCAGAAATATCTTTAGTGAAAGTGGAACTCTATCGCCCAAAAGATAAATGATTCCAAGTGCGAAAGCGATATCTGTCGCCATCGGAATACCCCATCCACCTTCAGTTTCACTTCCGAAGTTAAAAAACAAATAGATTACAGCAGGCACGACCATTCCGCCAATACCAGCAAAAATCGGCAAAATTGCATCTTTCGGGTTCGAAAGTTCGCCGCCAATTACTTCACGTTTAAGTTCAAGACCGATTACGAAAAAGAACATTGCCATCAGTCCGTCGTTTATCCAGTGGCTCACTGTTTTCGAAATGTTATAGTTCTCGAACCCTATGGTGAACTTGTATTCCCACAAGCCTTTGTAGAAATCAGAAAGAGGCGAATTTGCCATGATCAGCGCAGCTAAAGCCGCAATAAAAAGAACGATTCCACTGGTTGTCGAGTTGTTCATGAACCGACCCATTGGTTTTATCAGGTAATCTATTGGAGTTTGTTTTGCCATTTTATAAAATATTGTAATCTGGAGAATTTAAACACTTAGTTTTCGAAAAAGATTTTTAAACTATTTGATTTCAGCCGGGCTATGAGCCAATCTTCAATTTTTTTCTTTTCATGGTTAAGAATACCCTTTCCATCAGTTTTAAATGCTATGATTATAACTTTCTGTGAACTAGTGTTTTTGCTGTTGAATACATTAGATTCGGCATAAGTGCAGCTTGTTATTTGAGGGTATAAAACTTTTATCTCATCGAGAATCTGTTTTCCCATGTCGTTTTTGTTTGATATTATTTCAAGCTGTTCTTCTTTTGTTTTAAGCAGCTGCGAAAGACGGTTTATTTCTGCTGAAAGATTTTCTATCTCACTGTTTTTCCGGGTTATCTGGTCGAATGAGAATCCCTGCTGAAATTCTATTTTTGCATTTTCCAAATCAAATAACTTTGCATTTTCTTTGATCTTATCTTTCTGGGTATCACTCAACGAAACTCCGCCATAAATCAGGGTTATCGTTTCTTTGTCGGGATTAATTTCACTTTTTAACAAATAATTTCCTTCGGCAATACTCACGTAGCTTACATATTCAGAACCTCTTTCAATGAATTTTTCTTTCATTACCAAAACATAGCCAAAGTAAATGCTTGGAATGAGAACCAGTATAATGACAAAGGATATCCATTGGTTTACTCTTTTCTTTTGTCCTGCATCAACCAGAGTCCGAATCGGAAACTTTAGGATTTGAGAAACAATTACTGATGAAATTGCGATAAAGACAGCATTGATGGTGAACAAGTACAATGCCCCGAACAGGTAACTAAATTGCAATGTAGCCAGACCATAACCAGCAGTGCAAAGTGGCGGCATCAATGCAGTTGCAATGGCAACACCCGGAATAACATTTCCTTTTTGCTTGCTGCTGATGGCAACAATACCCGCTAATCCACCAAACAAGGCAATCAGTACGTCGTAAATCGTCGGGCTGGTGCGGGCCAGTAACTCGGAATGGGCAGTAGAGATAGGGCTAATCAGAAAATAGGTTGTTGAAGCAATTAAGCTGGCAGAAACAGCGAATATAAAGTTTTTTAATGCCTGTTTGAATAGTTGAAAATTATACGTCGCAATACTATAGCCCATTCCATTGATTGGCCCCATTAATGGAGAAATAAGCATCGCGCCGATGATAACTGCAGTTGAATTCATATTTAACCCGACTGACGCAACGATAATAGCAAATGCCAAAATCCAAAGATTTGTACCCTTGAATATTAAATCTTTTTCAATTGCTTCATGAATTTTATCAAAATTATCGACCTCACTGTCAAGCTCGATGTAATTCAGAATTTTCGAAATCAATTGAGAATGCTTCATAGTTTTTGTTTTTGGAAATAGCACTCGTTTTGCGAATTTTAACTTGAGTTGTAAATATAACCAAGTTCTGTGAAGGATTAACATTTAGAATATAAGTTCGTTTAAATATCCCTATTTGTTGGGATTGTGGCTGTGGTGGTCAGCTGATAGTTTTGTCGCCGTAAAATCAAAGTAAATGTACAAGCGATGAAAAAGTTTTTGATTGTGATTGGATTGATTGTATGGGCTGGTATTTTGGCTGGTTTGGCGCAGTGCCGGGTAACCGGAAACCTGGTTGATGCCGGAAATGATCCGGTGGCTTTTGCCAGTGTGGTTCTTGCCCGGAATAGCGATGGGCAAGCGATTGCAGTAATGGCCGACGACAAAGGTTATTTCTGCCTGAACAATATTAAGAACGGCGATTACCGTTTGACCGTTTCTTTGCTGGGTTTCGAAACATGGTCGAGCCCGGTGGGAGTCGCCGACGATGCCGCAACCGTCAACCTTCACGACATTCAAATGGTGCCCACAATTACCGATTTGGCCGAAGTATTGATAACCGGAACTTCTCACATCAGCGAAATCAAGCCGTCGCTCATCAAGTATAAAACCAGTTCGCTTATTTCGCAAAGTGGCGGAACAGCGGGCGACATCCTGAAAAACATGCCGTCGGTGGCAATGGGCGGAAGCCCGGGTCACAACCGCGACATCCGCTTCCGCGGCTTGGGCAATGCCTACACCAAAGTGCTGATCAACGGACGTGAGTCGGGATTGAGTGGCAACAACCGCGAAACGGTGCTCGACCAAATTCCCGCCGGAAGCATCAGCCACATCGAAATTATGGCCGTTCCAGGCGCTGAATATCAGGGCGAGGGCATCAACGGAATTGTGAATATTGTGCTGAAAGACAATGCCAATTTCGGGCTTCACGGCAAAGCGGAGGCGATGGGCGGAAACCACAACGGCAACTCGGGAGGTTTTTCGATTTCGAATAAAACTGAAAAGTTGAACGTGTTTGCCAATTACGATTTCCTGAACCGGAACCTGCCCAAGCCAAAAGACAAGTTAAAAACTGATCTCAAAAACGGTGCGGTCACACAGGTGGAAGATTCGTACGAGCTGGAAAACAAAAATTTCACCAACCACAATCTGCGCACCGGCTTCGAATACCTGCTTCAGCCAAAAACCAAATTGAGCGCCGAGTACATTTATGGCTACCAGCTCGAAGACAAGGACCGCTCGCTGGAATACACGCGCACCGACGGTTCGGGTAAATTTAAATCGGCTGCACAGGAAGTAAAATCCGAGTACAAACCGAACAATTATCACCAGGTTTATGGGGCGTTCGAGCACACGTTTGCTAAACAAACGAAATTGCTGATTAATGCCAGCTACCAGACCGAAGAACAGAAGAAAACTGAAGAGAAAGCAACGTACGCATTGACTTCGAAAGGGAAATGGGCGAATTTTCAGCCAGCGCTCGAAAATAAATACGAAAATCAGAATAGTGAAAAACTCCTGTGGAATGCTACACTTTCGAAACTGAAACTGGGTAAAAACCTGCTGAATGTGGGTTATGCCGGTGAAGCCGATTCGCGTAAATTCAACAACACGACAGATAAATTCAGCTACAAGGACACCACCTGGACCAAGTCGAGCAACGGGTTCGATAACTTTAAAGTGAACGAAACAACCCACGCATTTTTTGTAACCGACGAATACAAAGTAGCATTCCTGAAACTGAAGGCCGGTTTGCGTTTCGAAACCACCCAAACCAAAGGCAATGCGCAAACTACCGATCTGAATGCTTCGAAAAATTACAGTTTACTGCTCCCCTCTGCTTCCGCAACTTTCAATTTAGACAAAACGCAGTACCTGACCGTGAATGTTGGTCGCCGCATCCGTCGCCCCGGGTTTAAAGACCTGAATCCGTTTACCGAGCAAAAGGAACCAACTAAATATGCCAAAGGAAACCCAGAGCTGAAGCCTGAAAAAGCCTGGGCGTATGAGCTGGGCTACCTGAAAAACTTCAGCAAATTCAATGTGGGTGCCAACCTGTTTTACCGCGACATTACCGATGTGATCCAAAAAAACATTACCGAAGACGATAACGGCATTGTGACCGAACAACCTCAAAATGCAGGTCGCGCCTACGTGGCGGGTTACGAACTGATGTCAACCATCAAACCATTCGATTTTTGGCAACTGGCTTTGAGCTTTGCACAATTCGAATCTGAAATTACAAGCGGCGCATATTCCGGAGATGCCTTGAGCGATCAGTACAAATGGTCAGGAAAAGCAATCACCGATTTTACTTTACCGAAGGGCTGGTCCGCACAATTAGCGTTCAATGCCGTGGGGCCAAAGGTTTCGGAGTCGAAAGAGGAAAGTACCATCTGGTTTGCCGATCTGGGCGTTGAAAAACGTTTCCTCACCAACGGCGCGCTGACGTTCCGGATGACCGATGTGTTTGATAGCCTTGCGAAACGCAAAACCGAACGCACCGATAAATCGTCAACCATTGAAACCGAGTACGGTTTGGGGCAGGTATTTTTAGTTGGATTAAGTTGGAAATTTTAAAACCAATCACGATGTTCTCATTCAAACAAATTCGCGCTCTTCATAAATGGCCGGGAATACTTTTCCTGTTTCCCGCTTTCCTGATCAGCATCACCGCCATTTTACTGGCACTCGATGGTGTGCTGCACATGGACGGGGTGAAAATCAATGTGCCGATCATGTCGTCGGGCAAATACGCTGAAAATGAAATAAAAGCTGTAGTTGCCAGTACCGACCGGCAGTTTGCAGGTTCGAAAAACGGGCTTTACATTCTGGAAGCTGGCGAAGTAAAATCGGTGCCGGAGTTGGCCGGAAGCGATGTGCGTTCGCTGCTGCTGGTAAACGACACGCTTTACATCGCAAGTAAACAAGGTCTGTGGCGACTGGTCGGCAACACAATCGTCCAACTGAATGACAAGGATGTATTCCATGTTAGCCGGACCCCAAACAATCAGCTACTGGTAGGTGCCGGAAAAAGTGGAGTTTTGCTGTTCGACCGGAATGGCGCAGAAATCTGGGATAATCAGCTAGTCAAAGAGTTTTCCGCAAAGCTTGCAGGTTCAAAGCAAAAGCAGCCCCAAACTTTGCACAAACTGGTGATGGATTTGCATACCGGTGAGGCGATTGTAGGCAAAACTTTGATGCCGTTCTGGATTGCTTTCAGCGGGATTCAGTTGTTGCTGCTTACCTTAACAGGTTGCTGGTTTGTTCTCAGGAAAAAGCCGGGAGTTAAAAAGTTAAAATTATGACATATACATAATAGCCAATGGAATAAAAATCAAAATAATGATCAACGCTAGTAGAATCATCAGAACCAATTCGGGAGAAAATTGGCCAATCAGCGGAATTTTAGAGGAAAATTGGCCAACCCTTTTCAATATTGCCAATTCATTTTCAACAGGTTCCTGAATATATCCGCCCTCTTTAAGCGAATGAATTGCCCTGATGACATCCGATTCGCGGACGCATAGTTTCACGCCACCAACAGCATTGGCTCCTGCCTCGCAAACCTGGGCATTTAGTTCATCTCGCAAAATCACTTCAAATTCTTCTGATTCGAGTTTCGCTTTTGCCAAATGCGCTTCGTAGCTGTATGTAAAACTGATGATTACTGTCCAGTTGTCCATATATATTATTCCTTGATAAAATAAACTGTAGCAGCAATCAATCCGGCACAAACTACGATCCATCGCAAATGCTGCAAAACCCACCTGTTAACCTTGGTGTTTGAAGGTGGAAGCCTGGCAACTGACAACTTCTTCAGCGTTTGGAACCTCAGATTTAATGATTTGACGATGGTTATTTCGTGTTGCTATAAACCATTTGTTCAGCGATTTTCACCGGAAAACAAACCGCAAGAGCAAATTACACAAAACATCACCAGTTCATCTGAATTATGATTTAAATTCGGATGAGCGAGAATAATTAATTTCCAAATCTAAGATATTATAAACATTATTTGAACTTGATTAATATCAGTTGAAATTTCATCTTAAATCATCAGCTATCAATAGTTAATAAATGTAAAAGGAATACTTTTGGGTCTTTATAAATAATGAATAATTAAAGGAATTATTTGTGGAAATAAAGATTTTGATTATTCGTCTAACTAACTCTATTACAAATGAAAAGTAAATCAATTTTCATCATCGCCTTCAGTCTCTTGTCTTATTTCCTTGTCAGTATTGCTGCTCAGGGACAGGAGAAAACC
Organism: Prolixibacteraceae bacterium; assembly: GCA_003537645.1. GTDB lineage: Bacteria > Bacteroidota > Bacteroidia > Bacteroidales > Prolixibacteraceae > Aquipluma. Next base: position 70,929 of record DPRM01000065.1, read on the forward strand.
GGAAAGAATGGGCTCGATTGGGTAAAACTGAACGCTGGTTTTAAAGGGGCAACTTTTGTTGGAA
>DPRM01000073.1 GCA_003537645.1 Prolixibacteraceae bacterium
AGTTTTGTCGTTCACTAATGATTTTCAATAAAAAAATGTCCGTTCTAATGATAAATTTCATTCCTTTAAAACGCAAAAAATAAACCAACTTAAACATGCAAGACATTAATAAACAAGTTATTAATTTTCAAACCAAAAATTATAACTACAGGTTACTCAACAAAAAACATCTTTTCACTTCAAAATTACTTTTATCGGCCACTATTCTAATACTGGTATCCTTCTTAACATTCGGGCTGGCAGGTTGCGGAAAAAAGGCAGCAAATAAAAATGCGCAGAAAGGAAACAGATCGGCTCCGGTACAGGTTGAAGTTATGGTAGCACAAACCGGCTTATTACTGAATACTGTTTCGGGTACCGGATCGATAATTGCCAACGAAAAAGCTGAAATTCGTCCTGAAATCTCCGGAAGAATTATTAAAATTCTTTTTGAAGAGGGAGCAATGGTTCAGAAAAACAAACTACTGTTAAAAATGAACGACAGCGACCTGCAGGCGCAGCTGAAACGCAACGAAGCTCAGGGAATATTACTTGCCAGCGACGAATTTCAGAAACGTAAACTACTGGAAATAAAAGCGATCAGTCAGGATGAATACGATGCGGCAAAAAGCCTCTTACTGGTCAACCAGGCCGACAAGCAATTACTTGAGGCCCAGATAGCCAAAACCGAAATTTATGCTCCATTCAGCGGAAAAGTTGGGCTTCGCTCTGTGAGTGTCGGCAATTTTGTTGCCAGCAACACATTGATCGCTACCATTCAACAACTCGACCCGATAAAAATTGAGTTCGATGTTCCTGAAAAATACAGCAGATTTATTCAGCCCGGCCTCGAAGTGAGTTTTGGTATCGATGCCTCTGACTCAACATTTATGGCCAAAGTTTATGCCATCGAATCTTCAATTACCACAGAAACCCGCTCCCTGACAGTCAGAGCACTCTGTTCAAATCCTTCAGGATTACTTAAACCCGGAACTTTCGCCAGAATAAACATGATTCTCGAAAAATTTCCTGATGCCATTAAAGTACCTTCAGAAGCGGTAGTTACTGTATTGGATGGCAACTCTGTTTTCATTTGTAAAAACGGGAAAGCTACCGAAGTTCCGGTTACCACCGGCATCAGAACCGATAGCGAAATTCAGATTACAAAAGGTGTTTCAGCTGGCGACAGCCTTATTGTTACCGGACTTCTTCAACTTACAAACGGCTCACCTGTAATGATTAAGAAAAAGAAAACCGAAGGACTGGCCGAAACAGTCAATTAAAAAATGTAATACTGAAAAGGAAATCCTTTCAGACTAAAACTTTACAATTCAGCCAACTAACAAACAACTCGAATGAATTTTTCAGGAATATTTATAAAACGACCGGTACTGGCAATGGTACTTTCCATTCTGGTAGTGCTGTTCGGAATTATCGGATATAGTTTTCTTGGAGTGCGTGAATACCCAAGTGTCGATCCGCCAACTGTAACTGTAAGCACCTCCTATCCCGGAGCAAATGCCGATGTAATTGAAAGCCAGATTACTGAACCACTCGAAGAAAGTATCAACGGGATTGCCGGAATCCGCACCCTCACTTCCTCATCGCGCGACGGAAGCAGTAACATTACCGTTGAATTTGAAATAGGGGTTGAAATGGAGGCCGCCGCCAACGACGTTCGCGACCGTGTATCGCGTGCACGCAGGAGCCTTCCGCCCGATGTCGATCCTCCGATCGTGGTAAAATCGGATGCGGATTCGAACCCGGTGTATGTAATGACTGTTCAGAGTGACAAACGCAACCTTTTACAGTTATCCGAACTGGCCAACAATGTTCTGAAAGAGCGACTTCAGACCATTCCGGGAGTGAGCGATATCCGAATTTACGGCGAAAAAAGATACGCCATCAAATTATACATCGACCCGCTGAAACTGGCTGGCTACAAGCTGACTCCACTCGATGTTCGCGATGCTTTGAACCGTGAAAACGTTGAACTTCCAACCGGACGAATCGAAGGATACGGAACGGAACTATCAGTAAGAACATTGGGCCGGATGAGCACTGCGGAAGAGTTCAACAACATGATTATCAAAGAATCAGACGGAACTTTGGTTAAATTCCGGGACATTGGAAATGCTGTACTGGCCGCACACAACGAAAAAACCGTTATGAGGGGCGAAGGTGGACAGCAAATGTGCGGATTGGCGCTATCGCCACAGCCTGGAGCCAACCACATTGCAATTGTTGACGAACTAAAAATAAGACTTGAACAGATCAAAAAAGATTTGCCCGAAGATATTGTCATCGGGATGATGAACGACACAACCATCACCATCAGGAAAGCAATCACCGAAGTGGAGGAAACCATTCTGATTTCGTTCCTGCTGGTAGTAATGGTAATTTTTCTTTTCCTCCGCGAATGGAGAACCACGCTGATTCCCGTTTTCGCTATCCCAATTTCATTGATCGGTACTTTCTTCCTGATGTATATGGCCGGTTATACGATCAATATTCTTACCCTGCTAAGTATTGTACTTGCAACCGGGCTGGTAGTTGACGATGCAATTGTAGTACTCGAAAACATTTACAGCAAAATTGAAAAAGGCATGAACCCGGTTGAAGCCGGGATGATTGGATCGAAAGAGATTTTCTTTGCCATTCTTTCAACCACCATCACATTAGCGGCTGTTTTTCTTCCCATTATTTTTCTTGAAGGGTTTACCGGCAAGCTGTTCCGCGAGTTTGCCATTGTAATGGCCGGCGCGGTTATTATTTCAGCATTTGTATCGCTTACACTTACTCCGATGATGAGCGCTCACTGGCTCAAACACAGCGATCATCACAGCAATTTTTACAACCGCACAGAGAAATTTTATGTTGCCTTAATAGCAAAATACAACAGGTCTTTGCAACATTTCCTGAATTACCGTTGGGTAGCATTCTTAATCATGGCAATTTCGATTGGTCTGATCGGTTTCCTGTGGCCAATCATCCCATCAGAACTGGCTCCAATGCAGGACAAAAGCCGTATCATGGTCAATGTTACTGCTCCTGAAGGAGTTTCATTCGAAAAAATGGACGAATACATGAAAGAGCTGACTGTGATTGTTGATACGCTGCCTGAAAAATTATCTTTCATGAGTTTAACATCTCCCGGATTTGGAGGCTCTTCCACCAACTCCGGATTCTGCCGTATTACACTCACAGAACCTGGCGATCGTGAAAGGTCGCAATCGGAAATTGCAGATATGATTACTGGAATTACCCGAAAAATGACTTTTGCACGTGCCATTGTTAGCCAGGAACAAACAATTCAGGTTGGAAGAGGTGGCGGAATGCCGGTTCAATATGTAATTCAGGCGCCAACACTTGAAAAGTTAAAAAAAGTATTGCCCGAATTTATGGAAAAGGCCAATGCTGATCCGGCCTTTCAGGTTGTTGACCTTAACCTGAAATTTAATAAGCCTGAAATGACCATTGAAATAAACCGGGAAAGAGCCCGTACACTGGGTGTTACAATACGCGATATTGCTGAAACTTTGCAATTGTTCTTCTCCGGACAGCGAATGGGCTATTTCGTTATGAACGGAAAACAATATGAAGTAATTGGCCAGGCCGATCGCTCTTTCCGCGACGATCCGTTCGATTTAAGCTCTGTTTATGTAAGAAACCGCCGGGCAGAACTGGTTCAGTTAGACAACCTCATTCAGGTTAAATACAATTCGAGCCTGCCACAGTTATATCGTTTTAACCGATATGTTTCGGCCACAGTTTCAGCCAATCCGGCAAATGGCTATACCCTCGGTCAGGGAATCGAAGCCATGAACAGAATCTCAGCCGAAGTGCTCGACGATACATATTCTACCAGTCTTTCGGGAGCATCGCGCGATTTTGCCGAAAGTTCGAACACTCTGCTTTTTGCTTTTGGACTGGCACTGATCCTCATTTACCTGATTCTGGCCGCGCAGTTCGAAAGTTTCCGCGATCCGATGGTAATTATGTTTACAGTTCCGCTGGCTGTTGCAGGCGCACTTATTTCACTGATTCTTTTCGGGCACACCATTAATATTTTCAGCCAGATCGGGATGATCATGCTCATTGGGATTGTGACCAAAAACGGGATTCTGATAGTTGAATTTGCGAACCAGAAAAAAGAAGCCGGTGCCAGCCTGATAAATGCTGCACTTGAAGCATCAACCCAGCGTTTCAGACCTATTCTGATGACCAGTCTTGCAACCGTACTTGGTGCTATGCCAATCGCTTTCGCCCTGGGTGCAGGCGCCAAAAGCCGTGTTTCGATGGGAATCGTGATCATCGGTGGTTTACTGTTTTCGCTGGTTCTCACTTTGTATGTGATTCCGGCGCTTTACACCTATTTTTCAGCTTCAGGAAAAACACATACCCTTGCGCCTGAAATAGAGGAATTAATGCATGAGGATGATAATAAATAGCAAAAAAAAAACGAACTGACACAATCAATCGGGTGTCTAACCAAATAAAAAATGAAACTTAGAATTACAATAACCATATTAATAGCAGCACACGGATTATTCACGTTTGCACAGGATACACTGAAACTGCAGGATGCAATTGTGCTGGCACTTCAGAACAATTATTCGATTTCGCTGGCAGAAAATACAGCACGAATTTCCGGCATTAATAATACCACAGGCAACGCCGGAATGTTGCCAAAGCTTGATCTGACCGGTGCCAGATCGATTTCGATAAATAATTCGCACGCCGAGTATTTCGATGGACGGGTGCGTGATGTTGCCGATGCAAAAACCAACAACCAAAGTGCCGGAGTTCAGCTTTCATGGACCATTTTTGATGGGATGAACATGTTCATACAACGTGATAAGCTGAATGAGTTGCAGGAATTGAGTAATATTCAGTTACGGGGAGTGGTAGAAAATACTGTTTCGCTGGTTAGCAATGTTTATTTCGACATTGCTGTTCAGCAAAAAATTCTCGGTTTATACCACGAGGCATTGAATATTTCGACTCAGCGTAAACAGTTTGCCAAAGCCAGGCTCGATTTGGGCAAAGGTTCTGAACTGGCATTTCTGCAGGCCACTGTTGATATGAATGCCGACAGCGCCAATTATATGAAACAACTTTCGGTGGTGCAAAATACGATTTCGGATCTTAACCTGATTCTTTGCCGTGACCTGAAAACCGCAGTGCTCGTCGAAAAAAATATTCCGGTAAACAGCACTTTGTTATATGATGAACTCTGGAGCAAAGTTCAGGAACAAAGCCCCGATTTGCTCGAAGCCCGAAGTGCAATAAATCTGGCCAATCTGGCAACCAAAGAACTCAAATCGGTTCGATTGCCGCGCTTAAGTGTTAATTCAGGCTATTCGTACAGCAAATCTCAATCAGATGTTGGTGTGTTTACCAGCAACCGCAACATTGGTTTCTCGGCAGGAGTAACACTTAACTACAACATTTTCAATGGTTTTACCAATAACCAAAAACTAAAGGCAGCTCAAATAAGGGAAGAGTCGGCTGTTCAGGATGCCGAATTACAAAAACTAAATCTGGAAGCCAATCTGCAACAGGTTTACAACGATTTTCAGACCAATCTGAAATTGGTACGCTTTGAAAAAGAAAACATGAAGTTTGCCCATTTGAACTGGGATATTACCCAGGAAAAATACAAACTTGGTGCATTGAATGACGTGGAACTGCGCGAAACACAACAAAAACTGCTTGATGCCGAGAACCGCCTGCTTCAATCATTGTTCCGCTGCAAATCGGCTGAGATTGAATTGCTGCGCATCAGCGGGCAACTTTCGGGAAATATTGTGCCTGAAAAATAATTGACATTCTGTCAAGAGTGGTCATTTGTTGCTTTGGTAATACAATGGAATGGCACAAAGCAAATGGCAAATAATGACCACTTTTTCTTTTAAATCTGACTTCTCTTGCTGCCAATCCGCCATTAAGCAACCTGTTATACAACAATTCTGCGAAATCAGACGATCAACAGTAATTTCAGTCCACTTTATTTACTAAGTTAGTAAACGGCAATTCCGCACATCAGATTTAATGCAACAACCTGTTTGGCTGAATTTTATAATCTGAAAATTGGTACGACAAGTTACAAATTTATGAAGCAATTGACGTTCCTTTTGCAGGTAACACTAAAAGTTTATTAACATGAAGATTGATTTATCAAAAATTCAGGTTCGCGAAATTAAAGCAGGTGAAGTTGATCTATTGACAACTTACCGGCTTGCATATCTGACTGAAATGCAGGGCGAACGAAACGAAGAATACCAGCAAAAGCTGAAAAGCGACCTCAACCTGTATTTCTCGGAAGCCCTGGCTGAAAATCGGATCTTTGCCTTCTTAGCAGAACAAGACGGTCAACCCTTGAGTTTTGGAGCAATGGTTTTGAAAAAAATTCCGGGCGATTTCAATCAATCCTCGTACCTTGAAGGTGATATTCTGAACATGTACACCGTTCCATTTGCGCGGCGTAAAGGCATTTCAGCCATATTATTGCAGGAACTCGTGAATGAAGCCCACAACAGGGGAATCAGCAAAATATCGCTGCACACTTCTAAAGACGGAGAAAAGCTATACCGAAAATTTGGATTTGCCGAACCGATTTATCCGGTTCTGGAATTGTGTTTATAAAAAATTAAGAACATGCAAGAACCAAAATTACACATCGGAATCATGTATCAGCCGGAAATCATTTTCAGGCTGAATGAACGTTATTTACTTGCTCCAAACGGAGTTCCTTTTGAGAAACTGCATAAGGTGAATTATCGCGATGGAAAAATCCTGATAGATGATGAAATTACTGACGAAGAGGAGCTCCTTTTCGAGCCTGTCAGGTATCGCGAATCATCCTTCGAATTGAACGACGTAACCATTGGTATAAAATTTCACTGGGAACGAAAAGAAGACCAAACCTTTAAAGGTTCTCTGAAAATAATTATTGAAGATGAAAAACTGACCGCGATCAATATTTTACCGCTTGAAGATTATCTGGTAAGCGTAATTTCATCGGAAATGAGCGCAACCAGCAGCATGGAACTATTGAAAGCTCACGCCATTATTTCGCGCTCGTGGTTGCTTGCACAAACTATAAAAAGCAAAGAATTGCAACTTTCAGGAAAAACCTACCAGGCTATCTCAGAAACCCCGGAAGATTATATTCGCTGGTACGACCGCGAAGATCACCTGAATTTTGACGTTTGTGGCGACGACCATTGCCAGCGCTACCAGGGAATTACCCGTCAATCGACTAAACTGGTTGAGCAGGCCATTGCCGAAACCCGTGGAATGTTACTGATGTATGACGGCAAGATTTGCGACGCCAGATTCTCGAAAAGCTGCGGCGGCATTGCTGAAACTTTCGAAAACGTTTGGGAGCCCGAAATTCACCCGTATTTGCAGGCCATTATTGATAATCCTGAAACTCAGGAAGGTTTTGACACCGATTTAACCAACGAAGTTGCTGCTGACAGATGGATTCGCAATGCTCCGGAAGCTTTCTGTAACACGCGCGAAAAAGAAGTGTTATCGCAGGTTTTGAACGATTACGACCAGGAAACCAAAGATTTTTACCGCTGGAATCTGACCTACCAACAGGCAGATTTGGCCGAACTGATCGCACGAAAATCAGGAAGAGATTTTGGTGCAATTCTCGATCTGATTCCGGTTGAGCGCGGAAAATCGGGCCGTCTGAAAAAGCTGAAAATTGTGGGCAGCAAACTTACACTCACCATCGGCAAGGAGCTTGAGATCCGCAAAACATTGTCGGAATCGCATTTGTACAGTTCTGCTTTTGTGGTCGACAAGCAAAATATCGAAAACGGTGTTCCCGGAGAGTTCGTGCTGACCGGCGCGGGCTGGGGGCACGGCGTTGGCCTTTGCCAGATTGGCGCCGCAATGATGGGAGCCAAAGGATACAAATACGACGAAATTTTGTTGCACTATTTCCGTGGCGCAAGTATTTCGAAAGAATATTAGTTGGTCATTGATTGTCAATCGCTTCGCGTCATTATTGGTCATTCGCTTCGCGTCGCACACAATCACTGACTACAAATAACTATTGAATGACAACTAAATGACCAAATAAAAACACCAATGACCAATAACAGAAACACCTCCGCTCCTAAACAGCGCAACCCCTGGGCCTGGATTCCATCGCTTTATTTTGCTGAAGGAATTCCTTATGTTGTTGTGATGACCGTATCCGTCATCATGTTCAAACGTCTGGGTATTTCGAATGCCGACATTGCTTTATATACAGGCTGGCTTTATTTGCCGTGGGTTATAAAACCACTTTGGAGCCCGATAGTGGATTTGCTGAAAACCAAACGCTGGTGGATTGTGATCATGCAGCTGATTATTGGTGCGGCACTGGGAGGAATTGCGCTGGCTATTCCCTTACCGGGATTCTTTAAAATAACCCTCATTTTTATGTGGCTGCTGGCATTCAGCTCGGCCACTCACGATATTGCAGCCGATGGTTTTTACATGCTGGGTCTCAACGAGCACCAGCAAGCCTATTTTGTTGGAATCCGCAGCACCTTCTACCGCATTGCGATGATCACCGGGCAGGGTTTGCTTATCATTCTTGCCGGATTTTTTGAAACTTCCACCGGATTGCCGCCTGTTGAAATCAACGCGTTGGCCAACCCGTCATTCTCAAAAGAGATTCGGCTCCCTGAAGTTCCTCAAAATTCAGGAACCAATACCGAAGAAAGCTATTTTGTGGTTTTTCCTGAAAGAGCTGAATTATCAACCCAAAATATTGCAAGCTCGCAGCTCGATTCAATCCGAAATGTTGTTACAGCACACAATCTTGAGAATGGATTTGTAATCAATCAGTCAGCTAAGTCGAAAAAACAGAATGGAAAAGTTGAGGGTTCATGGTGGACAGAGCATGTTTCCGGCCCCTTAAGAGAATTTCTGTTCAGCAATTTCGGAGTTAAAAAACCGGTGATTGCCGGAAATACCTTAACCGGAAACGTGAGTGTTGTTGCTATAAAACTAAGTTCAAAGCCTGAAGAAAACAAAGAAATGGTGCTGAACCTCAAGTTCAGGAACGGAGATAAAAGCATTGGATTGATCGAGGGCGACCGTCTCACATTCAATTCGTTAAACTACGATAAACCAGCATACGTGCTTTTTCAGTGCGACCCAAAACTTACCCGCCCTACTGAAGCGGTTTTTAAAGGAACTTCAGGAAACATTCATCTGGCATGGAGCATCACCTTTATTATTCTGGCCGTAATGTTTGTTTTGTTCTCGGTTTATCACCGGTTTATTTTGCCACACCCGACAACCGACAAGCAAGCTGCCGAACATCAAAACCTTTTCAAAGAATTCTTTATGACTTTCGGGTCTTTTTTCAGGAGAAAAGACATCGGCTTAATCCTTTCGTTCCTGCTGCTTTACCGTCTGGGCGAATCTCAGATTGTTAAAATGGCTTCACCGTTTATGCTCGATCCGCGCAACATCGGAGGACTTGGTTTAACAACAGGCGATGTTGGGCTTATTTACGGAACATTTGGAATACTCGCCCTCACGGTTGGAGGTATTTTGGGTGGTATTGCGGCTGCAAAAAAAGGCCTGAAATTCTGGCTTTGGTGGATGGCGCTGGCAATTAACGTACCGCATCTGGCTTATGTTTATATGTCGTATTTCCAGCCCGAAAGCAATTGGATTATAGGACTTTGCGTAATGATCGAACAATTCAGCTATGGATTCGGATTCACTGCTTATATGCTTTTCATGATATATATTTCGGAAGGAAAACACAAAACCGCCCATTTTGCCATTGCCACCGGATTTATGGCTTTGGGAATGATGATTCCCGGCATGTTCTCCGGATGGTTGCAGGAAATTATTGGCTATCAACATTTCTTTGTGTGGGTGATGCTGTGCATGATTCCCGGATTAATCCCTGTTTTCTTTGTAAAGATAAAACCCGAATTTGGCATCAAGAAAAAAGAGACTGAAAGCGCAAATTAACAACATGTTTAAACCAAACATAGCCAAAATGAGAACTACCATCATTGTTGTTGTACTGTGTTTTATTTCAACAACTTTTATCAGCGCTCAGATCAGCTTTTCAAAAATCAACAAATTCAAAACCTCAGCAAATTTCTATGCGGTTCAAACCGCCGACATGGATAATGACGGGCTCACCGATGTAATTGGAGCCACAAACTATTCATGGGATTATTCGCCGGAGGATGCAAAAATCTTTATCTATTACCAAAACAATTCAGGAATTCTTACCAAAGAAACCGAAATTGATTATCCAAAGAATTATCCGGGATTGCGATCAATAGCCACCGGCGATTTAAACGACGATCAGTTGCCGGACATTGTCATCTCTTTTTCCGACAGCATCGGAATCTTTTACCAGACCAGCAAAAAAAAATTCGGCAAAATTGAAAAGTATTATACCGGGCACACAACAAACAGGGTGATGTGCCGCGACATAAACAACGACTCGCTGGTTGATATCATCACTAAAAACAGTGACTATCAATCGCAAATCACAATTTTCGAACAAACGAAAACAGGGCTAAAAAAACAGGTAATCACCTCTCCAAAGCATTATTCGTATGAACAATTCGAACTTGGAAATTTCAACAATGACCATTTAGCTGATATATTGTATTTTACCACTTACGACAAATCAGCCGAAAGAATTTATGTGATGCTTCAGGACTCGGGCAAAGGCTATCCAAACGATTCGTTTAACTTGCTCTTTGCTGATTATGAAGACAGTAAAGATATTTTGTACGACTTTGCCGTTGGCGATTTAAACGATGATAAAACCGACGATGTCATTGCGATAAACCCTGCAACTGACTCACTCTATTTTTGGACAAGCAATCAATCCAAATTTGGCAAACCTACAAAAGTCAAAACCTACGAATATGGAGTTCATTTAGACCTTGTTGACCTGAATTGCGATTGTAAAAAAGACATTCTGGTGTTGGGCGATACGAGAGTGGCGATTCATGAATCAGCTGATCAATTCAAAAGTTTTCGTACAAGTCATATCGACGGACAGATGGCCTCGCCGACCATGCTGGATAACAAATTTGCTACAGGCGACCTGGACAACGATGGAAAAACGGATATGGCAATTGCTTTTCTCGATGGCATTGTGATCATGAAAAATACTTCGAAACCAGTCAACTTCGCTTCAATTGATTCGATTCCCAGGTATGATACTTTGTCGTATCAGAATGACTACTACGGTTTCAAATTCTTCAGAAAAACATTAATTAGCACCACCGAGAAAGAGGTTATTTACCGAAAAGACTCATTTAATGTGGCGGCTCACTATCAATTTTTAGCATATAATCTGGACACGATGTTTATCCGGAAAGCCATGTTTTGCTCGAAGAATTATACCGACACCGTATATACGGCCAAAGCAAACCGCTATTTCGATGAATATCATGCTGATACCACGCTTTTCTACACTAGCTACGATACCCTGAAAACCGGCATCATTATTCATGAAAAAATTGAAAGCGATCTGAAAATATTCCCTAATCCGGCCAACGACAAGTTAAATGTTGTTATGCCTTTTTCAGAAGAATTCGGTAGCCCGGTTAACATTGAAATTTTATCTTCGGATGGAAGAGAAGTGTTTTTCTCAAATAAGATTAAGCCGGGTAAACATCCTGTTTCGCTTCCTATCACCACGCTCAAGCCTGGGATTTACCTCATTCGGGTTAATTATGGAGAAAGAAGCTGGTTGAGAAAATTTATCAAGAATTAGATAACTTCTTCATAAGCCAGGCCATATTTTCGCCCAAAGTGCGCATGGTTTTCATGCCTTCTTCATCTTTCAGCACATCGCCGGGAGCGCCGCCAAAAGCAAAGTTCCAGTAGCTCGATCCTGGAATAATCATCTGGTTGATCAGAAAAAAATTGTTGATGGTTTCGAATGCGTGCAGTGCCCCTCCCCTTCTTTCAACAATTACAGCAGCGCCCACTTTCCGGCGTAACAAATGTCCGTTTCCGCGTGTCACGTAGCCCGAAACATCAATCAGGGCTTTCATTTCGGTGGTGATATCGGCAAAGTAAACCGGTGAACCCAAAATGATCCCATCGGCGGCGACCATTTTAGCGATCACTTCATTCAGAAAATCATTTTTAATGTGGCAGCGGCCATCCTTAATTTCACGGCATTTTCCGCAGGCAGTACAACCATGAACCAACTTACCTCCTAATTGGATGAATTCAGTTTCAATACCCTCATTTTCCAATTCTTCAAATACAGTTTTGATGAGTATCTCTGTATTTCCTCCACGTCGTGGACTTCCATTAATTCCTATGATCTTCATGATTTTTCTCTTACTGATTAAATACGAACGAAATAATGTTCGCACCCATTTGCAAAGCCTTCTGTCGAACATCTTCGGGGTCGTTGTGTACCGAGCGGTCTTCCCAGCCATCGCCCAAATCGCTCTCGAAGCTGTAAAAACAAACCAGCCGTCCTTTGTAAATCAGGCCAAAACCCTGCGCCGGCTTTCCTTCATGTTCATGTATTTTTGGCAATCCTTCGGCAAAACGATATTTCTGCGAATAAATGGGATGGCTAAATGGCAGTTCGATGAAATCCAGTTCAGGAAAAACCTTTTTCATTTCGCGACGGATAAACGGATCGAGCCCATAATTATCGCTGATATGCAAAAAACCACCAGCTTCGAGGTATTTGCGCAAATTGCCTGCCTGCGCTTCCGAGAAAAATACATTTCCATGCCCTGTTAAATCCACGTACGCGTAGTTAAACAAATCGACACTTCCGGGTTCAACAGCTCCGGCAACCGGGTCAATATTTGTTTTCAGGTTATCGTTGCAAAAAGCGATAAGGTTGGGCAATGCTGTGGGATTTGAGTACCAGTCGCCACCTCCGTCGTATTTAAGTACGGCAATTTTAACCGATGTGGCTTGCGAAAAAACCATCGACGGAAAAACAACCAGGCATATAAAAATAAGTTTCTTCATTTCAGGCAAAAGGTAAAAATTGAATATGGAAAGTCCGCCGTCAATTCTTTTTTTGATTTGCCACCAAAGATAGAAATATTGCATGGTTTGAGCGATTAGCCTCAACGGAATTTGAGGAATCCGTTATTTATCTGAAATAATTACCAAATTTGCCGGCGTAGAGAAAACAATGAGAAACTAAACAACTTATTTAAGTGTTTTACACAAATCAATTCAAAACTTCAACAATGAAAAGCTTTACAACCCGATCGCTCAATATAGCCTTTCCGAAAAAGGACCCTCACAATGCACTTGCCATGCCAATTTACGAATCGGTGGCATTTGAATTTGCATCGGCTGAAGATATCGCAGCCAACTTTCGCGGTGAATTACCGGCGCATACCTATTCGCGAACCAGCAATCCAACGGTGGAATACTTCGAAACCAAGGTAAAAACGATCACCGGCGCACATCAGGTACTGGCATTGTCTTCAGGAATGGCAGCCATTTCGGCTACTATATTGGCTGTATGCAAACAGGGCGACAACATTATTTCGGGGAAAAACCTTTTTGGGCATACACTTGCCCTGTTCGAACAAAGTTTATCGGCATACGGAATCGATACCCGTTTTGTGGACACTACAAATCCTGAATTAATTGAACCACTGATTGATAAGAATACCCGGGCTATTTATTTTGAAACAGTAACCAATCCGCAACTCGAAATCGCCGACATCAGCCGCCTGGCCGAAATCGCAAACAGGCACAATATTTTACTGATTGCCGACAGCACAGTTACGCCACCTTCAGTATTTAGTTCGAAATCGCTGGGCGTTCACATCGAAGTAATGTCAGCCACCAAATTTATATCGGGAGGCGCCACCTCGTTTGGAGGCCTGATTATCGACAATGGCTTGTACGATTGGAATAAAAACCCAAACTGCCTGAAGCTTACCGAAAAATTCGGGAAAGATGCTTTTATTGCCCGTCTCCGGAAAAACTATTACCGAAATATGGGGATGCCAATGACTGCTCACACTGCCAACTACATGATTTCGGGGCTCGATATTCTGGAACTTCGGGTAGAACGATGCTACCAAAATTGTATGAAACTGGGCGAATACTTCAGGCAAAACCCAAAAGTTACACGGGTCGATTATCCCGGATTGAAAGATTCGCCTTATTACGACCTGGCTCTCAAACAATTTGGCGGAGTACCGGGATCGGTGATGACTTTCGACCTGAAAAGCGAGGAAGAATGTTTCCGGTTTATGAACCGGCTGCAAATTATTCGCCGCGCCACCAACCTCAACGACAATAAATCGCTCATCATTCATCCGTACTCAACCATTTATACTGAATTCTCGGAAAACGACCGCCGTGAAATGGGTATCCGCCCAAGCATGATGCGCCTTTCGGTGGGAATTGAAGGCTCCGAAGATCTGATCGCGGATATGGAACAGGCTCTTGACGAATAAATTATTTCGGGTGAGTTTGGTCACTTCTGAAAATATTTTTCAGAAATAGTAGGGTATATCACTTTGCAATTGTAAATGGTTAAAAGTTGTAACTCGCAGCAAATAACCGAAATCTAAGATTTATTCGAAAGCGCAGGAAAAAAATAGAGAATGAAGGTATTATCGGATAAAAATCAGACTGAAACCGGGCTTAACAAAGCTGGTTTTGAGCAGTTATTTGATGCTTATTACGACGAGCTTCAGCACTTTATTTATTTCAAATCGGGAGATACACAGGTTGCCGAAGACATTGTTCAGGACGCGTTTCTGAAAGTTTGGGAAATGAGATCGACCGTGCGGGTTGAAACAGCACGAGCGCTGCTTTACACTATTTCGGCCAATTTGTTTGCCAATCGTTACAAGCGAATGAAGCTGAATCTCAAACTTCAGCAAACTATTATTGAAGACCGCACTTTCGAGACTCCTGAATTTGAAATGGAGATAAAGGAATTTGACCGGAAATTACAGCGGGTGCTTTCAGAACTTAACGAAAATAACCGCACTGTTTTCCTGATGAACAGGATGGATCAGATGACTTATAACGAAATAGCCGCCAACCTCAACATTAGCGTTAAGGCCGTCGAAAAAAGAATGAAAAAAGCATTGGAACACGTTCGGAAAGAAATAGAACAAAAATTTTAAGCAGTGGAAACGGGTAAAAACAGACATATTGATCCTTCAGTCTTTTCAAAAGCGAATTTTGATAACCTGACAACTGACGAAAAAATAGAGACTTTCGTTCAGTCTTACCGCGTGCCACAGAAAAAAAGCAAAGCGGAAGCACTCGAGTTACTTCGGTCGAAACTTGATCAGCAAAGTATTGAAAAACCTACCCGAAGTCTCCGCATTTACTGGTCGGCAGCAGCTTCTGTTGCATTGATTGCCCTTTTAACCACCGTTTATTTTTATACAGCTTCGTCCAGCCAGATTATTGCCGGCAAAGGACAGCACCTTGAATATTCGTTGCCCGATGGCTCGGAAGTGACCGTCAATGCCGATTCGAAACTTAGCTTTTCAAAATCCGGTTTTTCAGAAAAACGCAGCCTGAAACTGGAAGGCGAAGCCTATTTTTCTGTTATGAAAGGAAACTCATTTGTAGTTGAAACCAAACTGGGAACTGTTGAAGTGCTCGGTACAACGCTAAATGTGTATGCCCGCGATAATGGACTGAGCGTTTCGTGTTTAACCGGAAAAGTGAAAATCACGGCAAACGGCCAGACCGTAATTATTGAGCCCGGCGAAAAGGCTGAATTGGTTGACGGAACCCTCAAAAAAATCACCAATATCAGTACCGACCAAATGGCCGGATGGAGAAGCGGAGAATTTCATTTTGACAACATAACTTTAATTTCTATTTTTGAGGAAATTGAACGTCAGTTCGATGTAAAAATTACAACAAAGGGGCTGGAGAATCGTTTTTATACCGGAGGTTTTACAAATAAAAATCTGACTGAGGCGCTGGAAATGGTTTGCTTACCGATGCAATTGGACTATGAAATCAAAAACGGGAACAAAATCAGAATTGAACCAAAGACGAAGTAATTTTTTACTCTGCATTCCTCTGTTCCTGATTTTGCTTATCACGTTTCTTCCTTACGGCAGTTTTGGTCAGCCTTCGAGCCTCAAATTCAACAACACCAATCTTTCCGAAGCCTTGCTTCAGGTTTCAAAAATCCTGAATTTTACGGTTGCTTTCGACTCCAAAGAAATGGAGAAACACCAGGTTTCAGGAACCTATAATTTACAGAATCCCGAAGATATTTTAGTTCAGCTTCTCCGGAATACAGGTTATAAAGCTGAAAAGAAATTCGGCAGTTACCTGATTATTCCCGTAATTCAGGAACAGCTTCAGGCTACTCCGCTCTTTTGCCGGATTTCGGGATTGGTAACTGATCAGATATCAGGAGAGCAACTGCCACATGCCAGCGTTTATCTTCCTGTGCAAAATTTATACCTTGTCACCTCGGTAAACGGAACTTTTAATTTCCGGATTCCAGTGGTAAAATCACTGCGAATTAGCATTCAATACATGGGTTATCAATCGGTTGACTCGACATTTTCTATAACCGACACAACAACCATTCTCACTTTCAGGATGAAACAGAAAACCATGGAACTTGAGCAGGTTCAGGTACGGAAAGCCCGGCTGAAAATGATCGATCAGAACAAAGAAGCCAGCCATTCAACCATTAATCCTGTGGGTTTTGTGAATCTTCCCAACATGGGCGAAACCGATATTTTCCGCACCATTCAGTTGTTGCCGGGCGTTGGCTATTCCGAAAATTCTTCGGCGCTGAATATCCGGGGGGGAACAGCCGACCAAAACCTGGTACTTTTCGACGGATTCACACTGTATAATCTCGACCATTTCTTCGGAACGTTCTCGTCAATCAATCCCAATGTGGTGAAAGACATTCAGATTTACAAAGGCGGATTTGATTCGCGCTATGGAGAACGACTTTCAGGAATTATTGACATAACGGGCAAAACCGGAAACAAATACAGCCCCAAAGTTAGCGGCGGACTTAACCTGATAAGTGGAAACCTGACGACCGAACTCCCCGTTTCAGAAAAGTTGACACTGGTTTTAGCCGGAAGACGCTCGTATGCCGATATTTATTCGAGTTATCTGGCTGATGCCCTGCACGAAAACCAGGTAGAAGACATCAACACGTCAACCAGCGATAACAGTATTGTTCAACTTGAACCGGGCTATTATTTCTACGATTACAACGGCAAACTTACTTTCAGCAAAAGCGAACAGGAAAAAATGTCGGTAAGTGTTTTCGGGGGAAAAGATTTTTTATCGGGCAAAGGTGAAGGCAAAATCAAGCAAGCCTATTCAGAAACCAACAACGATGCCGACTGGGAAAATTATGGGTTCAGCTATTCGTGGATCAAACAATGGAAAGAGAATTTTTTCTCTAATCTGCAAATCGGATATTCGGGCTACCAGAACCAGTACGCCGAACAAACGGAGGTAACTACAAAAAAAGGAAAGAGCACAACCACAACATTATTTGACACTTACGAAAAAAACGAACTCAACGATTTTTCAGCTTCGCTGCGAAATGAGTTTTCATTGGGTCAAAAAAATACGGTGGATTTTGGTTTTCAGGGCAAGTACAATGAATTTACCTACCTGAAAAATGCCGGAACCGATGCCTATTATTCCGACATTGCCAATTCATCATGGCTCTATTCAGCGTTTTTGCAATTCAACACGCAGGCGGTTAAAAACCTGAATATGAAGCTTGGCGGAAGAATGAGCGGGTACAATCAATCAGGCAAACTCTATTACGAACCACGCTTTTCGGTCAATTACCGTATTGCTGACCTTGTTAATCTGAAATTTGCCACCGGAAGATATTACCAGTTTCTTAGCAAAGTGGCTCCTACCCAATCGTATGGCTACAACCGCGATTTTTGGGTAATTGCCGACGACGATAAACATCCGGTTCTGTCGTCCGATCACTTTATTGGCGGTGCAACCTTCACCTACAAACGGTTTTCGCTGGATGCCGAAGCCTATTTCAAAACCCTCGACGGGCTCCAGCTTTTCCTTTATATCCCGCCATACCAGAAAAATGAGGATCCGGGAAGCTTTATTCCTCCGGGACAGGCAAAAAAGATACAACTTCCAAGCAAGTTTATTTCAGGAACGGGGCAGGCGATGGGAATCGACCTTTTGCTGAAGTACGAAAGCAGCCTGTTCACAAGCTGGATAGCTTATTCGCGAAGCAAAGCCATTCGCAATTTTGCTGAAATAAATAACAATGAAGACATTCCTGCCTCGTTCGACAAAGCCCACGAATTTAAATGGACCAACTTGCTGACATTGGGAAAATGGAACTTTTCAGGAATGTGGATTTATTCGACCGGGCAACCATATATACAAAACCAGAAGGTTGACAATACTTTAACTGCCCGGTTCACATACGATCGTCTTCCCGATTTTAAACGTCTCGATCTGGCGGCAAATTACAATTTACAGGTTCAGAAAGTCAGGATTAAACTGGGAATGTCGATCATTAATTTGCTAAACCAGGAAAACTACAACGATATTTATTCGCGCGATTTTAATTTCGACACCACCACTTTTAACGAAACCACTTACGTCAGGTCACTCGGAATCACTCCAAATTTCTTCGTGAGCTTTCAGTACTAAATAAAAAAGGCTGTCACCACTTTCTGATGACAGCCTTTGAACCAAAATATACTATTGGACTTCCGTTGGGTTTAAATTAATGATGATCAAGGATTTGATTTAGCCAGAGTAAAATTCTGAACTGTTTTTTCTCTTGCTTTCACAATTACCTGATCAACTGTTACAGCACCGTAACCTTCTTTCTCGCAAACCATCTTATAAGTTTCGGCAGGCAGGCCAATCAAAGCATAAGCACCGGTTTCATCCGTCAACGCAGAACTATAAACAGTATCAGCGCGAAGTATCTGAACATGGGCTTCGGCAATCGGAGTTGTTTCGTTTTCAGAAACTTTACCCTCAATAATTCCGCTGTACTTTTGCACCATGGCACGAATAACCGGCTTAAAGAGAAACCCTTTGATTTGATCAGGTTTCTTCGTATTTCCCTGAACAATAAAAGATTTGCTCACGTCAAAATCGAGAACCACTTCACTTTCAACATCACTTTCAACAACCAGTTCTGGCGATAATTTAATCTTCAAACCACTCGTAGTTCCACCCGGAATTTTCAGGTCGAAGTTGGTTCCGTCTTTAAGAATAATTTCAGCATCTGCTACATGCAACCTGATCAGATCGTAAGATCCAACTTCAATGTCGAGGCTAAGTAACTCTGCCGTAACTCCGTTCTGCAAATCGAGCAAATTGAACTCTTTTCCGTCGCCTTCATACAAAACCGAGTAAAGAGCCTGATTATCAATCTCCTCTTCGGTAGCCGTTTCCGGAGCAACTGCCCGTATTTCAATCTTATCAATAGTTACCAAAGCCTGACCGACCAAACTAACAGGGAAAGGTGCATCAGTAAGTTTTAATACAACTGTTCCTTTTCCTCCGGTATCCGAACTATCAATCTTCTCACAAGATGTTGCCAGAATCATAATTCCGGCCAATAACATCAATCCATTTTTAATTAAATTTTTCATGACTTTTCTGTTTTAAATGATTTCTTTCTGAAAAACCAGCGCTGGCTAATTTACCCTGGTTTCACTATATAGTCCTGAAAAGAAAAATACCCTACCTGAAAAATGAGGAAGAGCTAATTTATTATGAGACTGTCCTGATACCTATTTGGCATTTTGCTTCGGTTAGCTGTTCATTTACTGTCATTTACAGGCAACTTAATAACAAGTGAACGACTTTGATGACATTTGGAATAACATTACGGATATTCATTACTAATTATTTGACGACCATGAAAACCCAAATCGACAATACAATGCAATCAAATATCATTCAGTAAGTTAAAGGTATGGCAGGCCACCACTCCCGCAGTTTCGGTGCGCAGGCGGCTGTCGCCAAGACTAACCGGCTTAAACCCGGCTTTGATAGCCAGTTCAATTTCTTCGGCAGAAAAATCGCCTTCGGGCCCAATTAAAATAAGGTATTTCTGATTTGGAACAACCAGATTCTTTAGCAAATCGCGGTGCTGATCATCGCAATGAGCAATAAATCTCTGACCATCAAACGGTTGAGCAAGCAAATCACTAAATCTGGTCAATTCGTCCAATTGCGGCAAATAAGCTTTCAGCGACTGTTTCATGGCCGAAACCATTACTTTTTCGAGTCGTTCGTGCTTAATTTCTTTGCGCTCCGAATGCCTGCAAAGTAGCGGAGTTATCCGGTTGACGCCAATTTCGGTTGCCTTTTCCAGAAACCATTCTATCCTTTCAATATTTTTTGTTGGCGCAATAGCCAGATGAACCTGAAAATTCCGAAAACCAAAGTTTAATTCTGCCTTAATAACATTTACTGCGCATCGTTTAGGATTCGGGTCGGAAATTTCAGCAGTGAAAAATCCCCCGCGGCCATCAACCAATGTAATCTCGTCACCCTGTTCCAACCGCAAAACGCGAACACAGTGCTTCGACTCCGATTCGTTGAGTATATAGGTGTTTCCGGAGAGTTCGGGCGTATAAAAAATATGCATATTACATCGATTTTGGAACCAGTTGAAAAGCCACCTTTCCGCCACGTGCACTCACATCCGCCCATTTTTCAACCTCGAAATCGAGGGCAACTGTCGAGCAGGTGGGCATATCGGCGTTGAAATACTTTACAAGGTTGTACACCAGATAGTAAACCGATGGATTATGCCCGAAAACAAATACAGTTTGAACATCATCGGGCGATTGCTGAATCAGGTCGATAAAATCCTGTGTACTTGCTCCTTCATAAAAAGCGGGTTCCTGCCGGATTGTTTCATATTTATAACCTAGATTTTTACAGAAAATTCTGGCAGTGTGCATCGTTCTGGTTGCCGGACTGGCAATCATCAGACCGGCAGTAACTCCCATCTCCTTTAAACGCAAACTGATTTTGTTGGCATCGTCAATTCCCCGGTCGGTAAGGTCGCGACGGAAATCATCGTCGTAACCATACGGAACTGATTTTGCATGTCGGACAATAATTACTCGTTTCATTGCTATTCGTTTTGCGCAAAATTAATCTATTTTTAGCTCGTTGGTAAATCAATTTTGTAATGATACGGATAGGACTTCTTTCGGATACACATGGCATGTTAAGCAACCGCATTTTCAAATTCTTCGAACCTGTTGACGAAATATGGCATGTTGGCGACATAGGCAATGCCGAAACTGCC
Source organism: Prolixibacteraceae bacterium (assembly GCA_003537645.1). Classification (GTDB taxonomy): domain Bacteria; phylum Bacteroidota; class Bacteroidia; order Bacteroidales; family Prolixibacteraceae; genus Aquipluma. The sequence continues at coordinate 21,290 of DPRM01000073.1, forward strand.
GATCAGCTCGCAGCATTCAAGACATTCAGGGCAGTTTACGGCAACATCGACGACCATGTTGTGCGGCGCATGTTTCCAGCCGATCAGCGATTTTTTTGCGAAGAAGTTGATGTTCTGATGACCCACATCGGTGGATATCCCGGAAAGTACGAACCACGAATCCGGACTCTTCTGGAGCGAAACACGCCAAAACTCTTTATTTCAGGACACTCGCATATCCTGAAAGTGATTTACGATCCGAAATACCACTTGCTGCACATCAATCCGGGAGCTGCCGGGAACAAGGGAATCCATCAGGTTTGCACAGCGGTAAGGTTTGTAATCGACAAAAAAGAAATCAAAGATCTGGAAGTACTCGAATTCGAACGAAGCGCATTTCAGGAAAGTTGATTTTAAACCGTATCCCCGATTGCCATGCCCCCGCTTTAACGAAAAAAGGATTCGACCATTAAAAATTTCACTAAACAAAAAATTCTACTGGATATATTTACAACAAATATTATTCGTTTTTAAATGTATTTTTATTGATATTCAATAAATTTAAATTATCTTTGCTGCATAACTTCAAATTTTAACAGCTATGTCGAAAAGAAACAACTTCGTATTTACAGGCCTGCATATTATTGCCTGGATCATCTTCGTTGGCTTGTGTGTTGAAGCCGGTGGCTTGATAGTTAATTTCATTTTCAGTCTCTACAAACCTGAATTTATTCAAAACCTTTATCAAAAGTTGGATTTAAGTCAAATGTATAATCTTAACAAATGGGTATTTTTCAGTATATATAGTTTTATCCTGTTCATCTCTATTTTGAAGGCATGCCTATTCTATGTTGTCATTATGCTTTTACACAAAATTAATTTGCTAAAACCATTCGATACCTATGTTGCCGGTCAGATTAAAAATATCAGTTACTACACGCTTTCTATTGGACTCATCAGTTACATTGCCCGACAAACAGCCCAAAGCTTACAGCATTATGGATTTGAAATCGACATACTAAACCAGTTCTGGGCCGACAGTCAGGCCTATATTTTAATGGCGGCTGTTATCTATGTTATTGCGACAATTTTTTCAAGAGGCGTCGAAATTCAAAACGAAAACGATTTAACTGTTTAAGCCATGCCAATCATTGTAAACTTAGATGTTATGATGGCAAAGCGAAAAATGTCGTTGAATGAGCTATCAGAAAAAGTTGAATTAACTTTGTCTAATCTTTCTATTTTGAAAACCGGAAAAGCAAAAGCAATCAGATTTACCACTCTGGAAGCTATTTGCAATGCATTAGATTGTCAGCCGGGTGACATTCTGGAATACAAAGAAGATTAGAAAAAAATACAGAACAGCTAACTGCGGTTTGGATAGAGTAATGGTTTTTCCCTAAAACACAAGATATGAACAACACAAACAATCAGGATGAGCGTATTGCCAAAATGACATTCGCCTCGGTATATCCATTTTATCTCGCAAAAGTAGAGAAGAAGCAGAGAACGAAAGAAGAATTGCATCAGGTAATTGAATGGCTTACCGGCTTTGATGAAAAAAAGCTGCAAGAACTCATTGAAGAAAAAGTAACATTCGAAAAATTCTTTCAAAATGCTACGTTAAACCCTAATGTTCATCTTATTACTGGTGCAATCTGTGGCTATCGGGTGGAAGAAATTGAAAATAAGTTAACCCAACAGGTAAGGTATTTAGACAAGTTGGTGGATGAATTAGCCAAAGGACGTAAAATGGAAAAAATTTTACGGGTTTTGTAAGTGACTGCAAATAATAGGAATACCAAACTAAAACCATGAATACTCCAAAATTGACAGTCAGAAATGCCGTTCCGTCCGAATTCGAGGAAATTGGAAAATTAATGGTGCGGGTATATTCGCAACTGGAGGGATTCCCGAAAGAATCGGAACAACCCAATTATTATCAGATGCTTGCAAATATCGGGGCGTTAACATGCAATCCCGGCACAGAACTTTTGGTTGCAGTTTCGGCTGAAGGGAAAATTTCCGGCGGAGTGGTTTTTATTGGCGACATGCAATATTACGGCTCGGGAGGAACAGCCACCAGCGAAAAAAATGCCAGTGGATTTAGGCTGTTGGCTGTCGATACATCGTTCAGAAAACAGGGAATTGGCAAACTTTTAACCATTGAATGTATCGCGAAAGCCAAAGAAAAAAAGGTTCGCCAAATGATTATCCACACAACAATGGCCATGCAAACAGCCTGGAAAATGTATGAAAAACTGGGGTTTAAAAGATCTGAAGATTTAGATTTCATGCAAGGTGAGCTTCCTGTTTTTGGATTCAGAATACTACTTTAACATGATAATCAAAGACTTAAAAAAAAGCTTCTAAATACATTTCAACCATGAAACCTCAGCTAAAACCAACAAACATCCTTCAGGAGCTTCTTCTTTTCGGAATTCCTTCAGTTGCGTTTGTGCTCGTTTGCCGTTTGCTAATTCCTGAATTAAACCTGGAATACCGACTACATCCTGCATTGAGTTGGTTTCTGGGTGGCTTGCTAATTTTCCTGCCCTTGTTTTTACTGACTTTCTATCTGGTTCGGAAAGACGGATTCAGAACCAACAGTGAAATTCGGGAAAGGTTACGACTGCAAAAAATGTCGTCGCGCGACTGGAAATTTACGATATTTTCCACTTTAGCCATCCTTTTGCTTACCGGAACAATCATGAGCATTTCCAAATTTCTGCATGCACAGTATGGCATTCCTGAAATTGAAACCACCCCGTCATTTATGGCATTTGAACCGTTTCAGGGCAGCCAGCGGTATTTACTTCTGGTTTGGCTGATCATGTTTTTCTTCAATATTTTCGGCGAAGAGCTACTGTGGCGCGGCTACATTCTTCCCCGTCAGGAAATCAGGATGAACAAATTTGCCTGGTTTTTCAATGCGTTGCTCTGGATTCTGTTTCACATTTGTTTTGGCATACAATTAATGATTCTGCTGTTCCCTATTCTGTTTATTCTTCCGTGGGCTGTGCAAAAAACTCAAAATACTTGGGTCGGAATCACCATTCATGCACTGGTAAATGGCCCCTCGTTTATTATGATTTCACTGGGAGTGATCGGATAGCCTGATTTGCACAAGCCCGAATTTCCGAGGTTCATCAATATTTTGCCGTCATTCAGGAACTATAAATTGCAGCTGCCGTCAAGCCAGCTTAGTTTCGTTTAAAATTCAAATTCAGACACAATGAATTCAAATATGATCAACGAAAGATTAAGTATGGTTGCTCCCTGCGGAATTGACTGCGGAATTTGCGAACTACACCTCTGCAAAGACGACGAAAACCTTTTCAAACATCTTCTTCAGATGGGAATCCCCAAAGAGAAACTCCCCTGCCCCGGCTGCCGCGCAATTGAAGGGAATTGCCCCGTAAAACCAAGCGTTTGCGACACATGGAAATGCGTGAAAGAAAATGAACTGGAGTTTTGTTCGGCATGTACCGATTTTCCGTGCAACCGGCTGCAACCGTGCGCCGACCGCGCTGATGTTCTTCCCCATAACCTGAAAGTATTTAACTTGTGCCTGATCAATCAGATTGGCCTGAAAGCGTTTGCCGAACGCTCTGCCGAAATCAAGAAGAAATATTACTTCGGAAAAATTCAGGTTGGCAACGGGCCACATTTGTAGATCTCCAGCGTTCAGTTGAAAAGTTATTGGGTGGCATTTTTTTTACCCTGAAAAGGGTGAATATCAATAACCCCGGGTGAAGTGAAACGGAACCTGGGGATGAAAGATAAGGTAGGATGGCTGTCAGCGAAATCACTTAAATCAAGGCTTTTCCCCTTTTCTGACGGAATGGCACAAATCTAAAAAAGCAGTTCGATAATTATGATTTACTTCGTATCATTCCTTGCACACACAACCCCTCAGATAATCATACAATATTAATTATCAAATAATTACAACCAACAAACAAGACATGAATCTAAACATTTCATTTCAGACTATCGATTGGTCTCAAATACTGAAAACTGTGCATCCCGGCGAAACCGGAATTGCTCACTGGCAAACGGTTCAGCTGCCGGGTTTGAGAATCCGGATAGTTGAATATACTGCCGGATACATGGCCGATCATTGGTGCCGCAAAGGTCACATCGTACATTGCCTCGAAGGCGATTTTATTACTGAATCGGAAGATGGGAAACATTTGTTGCTCACACAGGGAATGACCTACGTGGTTACCGACGAAATGAGTTCGCACCGATCGGCAACCAAAAACGGCGTAAAATTGTTGATCATTGACGGTGATTTTCTGAAATATCACGAAGAAATTTAGACAAAATGCACCAATCAAAAACTTTATCATCGGAACTATTAGAAGCTTATTCGGAAGCCAACCTTAACAAGATCAGCCGAAACCTTATCCGGCTATACAAGGAAAAGGAATTTGAAAAACTGAACATCATTTCAAAAATGCTTTCGGAATGGTTCAAATTGGTGATTGAACCAAACGGTAAAGGCTTTTCGAAAATCATTTCGCTGTACCACCCTGACAGGGGCGGGTATTATCGAGGATTAATTACAGAATCGACCCGGCAATCCGATGACTTAGCGCTTGAAAAATTCAGGCACATATTTGTTATTCAGGATATTGAAGAAATTTCTGCCAACATAGAAAGCTACGAGGATATCGACTATGAACCGGAATATGTCTGGGATTTGAAAGATGCCGGATTCAGCTATTTTCAGGATAAGAAGAAGAAGTATCGTAGCAAAGTGCAAAAAACCAAATCGAAAGGTTATTCGTTTTACGAGGCCATGCAGATAAGGCAATACGGCGATACAGACACCAATTTCCCGACGTATTACCTCGAAGATATGGACGAAGTGGAACTGTCGGAATCTGAAATCGACAATCTGGATGGCGTTGAATATTGCATACACACCATTTCGATGGATTTATCGGGAAACTCAATTACAGATATTTCGCCGCTGGCCGACCTCGAAAGACTTCAGGAATTAAACCTTGCAAACAATCAGATTGGTTATATCGATGCACTTGGAAACCTCCGGCAGTTGAAAAGTATTGATTTATCGAACAATTTGATTGACGATATATCACCCTTACTCGAAATTGAAACACTCGAATATGCAGACCTGACCGGAAACAAAAAAGTTGTATTGTCGCAAATTCAGGAATTGCGCAATTTGGGAGTAACGGTTGATTGCTGAATTTTCACACGTTCATCCCCTATTTTCAGCCATTCATCCAAATAAATTCAGCAGCCCTGATTGTGCTCATTATCTTTGGCTTAGAAAACAGAAACACATGTTCGCGACACTCGTGCGAATAAACAATTGATCTCAAAGCCATGAAAACAATTAAGCTTGCGATGCTATTTGCATTGACCATTTTTCTTTTCTCCTGTTCCGAACAGGAATCGGCATGGTTTCCGGTTGAAGGTATGGGAAACATGAGAACAGAAAACCGCTTCCCTGAACCCTTCTCCAAAGTAAAAAGCCTGATAAACTGCAATTTAACCATCCGGCAAAACGACCGTCAGGAATTGACATTGACTGCACAGGAAAATCTGCTTGAAATTCTTGAAACTGAGGTGGTGAACGGAACCCTGTTTATTTCGTTTGGCTCACACGTAGTTGAAACAGACAGTACAATGACAGTTTTAATTTCAGTTCCTGAAATTAAAGAATTGACTTTTTCAGGATCAGGAAATGTGAACTCAAATCTGGGAATCGCATCCATCAATCTTACCGGCACCGGAAATGTGAAATGTTTGGGTGAAACCGATCAGCTTTCGGTGAAACTTTTGGGCTCCGGAAATGTGGATCTTGAAGCGATGAAAGTGAAAAATGCAGACATCAGAATTTCAGGAAACGGGAATGTAAGCCTGCATGTAACCGACAAACTGAATGTTACCATTCCGGGTGTTGGAGTGGTTTATTACAGCGGAATGCCCAATATTCAGCAAAATGTTACTGGAATTGGGCAAGTAATAGTGCGAAAATAAAAGTAGCTGGCAACATTTTAGGTTCTCAGGGTTTTATCGTAGTTTTGAGCAATTCAGAATTATTTATTCCCGACAAATTAATTGCTCTTGAAACCTCGGATCAGCCATATTTCAGCTTTGCAGATATTTCAGCTTTTGCGGTTCTCGACACTGATTCTGATTGGCGTTGTATTTACCAAAACAGGGCTTTCTACTTCCCAGATCGGACAATACGAAACATTTTTACTGATAGCCGGAGCTGTTAGTTTTTTCTGGTTAAATGGTTTGATTCAGGGATTTTTGCCCATTGTAACCAAAGAAACCATTTCGCGCAAATCGCCGGTTTTATTCAATATTTTTTACATGATTACAGGTCTGACAATTTTATCAGGGATTTTTCTGCTCGTTTTTGAGCAATCCATTGCTGGTTTTTTACTGAAGAAATCGTCGGTTCCCTATCTAAATTATCTGCTCATTTATCTGCTTATTTCAACGCCGGCCAGTCTGGTCGAATACATTTACCTGATTAAAAATCAAGGAAAACTGATCGTACTTTACGGATCGGTTTCATTTTTACTGATGTTTTTGCTGGTTGTAATTCCGCCGGTTTTGGGTTTTGGCATCGAATACAGCCTTGCCGGACTTGTTGCCGGTGCCGCTTTTCGTTTTAGCTGGCTGTTAATATTACTTTTCAGGAACGCCTCTCCGGTAATTGATCCGGTATTTATACGAACCCATCTTCGCAGTTCGGCGCCACTCATAACCTCCATGCTGCTAAGCGGTTCGGCGCAATACATCGACAGTTTTATTGTCACCTCGTATTTCGACGAGGAAACATTTGCCGTTTTCAGGTACGGCGCACGCGAATTTCCGCTGGTATTGCTGCTTGCAAATGCTTTCAGCACTTCCATGTTACCCGGTTTCGCCGATCGTTCGCAACTTGCATTCAATCTCGAAAAGATTAAACTAAATGCCAGAAAGCTTGGAAACTGGATGTTCCCGCTTTCAGGATTATTAATACTGGTATCGCACTGGGCTTTCCCATTTGTATTTAATGTAGGTTTTGCCAAAAGCGCAACCATTTTTAATATTTATTTATTACTGATTATCAGCAGGCTACTATTTCCGCAAACCATTCTCATCGGACTTCAGAAAACCAGACTGATCATGTGGGCATCGTTTCTCGAAATAGCTGTGAATGTGACTGCCAGTCTGTATTTTGTTCAGATTTGGGGAATAGCGGGAGTAGCTTATGGAACCCTGGTTGCTTACATCTTCGAAAAGGTTTTACTGATGGTATTTGTGTCAAAATCATGTCAAATTCCGGTTTCTTCCTATTTGGATCGCACGCGGCATCTGGTTTATTCCTTACTTTTGGCTGCTGAATTTTTAGTTATTGAATTTCTAATCTGATTCTATGGACATATTGATTGACGACCCGAAAAGTGAACAGCAATTTCGTCAGATTCTGGCTCGTATCCGTTTGGCAAAAAACGGGGAAACAGTTGACCAGATGAAAGCGCATGGCCTGGTTTACAAAGTTAACTGGGGCGCATCCATTATTTCGTTGCGCGAAATTGCCAGGCAATACGAGCCAAATCATTTGCTGGCCCTGAAGTTGTGGAACAAACAATGGCGCGAAACCATGATTCTGGCAGCCATGATTGATGTGCCGGGTGAGGTAACCGAAGAACAGATGGATTACTGGACCAAAAGCATTGAAACTACTGAAATTGCAGAGACACTGAATACTTTTCTGTGGGTCAGAAGCCGGTTTGCATTTGTAAAATCACTTGAATGGTGCCGCGGCAAGAAACATCTGGTGCGTTTCGCAGGATTGCACCTGATGGGGCGGTTGGCCATTGCCGAAAAGTCAGCTATCGACGAACTTTTTGAACCATTTTTCGACGTTTTGTCACCTTTGGCTAAAGACCCGAACCTGAAACTGGTTTTTTACCGTTCGTTTATTCTGCTTGGGATGAAGAGCAAAACAATGAATGAAGCTGCTATTTCATTCGCCGAAAGTCTGAAAGAGATTGGTTCAGAAGCAAGTAGCGAATTAAGCCAAATGATTTTGGATGAACTTCGAAGCGACTACGCACAAGAACTTTTTGTTAAGAATACTTAAGCCTTATTGGGATTTACCGAAGACTCACTACTTTTGGTACAGTTTTTATAAAGTAAAACGAAACATTAAATTTTAAAGAAATGAATCTTACAAAATCATCGAATCCTGTTTTTGGGAAGAATATATTTAGTCAATCGGCAACCACCGCCAGCGACGGAGTGATGACCGTAAACGGAACTATCAATAAAACCGGACTGATGTTGCTGATTGTAATTTTTGCTGCCACATTTACATGGCGTAAATTCTTTGGTGCCATCGATCCTGCTAATCCTGGTGTAATGCCTTCAGGAATTATGATCTGGACAATGGTTGGCGCCATTGGTGGTTTAATTACAGCATTGATCACTGCTTTCAGCCCGCGTCGCGCTGCAATGACTGCACCGATTTATGCAGTGTTCCAAGGTTTATTCCTGGGAGCAATCTCGGCCATGTTCGAAGCCAGATTTCCCGGATTGGTAATGCGTGCCGTTTCGCTCACCTTTGGCGTTTTCGCAATCATGCTTTTATTGTACCGTTCAGGAACCATTCGTGCAACCGAAAAATTCAGAACTGTAATTTTTGCGGCCACCGGCGGAATCGCGTTGGTTTATCTGGGTAGTTTCATCGCCGGATTGTTTGGCGTAAATGTTAGCTTCCTGCACGGAAACAGCATGTTGTCAATTGGTATCAGCCTATTTATTGTGGTGGTTGCAGCACTCAACCTGATCCTCGATTTCGACATGATCACACAAGGATCGAATGCCCGCGCCCCCAAATATATGGAATGGTATGGCGCTTTCGGACTGATGGTTACACTGATATGGTTATACCTCGAAATGCTCCGCCTGCTCTCGAAGCTTGCTTCCAGCCGTAATTAATTTCAGAACGACATATAATATTTATAAAACAGGGGCTTCGGTCCCTGTTTTTGTTTGTAGTCGCTTCAATTCCGGGTTCGACTTTAAATTGCGCTCATACTCCTGGAATATGAAAAATACTTAGGCTCTTGGGGGTTTAGGAAATTTTCTTTTCAAATCGAATTTTGACAGATATTCTGGTTCTACAATGTTTGTTTGAGTAAAACAAAGCACGCCTTTTAGGTGCAGAGCACCGTTGATATTTGTAGTATAAATTGCTCTGCACCTTACAAGCTTTTCTCTACTTTTTACTATAAATATTTTGCGGCTCTGCCGCTTTCTGGCAACTAAATATCCGATATCTTTCATGTTTTTAGCTTTATAATAATTAGGGATTTCTCAAATCAGAACTGACAAATGAATACTTTTCCCACACTTTCCATTATAGAACCAATATTCTGATGTACTGATAAGTCTGAAATTCATAGAAAATTAGCAACTTTGCTTTTACATGATTAAATATCAAATTATTCTGAAGGCAGATAGTTCTGGATCAGATTCTAGCCATCGATAAACACAGAATAATAAAATATGCCGGAAGGCCGACTAAATCCCAGATATCCAAAACTAAACCAGTTTTAAAAGAAACCTATATTGAATGAACCATGAAGCTAACCTTAACCATTTTGCTAGTGCTAACAATTTCGACAATTTCCGATGCCCAGAAATCCTTCATTTCAGGAGTTATTAAAGGCTTTGGAAACGATACGCTGACTATATTTTTCCTGCCGATGAAAATGGGTGAGACACCAATCATCGATCAGGTGATTTGTTCGAACGGTAAATTGAATTATGAAGTTCAACTGGCGTCACCGATGCTGCATCTGGTTCGCATCAGCAGTAAAAAATGGAGTGCGCTTGACGCGAATACTCATCCTTACCAGATTGAACACGGCGACATAAACTTTTTTCTTCAGCCAGGCGATCGCATTAATTTTACTGCCGAGCCTCGCCCAACNNAAGGATAGTTTATTGCTGAAAAATGAAACCATAAAGATTGAGCAATTAAAGAAGCAAATTCAGAAGAAAACAATCGGCTTTATTCAGAAACATCCAGATTGGGAGATTTCAGCCGAAGTACTGATGGGTTTGCCCACCGATTCGTGTATCAAATACTATCACCAATTGGGAAGCAAAGCCAAATCGTCGTATTTTGGACAATATGCTCAAGATGTGTTATTTGCCGCTAAAGTTGGCGATCAGGCACCCACCTTTTCACTTCCTGACAGGCAACGAAAAGTTGTTTCTTCGACCGACTTCAAGGGGAAATATGTGGTGCTGGAATTCTGGGGAACATGGTGTGGCTATTGCATTAAAGACATACCCGCGATGAAAGAATACCATGCCCGCTACAAAAGCAAAGTCGAATTTATAGGAATTGCCTTCCGAGATTCAGAAAAGCGCTGGATGGAAGCATTGGCAAAACACGAAATGAATTGGGTCAACTTATTGAGTCCGGATGAAAAGCTGGCTACAACTTATGGAATCGAAGGTTATCCGACCAAGATAATCGTTAATCCTGAAGGAGTGATCGTTGGAAAATACCTCGGCGAAGCAACCGATTTTTACCGCAAGTTGGATGAACTATTCAGAAATTAAACTGAAAAATCAACAGGGGCTTCGGTCCCTGTTTTTGTTGGTNNTGTATTCTTTCGGCTCTATAATGTTTGGTGTGGGCAAAATGAAGTCAGCATTTTTAGGTGCAGAGCACCGTTGATATTTATAGCATTTACGATGCAACAAACAAAAGAGGTGGGGAGCACTGAAATATAAAAACATATTTATTTGTATTATTTCGGTGCGCTGCACCTTACCTGTTTTTATCTACTTCTTTGCTATAAATATTTTGCGGCTCTGCCGCTTTCTGATAGTCGATCTTTGGCTAGGCCATGAAATACCCAAATGAATACTTCACCCACACAATCCATTATAAAGCCATTCTTTCTATTGTCATTGATCTACTGCGGAGAAATTTATTTGTTTTAAATAGTTGATTATGATGCGATAAATATTAAAACTATATTTTTTAGTAATTAAACTATTAAAATTAGTTTAATTACTAAAAAATATAGTTACATTTGAACAAAGCTTTACAACTATGAAACATCTTACCAACCGCGAAGAAGAAATTATGGAAATCTTTTGGGAAAAAGGTTCCCTGTTTGTTAAAGAGGTTATCGACCTGCTGACAGACCCCAAACCGCACTATAACACCATTTCTACTATTGTGCGCGGACTCGAAGAAAAAGGTTTTGTTGGCCACGAACAGTTTGGAAATACGCACAGGTATTTTGCGCTTATCTCGCGCGAAGAATTCAGCCGAAATACCCTAAAAAGCATGGTGGGCAAATACTTCAATCAATCATACTCCTCGGTGGTTTCGATGTTTGTGCAGGAAGAAAAAATCTCGCTGGAAGAAATTCAGGAACTGATCAGGCAGGCCGAGAACGCGAAAAAGGACCAATAAAAACCACCAATATGAACACCATCCTGATTTACATTCTGGAATCAACCATCTGCATCAGTGTGTTTTACCTCCTTTTCAGGCTGCTGATGCGCAAAGAGGCTTCGTTTGCAGTCAACCGGGCAACATTGCTCACGATTGTGGCGGCTTCGGTGATTATTCCAATGGTGCAGTTGCCGCAAATAATGCAAACACCGGTACACGTGGAGCTGATCCCTGATTTTTCGGAAAACAGGATTCAAATACAGACCCTGCCCGGATCAGAAAATGTAACACTACCAGAGGTTCAGCCGTCTGTCAGTGAAACCAATCAGGCCGCCAACGAGCTGACAATTCCGGTGGGAACTTTGCTCCGGTACTTTTATCTGGCAGGTGTTCTGATGGCGCTTTTGCTTTTCATTCAAAATATGATCAGGATTTTCTTTCTGGCGCGGAAAGCAACAGTACAGCAGATGGACGGCTACCGCTTACTGATTGTTGACCGCGAAGTACCCAGTTTTGCTTATGGCCGTTCGGTGATTATATCCAGCGCTGATTACGACGCGCATGGTTCAACTATTTTGGCGCACGAACAGGCGCACATCCGGCTGAACCATTTCGTCGATCTGTTGCTGCTCGAACTGGTCAAAACCGTCCATTGGTTTAACCCGGCAGTTTACGCGCTGATTGGCGATATAAAAGAAATCCACGAGTTTCAGGCCGNNAATCAAAAACCAGTAAAGCATGGCGCTGGAAGGTGGCGACCTTCCTGCCATTGCTTGCCCTGCTGCTGATGGCTTTCGGCAACAGGAGTGAACTACCTGTCGAAAAGAATACATTAAACGAAAAATTTAATGTGCGTCAATCGGGGCTCAAAAATAATGTCGATCCTGCGACATCAGGGATGGTTCCCATGTCTCCAGAGAAAAACTCTTTACAGAACAATAAAAAGGGAAGTACAGAGAATACTTTACAGAAAAAAGAGCAAACAATTCAGACGGCAGAAAAAACGATAAAGGGAAAAGTTGTCGATGCCAGTGAAAAACCATTGGAAGGGGCTTCTGTAGTTGTATCAGGCAAACCAATAGGAACTGTGACAGACAAAGAGGGAAATTTCAACCTGAACCTCAGCGATCCAAGTTCTATTGTTGTTTCATACGTTGGATTTAAGTCAGTCAAGTTAGATCCGGATTTTGAGAAGTTAATGAAAATCGTTTTAGAACCCAATAATATTGGTATTGAAAAAGTTGTTGTAGTTGGTTACGGCACTCAAAAAAAGCAAGAGTCGGCGACAAAAGCATCAAGTAACGAGGCAAATCTCAATGCCGGCGACAAAAAGATTTTTACCATTGTTGAGCAAATGCCAGAATTTCCTGGCGGGTCACTCGCTTTACGAAAACATCTTGCACAGCAAATTAAATATCCGGTGTCGGCTCAGGAGGCTGATATTCAAGGTAGTGTTTTTGTGAGTTTTGTGATAAACAGCTTTGGGGCTGTAGCCGATGTGAAAATTGCAAAGTCGGTAAATCCTGCACTTGATCGTGAAGCAATGAGGGTTATCTATACCATGCCGAAATGGAAGCCGGGTACTCAGCAAGGCAAGGCTGTTGATGTAGCTTTTACCATGCCTATCGAATTTCTTTTGCAGTATGATCCACCTGTTCCTTCAGCAAAATAGAAACTATTTTATTACTATTTTTTGCAAGTTTTAAGTCCGGGCTTGACCTCTGTCGAACCCGGACTTACTTTTAAAAAAAGCCACCAGTTTGGCGCGTCTTCCTCACTGGCAGCTTTAATCATTGTCAAATGAATTGCATTGCTGCAACGACTCAAAAATAAGAATTCGCATGATGAAAACAAGAAAGACTTTCCTGCTTTTTGTTTATTCAGCAAATAAAAAGTGGTAAATATGCGCATTCCACAAAAGAATGAATGTTGTATATTAGCCGCCAAATTAGGAAAATATGCAAATCGTACAAGTTACTGACAAACAAACCCAAAAGCTTTTTCACAAGGTTCCCCATCTGATTTATAAAAACGATTCCAACTGGTCGTGTCCGCTGCATGGAATGGTTGAGGATGTTTTTACGCCAGCCAAAAACCCATCATTTAAAACCGGCGAGGCAACACGTTGGGTTGTAATTGATGATAAAGAACAATTACTGGGCAGAATTGGCGTATTTTACAATCTGAAAAAAGTCAACACTTTTGATCAGCCAACTGGTGGATGCGGGTTCTTTGAATGCGTGAATGATTTCGAAGCTGCCAAAATGTTGTTCGATGCAGCCCGCGATTGGCTGAAAGAACGAAAGATTGAAGCGATGGACGGACCTGTAAACTTTGGCGAAAACTATATGAACTGGGGTTTACTGGCCGAAGGATTTATGCATCAGGGATTTGGAATGCCCTACAATCCACCGTACTATGTCGATTTGTTTAAACAATACGGATTCGAAGTTTACTTTGAGCAATACAGTTATCATTTAGACTATTCAAAACCATTTCCGGAGCGGTTTTGGAAAATTGCAGGCTGGGTTGCACAGAAACCCGGCTATACGTTCGAACACTTTTCGTTCGATAAAACTGAAAAATTTATCGACGATTTCTGTTATATCTACGACGAAGCCTGGCGCTTTCACGATCACTTTCAGCCACTCGACAAAGATGAAATACGCGATTTCATTAAATCGGCCAAGGCAATTATCGACCCCGAGATGATCTGGTACGCCTACCACGATGGCACTCCGATTGCTTTATTCGTGATGATTCCTGACATCAACCAAATTCTGAAAAAGCTGAACGGAAAACTGAATTTTATTAACATACTGAAATTCATGTATTACAAGCGTAAGAAGATAATGACCCGCACCCGCATTCTGATCATGGGCGTTACTCCAAAATATCAGAAATCGGGAATAGAGTCGGCTATTTTCTGGCATCAGGACAAATTAATGAAACACAAACCAGAATACAAGGAAGTTGAATTATCATGGGCAGGCGACTTTAATCCAAAAATTATCGCGCTTTACAAGTCGGTGGGTGGCGTTCATGTAAAAACACATTACACGATGCGATATCTTTTCGACCGTAACAAACCATTTAAAAGAGTGCCAATTATTGGCTCCGAAGAATAATTTAAAGAAATAAGGAATTAATGAACTGAAATATTTGGAAATTACATGTATGTATGTAACTTTGCAAGCCGATAAAAAATAATTGTAAAGAGAATCAAAATGAGAAAAGGGATACATCCAGAGAATTATCGTACTGTTGCATTCAAAGATATGTCAGACGGTCATGTTTTTATTACCAAATCGACTGTTAATACTAAGGAAACAGAAGTTATTGACGGTGTAGAATACCCGATTGTAAAACTTGAGATTTCAAGTTCATCGCATCCGTTTTATACTGGAAAAATGAAACTTGTTGATACAGCCGGACGTGTTGATAAATTCAATACCAGATATTCGAAACACATGGAAAACAGAAAAAAATAATTCTGTTCCTGAAAAATATTTAAAAGCTTCGCCTGCGCGAAGCTTTTTTTTTCCCCTTTCCAGAGCAAAATGATCGTCTGAAACAGAAAGCAAAGTCGGTTAAGCCTTCCTTTGGCATGGCTATTGCAAAAATACGCACGACTATTTTTGCTGACTTCTATCGGTCAGTATGTCATGTGAGTTAATTGAATTATAGAGAGAAAGAAAAAAATCAAATTATGCAGAATATATTAATTTCCAGCCTAATGGACGATGACAGCGATTTTATTCCAATTTTGGCTGATGGAGATGACTCCGATCTGATTAATCTGGATGTTCCTGACATTTTGCCAATATTGCCATTACGCAATACTGTAATGTTCCCGGGAGTGGTTTTGCCAATTACCGTAGGCCGGCAAAAATCATTGCAACTAATTCAGGAAGTATATCGCGGGAACCGTTTGATTGGAACGATTGCACAAAAAGATGGAAGTATTGACGATCCGGCGCAAGCCGATCTTTACCAGGTAGGCACCATTGCCCAGGTGCTGAAAATTCTTGAAATGCCCGACGGAACCACTTCGGTTATTATTCAGGGTAAAAGACGATTCAAAGTCCAGGAATACATTCAGGAATTCCCCTACTTCAAAGCCAAAGTAACTCCGCTGGAAGATTTTCAACCAAAAGACGATTCAGTTGAATTTTCGGCGGTGGTTGGTTCATTAAAAGATTTGTCGATTAAAATTGCGCAATTCTCATCGCAGATATCGCCCGAGGCTTCGTTTGCCGTAAAGAACATCGAAAATTCAACTTTCCTTATAAATTATATTTGCTCGAATGCCGACCTGAAAGTGGATGAAAAACAGGTACTGCTTTGTATTGGCGACCTCAAAGAACGTGGAATTCAAGCGATCAGCTATCTGGTGCGTGAGGTACAGATGGCCGAACTGAAACGCGACATTCAGACAAAAGTAAAAGCTGAACTCGACCAGCAACAGCGTGAATATCTGCTGAACCAACAAATGAAAACCATTCAGGACGAATTGGGTGGAAGCCCTGCTGAACAGGAAATTCAGGAGTTGAAAGAACGTGCAAAGGAGAAAAAATGGAGCGAAGATGTAGCCAAACATTTTAATAAAGAGGTACATAAATTATCACGCTTAAATCCAGCTGCGGGCGAGTATTCGGTCCAGTATTCGTATTGCCACACATTGCTCGAACTGCCCTGGAACGAATATACCGTAGATAATTTTGACCTTACACATGCAGCCAATGTACTTGACGAAGATCATTACGGTCTCGAAAAAGTGAAAGAAAGAATTCTGGAACACCTTGCAGTTCTGAAATTGAAAAACGACATGAAAGCGCCCATTTTATGCTTGTACGGCCCTCCGGGAGTTGGAAAAACATCGCTCGGACGTTCGATTGCAAAGGCACTCGACCGCAATTATGCCCGTATGAGTCTGGGTGGATTGCACGATGAAGCTGAAATTCGCGGCCACCGCAAAACATATATTGGGGCAATGCCAGGACGCATTTTGCAAAATATTAAAAAAGCGAAATCGTCCAATCCTGTATTTATTCTGGATGAAATCGATAAAGTTTCTTCCGATTTTCATGGCGACCCATCTTCTGCCTTGCTTGAAGTGCTTGATCCAGAACAGAATTTCGAGTTTCATGACAACTATGTGGAGCATGAATTCGATTTATCGAAGGTGATGTTTATTGCTACCGCCAATACTTTAAATACCATTGCACCTGCTTTGCGCGACCGACTCGAACTGATTGAGGTGAGCGGATATCTGGTAGAAGAAAAAATAGAAATAGCCAAACGGCATCTGATACCAAAACAGTTTGAAAATCATGGAATTGAATCGAACAATCTGGTGATTCCCGATGAGGCTATCCGTCATATTATCGAAAATTACACACGTGAATCGGGCGTCAGGGAGCTGGATAAAAAAATTGCCAAAATTTCGCGGCGTCTGGCTAAAAAAATTGCTTTCGGCGAAGAATACAATCCGGTTGTTACAAAAGATGACATCAGGGAATACCTCGGAGTTATCCAGTACACAAAAGAGATTTATCAGGGCAACGAATTCGCCGGAGTAGTTACAGGTTTGGCCTGGACTGCTGTTGGCGGCGAAATATTATACGTCGAAACCAGTCTGAGCAAAGGAAAAGGTTCATTGACATTAACCGGAAACCTAGGCGAAGTTATGAAAGAATCGGCTATGCTGGCGCTTGAATATATTCGCTCTCATGCCGTGCAGTTGGGATTAAATCCTGAATTGTTTGATAAATACAATGTACATGTTCACGTTCCTGAAGGAGCCATTCCGAAAGACGGCCCATCAGCAGGAATCACGATGGTGACTTCGATTTCATCAGCATTTACCCAACGAAAAATCAGGAAAAATCTGGCAATGACCGGTGAAATAACACTTCGCGGAAAAGTATTGCCCGTTGGAGGAATCAAGGAAAAAATACTTGCGGCCAAACGAGCCGGAATCACAGAAATAATTCTTTCGGAGGCCAACCGGAAAGATCTTGAGGAAATAAAAGAAGTTTATATGGAAGGGCTGATCTTTCACCACGTAAACACCATTCAGGAAGTTTTGGATATTGCTCTACTTGAAACCAAGGTTGACAATCCGATAACTATTGAATAAAACCCAATAAAAAAAACAGAACAGCGGCCTGATAATTCTGGTCGCTGTTCTGTTTTATGTTTCCGGTGAATTCAAATGGCTGGGTAAATATTAAGTTTTTCAAAACTCACAATGTAATTTCTCGCTATGGGCTCTTCTAAAACTGTCTGATTATAAGCAATATAACACATTTTTTTCTTCTTATCAATTCGCTGTAAATAGTTTAAATTCAAATAAACCGAGCGATTAATCTGAAAAAAAACAGAAGAATTTAGTAATTGAATTAGTTTGCTAAGACTTTTATTTACTGTCTCAACAGATCTGTCCTGAAGATAGAGAATGGTTCTAAATGAATCAGCCCTTACATACACAATATCTTTAATATCAACAACCAGAATTCCGCTTGAGGTTGGAAGGCTAATTTTTGACTGGTTCAGCTGAGTGTGAAAAAATACATCCAGTTTTTGCTCGTGCAATTTTTTCTCTGCCCGTGAAATGTACTTTTTTACAACAATTTCAAGGTCGGCACTGCTAAACGGTTTGGTCAGAAAATCGAGAGGTTCTATTTTTAATGCTTTGTACGCATAATCCTGAAATGCTGTAGTAAATACAATCTCAGCTTTTATATTCTCATTCTTGATAGATTGCGCCACCTGCAATCCAGTCATGTCGGGCATATCAATATCAAGAAAGACCAGATCCGGAATAGTTTCTTTAATAAGTTCGAGCCCTATAACTGGA
The DNA here is from genome assembly GCA_003537645.1 of Prolixibacteraceae bacterium. GTDB lineage: Bacteria > Bacteroidota > Bacteroidia > Bacteroidales > Prolixibacteraceae > Aquipluma. The sequence continues at coordinate 39,601 of DPRM01000073.1, forward strand.
TTTGAACTTTTGGCAACAACCTTTATTGACGGAAAATTCCGAAGAAACATCTCAAGTAAATTGATTGCCTCATCATCATCATCAATTATTATAGCCGAAATATCAACGCTATACATCTTTTGCTATTCAATTTCTGTTTTTGAAAATATCTTAACCTGAGTTTTTGATCCTTTGAGCTCGTATTCTATTCCATTTGCAGAAAGGACAAATACACAATTTGTCCGATGCATTTTACGAATATAATTCCTGTTAACAAGAATAGAACGACTAATACGAAAAAAATTCAATGGAACCAGAATCTCTTCAATTTTCAGAAGCGACAAATAAGTTAGTTCCATACTTTTGTTTGTAAGGTGAAGTTCCGTATATGATCCATCTGACTTACAATAAATAATTTCCTCAGGACTGATTATTAAAAACCCCTTGGCCGTATTTAATCTTAATCGTTTATCGTCCTGTTTTTGTTCAATAATTTCATTTATTCTAAGCTCAAAATTCACTTGTTTCCTTTGGAGAGCTTTTTCAAGGATTATCTTCAATCCGGTTTTTGTGACCGGTTTTAGCAAATAATCATATATCTCGTAACGAATTGCATCAACTGCATAATTTATTGTTTCCGAAACGAATACGATATTGGTTCCCTGAAGTTTCATTTGAATAAACTTGATTATTCCCGATCCCATATTCCCGACCAATGGATACTCAAAAAAAACAATATCAGGACTTGTCTCAATAATTTTCAACAAGGCATCATCAGTGTTTTCTGCATACTCAATGAATGAAATCAGCAAATTCGCTTCAATCGCTGCAGCCAATTGATTTCTGTCATCAGCATCACTTTCAACAATCAATATACCAATATTGTCTTTTCCCATATATGAATAGCTGTTTATTATTGATGCAATAAAGATAGCAATATATGTGCTTTGTCATTTAAAAAAAATCTGAATTTCCAAAATCATCAAGAGTAATATAACATACTACAAGCTAAATTTTTACAGGCAACAAAAACATTGTTCCTCAAAATTTAAAAATGCTCCATCATTATTTTTATTTTTATACCAGAAACCATTATTGGATTTGATTGTTCTATCAAATGTTAAAAATGGACTGTATCAAAAATATTAAATACTAAACCTTTTGGAATGAGAAAAACATTTCGTCCCGGACATTATCACTTTCAATTGAACTCATTTTTCCCATTATTGTTTTTATCATTTTTTTTAAGCTTCGGAATTCCATTAATCGCCAATTCTTCGGAAGAAGAAATTGAAGAAGCTATTGAAAATCACTCAAATGAAGATATTAAAAGAGGAGAACGATTTTTCAAAGGTCTTTTGCCAACCAACCGCGAATTCGAATCGTGCGTTTCCTGCCACAACATTTACAAATCGGATACTCTAAACTGGAATCCATCGGCGATGGACATTGCCATTAAGTTTGCAGGAAAGGACTTTACCGAGTTTCAGAGTGCTGTAATGCAGCCAAATGGAATAAAGATGGAAGCCTCGCACAAGAATTTCAAAATTGAAGATGAAGATCTGAAGAAAGTAAAGCTGTATCTGGACGATTTGGCTCTGACCGGACCTCCATCGGCCGGACCAACCCTTAATCAGATCATGTTGTTCATTTTGCTTGGACTATTAATCACCTTTGCACTGCTTGACCTTATTTTCTTCCATAAAATTAAGTTCCGTGCTGTTTCAGTCCTAATTCTAATTGTTTCGCTTGGGTTTCAGGTAAAAATGGTGGCAACCGCAGCCATCGACTTAGGACGAACACAAGATTATGCTCCCGATCAGCCCATCAAATTTTCGCATAAAGTTCATGCGGGCGATAATCAGATCGACTGTAAATATTGTCACCATACGGCAGAATTCGGAAAATCAGCAGGTATTCCGGCAACTGAATTGTGTATGAATTGCCACGTTCTGGTGAGGGAAGGAACCAATTCAGGAAAATTCGAAATTGCAAAGGTGATCGATGCGTACGAAACGAAAAAACCGATTGAGTGGACACGTATTCACAATTTGCCCGATCATGTATTTTTTAGTCATGCACAACATGTTGGCGTGGGCAAAGTTGATTGCAAACAATGTCACGGAGCAGTAGAAGAAATGGATATTATGCGTCAGCACAGCGACTTATCGATGGGCTGGTGTATAAATTGCCACCGCGATACCAAAGTTAATTTCAAAGACAATGCCTATTACGATAATTATATGAAACTGCACGATCAGCTGAAAGGTGGAGGCATTGATACCATCCGCGCCGTTGACATCGGAGCAAACGATTGTATGAGATGCCATTACTAAAGTAAGTTTCAGGGTACAGGTTTTCGGGTGCAATTGAAACTGACTTTTGACAAAATAATTTGGATTGCATTTAAAAGTTGTTTTTAAAGATTCTATTGAATAAGCTGAGATATCCTTTGGCATTCGCTTTTAAGCAACAGATTAGAATGAATAAAACAGAAAACCTTCTGCTGCAGGATGTTAACAAAAGTGATAGCCCATTTCCGTGCGGAATAGAGCAACAATTAAGATAAAAGAGAAAGGAAATATCCAATTTCCAACACTCAATATCAAATAATTAAAAACTGAAAGTTAAACAATATCAAATATAGCGTTGATGAAGACATACTGGAGAAGTATAGAAGAACTTGCCAATCCAAAGGAACTACGCCGGGTGGAGATTCGCGAGGAAGCCAAACAAAAAAGCATGCTAATGAAAGGTGACGATCAACTTTCAGGATCATCGCGCCGCGATTTTTTGAAAACATTTGGATTCAGCGTGGCAGCCGCTTCTATTATTGCAAGCTGTAAGAGGCCCATTGATAAAGCCATTCCTTATCTGGTAAAACCCGATGAAATTAATCCCGGAACTGCCAATTATTACGCATCTTCTTACTTCGATGGGAATGAATACGGCAGCATCATCGTAAAAGTGAGAGATGGCCGGCCCATTAAAATTGAGGGAAACACGTTAAGTTCTATCTCACAGGGAGGAACAAGCGCACGGATTCAGGCATCTGTGCTGAACCTTTATGATGACGCACGTTTTAAAGGCCCTTTAAAAGCTGGAGCCGAAATTACCTGGGAAAAAGCCGACGAAGAAATAATGGCACAATTGGCTGGGCTGAAAGTAGAAAAAGGGAAGGTTGTTTTATTGAGTTCAACTATCATTTCTCCATCGACCCGCGAGGCAATCAGAATTTTTACTGAAAATCAATCAAATACCGAATGGATTCAGTACGACCCAGTGTCTGCTTCAGGAATATTGCTGGCCAACCAAAAAAGTTTTGGTTCTGCATTCATTCCTGATTACCGATTCGATAAAGCCAAAGTTGTCGTGAGTTTTGGAGCCGATTTCCTTGGAACATGGCTTTCAACCGTTGAATATACCAAAGGATACACCGCTGCACGTCAGTTGCAGGATGGGAAAAAGGAAATGCTTCGCCACTATCAGTTTGAGGCGGGAATGACTTTAAGTGGATCGAATGCTGATGTTCGCTTCCCAATTAAACCTTCTGAAGAAGGTGCAATTGTGCTGGCATTGTACAATGCGATTGCCGCTGCTAAAGGCGGATCTGTAGTTTCGGGTGTTCAATCGTCGGTTGATATTGCCGAACTTGCAAAAGACCTGCTTGAAAATGAAAATAATAGCATCGTTATTTCAGGAAGTAACGACGAAAACATACAGCTGTTGGTTAATGGGATTAATCAATTGCTTGGCAATTACGGACAAACCATCGGATTGGATAAACCGCTTTTGACCAAACAAGGTATCGATCAAAATATTGACCGCTTGCTGGCCGATTTAAAAACTGGTTCAGTAAAAGCGTTGCTGGTTTGGGGAGCCAATCCGGTGTATGATTATCCGCAAGGGAAAGAATTTGCTGCAGCCATTCAAAAATCAGCTTTGAGCGTTTCTTTTTCTGAACGCCCAGATGAAACAACTGCTTTGTGCCAGTATGCTTTGCCTGAAACAAATTTTCTGGAAAGCTGGAATGATTTGGAACCAAAATCGGGAATTTACAGCCTTTCGCAGCCAACCATTGCACCAATTTTCAATGCCCGTGCACCACAGGAATCGCTGCTGAAGTGGGCAGGTGCAGAACAGAAACACCACGACTTTATTAAAAACTTCTGGAACAAGACACAATTTCCGAAGCAAAAAGAAATAACCGATTTCCGCCAGTTTTGGAACGCTACTTTGCAAAATGGAGTGTATGAAACCATTCAGGAATCGAAATTTAGCTACTCTGCTGAAGGAATTGCACAGGCTGCCACTCAGATAAAAAGTGCAGTTTCAGGAATTGAAATTGCTTTGTACGAAACTGTGGCCCTTGGAAACGGAAAATATGCCAACAACCCATGGTTACAGGAATTGCCTGATCCGGTTGCAAAAATAAGCTGGGACAATTTCGCTGCGGTGCCAGTAGCGTATGCTGAAGAAAACGGGCTGAAAAATGAAGATGTCATCAGCGTAAACGGAATTGAATTGCCCGTATTTATTCAGCCTGGACAAGCAAAAGACGCCATTTCGGTAGCATTGGGTTATGGTCGCGAAATTGCCGGTAAAGTAGGAAATCAAACGGGCACAAACCTTTACCCGTCAGTTCGTACGGCAAATGGAACCCGCCAGTATTATCTGACTTCAGCAAAAGTTGAAAAAATTGCCGGAAAAATAGTGGAGTTGGCCATTTCGCAAACCCATTATCTGATGGAAGGCCGGCCAATCGCACGTGAAACTTCGCTGAACGATTACATTAAAAATCCGGCTTCAGGAAATGAACTAAAAGCAGAACACGAATCGAAAGCAGTAACCTTGTACGAAGCGCCGGTTTACAATGGCCACCATTGGGGACTGGCAATTGACCTGAATTCGTGCACCGGCTGCGGAAACTGCGCCATTGCCTGTCAGGCCGAAAATAATGTTCAGGTAATCGGAAAAGAGCAGGTTCGCAACCGAAGAATTATGCACTGGATAAGAATTGACCGGTATTATTCCGAAAATCCTGAAAATCCGAAAGTATCCTTTCAGCCAGTAATGTGCCAGCATTGCGGAAATGCACCATGCGAAAATGTGTGTCCGGTGGCTGCGACGCCGCACAGCGAAGAGGGCTTGAACCAGATGGCATACAACCGTTGCGTTGGAACAAAATATTGCATCAACAACTGCCCGTACCGCGTTCGCCGTTTCAACTGGTTTCAATACGTAAAAAACGACAAATTCGATTATGCTTCGAACAGCGATTTGGGTCGTATGGTCCTAAATCCTGATGTAACAGTTCGTTCACGTGGGGTAGTCGAAAAATGCTCGATGTGTGTACAACGCATTCAGGAGAAAAAACAATTGGCAAAACTGGAGGGAAGAGCAATTGCTGAAGGCGAAATTAAAACGGCCTGCTCGCAGTCGTGCCCCGCAAATGCAATCGTATTTGGCGATCTGGAAAATCCGGAAAGCCGCATTTCGAAGCTGTTCAAAGACCAGCGAAACTACCATTTGCTGGAAGAATTGCACACTTTGCCGTCGGTTGGATACCTGACTAAAGTGAGAAACACAAACGCATGATCATCAATCAAAGAAAATAGGACGGATTATGTACAAAACGGACGTACGAGGAAAATTAATTGACGGAGAAAAATCGCTCAGTCAAATCTCGCAGGAAATTCTGGAGCCCATCAACGGAAAAACGCCTAAATGGTGGTATGCTGCCATGGGGATAAGTTTGGCCATGTTTGCCTGGGGAGCTCACAGCATTTACCTTACATTAACACAAGGAGTTGGAACCTGGGGAGTTAACAATACTGTTGGATGGGGATGGGCAATTATCAATTTCGTTTGGTGGATTGGTATCGGCCATGCCGGAACTGCATTTTCCATCTTCCTGTTGATATTGCGCCAGAAATGGAGGACAGCCATCAACCGGGCAGCCGAAGCAATGACAGTTGTTGCTGTATTTGCAGCGGCTTTATTTCCCTTGATGCACATGGGTCGCCCCTGGTTATTTTTCTTTGTATTTCCTTATCCCAATACCAGAGGCCCGTTATGGGTGAATTTTAACTCACCGCTGTTCTGGGACTTTGTGGCAATTTCTGCCTATCTGCTTATTTCGGCAAGCTTCTGGTATTTCGGAATGGTTCCCGATTTTGCGACCATCCGCGATACCACCAAATCAAAAATCAAGAAAGCTGTTTATGGCTTTTTCGCATTCGGCTGGACTGGCTCGTCAAGAGAGTGGTTGCGGTACGAAGGTTTAGCCTTTGTGTTGGGTGGAATTGCTGCCGTGCTGGTTGTTTCAGTTCACTCCATCGTTTCCACCGACTTCGCGGTTTCGGTAGAACCGGGATGGCACACAACCCTATTTCCTCCCTACTTCGTTGTTGGAGCAATCTTTTCAGGATTTGCAATGGTTTTAACATTGGTTACACTAATGAAAAAACTCTATAAAATGGGCGATTTTATTACCGAAAACCATGTGGATGCGGTTTGCCGAGTGTTGGTTTTTGTTTCGCTTATTATGGGAACGGCTTATATTACCGAAATATTTATTGCCTGGTATTCAGGTTCCGAATACGAAATGTTCACGTTCTTTAAAAACCGTATTACCGGAGAATATGCCATGCAGTTCTGGGCAATGTTCATCTTTAATGCTGTGGTTCCGCAATTGTTCTGGTCGAAGAAAATCCGTAGAAATATGTGGATTGTTTTTACCATTTCAATACTCATCAACATAGGCATGTGGTTCGAACGGTTCAACATTGTGGTAACCTCGCTGTCGAAAAATTACCTTCCTGCCAACTGGGCAAGTTATTCTCCGACTTTGGTTGAAATCGGATTTTTTATAGGAACCATCGGAATGTTTTCAGCCGGAGTGCTGTTATTCTTCCGTTACATTCCGCAAATTGCCATCAGCGAAGTGAAGATGATTTCGAAATACAATACGCAACAAACTGATCACCTAAAACCCGGGCACCACCATGATTACGAATAAGAAATACTTAGTAGGCGTTTTCGACGATGAACATACACTGAAAGACGCTTTCCAGAAAGCGCTCGACAAAGGGGTTGTGATCGAAGAAGTTTACACTCCATATCCGATTCATGAAATTTTGCATGGAATGAAATACAAAACACATATTTCGCATGCGGCATTCTTTTATGGATTATTTGGTGTGACAGCAATTATCGGTGGAATGTATTATGCTGCGGTGATCGATTGGCCGTTGCTTTTCGGAGGAAAACCATTCAATACATTTCCCTCTTTCATTGTTGTTTCCATCGTAGCTACCATTCTGACAATTACGATTTTAACACTGCTTACATTTTCTGTCCGTTCAAAAATATATCCCGGGAAAACTGCCGATATTATTGATATCCGAGCAACCGACGATAAGTTTATTATTCTGCTCGATCAGGATAAAATGGGAATTGAAATTCCGGCAGTAACACAATTGTTCCAGTCCAATGGAGCATCTGAAGTGTATGAAAAAGAATCCAGCGCTAACTGAAATAAATTATCAACGAATGAATTTGAAGAACATATACAAAAGCCTATCAGCCGTTGCTCTGATGCTATTTTTTGGATCGTGCGACCGCGACCGAAATACAACCGGATGGCAATATTTTGATGACATGGCGCAATCACCAGCCTACGAAACCTATTCGCCCAATCCCAATTTTGCTGATGGCAAAACAATGCGGAATCCGGTTGAAGGAACCATCCCGGTTGGGTACCAGCCTTACTTGTATGAGAAGAATGATACTGACCGGGTGGAAGCTGGTCTGGCTTTGATAAATCCATACGAATCGAACGCAAAAAATCTGGAACGGGGAAAACTGGTCTATAATGTTTATTGCACCAGCTGTCATGGCGACCAGGGTGATGGAAAAGGATTCCTTTTTACCAGTAAAAAGTATCCATATCCGCCAGCAAATTTGTTAACTGATAAAATCAGGAATAATCCTGAAGGAGAAATTTATCACGTGATCACCGTCGGTTTTGGGGTGATGCCTCAACACGGTTCGCAGGTTCGACCAGAGGATCGCTGGAAAGTAGCAATGTATATCAAAGAAGTGCTGCATAAACAGTAAAGCAAATTATGAGTTATTAATGATCTATGCGATTATCCTTTGCCGTCTGCTTTAGCTTACGGACATGAAAATACAGAAAAGATGGAATTAAAAGATATGAACAACATGGAAGACAGATTGATTGTTCCCCAAAAATTTAAAAACGTTTTGTTTGCACTGATCGGTATCGGAATCATCTCAATGATTGCGGGATTTGTGATGGATCCTCACCGGGCATGGGCAAATTATTTGCTGAACAACTATTACTTTGTTTCGCTGGCGATTGGGGCCGCATTTTTTGGTGCTATTCAATACATTTCGCAGGCCGGATGGTCGGCGGCTTTTAAACGTATTCCGGAAGCAATGGCATCTTACGTGCCGGTTGCCGCTGTATTTTTTATGCTGATGTATTTTGGAATGCACTCGATATTCCACTGGACGCATGAAGGAATCACAGAAACCGATGCATTAATAGCCCACAAAGCTCCCTATCTGAATATTCCGTTTTTCTTTTTACGTGTGGTACTTTTCTTCGGATTGTGGATTATCATGATCAGACTTCTGCGCAAAATTTCGCTGAAAGAAGATGCTGAAGGAGGAATGCAGCATTTTTACGATTCTGAAAAATATTCAAAAGTCATCATATTCATTATCGCGATCAGCTTTACTCTTTTTGCCATCGATATGATCATGTCGCTTGAACCTCACTGGTTTAGCGCGTTGTTTGCGGCAAAAAGTTTTATCGCAGCTTTTTTGCATGCCGCCACAGTCATTACCCTGATTGTAATTATCTTGCACAAAATTGGCCATTTACGAATGCTGAACCGCAGCCATCTGCACGATTTTTCGAGGTACATTTTCATGTTGTCTATTGTTTGGGGCTACTTCAATTTTGCCGAATTTATGCTGATTTGGTACGGCAATATTCCGGAAGAAACCATATTTTATGTGCATCGGTCGCATGGTGCATTTGGAGTGTTGTTTTATGCCAACATTATCCTCAACTGGTTTATACCGTTTTTGTTCCTGATGCCCCGTATGACGTCCAGAAGCAAAGTTTATATACTCCCTGTAATTGTTATTTTAATGATTGGGCAGTACACCGAACTCTATTACTACATCTGGCCGGCCGTGCTTAAAGAAGCAAAATTTGGACTACTGGAAATTGGCACTTATCTGGGTTTCCTGGGTTTATTTGCGCTGGTAGTTACAAATACACTGTCAAAAGCCAACCTTGTACCTAAAAACCATCCTTATTTGGAAGAAAGTATCTATCATCAGTTCTAATGACCTTGAAATAGAAGGCATAAAAAATCCCGAAATCTGGTTAAGGTTTCGGGATTTTTTGTTTTGAAATGAAAGGATTATTTGCTTTTCAGCACTTCCATTTTACACTCCAATCCGCTCCATTCTTTGATCTTTCCAATAAATTCTTTTTTCATTTCTTCAGGCATCGTTTTGATCCGCGCGGTTCCGTGATGGGCTCCCGGAATCAGGAACGATTTGGAGTTTATCCGATCGGTAACCAAAACCCGTGGAGCCGACCAGGTATCAATCCCGCCGTAGATGTATAAGATATTGTTGCCATTTTCATCGAGCCAGTTTTTGAAATTGCGGTACAATTCAGGAGAGAAAGAATTGGATTTGGCTGATTTTGGCGGAAAGATGGCCGATGGGTTCGAGGTGAAATGTTTAATGTACTTTTTGAATGGCGCAATATTGTAGCCGTAATATCCGGTTTGTGTGGCCTGGTAATAATGCGAGGCAAACTGTTCGATGTCCCGATCGGAGAAAAACGAAATATCGGAGGATTTGATGAGTTCGTTGATGTAATCGTCGAGCTTTCTATTGGTCGGAATACTGTCGCACGAGCGGCCCCATTGCCAAAACGAGAACGAATATTCGAGTACAGCCAATTCAAACGATTTGCCGAGGTTGCCGGTGTAATTGAATTTCAGTTTGGCTCCTTTGGCATACCATTTCAGTTTTTCCAGTGCTTTGTCTTCGTTCTTCAGCAAAAATTCCTGAAAGTCGAAAATTTTCTTCCTGCATTCCGGAGTGCCGATCGTATCCAGAAAAGTATAAATGCGGGTGTCTTCCAGCGCATTGTCAATGGGCGCTACATACGGAATAGCCACATCAATATCTTCAGGATAAAAATATTTGTAGTAAAGCGTGGTTTGTCCACCTTTGCTGATGCCGGTGCTGAACCACTTGCCTTTATACAGTTGTTTGAAAAGTTGATTGACAGCATGTAAATCGGCTGCGGCCTGCTCTATAGTCAGGTATTCCCATTGCATCGAATCGGGTTTCGACTTGCCAAAATATCGATATTCCACGCCGATATTGTTGGCATTCAGAATTTGCTCAACTTCATTTCCACCGCGTCCCATGCCGTAGCCATGGGTTTCCATTACTGTGGGGTTGTTAAAACCGCGATGCTTCAATTGTACCCACTGATTAAAATATCCTTTCTCCGGATGNNCCAAACGCGAAAAGGCAGAAGGCAAAAAGTAGAATTTGTTTCATTGCAGGAAGATCATAAAGTTAAGCCTGCAAAATACGGAATGCCTGTGGAAAGTCAAAGGGGAAATGTCAGGAGTAGAGAACGGAAAACGGAGGCAGACTCCCGACTTCCTTTTTAAATTCTCACATAATGCAACTGAACCAGGCCTTTTTCAAAGCTCTGACTTTTTACGAGCTGAAGCTTTTGTTCGGGAAATTTGGATCCAAACAGCCGGATCCCGTCGCCCAGCAGCACAGGAATGACAGAAACTGTCATTTCGTCGATTAAATTTTCCTGAAGCAAATGGCTGATTGTTTCGGCGCCACCATCGCAATAGATGTTTTGCCCAGGCTGGTTCTTTAGCGACATGACCAAATCGGTGAGTTTGCCTGAAAAGAATATTGTTTTGCCGGAATCTGGTCGCGGGGTTCGGGTAATCACAAAAACCTGCCGGCCGCCGTACAAAGATTCTACTCTCATCGACAGAACTTTATCGTACGTTTTTCGGCCCAGAATAATGGTATCCACCGTGTTAATAAACTCGGAATAGCCATAATCTTCGCCTTCCAGTTCTACCTGATTTAAAAAACTGATATCGTCATCGTCTTTGGCAATAAAACCATCAAGGCTCATGGCGATGAAAAGGCATAATTTTCGATTCATGTATTGTAAGTTTTGGTCAAGTACGGTCATTAAATTGTCATTTGTAGTCATTCATTGTCAATTGTTGCAACAAGAAATGACGCGAAGCGAATGACTATAAATGACTAATTATTTTAAGCGCTTCTTCCACTGTTTCCACCGGCAGTTGACAGCTATTGTTTTGGCAAATATAAATCAACGTTTTTCCCGGAACAAACCGATCTTTCAGCAAAGGCAGCTCACTTTTCGCAGTTCCTGCGCAAAAAATTACGTTGGGCAAATAGTTTTTCTGAAGTTCATTCTGTAAGCTGATGGCATTTTCTCCCACAATAGCTGCTTCCAAATGATTGCCGCTCAAATCGAGCATCAGTTGCGACCAGTTGCTGTAACCGGAAGGATAGTCTGCCATGTTGCCAATGACCAAATTGAACATTTTTTTTGCTGTTTTCAGATAGTCTGGTTGGTCGAGCAAATAGGAGAGCCGAAACAGATTTTTGGCCATCACCGAATTGGATGCAGGAATCACATTGTCGTGAATTTCAATAGTTCGGGTAATTAAATCAGTTTGTTGCTGTGCTGTGAAATAGAAAATGTTTTTTTGCTCATCGTAAAAATCGTTAATAGTGGTTTCTGTTAATTGGCGAGCGATGCCAAGCCATTCTGCGTTTCCGGTAACTTCAAAAATGGCGGTGAACGCTTCGATGGCAAAAGCATAATCTTCCAGGAACCCCGAAATTTTTGCCTGGTTATTTTTGTAGGAATGAAGCATTTTCCCATCTCCATTCATCATCTTTTGTTTCAGAAAGCTGGCATTTGTCAGCGCCAGTTCCAGATATTCCGGATGGCCAAAAGCCTTGTAGCAACTGATTAATCCGGAAATGGTCATGGCATTCCACGAAGCCAAAATTTTATCGTCGAGTCCGGGGCGTACCCGTTTTTCGCGCTCTTTCAGTAAAAGTTGTTTCCAGTTTCGGGTTTTAATTTTCAATTCGTCAACGGATAACTGATGTTTTTCTGCAAACGAATGGTTGTCTTCGGTTCGCATCAGGATATAGTGGTTGTGCTCCCAAAATCCCAGCGAATTGATGTTGTAATAATCGCTGAAAAGTACAAAATCAGCGCCTAAAATTTGTATCAATTCCGTTTTTGTCCAGACATAGAATTTTCCTTCTTCGCCTTCGCTATCGGCATCCAATGCCGAATAAAACCCGCTTTCAGTCGATAATAATTCTCGTTTCAGGAATTCAACAGTTTCCGAAACCACCTGCTGATACAATGGATTGGGATCAGTTTGGTAAGCTTCGGCATACAGTTGCAAAAGCTGGGCATTATCGTAGAGCATTTTTTCGAAGTGCGGAACTTTCCATATTTCGTCGGTCGAATAGCGGGCAAAACCACCACCAATTTGGTCGTAAAGTCCGCCAAAAGCCATTTTTTTCAGGGTGAGGTTTACTTGTTCTACTAATTTTTCATCCTGAAATTCCTGTCCGGCGCGATGTAAAAATTGCCAGTTATTCGGAAGCATAAACTTGGGAGCGCCTTTCGTACCACCGTTTTTGGTATCGAAATAGCTTTGCCATTTTTTTAGGATGTTGGGCAGCAGCAACGGATCAACTGCTGAGTTTTCCTGCGAGATTTGGATCAGCGAACTTTGCTCAATTCCCTCTTGCAGTTTTACAGCATATTCCAGTGTTTCTTTCGGGTTTTCAGCATAAAATTTAGATACGGCTTCCAATGCCTCCATCCAGTTTTCTTTCTGAAAGTAGGTTCCACCCCAGATTGGACGGCCATCGGGCAACGCGATGCAGTTGAGCGGCCAACCTCCGCGACCGGTCAGCAACTGCACAGCAGTCATGTAAATGTGGTCGATGTCAGGCCGTTCTTCGCGGTCAACTTTGATGCAAACAAAATGATTGTTCATGATTTGTGCCACCTCCAGGTCTTCAAACGACTCATGTTCCATCACGTGGCACCAGTGACAAGCCGAATAGCCGATGCTGATGAGTAAAAGTTTATTTTCGGCTTTGGCCCGATTCAGTGCGTTTTCGCCCCACGACTGCCAGTTCACCGGATTGTGCGCATGTTGCAGTAAATACGGCGAGGTTTCGTGAATAAGATCGTTAGTATATTTCTGAATTTCCATGTTCCCTAGATTTTGTATTGCAAGGGAAACAAGCGGTTAAAAATAAAGTTTTAGGAAGATCATTTAAGACCTAATCCACATCGATATTGCGGATAAATTCTTTTATCTCTTTATCAGAAATTGAGGCCGTTGTGCTTTTGTCATAAATTGAAATCAGAATAACGGTTGTGTTTTCGCCATTATATTCAGCAAAGCCTATGATTTCTGTTTCCAGATGACTTATAACTCTTAGTCCACCACTTTTGCCTTTGTTTTTGCTCTTTGGAGCCAGCCGTATTTTATAAGTATTGTTGCCAAGAGATGTTCCCATTCTGGGATTTTCTTTCAAGTCAGATTCAAGTTGAGATAACTCCCTGATTAAAGAAGGATATTTTTTCAGGAGTGGTTTTGCCTGTCGCTTAAAACTTAGGGCTACCCTAACTGTCACTTTCATTTACAAAGTCTGAAAGGGTTTGAAATTCCTGGTAATTTTTGTTTGCACCCTTAATCTCACTTAATCCATCTTTTATTGCGAGCAAAACTTCGATTTTGTTTTGGAGTTTTTTATTGTCAGAAGTAATCTTCTCCCACAAATGGAAAGGAACAATAACCGAAGTTTTTATTCCATGTTCATCGACAATATATTGCATTGCATTTTTCATATCCGCTTTTGTTCCTGATTTTGAACTATAAAAGTACAAATTTAGTTTCAAACCTCGATCTCGCCCCTCAGGTAAGTCACGGCTTTTCCGGCAATCAGAACCCGGTCGCCCGAAAGGGTACACCACAATTGGCCGCCACGGGCTGAAAGTTGAAGTGCTGTCATTTCATTTTTGTTGAGTCGTTTTGCCCAATAAGGAATCAAAGTGATATGTGCTGAACCTGTGACCGGGTCTTCGTTTACACCAACTGCGGGGGCAAAAAAACGGCTCACAAAATCAACTTCATTTCCTTTTGCAGTAACTATAATTCCGCGGGCATCAGTAGTCAACAACAATGGAATATCCGGCTGGAAATTCCGGATAGTTTCTTCCGAATCAAACAGCAAAAGGTAATCAGTTCTTCCTTTAAAGGTTGCCAACGGATGAATGCCGAAAGCTTCTGAAAAAACAGGAACTGCTTCGACGGCATGAGCAAAATCGGCAGGAAAATCAAGCTGTAATTTATCTCCAACTTTTTTTACTGTCAGGATGCCGCTTTGGCTGTTGAAAACAATTTGTTCTCCGGCGAAACTTAACTCGTTAAATAACACATGCGCTGCAGCCAGTGTGGCATGTCCGCAAAGTTGTACTTCTGCTTTCGGGGTAAACCAGCGAATATGAAAATGATCGCCTTCAGGAATGAAAAATGCGGTTTCCGACAGATTGTTTTCAGCAGCAATTTGTTGCATGGTTTCGTCGGTGAGCCATTCTTTCAAAGGCACAACTGCGGCAGGATTTCCTCTGAAAAGGCTGCTTGCAAACGCATCGGCCTGGTAAATAGGGAGTTTCATTGTTGCGTTTTTGTATGAGTAAATAAGTCCATAGTTCTAAGTATCTTCGTGAGAGCTCATGGAACAAGTACTAAAAATCTATAAACTTTAAATAGCCAAGTCAAAAAAATTCCTGGGACTTAGGACTTGGGACTTCTTACCTAAGTACTTTCCGTTAAAATTTCACAGTCAGTTTCAGATTCAGTTTTCGTTTGGTGAGGTAATTCGGAACACCAAATAAATCGCCGGTATTGTTTGCCACCCATAAATACGAAATTGTGTTATTGATTCCCAGCAAGTTAAACACTTCAAGACTAAGCCACATGTCTTTAATAGAATTGAATGCTTTGTATCTGAATTCACGGTGATCCTGATTGATCAGCACTTTTGAAAAGCCAAGATCGATGCGTCGATACGGCGGAATACGGAATTTGTCCATGTACCGCTCTGAATTGGGCGGCCCGGTTGGAAGCCGCGATCCGTAAAAAGCGGTCAGGTGCATTTTCCAGGTCGGATTTCCGGGGAAATAATCCTGAAAGAAAATNNGGGCGCGGAATGTAGCCATGTCCATCTTTCAGGATATCTTCTTCGGTTTTCATAATTGACAGGCTGGCCCATGATTCAATTCCGCTCACAAATTCGCCGTTCACTTTCATATCAAGCCCGGTAGCATAACCATTGGCCGTTTGATTGGGCAAGTACCTGATACGAACATTGTCAATTTTATAGGGAGTCAGATTGGTCATTACTTTAAAATAGGCTTCAGAACTGAATTTGAAAGGGCGATCCCACGCGCGAAAAATATAATCGGCACCAAACAGCACCTGCGTTGACCGTTGTGCTTTTGTATCAGGATAAATGGTTCCGGTTTGCCCCTTCAGTTCTTTGTAAAATGCAGGCTGCGAGTAAATACCTCCTGAAAGATGGAAAACAAAATTGGCATCCCAATCGGGATAATATCGGAAAGTACCTCGCGGACTTAGCAAAAACTCATCGGAATACGACCAGTACTGCGCACGAATACCTCCGGTTGCATACAAAGCGCCTTTATTGATTGGTATTTGATAAGTATCCTGAATGTAACCCGTAAAACGGGTCGAATTCATGCTGTAATCCGTTCTGGTTGTGCTGTACAGCTTTATCTCATTGCCATTATACGGGATCGCATATCCGGTCGAATCGCGCAAAATCCATTCGTTCATTTTGTCGTCAATCATTTCCGTCTGAAATTTCAATCCCCAGTTAAGAAGATGATGTTCGGAATTATACGCTCCTTTGTGTTCAAAACTATAAACGGTGGCATCCAGGTAATTGCGGGCATGATTCAAAAAAGAACCGACGCCAATATTCAAAACACTGTCGCCCAGATTTTCAGATCCAAGGTTTCGTTCGAGCTCATTCAGATAATATTGCCCCAAAATATCGTAGGTTTCTTCTTCCTTCGAGTGGAATGCCGACGCGATGAATTTGAGGTTCAGTCTGTCGCCCGGATGATAATTTGCAACCAGCGCCCCGGTACTTGTCACAAACCGGTCAACCTCCTGACCTTCAAAATAAACAGTAGCACTATATGCCTGATTAAAGGTTCCGAAACTTGTTTTTCGGGTCTGGGGAATAAAAAGATATTGATTTTGAGCAATGTTACCAAGAAACGAAACGTCGAACGATTTGCTGAATTTATAAGTCAGGTAGGTTTGTGCATCGACAAAACGGGGATTGTATTCGCCTTTTTCGTCGAGTGTTCCCAATAAATAACGGTTGGTTTTGTAACGAATTCCAGAGATATGCGAGAATTTTCCGTTTTTGCTCAGGTCTTCCAGATGAATGGAACCGCCCAGCAAACTTACTGAAGCCGATCCGGCAAATTCAGTAGGTTTCCGGTATTTGATGTCGAGCACCGACGACATTTTGTCTCCGTATTTGGCATCGAAGCCACCAGCCGAGAACTCGATGGATGAAACCATATCAGAATTAATAAAGCTCATCCCCTCTTGTTGTCCGGCGCGAATTAAAAACGGGCGATAAACCTCAATATCATTTACATACACCAAATTTTCATCAAAATTTCCACCTCTGACCGAATATTGTGAGCTCAGTTCGTTGTTGGTAGAAACACCGGGAAGCGTTTTAATCAGCGCTTCCACCCCGCCGGTTCCGGCATCGGTAATATTGTTAAGATATTTGGAATCAATCCGTTCGATATTGGTTTTATTTCGCCGGTGTTGGGTTACCTGAACCTCGCCAATTTCCTGGTCAACCTGTTGAATTACCACATTCATTTCGAGCCGTTGCTCTTCGGTAGCTGTAATAATTTTCTCGACCACTTGATATCCAATCATTGAATAGACAATAACCACCGATTTTTTGGCAGGAATACGCAGAAGGTACTCGCCATCGCGATTTGAAACAGTGCCGATGGTCGAATTCTTGAGCGAAATATTGGCCAGTTCAACAGGCTTGCCGTTTTGGTCGGTTACTTTTCCAAACAAAGTGGCGTTATTGCTTTGTGCAAACAGGCCTGTAATATTCAGGAACAGGGCGATAACGATAAAAAAAGATTTGATTGACCTCATGTCGGCAAAAATAATACTTCCGGAATAATAAACTGTTCAAGAGCTTATTAATTGTTTTATGAAAAGGATTTTTGTCGGCCATTGGTTATTATTAACTTTGATTTGTCGAAGAGAAATCTAAACTTTAAAACTATGCTGATATGGCTTCACGCGATTATCTTATTCGTCAATTCGAAGAAATGGGCTATTTCCTGTCCGGCTTACTCCTAAAGATTCTGAAAATGAAAGAAGAAAACCAGCAGGAACAAATGACTTTGGCCGTGCGCGAAGCGCTTATTCAGGAAATAAATCTGGACATCGATCAGATAATTATGCTTGAAAATCAAGACTTCTTAAGTATTGTAAAAGAAAAATTTACTTCGGAAAACCAATTGGAAAAGCTGGCTGATATTCTGATGGTTTTAGGCAGAGATCCTGAACAATCGCTTACGGCTACCAAAGCGAATTATATACTGAAAGCCTTGTTCCTCTTCAGCTACCTTCAGGAAAACAGTTCGGTATTTTCGTACGAGCGGCGCGAAAAAATTCTTGAATTGCAGGAAATAATCCGCATTCGGGAACTTTAATGAAAACAAACGCATCGCTTAAGTCGTCAGATTTTTTAAGTTTGTCATTCAGGAAAAATTAAACCTATTTAAAATGGCAAAGCACCGACCTCTCAATTCAGTTCTCATAAAACCTACCGGTCCGGATTGCAATCTGGACTGTACGTATTGTTTCTATCTCGAAAAATCTTCGTTATTCCATCAAACTCCGGTACACCGGATGAGCCCGCAAATTCAGGAGGAACTGATCAGACAGGTGATGCAGCAATCGGGCGACAGTGTTTCGCTGGCCTGGCAGGGAGGCGAGCCTACTTTGATGGGTCTTGATTTTTACAAACGTGCAATTGAATTGGAGAAAAAATACGGACACAACCAATCGGTTGGCAATGGACTGCAAACCAATGGCTTGCTTCTCGACAAACAATGGGCGGCCTTTCTGAAAGAATACGACTGGCTGGTGGGCATTTCGCTCGACGGACCTGAACACATTCACGATCGTTACCGCTTTGATAAAGGTCAAAAAGGAACACACAAACGGGTTGAGGCAAATGCCATTATGCTTCAGCAAGAGGGCGTTGCGGCCAATGCAATGTGTGTACTCACCTCCTATTCCGTTCAGTTTCCGGACGAATTATATGCCTATTACAAAAGTTTGGGCTATACATTTATGCAGTTTATCCCGATTGTTGAAACTGACAAAAACGATCCGACAAAAGCAGCGCCTTTCTCTGTATCTGCTGAAGATTATGGAAAATTTCTGGTACGGATGTTTGATTTGTGGCTGGCGGATTTTGTGAACGGTGTTCCGACTACATCTGTACGCCATTTCGAATCGGTTTTTCATTCGTATGTGGGCATGGAAGCGCCGGAATGCACCATGATGAAAGAATGCGGCCCTTACGTGGTTGTTGAGCACAATGGAAATGTGTATAGCTGCGACTTTTTTGTGGAACCCAAATGGAAACTGGGAAATATTATGCACGAGCGTATTATTAATATGCTGAACACCAAAACGCAACAGACTTTTGGAGCAGCCAAGGCCGTTCTTCCGCGCGAATGCCGCCAATGCAGCTGGTTACGCAATTGCTATGGAGGATGCACAAAAGACAGAATTAAAGATCCGGAAGATCACCGGAAACCGCGATTTTGCAACTCGTATAAAATGTTCTTTAAACACGCCGATCCAACCCTGAAACAAATGGCCGAACAATGGAAAGAACAGCAGGCAATTCAATACGAAAAGCAACGAACCGGAGGTGTTTACAATGCCTTCGACGATTTTATGGGGAAACATTATTAGTTTTCAGTGGTCAGGCGCAGTTGGCAGTAAAAAAGTCATTGATAGCCATTAGTTTCACGTCATTATGAATGACAATAAATTACAATTGAATGATTTTTTGACGACTTAAAAATTGAAATTCTTATGACCGAACAACTTGAAATAACACTTCCAGCTTTTAAACGAGGATACCACCTGATTACGGATCTGGTTGAAAGACAATTACCCCGTTTACCCGAAAAAGGTTTGGTGAACATCCTGATTCAACACACTTCGGCTGGTATTAGCCTGAATGAAAATGCCGATCCTTCGGTGCGGTACGATTTCGAAACTTTTATGAATAAGCTGGTTCCTGAAAATGATCCGGGATTTACACATTTGGATGAGGGTGACGATGATATGCCTGCACATTTAAAAAGTTCGCTGATTGGCGCCAGCCTGACTATTCCGATTACCAACCACCGCCTGAATCTGGGAACCTGGCAGGGAATTTATTTGTGCGAGTTCAGGAATTATGGCGGAAGGCGAAGGCTCGTAATCACGATATTAAGCTAAATTCTCATTTTACCCTCTGCCCTTCGCTCTGTGCCCCCATGCTTATTTACACTTTCCCGATCATAAAAATGGCTGGTCGTTTCTGAATATCCGGAAGATTGGTTTTCCAGAATGAAATGGGTTTGGTAAGGATAAACTCGGTTTCTAAAGTAATATCGGCGGCGATGCAAAGCATCGTTTTCGGGTCGCAATTTCTTATTAATTCATCAAGCAACTGGGCATTTCGGTATGGAGTTTCAATAAAAATCTGTGTCTGTCCTTCGGTGTGCATGCGGTTTTCCAACATTTTTATTTGCAGCGATTTCTCCGGATTTTTAATTGGTAAATAGCCGTTAAATGCAAAATTTTGTCCGCTCATTCCTGAAGCCATCAAAGCCAGCAGAATAGATGATGGTCCAACCAGCGGCACTACCTGAATGTTTTTGGTGTGTGCAATCCGAACTACTTCTGCTCCCGGATCAGCAATTCCGGGGCAACCTGCTTCCGAAATTATTCCAATATCGAGCCCCTGTTTGTTTGATTCCAGAAACCGACTGATTTCTTTTTTGTCGGTGTGCTGATTAAGCTCGAAAAAAGTGAGATGATCAATTACAATGGCCGGATTTACTTTTTTGAGGAACCGCCGTGCTGTGCGGATATTTTCAACAATAAAAACTGATATGGATGAAATTAACTGTGACAAATCGGGCGGTAAAACCCGTTCGATGGTCGTGTCTCCTAAAGTTGTCGGAATCATATAAAGCTTGGCCATGTGTAATTTTTTTTCAAAAATAGACAAAAACCTTCGGTGTACTTAGGGCAATCCTTATTTTTGCATAAAACAATATTCAAATAGTGAAACTTACTTTTTTAGGAACAGGTACCTCGCAGGGCGTTCCGGTGGTTGCATGTCAATGTCCGGTATGTTTATCAAACAATCCAAAAGATCAGCGATTGCGCGCTTCGGTGATGATTGAAACCGACACTCAATGCCTTGTGGTTGATGCCGGACCTGATTTCAGGCAGCAGATGCTAACGCACAAAGTTCATCATTTGAATGGGATTTTGCTTACCCACGAACATACCGATCATATTTTTGGATTGGATGACATCCGCGCCTTCAACTGGGTTCAGAAACAGCCAACCGATATTTATGCTGAAGAACGCGTACAAATTGCTATTCGCCGTATTTTCGATTATGTTTTTGCCAGCTTCAAATACCCCGGAATACCGCAAATGCACCTGCACCTGATTGAAAATAAGCCTTTTCGTATTGGCGATCTTGAAATAATCCCCATTCGTGGATTCCATTACAAATTGCCTGTGTTCGGATTCAGATTCGGAAACCTGGCTTACGTAACCGACGTTAACCGTTTGGAAGCTGCTGAAATTGAAAAACTACGCGGACTGGATGTTTTGGTATTAAATGCTTTGCGCAAGGAAGATCATATTTCGCACTACAATCTAGGTCAGGCATTACAAATAATTGCTGAAGTAAAACCCGGGAAAGCATACCTGACGCACCTTTCGCACCAAATGGGATTTTTTGATGAGGTTCAAAATAATCTTCCTGAAAATGTTTTTTTATCGTATGATGGATTGCAAATTGAGGTTTAAAAAATATTCTGATCGAAATCGGGAAATCAAGCTATATTTGTTGAGACGACCGCTTCTAAAAATCTATCTAAACTTATCCTAAAATGAACAAACTAATTCTAATTCTGGCGCTAACCATTATTTCAGGACTCATCCTGTCTGTTCAGGCGCAGAAAAAAAACCTTGAAATTAAGACAGAAAGCAATAATTCAGGAGAGAAAATTTTCATGAAACAGGCTGACAGGAGCCTCGCTTTAATCGAAGAAGCTGCACAAAAGATTTCGATTAAAGGAGTTGCCATTGTTGCTTTTATTCCGGGTGATGTTTCAAAAACATGGATTTCGAAAATGAAAGTTGTGGGCAATTTAACTACGGAGTCTGCAAATCTGTTGGGCATTGCCTACACCAAAGCCTCTGAAATGGCCGACACGCACAAGGATAGCGGAAGCGGCGTCAGAAAAGTACTTTCAGGAGAATTAGGTTACCAGGGTGGATTAATCCGAAAAGTAAATTCAGGATATATTCTTGCTGTTTTCTCGGGCGGCAGTGGTGAGCAGGATTTGGAAGTTGCCAAAATAGGTCTGGATTGGCTCAACAAATTTTACTAGATATTGGATTCTGGCTAAGAAACTAATCGTTAGATTTCAGAAAAAAGAACCGCCCTCTATGGAAGAGCGGTTCTGTAAATATTGCAAAATAAATTCTAAGCCAAAGCAGCTTCAGCCCTGTTCCCTTCTTTATCGACCGCAACCACCGCAATTTTATCACCTTCTTTTACTGAAGCTTCAAAACTAAACGGCTTGCTTTTAAGAACCTGAGGATGATGCTCAACTTCGCCAGCCTTTTCGCCGTTTACCAACACTTCGTAGGCAGCAACAGCCACATCGCCTGCAAAAGCGGTATCCCAAATAATTTTGTTTTCCTCTTTCCTGATATTTCCAGGAGCGGTTAAGCCCACTTTATCAATCTGAAAATAATTCGAATTCGCTTTCACGTTCAGTGCCTGTGCTTCAATCCGGTTCCTTTCATCTTCAGGCATTCCGTGTGGTTCTATCTGGGCCGCATAAAAATTCTGAATCAACTGACATTTCATCGGGTCTTCGTCAATCTGACCGATACCAATTATCAAAGTATGAATTCCCGGAGTGGTGAGTGAATACTCGATAAGCGGGCGACTGGGCAACTCGGGTGTTCCCACTTTCCGGAACACATCGGCGGGCTCACGCGACCAGCGTGGTTCCTTGTGATAAATAGCTGCATCGGCAAATACTTTCATGGCAATAATTCCCATTCCTTTGGCAGCAGCAACCGGAATCACGTTGTGCTGCATGTTGTATTTGGTTTTATCGTTGGCATTAATTGCGACAAGCATTCCTTCCAGAATTCCGTATTCGTCGCGCTGAATCATATCGATCATCGCAGGTGGATTGGCGTGTCCCGAAAAACCGATGTGACGGATGAGCTTTTCATTTTTGGGATTCATTCCTGTCAGGTTGGTGCCATCGCGAAAATCGCGCAGGGCAACCAATGCGCCAAAATTCCCATTGGGATCGAGCGGTGTTTCCAGCCCTTCGTAAAGCACATCAATTTCAGCAGTATTGTGCAGCGTATGAATCAGAATCATATCAAGATAAGCACCTTCAGGATACCAGCCTTTGTTGTCGCCAAAGAGCTGTGTGAGCGAGCGTTTCAGATCGTCAACCGCGCATTTTACATCAGGCGCACCGTTCGACCAGTTATTTACGTTCTCTCTTTCGGGCCAGCCCGGTTTTCCCCAGCGCATGCAGGTTTTACTGGTAAGCCAAATCGATTTCCGGAGATTTTCGTCGTAATTGGATTCTCCCGGAATCAGGTTCAGTGTTCTGAAAGCTTTGTAGTAATTTAACTGACTGTCAGCATAAAGATTTGATGTATCGAAATAATTGATTCCCAGCTTGAAGGCTTTCAGGATAATTGGCACCGGATCAACATCTTCGGGAGTCCATTGCAGCGAAGCCTGGCCTCCCAGCGCCAGTGTTGTTACCTCGAAGTCGAAGTTGCCAAATTTTCGTTTCATAGGCGATGGCATTTTATCGGTTGCGCAACCACCAAACGATAACATGGAAACACCGGCAGTGGTGGCGGCCGAAACTTTTATAAAATTACGACGCGACAATGGATAATTTTTTGAAGTACTCATAATGCCCAGATTTTAAGTTTGCTTAAAATTAAAGATTTAAACTGAAATAATAATGTACTTTCAGAAATCGTTCTGACTTCCGCACCAAAAAGAATCAATCAGTATTTTAGTTTCAGGAACTTTTGAAAAAGCGAAATCGGATTATCTTTACAAAAAAAAACAAGAATGATTAACAGCAAGAAAGTAGTAGTAGTACTTCCCGCCTACAACGCAGCCAAAACACTTGAAATTACCTACAACGAAATCGACTTTTCTATTGTTGATGAGGTGATACTTGTTGACGACAAAAGCAAGGACGAAACCATCCGAGAGGCTCAACGACTTGGAATAAAACACATTATAAGCCATAAAGAGAACAAGGGTTATGGTGGAAACCAGAAATCGTGCTACAATAAAGCGCTCGAATTAGGCGCCGACATTGTGATCATGTTGCATCCCGATTACCAATACACACCCAAGTTAATTCCATCGATGACTCACCTGATTGCGAACGAGTTATACCATGTTGTGCTTGGTTCGCGTATTTTAGGAAAAGGCGCTCTGGCCGGCGGAATGCCTTGGTACAAATATGTTTCGAACCGTTTACTTACTTTGTTTCAGAATATTTTAATGAATGCCAAACTGTCGGAATATCACACCGGATATCGTGCATTCTCGCGCGAAGTGCTGGAGAATGTAAACTACAATGCCAACTCCGATAATTTCGTTTTCGATAACCAAATGCTGGCCCAGATATGGTATGCCGGTTTCGAAATCGCCGAAATTACCTGCCCCACCAAATATTTCGACGACGCTTCGAGCATAAACATCAAAAACAGTTCAATTTACGGATTGGGAGTTTTAAAAACTTCCCTTCAGTTCCGGTTTCAAAAATGGGGAATTCTAAACTTTGCAATCTTCAAAAAATAAAAAAATGAACTCAAAGAAGCTGCTGCTTTTACTGATTGCCCCGTTGGCCTACTTTTTTCTGGGAAGTTACATCCTGCAAATTGCCGGTTTCTTTTCGCTTCATGGAGCCGATCCGGAGTGCATTTATTTTATCAGTGGATTGAGTGTTGCAAACGGGAAATTAATGTTAGGGCATATTGATAATCCCGGAACTCCGCTGCAATACCTGGCAGCGCTTGTTTTCAGGTTGGTTTATTTTTTAAGATCGCACCAGGGAAGCTTTAATCACGATGTGCTGGCCAATTTTGACATGTACCTTCATGTACTGAATCTGGCGTTGACGTCGGTAATAGCTGTTTTTATGTATTTTGCCGGACGAATATTCTACCGGATTAGCAACAACCTGACATATACCGTTTTGCTTCAGCTCTCGCCCCTTTTCACGAGTATTATATTTTTGAATATTGGTCGTGTCGTTCCCGAAAATCTGATTCCAATTCCGGTTATGCTGCTAAGTATATTATTGTTGCAACCGCTTTTCGCATCCGACTACAACCGATTTCGCAACAATTATCTTTGGTTTGGCCTGATTTCAGCTTTTGGATTATCAATCAAACTCACCTATTTTCCACTATGGATTATTCCACTTATTGTACTGACTACCTGGAAAGAACGAATCAGATATTCATTGATTGCTGTGGGTTCTTTCTTCGTGATGGCGCTGCCGGTAACACTGCAAATCAATGTTTTCTGGGGATGGATGAAAGCGCTTTTCCTGCACAGCGGACAATATGGTAAAGGCGAAGGCAATATCATCGACTGGAAAACATTTGGCCCGAATTTCAGCAGCCTTTATACTGAAAACCGCTTTTTCTTTTGGATAATGATCGTTTTACTGATTGTTTTTGTGGCTTCATTCATCAGTAAAAAGAACCGCGAAGGAAGCCTTATCCGGCGAATTTCGTTGGCAGTATT
>DPRM01000083.1 GCA_003537645.1 Prolixibacteraceae bacterium
CCCATACTTCAATGCAAAATTGTTTGTTGTAGTATTCCATAATGGGTTTTTATATGATGTTTATTTCTTCTAACCACTTGCCTTTCATCTGTAATCCTGAATGTTGGTTGTATAATTTCTGATAATCCTGAATCCAACACCCATGCAGTTCAACAATCAGCCCGGATTTTCTGATTTCAATAAAATCGCGTTCGTTAATGGATACGGCGTAGCGCTGCAATTTTCGCATCAACCAGGGTTCAGGACCTTTACGTTTCAAAAGTTGAATCAAGTCGTTACTTTCTTTGTATTCAACCAAGATTGTTTTTGATCCCTTGTCATCAATCAATCTAAAATCCCTTGCAGCTGTTGCAAATTGGAATTTCATGTACTGGGCATCTTTCCACAAACTGTCGCCAATATCTGCTTTATCAAAATTGTCTATTTTGCTATAGAATAGCCTGAAATAATTGTGAAAAGCTTGTGGTTCGAGTAAGGCATTTTCATTATCCGACCTATTGAGCATCAATTCTTTAAAGGTGTCGGCACCTTTTCGCATCAATCCAATGGGAGTTCCTTTCGAGGGTACAAATACTTTCATTAATCCAAGCTTGTTTTCCTTGTTCAGTTTTCCCTCGCGGTTACATCGCCCTGCACATTGTGCAATGGAATCCAAGCCAGCAATGGCACGGTAAACAACCGGAAAATCAATATCCACGCCAGCTTCAATCAATTGGGTGCTAATAACTCTAACTGGCTTATTCTCTTTGAGACTTTGTTTAATTTCGTCGATGACATCCATAATGTGGGCAGTGCACATTAACCGTGAAAGATGCAGCGTACCTTCGGGCATCAATTCGTGCAATTCGCGGCACTGATTCCGTGTGTTAACAATGCAAAGCACCTGCTCTTGCTGTTGAAGTTCATCCGCAATAGTTGACCACTCTATTGTTTCATTGGTGTTTTCTGGTACTTGTATCTTCACCCTTTTCAGGTCGAAGGCCAATTCATCAACATCCTGAACAATCTCCCTTACTGAATTTGCAGCAATTCCCTCGAACGCAAACTGACCTTTTCCTCCAATTTTTCCTGTTAAGGCAGGCTGAGTAGCTGTTGAGAACAAAACAGAAATGGAGTAATTATCAACAAGGCCTTTTAATGTTGTAAGAATTGGGTTTAGAAATTCAGGAGGCAACATTTGAGCTTCATCCAGGATGATAATACTATTGACCAGATTGTGCAGTTTTCGGCAACGTGATGTTTTATTGGCAAAAAGCGATTCAAAAAGCTGAACATTTGTAGTTACAACTATTGGTGCATCCCAGTTTTCAGCAGCCAGTTTTCGTTCCTGTGTATTGGTATTCTCGTCGATGTTGCTGTGATGTTCAATTACATTGTCGTCGCCAAATATTGAACGGTAGATTTGAGCGGTTTGGGTAATGATGCTTGTGTAGGGAATGGCAAAAATAATTCTTGACTTATTGTATTTCAGGGCATGAACCAACGCCCATGCCATTGACGACAATGTTTTGCCTCCTCCAGTTGGAACTGTAATTGAAAAGAATCCAGGTGAAAGCTCTCCAGATGCAATACAATCTTTTAATATTTTGCTTCGAATTGAATTGACCGTTGTGATGGGTGCATTCTTTACCATCTCGTCGATATGAATATCAAATCGTCCTTTCAATTCAAGCAGTGAGTTATACTTGCCTCTTCTTTCAAACGATTCAGGATTCATAAAGCGTTCTGTATCCAAATAATCGGCATCGACCAAACAGGAAAAGAGCATTCTTACCCACAGGTGCATCTGCTTCGGATCAATAGGTTTTCCGATTGGCGGATTGAGATTAATTTTTCCAAGTAATTCATTGGGAATCTTCAACCTGATTTTATCCAAAAACTCTTGCTTCTTTAATCTGTCTGACAGATCGCCAGAAACACATAATTCAGGCAACCAATTGTGCAATCCAGCATGATGGCCTGCAATGCAATAAGCAATAGGCTGCCAAAATAAACTCGGATACAATTCTTTTGCTAAGATTGCCGCGGCTGAAGTATGATCGGTTTTAGGTCTTCTTTGATCATCTTCCTCATAACCAGAATTCACTTTTATGTACTCCTGAAATTCATCGGAATACTTTCCCAAATCGTGCCACAATCCCAACAATTTGCCCCACTCGGCATTTTGAAACGTCGAAGCAAAATAATATGCCAATTGTGAGGTTCCTTCTAAATGAGATTGAAGTTCCTGCACCTCATAATTATCACTAGCATTAATTCGTACATGTCCTATATACATAAAATGACTTGATGTTTCGTATTTTTAAAACTTCAACTAAGTTAACAAAACAAAAAGAAATATAAACTAGAAGCCTGCTGTTTATAACCAATCAAAATAAGTGGCTTGAAAATTCAATTTCGAGCGCGACTTTAAGTCGCACCCCGAATTACTCCCAGGTTTTGATTTTTCGCTTTTGCCCCTTCCAATCTTTTTTGTATGTTTGCATACCAGAACAGACCACCTCTAAATTTGTACGGCATGGAAAGTAAGTTTCATTTTGAAATTAATCCTCAATCCAATTTATTGAAATTTCAGCAGTTGATTGACTCCGTTAACGAAGCCATCAGCCGAAACCTGCTTCAAATTGGCGACATTTTGCCTTCGGTAAACCAGCTTTGCAAAGAGAGCTCCCTCTCGCGCGATACGGTTTTTAAAGCTTATGCCGAACTCAAAAACCGCGGTGTGATTGAATCGGTTCCCAACCGGGGTTATTTTGTGGCAAAAGCAGTAACCAAAGTTTTCCTGTTTCTGGATACTTTCAAAGCTTACAAGGAAGTTTTATACGGCTCGTTTCTGGATAATCTACCTGAAACAATTGCCATCGACCTTCATTTTCACCACTACAATATTGATGATTTTGAGAAGATCATCAAGGAAAGTCTGGGAAAATACACCAAGTACATCATCATGAATTTCGACCATGAACGGGTTCCAGAAATTACCCGCCAGATTCCGGCCAGCAAACTGCTGGTGATAGACTGGAACGTACATGAACTGGAAGGTGCCTCGTCCATCTCACAGGATTTTGGACAGTCGTTGTACGACTCGCTCGAAAGCGGGCTCGAACTTATCAGAAAATACAAACGTTTTGTGTATTTGTATCCGGCGTTTACCTATCATCCTAAAATATCTGTTTCTTATTTCGAAAAATTCTGTTCCGATCATCGTATCAGCTACAGAACTTTGTACGATTTCAAGAAATTTGACCTTCAAAAAGGCGAACTTTACTTGTTGGTGAGCGACCGTACTTTGGCCAAATTTCTTGATCAATGTGAGCAGAAAAACCTTGTACCGGGACAGGATGTGGGTGTAATTTCGTACAACGAAACGCCAATGAAAAAATATGTAAAAGAAGGAATTACTGTTATTTCGACTGACTTTGAATTGATGGGTAAAAAAATTGCTGATTTTGTGATCACCGGAGAAAAAACGAATTTGGTTATCCCCAGCAAACTGACAGTCAGGAAATCGCTTTAATTAATGTTTTAAAACAGTATTTCTAATTTTGAGAATGAAATTGCATGTCTTAGTTTTGCCGAGCATACCAGAACAGAACGGTTCAACAAAAAGAAAGCCTTCTCTCTCCAAAATAAGGGGAAATTCTGGGTATTGAAAATTGGTTATTGGATGTTGGTACTTTTTTTAATAACCAATGTAGAATAACCAAAAACAAGAACAACTTTGAACTTTTGACTTTAAACTTTTAACTTATTGATATGTATTTACTCGGATTCGACATAGGTAGTTCTTCAGTAAAAGCTTCGCTGATCAACGGACAATCAGGCGATTGCGTCGCTTCGGCCTTTTACCCGAAACAGGAAATGAAAATTGTGGCTAAGCAAGCAGGATGGGCAGAACAGGCGCCGGAAGACTGGTGGGAAAACCTGAAACTGGCTCTGCGTGAAGTAATGGCCGCTGCAAAGATCGACCCGAAAGCAATAGACTCAATTGGCATTTCATACCAAATGCATGGTTTGGTGGTGGTCGATAAAAACCAGAACGTATTGCGTCCATCCATCATCTGGTGCGACAGTCGTGCTGCCGAATTCGGAAACAAAGCTTTTGCCGAAATCGGTGAAGAAAATTGTTTGGCCAATCTGCTCAATTCGCCCGGAAACTTTACCGCTTCCAAATTAAAATGGGTGAAAGACAATGAGCCTGAATTGTACGCCAAAATCGACAAAATCATGCTGCCAGGTGATTTCATTGCCATGAAACTTTCAGGCGAAATTAAAACTACCGCCAGCGGTTTATCAGAAGGAATCCTCTGGAATTTCAAAGAAAATGCGGTGGCCGATCTACTGCTCGATTATTACGGTTTCGAAAAATCGTTCATTCCAGAAATCGTTCCGACATTCTCTGTTCAGGGAGTGGTGAATGCCAAAGCTGCTGCCGAATTAGGCTTAGCCGAAGGAACAAAAATCAGCTACCGTGCCGGTGATCAACCCAACAACGCACTTTCGCTGAACGTATTGAATCCGGGCGAAATTGCCACCACTGCCGGAACTTCTGGAGTGGTTTATGGCGTGAGCGGTGAAGTAAAATACGATCCATATTCAAGGGTAAATACGTTTGCGCACGTGAATCACACTTCTGAAGCCAACCGTTTGGGCGTTTTACTCTGCATTAACGGAACCGGAATTCTGAATTCGTGGCTGAATAAAAACGTTGGGAACAAAGCTTTCTCGTACGAAGAAATGAACCAGAAAGCTGCCGAAGTGGCCATCGGATCAGATGGTGTGAGCATTCTTCCATTTGGGAACGGTGCTGAACGTGTTCTCCGGAATAAAAATATTGGNNGTTATCCGCGCCGGAAAAGCCAACATGTTCCTCTCTCCTATTTTTCGCGAAACACTGGCCGGAATTTCAGGAGCAACGATTGAGTTGTACAATACCGATGGATCGGTTGGTGCAGCACGTGGCGCCGGAATTGGATCAGGCTATTACGCATCGGCCAAAGAAGCTTTTGCCAGCCTGAAAAAGCTGGATACCATTTCACCTGATTTGAGCAAAAAAGCCGAATACGAAGAAGCTTACCAGAAGTGGAAAGCCGCATTGGACCGGGCAATGTAAAAAGATAATAACCACATAGACACATAGAACACATAGAGAAAAAAAATATTTCCATGTGACCTATGTGTCTATTGCGGTTCAAATTATTTATAGAAAATTTAATTATTAACAACTCTTTCTACGGAAGGACAAATACAAAACACAATGACAGCTTTTAAAGGAAACAAAGAGTATTTCCCAGGTATTGATCAGATCAAATACGAGGGACCACAGTCGAAAAATCCAATGGCATTCAAATATTACGATGCCAATCAGGTAGTTTTAGGCAAAACTATGAAGGAATATCTTCGTTTTGCAGTTGCTTACTGGCACACATTCTGCGGCGATGGTGGCGATCCATTCGGCCCCGGAACACAGATTTTTCCTTGGGTTGGCGCTGCTGACCCGATGACAGCCGCCAAAGAAAAAATGGATGCTGCTTTCGAATTCATCAGCAAAATTGGTGCTCCTTTCTATTGTTTCCACGATACTGATGTTGTTGGTGACGGATCGGTTTTCGAAATTGAAAAACGTTTGGCCAATATGATCGACTTCGCCAAAGAACGTCAGGAAGCCACAGGTATTAAATTACTTTGGGGAACAGCCAACGTATTTTCAGCTCCACGTTATATGAATGGTGCTTCAACCAATCCTGATTTTGCAGTGTTGGCCAATGCAGCTGTTCAGGTTAAAAACGCCATGGAAGCTACCATCGCTTTGGGCGGAACAAACTATGTATTCTGGGGAGGTCGTGAAGGTTACATGAGCCTGCACAACACCGATACCAAACGAGAATTAGATCACATGGGTAAATTCCTTGCTGCAGCCCGCGACCACGCACGTTCATTGGGATTCAAAGGAACTTTCCTGATTGAGCCAAAACCAATGGAACCAATGAAACATCAGTACGATTTCGATACACAAACTGTTATTGGCTTCCTTAAAGCCCACGGTTTAGAAAACGATTTCAAAATGAACATTGAAGTGAACCACGCTACTTTGGCTGGTCATACGTTTGCTCACGAATTACGCACTGCCCGCGACCAGGGATTCTTTGGTTCAATCGATGCCAATAAAGGTGACTACCAAAACGGATGGGATACAGACGAATTCCCAACCAATATTTATGAAATTACTGAAGCCATGATTGAAATCATTCAGGCTGGTGGTTTCACTACCGGAGGTATCAATTTCGATGCAAAAACCCGTCGTAATTCAACCGATCTGGAGGATATCTTCATCGCACACGTTTCAGGAATGGACGTATTTGCACGTTCGTTGGTTATCGCCGACAAATTGCTGAAAGATTCTGACTATTTGAAACTTAAAGCTAACCGTTACGCTTCATACGATTCAGGAAAAGGCGCTGAATATGAAGCAGGAAAATTAAAATTGGTTGATTTGTACAATGTTGCCAAAGAAGTTGGCGAGCCAAAACAGACTAGCGGCAAACAAGAAATGCTGGAACAGTTGATCAACTGCTACATCTAATCCGATGAAAGATCGCAACACGTTATACATTGCGGGGATCACCCTGGTGGCAACACTGGGTGGTCTTTTGTTTGGATATGACACTGCCGTAATTTCAGGCGCAGAAAAATCGGTTCAGGCATACCTGATTACACCACTCGGACTCGGATCACTTGCTCATGGGGCAACCATTTCGAGCGCGCTAATCGGATGCATTATCGGCGGGATGCTTTCGGGTATTCTTTCTTTAAAGTTGGGCCGGAAAAAAGCCATGATGCTTGCCGGATTTTTATTCTTTATCTCGGCATTGGGATCTGGATTTCCTGAATTTCTGTTCTTCCAAAAAGGCGAACCAACTATGGGATTGCTGTACATGTTCAATTTTTACCGCATAATCGGTGGAATTGGCGTTGGACTCGCATCAGCCATAGTTCCCATGTACATTGGAGAAATAGCACCGGCTGATATTCGCGGACGTTTGGTTTCGATCAACCAGTTCGCTATCATTTTTGGTATGCTGGTCGTATATTTTGTCAACTATTTTATTGCACAAGGAAAAAGTATAGAGTTCATAAATGAAACTGGTTGGAGATGGATGTTTCTTTCGGAAGCAATTCCCGCCGGAATATTTGCAGTACTCTTGTTCTTTGTTCCTGAAACGCCCCGCTATCTGGCAATGACCAATCGCGATGGAAAAGCGCTGGAAATCCTGACCAAGATCAACGGTCTCCAACAGGCGAAACTGATTATGACTGATATTAAAAAATCAGTGGAAGCTGCTTCAGAAAAGCTATTTGCTTTCGGGAAAGTGGTCATCATTATTGGCATCCTGTTATCTGTATTTCAGCAATTTGTGGGAATTAATGTTGCACTCTACTATGCACCACGTATTTTCGAAAGCATGGGAGCAGCCAAAGATTCATCGATGCTGCAAACAGTGGTGATGGGGCTGATCAACGTTATTTTTACCGTTGTTGCTATTATGACCGTTGATAAATACGGACGCAAAATCCTGCTGATGATTGGCTCGATCGGGATGGCCATCGGTATGTTTGCCATTGGAGGTCTGGCTTTCTTTAAAGTAATTGGCATCAGCACATTGGTATTTATTATTATTTACACCGCATCTTTCATGATGTCGTGGGGACCGATTTGCTGGGTGTTGATTTCTGAAATTTTTCCGAATAAAATACGTGGACGTGCCATTGCCATTGCAGTGGCAGCACAGTGGGCTGCCAACTACTTTATCTCGTCAACCTATCCGGCGATGATGGAATTCAGCGGTGGACTTACCTACAGCTTTTACGGTTTGATGAGTTTGCTTTCGTTCTTTTTTGTTTGGAAAATGGTTCCTGAAACCAAAGGAAAAACGCTGGAAGAAATGGAAAAACTCTGGAAGAAATAAAACCAATTCCAAATATTTATCAAAAGCCGCTACTTCGAAAGAAGGGCGGCTTTTTGTCGTTTATCCCCAACTTACCAAAATCCGGCTACCGGTTTCCTCATGATTTTCAATGCGTAAATGGGTGTCGATTTCCTGCTGCATTTCTTCCACGTGCGAAATCACGCCAACGATTCGGTTCTCTTTACGGAGCGATTTCAAGGTGTCGAAAACCACTGCCAGCGAATCTTTGTCGAGTGAACCAAAACCTTCGTCAAGGAAAAAGAAATTCTGGTTCGAATCAGTAATTTTCTGAATGTTGTCGGCCAATGCCAAAGCCAAAGATAAAGCCGCCTGAAAAGTTTGTCCGCCCGAAAGTGTTTTCACGCTGCGAACTTTTCCACCATTCAGGTAATCGCGAATCAGGAAATTGTTGTCATCGGTAATTTCGAGGCTCAATTTCTGACGGGTCAACTGGAAGAACCGGTCGTTGGCCGCATTGCACAAATTTTGCAGGTAAACCGACGAAATGTAATTCACAAAACCACTGGCCTTGAACAGCGACTTCATGGTTTTGATATTTTCGGCGCGTAATTCCAGATTTTCAAGCTCTTTGCGTAGTTGCGCCTGACTTTCCAGATCGCTTTTCAACTTCTTCAGCAATTGCTCTACTTTTCCCAATTCCTGATTTTTCTGATTCAGGCTTTCACCGATTGCAGCAATTTCAGTCACCAATTTCTGATGCGCTTCGCCGTCATAAGCGCGGTTTCCAATCTCACTTTGGGTCTGGGCAAGTTGATTCTGCAATAACATCAGTTGCTGCCTGAAATCGGCCAATTGTTGTTTCTGAAGTTCCAGATTAATTTCCTGTGCCAGAATCTGTTTGATCTCTTCGATGTTTGCATAACTGCTTTTTTTCAGGCGATCAGTCAGTTCATTTTGAATTGAAGAATTAGCTTCCTTTTCCTGAAAAAGTTCTTTCCAGTTGGCTTCCAAACTGCCACTAACGGTATCTTTCGTTTTCCGGAGATCGGTAAGTTTAATAGTCAGTTCACTGAACTGCTTTTCCAATGCAGCATGCTTTTGCAAAAGCGACAGACTTTCTGTTTCGATTTCTGCCGCAGTTTTTGTGTGGTAATCGGCAGCATTTGTTAGCCTGATTTGTTCCGAAAGCGTTTTGATTTCGGTTTGTGCAACAACTAGCGAAGTTTTTATTTTCTCAATTTCCGCCTGAAATTTCTCTTTGTTCGATGTTTCTTTTTCCAGATTGGCAGCAACTTTTTCAAGTTCCTTTTCCTTTTCAGCCAATGTCTTCTGAAGAATTTCAGCCGCCGAAAAAGCCTGATTGACGAGAGTTTCATCCTTGTAATTCTCCCACTTAAAAAGAGCGGCGTGATCAGCCACTTTTGTGTCAAGCTCCTTCTGTTTCACCAGAATTCCATTCAGTTGATTCAAATTGAACTTCAGGCGATTATCCGAATCGGTCAACTGATTGATGTATTCGTTGGCCAATGAAATTTCCTTTTCCAAACCGGCCTTTAATTTCTGCGCCTCCGTTAGAGCTTCGGCCACACTGGCTGCACTGAAAACTGCCGGATGGCTGAATGATCCGCACAACGGACAAGCTTCGCCATCATGCAAATTCACCGCATACTCTTCCAGTTTCGACTGAACCCGGTAATGTTCCATTTCTTTGTCAAGTGCAGAAATTTGGAGTTTCAGCCGTTCAACTTTTTCTTTCAGAAACTCGATTCCGGCAACAGCATCGGCGTCAACAGACAATCCTGCAAAAATTGGTTCAGCAAAACGAGCTTTTACCAAATCAGCAAGTACCTGAATTTCCTTTTGAAACTTTTCAACTTCCGCCTTATTTTCGGCAAGTTGCCTGTTCAGGTTTTTATTTTCGTTGTGCCAGATTTTCACCTGTGAAAGCATCGCCAAGTCAGGAAGTTTGGCTTTTTCTGTTTTCAGCAAAAGTTCGAGCGTTTCCTTTTCCTTTTTTAGCTTTTCAAGCGATTCGACAGTTTTTGTCAGAATGAGTTCACCTTTCGTAATTCGCTCCTGATCAGTCAGAGCAGCAGTTTGCAGAATATTCAATCGTGCAATTTTTACCAACTCGTCAGCTTGCTGCTTCAGTAAATCGCGCCGGTCGTATGCTACTTTGAGTGCGGCAAATTCCTTTTCAGAATGCTCAATCTCTTCTTCAGCCTTTTTCAAGCCGACAGCTTCCCTTTCAATCAACTCGCTTTTCTGAATGATCTTTTTGTCGCTTTGTGCCAGCGCATCCAACTGACTTTTAAACTGGATCTGGCATTGTTCGTAATTCAGGATTGTTTTTTCAAGCATTGAAAACTCGGGTTCCCGATCTTTCGACTGCTTCAATTTCTGCTGAATATCATCCAGCTTTCTGGACAACTCCTGCAATTTTTTCCATTCCAATTCTTGTTTTTGCCGGTCAGTCAGGTTTTTCTGCAATTGTCCGATTTCGCTCCGGAGTTGACTTAGCTGCTCTTCGTACAGTTTGATCTGCTCCGGATCAATCGCTCCAAGCTGCTTCAATTGTCCGTCCAGATTTTCCTTCTGTGAATTATTTCTATTTTCGAGCGAAACCACTTTGTAGTACAATTCGAACTTCTCCAGATTGAAAAGCTCCTTCATCATTTGAGTGCGGTCTTTGTTACCCAACTGCAAAAATTCCTGAAATTGTCCCTGCGGAATAATGATGGTTCGTTTAAAATTGTCGTAGCTCAGGCCAATGGCTTTTTCAAGCTGCTCCGGTTCAATAGGAATCCAGTTGCCGCCATCATTCCGGTAGGCTGAACGTTCCAGCGTTTTAACTTCCTCGAACTTTTTGCCGTTTCGCCGGCCTTTCACCACCGCCTGATAAGCCGTCTGATTTTTCCCTGTCTCGAAGACGAACTCGATCAGTAAATCGTTTGATTTCAGGTTCATCATGTTGTAGTTCCGATTGTCACCCGAAAGGTTGAGCCGGTCGGTTTTGCCATAAATAGCGAAAGTGATGGCTTCCAAAATGCTCGATTTTCCGCTCCCAACTGCGCCGAAAATGCCAAACAGATTGGCCGAAGTCAACCGGGTGAAATCAATCGTTTGCTTCTCCTGATAGGAATACAAACCTTGTATGGTAAGTTTTACTGGTATCATAGTGCTAATCTTCTTCTTCAGCCAAAATCTCGGTAAACAGTTTCATTACTTCTTCATTGGGCTCCTGCCCTTTTTCGTGCCTGAAATAATCTGTAAAAAGCTCTTCCATGGTTTTGGTCAGATCGATACTTTTTTTGTTTCCTCCTGAAAATTCAGATGCGTTTTTCACCTCGGGAATGATCGTAACGATTCCATCGTGAGCCGCACTCAACTGTTTGCGCTCCGGGGCGGTGAGGTAAGTGTCGGTTACCATCGTCAGTTCGACTAAACAATCGGGGTTTTCAGTCAGCCATAGCAAAGCTTCGTCAATACCTTCGGCACGTTTGCGTAACAGTTTTTTGCCTTTGGTAAGTTCCGATTCCTGAACAGTTGCCACTTTCCCCGGCTCAGCATCAACCACCAACACATACTTTTTCTGGTTGGCTTCTGCAAAACTGTACGACAACGGACTACCGCAGTAATAAACCGGGCAAGGCGCTGAATCGACCCGGCCCATCCGGTGCAAATGGCCGATAGCCGTGTATTGAATCTGATTTGGAATGTTCTCGGTATAAATAGCCTGCGCCCCGCCAACGTGTAAAATGGGTTTTTCGTCGGCTGGCTCTTCCAGTAATTCATCGCCCTTTTTCACCACAAAAAGATGAGTTACCAACAGATTGACACCCTTGTTATCGCAGTACTTTTCGGCTAGTTCCTGCCACTTTTCCTGAAGGACTGTCCTCAGTTCATCTTCACTGTTTTCGTGACCGAGATAGGTTTTCAGACGAAATTCGTTGGCGTAAGGTGTTAACAGCAAGCGCAATGGATTAGTAATTCCGGGAAGATGCAATTCGAGAAAGCCTTCTTCACTTCGCAACACTTTCAATCCCGATTCCAGTTCAAATGGCGGAACAACCGAATTGGGATATCCGGCAAAAATAATCCCGCATTCACGGGCCAGCGGATCGGGCGCTTCAATGCGGTCGGGCGAATCGTGGTTTCCGGCAATGGCAATAACCGGTCGATGTCCATCGTTCGACAATCGCTTCAGCGTTTTGTAAAATAAATCAACTGCCTCCGTTGGTGGATTGAAAGTATCGAACAAATCGCCGGCAACCAGAACAGCATCAACCTGTTCGCATTCCGCAATTTCACAAATTTCCTGCAAAACAGCCTGCTGTTCTTCAATTCTCGAAAAGTCTTCGAGTCGTTTGCCCAGATGCCAATCGGAAGTGTGGAGGAGTTTCATGGAGTTATGATTGATGATGTATTATTTCCGTGAATTTTCTCTGATCGCTTTAAATTCCGAACCTTCATTCCACTTAGGCCATTCGGTTGAATTAGCCAGATTGGCGCCCACATGGTAAAGCAGTTTGGCATCCTCTACAATTCCGCTCAAATCGTCAGTCTTTGGGTGGTACTCGTCAAAAGGGCTGTGGTAAGTTTCTTTCCAGTAGCGGTCAACCTGTTTCATGGTTTCTTCTTTGCCAAACTTCTCAGCATCAACATATCCTTTGGCATATATGGCCGGAACTCCCTGTTTTACAAACGGAAACTGATCGGACCGAAAGAACATGCCATTATCCGGATTGGGATCAGGAGCAATGTATCTTTCTTGCTTTTCAGCCTCTCTCCTCACCCACTCATCCAATTCAGACTGCCCTGATCCGGTGAGCATCACATCTTTAAATTTACCCATAAATAACATCACGTCGGTATTAATTACGGCAACGGTTTTGTTCATCGGAAAAAACGGGTGTTCGGCATAATAACCTGAACCCAGTAAACCGGATTCCTCACTGGTAACAGAAAGAAACAAAACGGAGCGTTCAGGAGCCGGTCCCGATTTGAAAGCCCGGGCGATTTCGAGCATCCACGAAACGGCGCTGGCATTGTCGGTAGCTCCATTGTAAATGCTATCGCCGTTAACCGTTGCGGCCACTCCCAAATGATCCCAATGTGCGGTGTAAACCACTACTTCATCAGGTTGTTTGCTTCCGCGAATGAGTCCACAAACATTGCGCGAAGTATTGGTTTCGAAGGTACTTTTCATCCAGCCTGAAACCTTTACAGGCAAGGCAAACGGTTTAAAATCCTTCTGAACAGCCTGTTTTTTCGCTTCGTCGAAAGTTATTCCGCAAGAAGCAAACAACTTTTCCGCTGCTGTTTTCGAAATCCAGCCTTCAAACGCACAGCGATCGTTGTATCCGTTTTCAGGCTTCAGGTATAGTTTGGTTGTTTCTCCGTTATTGGCAACCACTTTCCACGGATACCCGGCCGGACCGGTTTCGTGAATAATCAGGCAACCTTTGGCTCCGCGACGGGCAGCTTCTTCAAATTTATAGGTCCAGCGCCCGTAGTATGTCATTGTATTTCCCTTGAAATAGGTGTCAGTTGTTCCGTATCCGGGATCGTTCACAAAAACCAGAATGGTTTTCCCGGTCAGGTCCATTCCCTGAAAATCGTCGCGACCAAATTCAGGAGCAGTAATGCCAAATCCGGCAAACACCAACTCCGACTGATCGAGCGACTGTTCAGCTTCCATCTTTCGGGAGAAAGTCACGTAATCAACCATTTTATCCAGTTTCAGAATGCCTTTGGGTGTTTCAAAATCGAGGGTATTCGCGATGGTGGACGACACGGCCAGCAAAGGAACTTCCTGAAAATAGCTTTCCTTATTGGCTGGGTCCAAGCCGATTTCTTTCATTTGTCCGGCAATGTAATCAACTGTAATTTGCTCGGTTGACGACATGGGCATCCGCCCCATGTATTTGTCGGAGGATAATTCGGCAATGTGCTTTTCGATGTTTTTATACTGAATGGCATCTTCACCCGACTTGGATTTCACCAAAGAGCACGAAGCCAGAAAGATAAGAGCAAGCAAAATCAAGAGGTTTTTCATACGGAAGGCCTTATTCGTTTACATTAAAAATTTTGAATAAAGTAAACGAATAAAGCATAAAATTCAACCTTTAGTTCAGAACTAATTTCCTGCTTTCGAGCCAGCCAGTTTTTGAAGCTGATAGTATATATGTTCCTTTGGGTAGTGAATTCACTGAAAAGCTTGTTTCTAAATTTTCGGCATTTTTCCTGAAAATTAAAAAACCTTTGCTGTCGGTTAGCTGAAGAATAACATCTTGATATTCAAACAGGAAAACATTAAAACCACCTGATTCGGAGGGATTTGGAAAAATGTTCCTGAAGAATAACCGGCTTTTATTTTGCCTGATATCAGGAATCATTCCTGTAGTAAAATTCGGATCAATCAATTCAGGATGAGCCGCTTTAAAGGCCAGCAGGCCACTTTCAAAATCTTTTAGGGTTCCATTGGAGTCCACCCCATTCGAAGTCCATGGCATCAGTCCTTTCCAACCTTTGTTGTAGGCGCCTAAAAACATTTGTGCAGCCGGAACTTCGAGCGTTGGACTTGCCCCATCGTTAAACACACCTTTGGCCGGATTTTCACCAATCACACAGGGACGATCGTTGATACCGTAATCGGCCGGAGTTTTATTCAATGCAAAATTCCCGAACCATTTTACCACCCAACCATAAAAATGAGGAGAATAAAAATCGAGTTTCGCGTTGTCCTTATTATATTGGGCTTTCAGTTTGGCATCGCTCCAAAAGTTCCCTTCAAACTTGTCGCTGTTCCATTTGATAGCTGCACTTCCAAGAGTAACCAATACCTTGCTGTTATCATGCACTGCAGAAGCAACCCGGGCAACAAAATACTGAAGGCGGTTCCATGCAATATTTCCCATGGCAGCATCCTGATTGACCCATTCAATTTCGTTGCAAACATCAATGGCCCATAAATATGGATTGTCTTTATACCGGTTCGTAAACGGAACGACATAATTGTCAACAAACGATGTTACTTTATCATCGTTTTGAATCATATTTCGCCAGCGTTGGTAGTTGGTGTGGCTGTTTTTGAAATGATCGAAAGAAATTAGCGTTGCTTTGATGTAGATTTTATTTTTTTGCGCAAGCCGAAACATGTCATCCAGATTCGACCAAAAAGCAGCCGTTGCTCCAGTCACGGCTCCATCGCTTGCAATCAACAGCCCAACTTCGCCATTGCAACTAATCCATATCCGGGTCGAATTTCCTCCGGCAGCTTTAATCTTCTGAAATTCGGCATCCCACCATGAGCTTGTGTAACTTCCGCCAAAGTCGTTCCATTTGTTCCAGGGTGTATTGGCCCCATTCATGATAATTTCCTTACCATCGACCAAAAATTTATTTCCGCTCACGGTCACAAACTGTGCTGACGACAAAACAGGAAGTGCGATTACAAAAATTAAAGCGAGTATTTTGTGTGCTTTCATTCGAATTGGTATTAGTTGGTTAGTGCTGCGAAGTTATTTATTAAGACAAACACATGCAAACTACAAATCGTACATTACTAACACTGCACGCACCTCCGGACATAAAAAAAGCCGCTGATTGATTAACCAGCGGCTTAAAAAGATTTTCAAAGGACTACTTTTTCACTTCCCATGCACAACGGATAGGAGAAACTATTTTATCCTGCTTTTTCAATTCATTCATGGCTTTTTCAACCACTTTTTTATCTAGGCCTGCTAATTCAGCAATTTTCCCGGCGGTTAATGGTTTGTCAGAAGCAGACATTACTGCCAATACTTTTTCTACACTCATATTCTCAAGTTTAAAGTTAAAATTTTAAAGTTAAAAGTAACTAAAATCGGGCTTCAACAACTTTCCAGTCCATAATTTTCCAGAAATCAGCAATGTAAGCCGGACGGAGATTCTGCTTGTCGAGGTAATAAGCATGTTCCCAAACGTCGCAGGTTAAAAGCGGAGTTAATCCGTCACGAACCGGACAACCTGCATTGCTGGTCTGAACAATACTAAGTTTTCCGGCAGCATCTTTTACCAACCAGGCCCAGCCTGAACCAAACTGTGTAGCAGCAGCTTTGTTGAAAGACTCTTTAAAAGCATCGAGTGAACCGAAAGTTATTTCGATTGTAGCCTTTAATGTTCCTGAAGGTTCAGTTGCAGGTGTTGCCGAAAATTGTTCGAAGTAAAAAGTGTGGTTAAAAACCTGTGCTCCGTTGTTGAAAATTCCACCTTCAGCTTTTTTGATGATGGTTTCCATGTCAGCATTTTCAAATTCAGTTCCAACAATCAGGTTGTTCAAGTTGGTAACGTAAGCCTGATGATGTTTGCCATGATGAAATTCCAGTGTACGGGCACTGATGAAAGGTTCCAGAGCATCAATGGCATAGGGTAATGCGGGTAATGTAAAACTCATTTTGGTTATCTTTTTTTGATTAAACAATGATTTTTAGTTTTCAGAAAGATAACAGAAACAAGAAATAAAAGGTTTGGAAAATAAACGTTTTCAGAGTAATTTATAATAATTCTGAATAAGACAAAAAAACTCCATCCCAATAAAG
>DPRM01000126.1:0-2218 GCA_003537645.1 Prolixibacteraceae bacterium
AGTTTTGTCGTTCACTAATGATAAAGAATTAAAAAGTTTGGCTTATGAAAAACAAAAAAAATAAAATTACCGGGATCGCACAGACAGAAAAGGTAGCGCATGAAGGTGATAAGAACGAGTTAACGGCAGAAGAGGTTTTAAAAATGAAAATAGCCGTAAAAACCTATCAGGAACCGGAGCGATCTTATTTTTCTTCGCCGTGTATGCTTTCCGAGCTGGAGGATAGTGACGAATTTTTTAATCAGTAGTGCAGCCTTCAGATGCGGTCGATACCAAACTGATGTATTTTTTTAATATACCGGAAGTCGCCTTATACGGTGGCTTTTTCCATGCTTTTCTTCTGACAGCAATTTCGTTTTCGGTAAGTGCAACTTCCAGCAGGTTATTGACTGCATCGATGGTAATCATATCGCCATCGCGCAGTAACCCGATTAACCCTCCTTCTGAAGCTTCAGGGGTAATATGGCCAACAACAAAGCCGTGAGAGCCACCGGAAAACCGGCCATCGGTGATTAAAGCGACATCTTTACCAAGTCCGGCTCCCATGACCAAACTGGTTGGTTTTAACATTTCTGGCATTCCCGGGCCGCCTTTCGGACCTGAATTCCGGATTACGATTACATCGCCTTTTACAACTTTCGTCTGAATACCTTTTATGGCTTCAAATTCATCTTCAAATACTTTGGCAGGGCCGGTAAAAAGTTCACCTTCCTTACCCGTGATTTTAGCCACAGCTCCGTCTTCAGCAAGGTTTCCGAAGAGAATCTGTAAATGACCATGTTTTTTAATTGGTTCTGTAAATGGCCGGATAATCTTTTGTCCTTGTGCTAAATTGGCAATTTCTTCGAGGTTTTCTCCCAGAGTTTTTCCTGTCACTGTCAGGCAGTCGCCATCGATGTATCCTTCTTTCAGGAGAAATTTCATTACACCAGGGATTCCTCCTGCGTTGTGCAAGTCTTCGAATAAATATTTTCCACTCGGTTTTAAGTCTGCGAGGTATGGAGTTTTATTGCTTATCCGCTGAAAGTCATTGATATTCAGTGGAACGCCAACAGATTTTGCCATGGCAATCAGGTGGATTACCGCGTTTGTCGATCCTCCCAATGCCATGATTAAAGTGATGGCATTTTCAAACGCCTGCCTGGTCATGATGTCTTTTGGCTTGATGTCTTCTTTCAGAAGATTCTTGATGGCCCTCCCAATCTGCGCGCATTCCAATCCCTTTTCCTTACTCAGCGCCGGATTGGATGAAGAATAAGGTAAACTCATGCCCATACATTCAATGGCTGCGGCCATCGTGTTGGCCGTGTACATGCCTCCACAGGCGCCTGCACCGGGGATGCAATTCTTTATAATTCCAGCAT
The DNA here is from genome assembly GCA_003537645.1 of Prolixibacteraceae bacterium. Classification (GTDB taxonomy): domain Bacteria; phylum Bacteroidota; class Bacteroidia; order Bacteroidales; family Prolixibacteraceae; genus Aquipluma. The sequence goes on from DPRM01000126.1 coordinate 1,365, forward strand.
AATCTTCGTCTGAAATATCTCCTTTAATCCGCTCACCATAGGCTTCAAATGCTGAAATAATATTCAGATCTTCTCCTTTCCACCGGCCTTTTTTAACGGTGCCGCCATACAACAGAATCGAGGGCCTGTTAAGGCGCCCCAAAGCGATCATGGCGCCGGGCATATTTTTATCGCAACCTACAATAGGAATAACCGCGTCGTAAAATTGTGCACTTACAACGGTCTCTATCGAGTCAGCTATTATCTCTCTCGAAGGCAACGAATATTTCATGCCTTCTGTTCCATTGGTTATCCCGTCGCTCACTCCAATGGTATGAAAAATCAAACCATACAAGCCATCCTCATTGTCCACTCCTTTTTTTACTTCCTCCGCCAATCCATTTAAATGCATGTTGCATGGATTTCCCTGGAAACCAGTACTGACAATGCCAATCTGTCCTTTTCTGAGATCGCTTTCGTTCATGCCTATTGCGTAAAGCATCGCCTGAGCTGCCGGAAGGCTTTCATCCTGCGTAATTTTTTCGCTGTACTTATTTAGTTTTTTGTCCATACCTTAAAATTTTTGTGTGGCCGTGATAGATTATGTCTTAGGAAATAACGATCCGAACCTCTGTTTTGTTTGTGGGTTCGAATAATCCCATTGAAGCCATGCACGACATTCTTGAACATGGTAGCGGTCACAAAGGGCATTAAGAATAATAAAATACAATCCTCCTGAAGTAACTGGATTTCCAGGGAAACTGACATTAAATGCAAAAATCAGTGAGAAATTTTGTGCCTCACAACCAAATTGATTGGCAGATGTTTAAACTAAGATTAAAGCAACATATTCTAATCTTATTATGGTAAAAGAT
>DPRM01000126.1:2244-3855 GCA_003537645.1 Prolixibacteraceae bacterium
CTGTTGTGGATATTGCTGCTTTGCGAGCTGAGGTGGCGAGAAAAGGCAAAGATCCGGATGTAATCAATCCACTAATACCTGTTGACCTGGTTATAGATCACTCTGTTCAGGTAGATTATTTCGGAACAGAATATTCCTATCAGCGCAACATGGATGAAGAGTACAAGCGCAATAAAGAACGCTACCAATTTCTGAAATGGGCGCAAAATTCTTTTGATAATTTCAGTGTGGTGCCGCCGGGAATGGGTATTTGTCATCAGGTGAACCTTGAATACCTGTCGAAAGGGGTTATCGAAAGAAACAGCGAGATTTTTCCTGATACGCTGGTAGGAACAGACAGCCATACACCAATGGTAAACGGTATTGGGGTTCTGGCCTGGGGTGTTGGGGGTATAGAAGCCGAAGCGACAATTCTTGGCCAGCCTGTTTATTTTATTATGCCCGAGGTGATTGGGTTAAAACTTACAGGCAAACTTCCTTTGGGATCAACTGCTACCGATCTGGTTTTAACCATTGCTGATATGTTGCGGAAATTTGGAGTGGTCGGTAAGTTTGTTGAAGTTTTTGGTCCCGGCTTAAACAATCTTTCCGTGCCTGACCGGGCAACCATTGGCAATATGTCACCCGAATTCGGGTGTACCGTCACCTATTTTCCCATTGATGACAAAACGCTGGAATATATGCGAAAAAGCAATCGTTCCGAAGAACAAATTGCGCTGGTGGAAACATATTGCAAAACCAATTTGTTGTGGCGCGAAAATGAAGAAGAGATCAATTATACCGAGGTTTTGGAATTGAATCTTTCGACCATTGAACCAACAGTTGCGGGGCCAAAGCGGCCACAGGATAAAATTCTTTTAAAGGAGTTTAAAGACAAATTTATTTATCTGTTGGATCATTCCTTCAATCGGAAATATATCTCTCAGGAAGAAAGGGAAATCGAAAAATCTATCACACGATTTGACGGCGAAGGCGGGGATTTACCGGTATCCAATTTGGGCTCGGAAGCAGTTTCAACTGAAATTGAAGCGAAAGTAAGCAACGGCCTGAAAACAGTTTGGATCACCAGGGGACAGGAAAAATTTATGCTTTCGGACGGTGCAGTGGCTATTGCTGCTATTACCTCCTGCACCAACACTTCAAATCCGTTTGTAATGATTGGCGCCGGATTGGTTGCCCGAAAAGCGAGAGAACACGGTATTGACGTAAAACCCTGGGTAAAAACTTCGCTTGCACCGGGTTCGAAAGTGGTAACCGATTATCTGGAAAAGGCAGGTTTGATGAAAGATTTGGAAGCCCTGCAATTTCATTTGGTAGGTTATGACTGCACTTCCTGTATCGGCAATTCCGGACCATTACAACCCGACATTGCCAAAGCAGTTGATGAGCAAAATCNNTGGTATTAACTTCCGTACTTTCCGGTAACCGGAATTTTGAAGCACGAATTCATCCGCAGGTAAAAATGAACTTTCTCATGTCGCCAATGCTTGTGGTGGCTTTTGCTATTGCTGGTCGGGTTGACATCGATTTAAGCAAAGAGCCAATTAGTTTCGACGCTAATCAGGAACCTGTTTATTTGAAAGACATTTGGCCATCGGACGATGAAATCAA
>DPRM01000126.1:3925-116752 GCA_003537645.1 Prolixibacteraceae bacterium
TATTCCGGAACACCCTGAACCTTTGCACGATATTCTAAATGCAAGGGCTTTGTTGGTTTTGGGCGACAGCGTTACCACCGACCATATTTCTCCCGCCGGAGCGTTTAACGAACTTTCGGCCTCTGGCAAATACTTGTTGGCGCGAGGTGTGGAAAAGAAAAATTTCAACTCCTATGGGTCGCGCCGGGGAAACGACGAAGTGATGGTACGCGGCACGTTTGCCAATGTCAGGATAAAAAACAAACTGGCTGGTAGGGAAGGAGGGTTTACCCAATATCTGCCATCAGGAGAAGAAATGACCGTTTTTGATGCAGCTGAAAGATACTCTGAAGACGGTACTCCTTTGGTGGTTTTAGCCGGGAAAGAATACGGCAGCGGATCTTCGCGGGACTGGGCAGCAAAAGGGACTTTCCTGTTAGGGGTGAAATGTGTACTGGCTGAAAGCTACGAACGGATACACCGAAGTAACCTGGTTGGGATGGGAGTTTTGCCGCTTCAGTTCAAGGATGGGGAAAATGCTGAAAAATTGGGACTTACAGGCAAAGAAGTCTTTTCCATAACAGGTGTTACCGAGAATATTATGCCATTAAAAGAAATTCAGGTAACAGCCAGAAATGAGAATGGGAAAGAAATTAATTTTCAGGTAATTGCCCGTTTGGACTCGCTGATTGAAATTGAATACTACCGCAACGGAGGAATTCTGCAATATGTGTTGCGGCAATTCTTAAAAAACAACTGAATACCGCTGTGTTAACAAATATTTTTGACTGCCGGATATTAAACTTTTATAAAAAGACATTGTTGTCTTTTTATAAAGCATTTGATCATGAGAAAAATAGCAATTAACGGTTTTGGCAGAATTGGAAGAGCTTCGTTGCAAGTGATTCTGGGAACCCATTGCTTGGAGGCCGTAGCAAAGAATGGCTTGATGAGCATTGAAAATGCAGCACATTTGTTCAAATGCGACAGTGTTTACGGTGTGTATGGTGGTGATTAAACATTAATATTAAAACAAAATGACAAGCGAAAATTTATACCCAAAAGTAACTAAAGAACTCGCCGATAAAAGAACGGCTTTAGCTCCTGAAGTTATGGAGGCCTGGAATCATTTCAGTAAATCAGTTTTTAAAGATGGGGCGTTACCTGAAAAAACAAAGCAATTGATTGCTGTTGCCGTTGCACACGTGACACAATGTCCATATTGCATTCGCTCACATACAAAACAGGCGATGCGAAAAGGGGCAAGCAAAGAAGAAATTATGGAAGCGATTTGGGTTGCTTCCGAAATTCGGGCAGGAGGCGCTTATACCCATGCCGCTATTGCTTTGGATGAGATGGAAAAATAATAAACATAAATGATGAAAGCACGATTAAACTACTCAGAAGTCGCCCCCAGCGCAATGAAAGGTATGCTTGAACTCGAAAAGTATGTACACGGTTCGGGACTCGAACGCACGCTTTACGAGCTGGTAAAAACTAGGGCATCACAAATAAACGGATGCGCCTATTGCATCGATATGCACACAAAGGATGCCCGCAGGGCAGGCGAGACCGAACAACGTTTGTATGCCTTAGATGCCTGGCAGGAAACTCCATTTTATACTCAGCGTGAACGCGCTGCATTGGCCTGGACGGAAGCTCTGACACTTATTTCAGAAAACGATGTGCCTGAGTCTTTGTACGAGGCTACCAGTGTGCACTTTAATGAAGAGGAAATTGTTGCCCTAACTATGGCTATTATTGCCATTAACGGATGGAACCGTTTGGCCATTGGTTTTCGTACTGTTCCGGGGTCTTATAAAACACCATAAATCCATCAGGCGATATGGGAAAGATTAAAATAAAACGAATTTACGAGCAGTCATCAGCAGATGATGGTTACCGGGTTCTGGTTGATAGACTTTGGCCTCGTGGCGTTTCCAAAAAGGATGCAAATCTCGATGAATGGAATAAGGAAATTGCCCCTTCAACTGAACTGAGAAAATGGTTTGATCATAAAGAGGAGCGTTTTGATGAATTTGCCTGTCGCTATCGCGAAGAATTGAATGAGAAGGAAGACTCCTTGAATAAATTGATAGAAATATCGGATAATGAAATACTTAGCATATTATACGCGGCAAGGAATGCTGAAATAAACCAAGCCATTGTATTAAAAGAAGTGTTGGAGAAAAGAGGATGAAAGTTCCGGTTTTCAAGTGAAAGGCCGAAAAATAATTATTACCCAAAATTCACGTATCGCTACTCGTCTAATCGCTGCTTTTAAATTTTACCCATTGTCTGTTAGTCAATTCTCTTTCCAGCCGTTGGACCTGGTTTAAGGCTGTATATCTCGTCAATATGGACAAGGATGACAGCTTTGGGTCTTGGCATACCGTTTTTAACCGACATTTCAGCGGATTTTTCGTAGATCGCACCTTCAGTAAGTACTTCAGGCGTACCAAGAAATTTATACCCATCAAGTATCTCCCTGTTGACCACAGCCATTGAAATTTTGGAGCCTTCAAGAATATTCTTATAGGTTGTGCCCCCGGTACCCTCTGAAAAGATCAGTGTCTCATCATTGAATACTCTAGTTGAACGCTTTGGGGCATTGTTAGGTATGCCTTCCTTGCTGATTGTAGCATGAAAACATTGCTCGGACATTATCATATCCTTCATTTCCTGTGTGAGCTTCGACATGTTTATTAATTCTCCTGGTTAATGATTGTGTTATAATAACTATTATATTATCAGGAATTAATCAAATTTAACAATAATTTATTGCATCCGGCAATTCCTTTGTCAAAGATAAAAACTTGTGGCAAAATCCAATTAACATTTTTTGGGAATATCAGTTTAACTTAACCACAACGGTCATTTGGAAGGCTTTTCACTATCAAAAATATTGACAAACATAGATTTAAATAATAATCTATAAAAAGATATTGACATCTTTTTATAGATTATTATTTTATATATTTGTTGCGTCTTAAAAATTTAAAAACTTTAAATATTGAATTATGAAAACATTGGATGCAACAAAAATTGAACCCAGGTATAAACACCCGACAATCTTTCAAGCCTACGAAGATTTGGCTGTAGGAGAATCTTTTATCCTTCATAACGACCACGATCCAAAACCGCTTTATTATCAGTTTACTGCTGAAAAAGGGAAAGAATTTGGTTGGGAATACCTTCAGGAGGGACCTGATGTGTGGGAAGTAAAAATCAGTAAACTAAAAGTTGAATAAAGAGCATCGATAGGTTGAACTTCCGCTTGTAATTCAAATCCCAGAATTTCTTAGACCATGTTAATGCATTAGTAAATCGTATGGCAACCTATTATTTGATTTCGGTTTTTGTACATGTAATTTGCGCCGCATTTTGGATCGGAGGCATGTTGTTCATCCCACTGGTTTTGGTTCCTGGCATTATGCCGCAGCCCAACCGGGTATTGCTGCTCCATAAAACCGGGATTAAATTCCGGTTTTATGGATGGCTCGCAATCATAATACTGATTTTAACCGGAAGCCTGAATATTTACTTCAGGGGACTGCCATTTACAGTCGAGTTTTTCACAACCAGTAACTTCGGAAAGTTGCTGAGCATTAAATTGGCTCTTTTCGTTTTGATGTTACTGATATCTGGAATCCATGATTTTTAAATTGGTATGAAATCGATTGATGAGATGCAACAATCCTCAGGAAATAAATTCAAAATGTTGGCGAGGTGGACTGGGATGCTTAATCTGCTGCTGGCCTTAATTATTGCTTTTCTGGGCGTTGCGATATCGCGGGGTGGTTTTTGAAATAAGCCTGGAAAAAACGGTGAAATTGGTTCTTCGTCACATTTGGGGAATAATTATCCGGTTTGAGATAGAATCACCTTTCTCCGCAACAGTTCAAAACCTGCTCTGCCATACATTTGACGCTTAATGCTCTTGATCCGGTTCACATGACCTTCAACTATTCCATTNNGCAAATGTTTTCAGGCCATATAACTTTCGTTTTGATCGTTTTATGAACCCAATCCATCTTTTAATATTTCCACTTCTTCTTTTAAGCATCGTTCGAAAAATCAGGCCAAACCATTACCATAGAACTGAAAGCTGCCCTGAATAAGGATTGGAATAAAGCCGATAAAGGTTGGGTTGAAATCAATAACGAAAATGGTTCTTATACTAAGCTTGAAGTGACCGAAACCGGCGCCAATACCGGTATTTTTACAGCAAAGTATTTGATTCCGAAAGAGAAAAGTAAGCATATTGAGGTAACTTATGGATATTTTGGTTTAGGAAAAATGGTGGTTCTGGCAATTAAATAGCTGATCGGAGCCAGAGTACAGGGCATAGAAAAAGGGAAATTCAATAGTTGGATTTCCCTTTTTTGAACTCGTTTACAAAATGGCCATACATGGAGGTGTCATTACAGAAAACAGCTATGCAAATGTTTTTAAGTTTAATTAGCTTTGAAGTTCGTCTTTTGGAAATTAGATAAATATGCCATTTCAGGGAATAAATCAACCGCCATGGGTTGGTGATAAAAAGGCAAAAAAAGTAAAAACATAATCAGGCAATGAGTTATTCAGGTAAAATCACAATGATGTTAAAAAAAATAGTACTGCTTTCAATTTTTGCATTCCTGATTTTTAACCTGAATGCACAGGAAGCAATCATTGATGTTTCAAAAGTAAAGCAGGTGATCGACGGTTTCGGAGCAAGTACTGCCTGGCATGGACAACTAACCACACCTGAGGCCGATGCTGCTTTTAAAAACGATAAGTCAAATCAGATGGGATTGAGTATTTTGCGGGTTCGTATTGATCCCAGTTCCAGTTGGTGGAATGATGAAAAGCAGAATGCCATAAGAGCAAAGAATAGAGGAGCAATGATTCTGGCTTCACCCTGGTCGCCGCCAGCTTCAATGAAAACCAATAACAATACAACAGGAGGCGAACTCAAGCCAAGTTCTTATGCCGATTATGCGATTCATCTGAAAAACTTCTGTTCACACCTCGGAAATGTTGATGTTGTTTCTCTTCAAAACGAACCCAATATTGAGGTTGGTTATGAATCATGTAACTGGACTCCGGCACAGCTTCTGACTTTTTGTAAAAACAACGCATCAGCCATTGGTAAACCTGTCATGGCACCTGAAGCATTTAACTTTGACAAGAATTATTCCGATCCGATTTTAAACGATTCAACTGCAAATGCCCATGTTCAATACATTGGCGGGCATTTATACGGAGCTTCAGCCTACAATTACACCAATGCCATTTCAAAGGGGAAAAAGGTCTGGATGACAGAGAAATATTTTAATCCTGACGATATTGAAACATGTATTACTATGGCAAAAGAGATAACCGACTGTATGTACAATAACATGAACGCATATGTATGGTGGTATTTAAGGCAGCCGGGCTGTAATCTCATTGAAGCTGGAGGAAAGCTGAAAAAGAAAGGGTTTACTATGGGGCAGTATTCAAAATTTGTACGTCCTGGTTTTAATAGAGTAGATGCCACTTATCAGCCAAAAACGAAGGTTTATCTTGTAGCATTCAAGGGAAAGGACCAAAATGTAGTGGTGGTGATTAACCAAAATAAAAATACAGTCAGCCAAATATTTAGTTTTAAAAACGATACGGTTTTCAGTGTAAAGAAATACGTTACCTCCGGAAGCAAAAACCTGAATGACGAAGGAACTCTCAAGTGCACAAGCAATTCATTCACAGATAATCTGGATGCTCAAAGTATAACAACCTATGTGACCAGCAAAATACCAACAGGCAATCATACGCTCAAAGAACCCGAAATTCGGATTTTCCCAAATCCAGCTTCTGACATTATTCAGCTTTCTTCGATTGAAAATGTTACAGGCTGGCAGGTATATGATGTGCTTGGAAAGAAGTTCTTTACTCAAAAGCATCCGACAAGTTCTGTTGTTGGTATATCTTCCTTGAATTCAGGGATATATATCATTAGAATTCAACAAAAGGAGAAAGAATACAGTTTCAAATTTGTAAAAAACTAAAAGTTGAAGATTATAAAAATCCTTACTATTCAGGAAACTTCATTTGATTTTTAAACTATTATTAAAATATTTATGAAACGAAAAGTGTGTTTTACAGTTGTGTTGATGAGCTTCTTCTTCATGGCATTTTCACAACAGCCAACGTCTGATCAACAAAGCTGGCACAACAACAAATACTCCATGTTTATCCACTTTGGTGTTTATTCCGAATTGGGTGGAGTTTGGAATGGCAAGCCAAATGACAATGGTTATAGTGAACAAATACAAGCCAGAGCCGGCATATTTGCCGATGTTTACGAGGATATTCCATCCCGGTTTAATCCTGAAAAATGGAACGCTGACTCAATTGTCAGCCTGGCCAAAAAGGCTGGAATGCGTTCTATTGTAATTACTTCGAAACACCACGATGGTTTCTGCATGTTTAAAACTGCGACAACCCGGTTCAACATTGTTGATGCCACTCCATTTAAACGTGATGTGCTGAAAGAACTTTCGGAAGCCTGTAAAAGGGCAAATATGAACCTTGGATTCTACTTTTCACTCATCGATTACACGTTGCATCCATCCACCAGTCACAATGCAAATCCAATTACAGCCGACCATCACGAATACAATAAAAAACAGATTACAGAACTATTGACCAATTATGGACAAATATCTGAAATGTGGTTCGATATGGGATCTCTAACTGTAAATCAAAGTCGGGAAATGTACGAACTTGTTCATCGTTTGCAGCCCAATTGCCTGGTAAGTGGTCGGTTAGGCAACGATGCTTACGATTTTTGTGTAATGGGCGATAATGAATATCCAGATTACAAGATTGATGCTCCCTGGCAGACTCCGGCTTCCATTTTCAACGAAACATGGGGATACCGTTCCTGGCAAAAGAGAGAAAATCTTCAGGGTAAAATTCATGAAAAATTACTAAGCCTGATCAAAGTGGTTAGCCGCGGCGGTAACTATTTGCTGAATATTGGTCCAAAAGGTGATGGAACTGTTGTGCCCTATGAAGCAGAAGTGCTTACAGGAATTGGTAACTGGCTGGAAAAAAACGGAGAAGCAATTTATGGAACTACGGCCAATCCATTTCCGGAGTATTTCAATTGGGGAGAAGTAACTGCCAAAAAGAATTGTCTCTATCTTATTTTGTCCGGAACTCCCCAAGAGAGCCTGATTCTGAAAGGTATTTCGGGAAAGATCAAACAAGTTAGCCTGCTCAACCAACCGACCGTAAAGTTCAGGACAAAAGCAGACAAAGAAAACCTCACCATTGTTGTTCCGGAAACATTGTTTCAAAAAGATGATTTTAAAGTTATTAAAGTTGAGTTTGCCGAAGGGTTTAAAGTAAAGCCTGAAAATATCTTCGAAGGAAATAACATTACATTAAACCTCTCCAATTCTTTGAAACATTACAGCTATTCCTGCATCGACTATTACAATAACTTCCGCAGTACTGTGAAACAGGAATGGAACTTTTCAAAAACCGGAAAACAGGTTATCCCTGTTGTTTATTACACCGCCGGTGAAATTGGGAAAAATATTGAATTGAGCTGGAATGGAACGGATGAATTGGTGAAATTGCAAAATGGAACTGAAATTCATCTGGATACAAGTCAGATTCAATGGGGACAAAGGTTCCAGTATGGTTCTTTTCAGTCAAGTTTTGAAGAGGTTCCTGAAAAAGTGACTTCGCAAATCAATCCGGCAACAGATTGGAGGAACCGATCGAATCTAACATGGAAAGAAACTTCGGATTGGAAAGATGGAGAAGTTGTTTCAATTGAATCAAAGCCTTTGCAATCGTGGTTTGTACTTCAGGAAATAAGTTCTGAAACAGCTCAGGAACAACTCGTTGAAATTAGCAGCGGGGATGGTGTAATTGTTTGGCTGAACGGTGAGAATTTGGTGATGCATAACAACCCGAGGAATTCTGTCTTAAACAGTGAATTGGTGCTTTTAACTTTAAAACCCGGTAAAAATCAACTGCTTATCAAGTTTTATAACCGTTATGGCTGGAAAATGGAATTCAATATAAATAAATCTGTTTCCCAAAAAATTTACAGGCAGGAACTTACACCACGTAATTTTTCAGGATTGAACAATTGTAGTCTGAAATTACATAATCCTGAAAGTGTACACGAAACAATACGAATGAATAATGTTAGTATTGAGTTATAAATTAATAAGAAAATAGCCAATGTTTAAATCTCTCTTCTGTTTTGTAATTCTTGCTGGTGTATCAATTATTTCAGAAGGACAAGGTGTTCCTGCCGCTTTGAATGCCATAACTTTTTCATTGCATGATGTGCGGTTAACAGATGGCCCTTTTAAACATGCACAGGACTTGAATGAAAAATGGCTTCAGGAAATAGACCCGGATCGGTTATTAATTGGCTGCACGACTGAAGCCGGATTAAACCCCAAAGGCACAAAAATGATGTTCGGCGATACTTACCGCAAAGGAGTTCCTTTCTCCAAAGATCCCCATGTGATCCGTTTTAAAGGTCGTTTCCTGATGTATTATTCGGTTCCGGGCTACACCGATCAGGCAGGAGTGGTGCATGGCTGGGGAGTTGGAATTGCCGAAAGTAACGACCTTGTGAACTGGACCCGGATTGGCGAAGTAAACACTGATCCTGAAGCAACATATGAAGCCAAAGGTATTGCAGCGCCCTGTGCATTGGTGGTTAAAAATAAGGTGCACCTGTTTTACCAGACTTACGGAAATGGAACCAAAGATGCCATTTGCCATGCGTGGTCAAGCGACGGTATCAGCTTTACCCGGAACAAAACCAACCCGGTATTTAGTCCCGACGGCGATTGGAATTGTGGCCGGGCCATTGATGCAGAAGTTATTCCATTTAAAGGCAAATACTATCTTTATTACGCCACACGCGATCCGAACTTTGAAATACAGATGCAGGGTGTTGCCGTTGCATCGGGGAGAACCAATTTCGATAAGCAAGACTGGACGAATCTCTCGAAAGATTTCCCTATGCTCAAACCCGAATTACCCTGGGAGCGCGACTGCATTGAAGCTGCATCCATTATCAATAAAAATGGTGAACTTTTCATGTTTTATGCTGGGGCAAATAACAATGCTCCGCAGCAAATTGGTGTCGCCAAAAGTTCCGATGGAGTCAATTGGACGCGACTTTTTGACCAACCCTTTTTAGCCAACGGAAAGCCTGGAGAATGGAATTCAAGCGAGTCGGGCCATCCGCACATTTATGCCAATCCCAAAGGCGACGATTACCTGTTTTTTCAGGGAAACAATGATAATGGAAAAACATGGTTTCTCTCGAATGTTAAAATTAGCTGGGAAAATGGAAGGCCTGCAATTGGAGAATAGACTGGTTTTGTCTGAAAAGTTCAGCTTTACCTTTTGCCGGATGCCAGTTGGAGCCAACTATTTTTCGTGCGATTGGTATTCATAAGCGCTATCACAAAATGCTGCTATACCAAACCGAGCAGCAATGCGGCAATGGCAAAAATGATAGGGAGTATTTTTAGCAATACTTCTGGCAAAATTTATCTAAAATCAAACAAAGTCTATCTAAATTTAGAAACCCTTATCGTTCCTGATCTTTAATTTTATAAGTTTTATCCAACAAGTTTATGAAATAGCATTCTCATTGGTTATGAAGATGTAAAATGCACAATAGCGATGAGTAAGGATTGTAAACGAAATATTAGAAAAAAAAGATAATTTTAGCTGTTTCATTTTATTAAATGTTGGTCATTGTTAGTTAATATCGGGGAATTGATGTGAATAAGTCCATAAATCTTAAATACTGGCTCGCGGCGATTATATTTATAAATATTGCATTCTCGCTGAATGTTCTGGCTGTAAAGTTTTACAGTATCAACTCCTTGTATGGAATTTCTAACCGGGTTACAAACTCGATTTGTAAAGACGACAATGGCTTTATCTGGGCNNTCCGGTGCAATTGTTGTTAAGTTAATTTACGAACAATCGAAACTAATTGCATATACCAATAATGGTCAGATTTTTTTATACAATTCGATATATGACAGGTTCGACCTGATCGTAAATTTAAGCAAGACTTTTAGTAATGATCAGTTTGATGTGTATGCTTTATTGGTAGATAAATCAGGTGATTACTGGATCGCTTTAAATTTAGGATTGTATAAATACAGTTCGGGTGAACTTTCACTGGTTGAAGAAATTTCAAAGGATAGATATTCGATTTCGTGGTTTGATGAGCAACATTTGATCATCGCAAAATCTGAAGGAATCTGGTCGTTGGATATTCAATCATTGAAAAGTAAATGTATTTACGAAAACAGGAACGTAAGTCCGTTTTTGGTTTCATCGCTATTTTACGACAAAACCCAGCACCAACTCTGGATTGGTACATTCTCGAGAGGGTTATTTTGCTATAATTTCAATTCGGCAACACTGACCCATATCCTTGAATCAAGCTTCCCGAGGCAACCCATTCTTGCCATTGAAGCAAATTCCGAATCAACGATTTTGGTCGGGATTGATGGTCAGGGTGTTTGGGAGCTGAATAAACAGAATAGCCAACTCTTAAATGTTTACAAAGAGAATGTTGATGATCCGAATTCTTTAAGGGGAAATGGAGTATATGATATTTTTTACGACCCCGGAAAGCGGGTTTGGATTTGTACAATAAGCGGCGGAGTGTCATTTTATGATCTTGCATCTCCGCTTGTAAATCAGATTGTTCACCACGCGAACGATGCAAATTCGTTGGTAAATAACGATGTGAATGGCATTATCGAGGATCGCGACGGCAAAATCTGGTTTGCAACAAACAATGGTATAAGTTGCTGGGATGTAGCATCGGATAAATGGAAAAACTTCTATTACAATAAACTCAAACAAGCGCAGGTGTTTCTCACACTTTGTGAAGACGATCAGGGACGGATCTGGGCTGGCAGCTATTCTTCGGGTATCTATGTTCTCGACGGAAAAACTGGTGCGGAGCTTGCACATTATTCCAGAGATGATAAGGAATTATCGTCGGTAAGCAATTTCATATTCGACATTTTTAAAGACAGTCAGGGAGATTTGTGGATTGGTGGCATCAACGGAAAATTTACGTGTTATCTGTCGAAGGAAAACAAATTCAAAACCTACACCGAAATACCAATAAGCTCGTTTGCTGAATTATCGCCCAATCAAATACTTTTAGGATGCAGCAACAATATAAAGTTACTGAACAAGCAAACAGGTGATATCAAGTGCTTTTTGCCTGATTATGTAGTTCAGGATATCCTTGTTTTAGGCGATATCGTATGGGTTTGCACAAGTGGCGAGGGATTGCTGGAATACAATCATAGAGAAGGATCGACAAAAACCTACACCACCCATGAGGGCTTGCCTTCGAATTTCCTGAATAGTATTATTTATGCAGATAGTTGTCTTTGGGTTGGAACCGAAAGCGGTTTATGCCGTTTTAACCCTGTTGATAAAACTGCCTTTACTTTTTCTTCCATTTTTCCGCTGTCGGGTATTTCGTACAATAAAAGTGCTCTTTCCAGATTGAAAAATGGCCAGCTGGCCTGGGGAACCAATAGTGGTGCTGTTTTATTTGCCCCACAATCGATCAGGGAAATTTCTTCGGAAGGAAAAATTTTCTTTCAGGATCTGACCATTTCCGGACGTTCGATCAGGGAGACAGCTTCATTGAAATTGAAAACGCCGGTTGATAGTTTACAAACCATCAGTTTAAAATATTCACAGAATACGATTAGCCTCGAATTAATTTCAATCGGAATGCAATCGGGATCAAAGTTCTCGTGGAAACTGGAAGGATTTGACAAAGACTGGTCGGCCCCGTCGGGAAACGGGATTGTAACTTATACCAACATTCCTAGCGGTAAATTTGAGTTAAAAATTAAGTTGTATGATAGCTCTTTGTCGAATGTTATTGCTGAGCGTTCGATTGAGATTAAGCTCATTCCTCCATTCTGGAGAACGGGCTGGTTCTGGATAATCATTATTTTAATTTTATCCGGAATCATTGTTCTGTATTTCTTGTACTACATAAACATGTTGAAACAGGAACATACAGAAGAAAAGGTCCGGTTTTTTACCAATACTGCACACGATATTCGCACNNCTGGCCACTGAACAGGCACGGCAACTTACTTCGGTGGTTACCCAACTAATGGATTTCCAGAAGGTTGATATTGGCAAGGAACACCTGTTGCTTTCGATGACAGATATTGTGAAACTTGTTTCAAACCGCAAGATAATGCTTGATTCGTATGCGAAAAGTAAGAATATCGAACTCGTTTTTGTTTCAACTACTGATAGTTACTCAACGGCGGTTGATGAGTCGAAAATGGAGAAGATAATCGATAACCTGATTTCAAACGCCATCAAATATTCTCCGGCAAACAGCCAAATTCAGATTGAACTTAAATGCGACGATAAAAAATGGGTACTTCAGGTAAAGGACAATGGAATTGGTATCAGTAAAAAAGCACAAAAACAGTTGTTTAAAGAATTCTACAGGGGCGATAATGCGATTAATTCAAAAGTCGTAGGTTCCGGAATCGGGCTTTTACTGGTTAAAAACTACGTAACCATGCATAATGGAAGCATTAGTTGCAGCAGTCAGGAAAATGTCGGATCAACATTTCAGGTTGTTATTCCATTTAAACCAATATCCAGTAAATCAGAAATTATCAATTCACTTTCAGATATCCCAATTCCGAAGAGTCCAGTTGAAGACCTTATTCATCATACTGAATCAGAAAATGTGGTTCAAGCCTCAAAAGAAATGAAAATTTTGATTGTTGAAGACAATGACGAACTGCTGAATTTTTTGAAGAGTACCTTAAGCCTTGATTTTAAGGTTTCAACAGCTGTTGATGGCGAAAAAGCCTGGGAACTCATTTCAAGGCAAATTCCTGATCTGGTAGTTTCTGATATTATGATGCCAAATATGGATGGTTTTGAATTGTGTAAATTAATGAAATCGACTTACGAAACATCTCATATTCCGGTTGTTTTGCTCACGGCTTTGTCTGAAAAAACTGATCAGTTGCATGGTTTAGGTCTGGGCGCCGATGATTATTTGACCAAACCTTTTGATATGAGTCTTTTACTGCAAAGAATAAAATCGATTATTCACAATCGGGAGGTCGTCAGGGGAAAAGCGTTTAAGCTAATAAATGGTGAATCCGCAGATCCTGTAATCCATGTAAATGAACACAACGACAAGTTCATAAAGAATATTCTCAGGGTTGCCCGTGAAAATATTTCGAATTCAGAGTTTTCAAAAGATGAATTTGCCTCATTAGTGAACATGAGTTCGTCGCTTCTTTATAAAAAAACCAAGTCGCTAACAGGTTTGTCTCCCACTGATTTTATTAAAACCATTCGACTCGATCACGCTTTGTCACTGATACAATCAAGAAAATATACAGTGACAGAAGTGAGCGAACTTAGCGGTTTTACCAGTGTGGCCTATTTCAGTACTGTTTTCAGAAAACACTTTGGAAAATCGCCAACTGAAATTTAGGATCAAGCTCATTTTCTTCGTTTCAAATAACATTTTGATCGCCCATAAAACTGCGAAATTGAAATTTGTTTTTCCATTAATAATTTTTGACGTTTCCGGCAAGGCAAGCGATAAAAAATCGTGTGGCAGCGTTGATTTCAGGGGCGTAGCCCTGTGTTCTTCGTAGAAATAATTTATCCCGACCGCCAATAGGGGCGTTAGCCCTGATATCTATAAATCATCATACCATTCAAAAAGGTATTTTGGATTATATTCAATGTCAAATTTGTTCAGAAACAACAAATATTCTTCTTTGAACGATTTCTTTTTGTGATGTTCGGGTTGATTCAAAATGTATTTTACCACTTTGTCGATATGCGATTTGGAGTACGTAAATGCCCCGTAACCATCTTGCCAGCAAAATTTTCCACTAATGTATTTTTTCCCGTTCAGCCAATTGGATGAACCCGATTTTATCTGTTCAATCAATTTTGAAACGGATATTGCCGGATGCATCCCCACGAAAATATGCGTATGGTCTGGGTTGCAATAAATAGCATACGTTTTTGATTGGTGATTGGTAATAATGCCACACATTACCTTTTCCAGTTCATCCCTGAATTTTTCGTTGATTAGGTTTCCTTTTCCCTTGACTGTAAAAACGAATTGCACATAAAGCTGGGTGTAGGTATTTGCCATATTGATAAGATTTCAGGGCTAACGCCCCTATGTTTTAACTATTCATATTTCATTCTACGAAGATTTCAGGGCTACGCCCTTTGGTTCCCAAAATTTATTTGTTCTACGAAGATGTCGGGGCAAACGCCCCTGTGCTTTTTCATTGCTTTAGCCGATTTTAGGGGCGTAGCCCTTTGTTCATCGTAGAAAAAAGATTTCCTGCGAGAAACCAGGGGCGTAGCCCTGTAATCTTTATTTGTTAATTCAGTGTTCATTAATTGATGTCAGGGCTAACGCCCCTTTGATTATTCATTCATGTTTCGTGCTACGAAGATATCAGGGCTACGCCCTTTGGTTCCCAAAATTCATTTGTTCTACGAAGATGTCGGGGCAAATGCCCCTGTTTTCTGCGACTTTTACCGGTTCCCCTTTGCCCTGTTATGTGTCTTACACAACATCTGGCAATTTTTAACATCGGTTGCGCCGCCTTTGCTCCATGCCGAAACATGGTCGGCATCCATTTCTGCCAGCTTCCATATTTTGCTCTTGTTGGCATCGTGACCCAACGCGCATAGCGGACAGTTTGATTCGCCTTTGGTTTGTGCCCGGGAAGTTTGTGTGGCGTAAACCGATTTTTTTGTTGCATCGTCAAAAACCCGGACATCCAGCAGTTTTGTGTCAACCGAACCGCCCAAAATGTATTCAAAAATACCTTTGCGGTTTTTTACATACGAATCGGCGTAGAGTTTTTGCACCTCTGCCGATACTTTTGCCGGATTATACGCCTGTTTGTGATAGGTTTCGTACAAACGCCCCCATTCCAAACCGCGCATTTCACTCTCCACATCTTTAAACACGCCCGAAACCCAATCAATTACACTATTGAAATAGGTCTTTAATCCGATAATGTTTTTGTCGAAACGGTGGCGGCTCATGTATTCGCTAATGTTGCCTTTGCTTACCCAGTCGAGCGCACATTCCAGAAAATCCTGCCTGTTGGCGCTGCCCGAAATATATGCACTCCATTTTTGAATATTGGAGTTTTGACTGTTGCTGAATTCCTCTTTGCCCAAAGTAACAAACGGGCCCGAGAAAATGGCGTTGAGCAATTCTTGGTTATTAAGCGGAATACCCGCAATGTTGATGGTTCGAAACCATTGTTTTATTTCCGTTTCGGAGCCCTCGCACTCGTAAATGGTCAGTTTGGTTTCCAAAATCTTAGCCTGTTTGTCGGCGGCAATACCACCGAAATATTGCTCCATTCCGTTTTCGTCTTTTACTGCAAACTTGTTGGTAACATACCGCCCAAAACTTGTAATGCGCTGTTGCCCGTCCAACACTTCCAGTTTATCGTCGCTCACTTTCACGAAATAAATTAAACCCAGCGGGTAGCCTTTGAGGATAGATTCGATAACGGCCACATCTTTTTTGCCGTCGGCATAAATATAGTTGCGTTGATACTCGGGCTGAATGGTTAGTTTGCCGCTCAAACCAAACAAGCCTTTGCCTTCGAGTTCGTTATAAATAAAGCCTTCGCAAATATCTTTTACTGTAATATCGGTTTTTAAGGTTGTTTTCATGTTGTTTTTTTCCTATGCTTAATAAAAATCCGCTTATACGATTGCACAAAATATTCGTCATCAACCAAATAATATGTCATATCATCCGGTTGAGTAAAAACTTTTATAGCAGCGCCGTCATTCAATTTGGTAACATTGCTTCTTTTGCCATTTTTATCTATCTGTATCTGGTTAGGATAAATTTTGGTTCTAAGGTGATAACTTTTTTCATAACCGATAATTTCAAATTGTTCTGGGGAGTATTTATCAAGAAAACTTATCGGCACACCCATCGCACCTTCGTAATCGCTCGGTATAGCATCGGTAAACGGGACTTCTATGGCATTGTAATTATCGTATTGGTCATACGATTCTTTTCCTTTTAGCTCTTTGTGTTTACTGTATTTTAGGTTGTCATCCATCGTCATCAGTGGCAGTGGCTGGTGACGCCGCCCATGGTCAAGGTTGGTAAACCAACAAACATTCCTGAACTTCACCAAACCCGTTTCGGGGTCATAAACTCCTGCCGCATATTCTTTTGCAAGTGTGGTCGAGAAGTAAGCGTTACCCGCATGAAATCCGTTTCCCAACCACATCTTATCACCTTTAATTAACGGAAAAACTTCTTTATAAGTAATGGCATTCATATTACCGATGATTACAAATTGCTTATCTGCCTTAATAATCCATGCTAAAAAATCGCGGAACATGGAGAAAGGCGGATTGGTTATGATGATGTCGGCTTCGTCTCGCAGTTTTTTAATTTCATTGCTGTTAAAATCGCCATCGCCTTTTAAATAGTGCCATTCCAAATCGTTTACATCTACCTTTCCATCGCCCGATTTGTCGCCCGTGAGGATAAATATTTTACCATTCTTTTTGGTTTTGTATTCGTCGAATTGCGGGTCGTTTACCTCGAACAACGAGGGCTGGTAGTAACTTTTGTATTTCTTGCTTTCAACAGCGTAGCTTGTACTGATAAGCTTTTTCAGGCCCAGGCGTTCGAAATTCTGGGCAAAAAATTTGGTGAAGTTGCTCCACTCCGGGTCGTCACATGGCAACAGAATTGTTTTCCCCCTGAAAACCTCGGGGTTGTATTCCAAATAGGCTGTTATTTCTTTTTCAATGTCGTGGTATTGGGTATAAAACTCGTCGTTTTTTGCATTTTTTGCGTTGGTGAGATTGCTATTCGAAGATTTGTTTGCCATAGGTTTTTGTTTGTTGACCTTATAATGGTGTATTGGTATCATAAATTTGATAAGGGTTAAAAATAGGAATTATTATGGAATAAATGCATGGAATAATGAACACGCAACCCAATGCCAGCGGCATCATATAATTAAAAAGAAGCTATCACCAACGCCTCATTCAATCCCGACCGGGGTCGTAACTTTGCTACATTTATGGCCGGATGCATAATTTACTCAAAATTGAAAATTGAATATCTATAATCAAAAGTCTTTGAACATACCATAATCTACTTTCGGTACTTAATATTTCATATTTGGTTCAATCCAAAGAATCTTGTGCGCCTAATTTTGAATTTTTATGTTTTTGCAGCGGAACGGAACAGAACGTCATCCGAGTCGTAGCTTATATGATTGTTGATGAATTTGTTGAATAATAATTAAATCCAAACAATATATGCATAAAAAAGAGAGAAGTCCTTAATGGTCTAATATTCAGTAAATAGGCATTGGCCGGAAAAGAATAGCCGACATTGTCTAAGTCTAATTTCCTCATTAATTATTAAAAATTTAAACTTATGAAAAAAAACAAATTAGTAAAGGTTGCAATTACTATGCTGCCTATTTTGCTATTGTCGTTTTTTACCTATGCCCAATCCGTTCTGGTAAAGGGGTTGGTAACTGATGAAGGTGGAACCCCAATGGCTGGAGTAAATGTCGTAATACAAGGAACGACAAATGGTTTAATTACTGATACAGATGGAAAGTATCAGATTAATGCTGATTCAAAATCAACACTATCTTTCTCATTTATTGGGTACACTACCCAAAACATCGCAGTTGCAAAACAAAACGTTATCAATGTAAAACTTCTTCCTGATAATTTGCAGGTGGACGAAGTTGTTGTGGTTGGTTATGGTACGTCAAGAAAAAGCGATATTTCAGGATCTGTTGCTTCGGTTAGCAGTGAAGAAATGATGAGAAAGAATCCTACCAACATTTTACAGGGTATTCAGGGAGCTGCTGCTGGTGTAATTGTTACAGCGCAAGACGGTGCTCCTGATGGAAACGCAGCCATTCGTATTCGTGGTGTTGCAACTATTAACGGCGACCCCCGGCCACTCTATGTGGTTGATGGAGTGCAGGTAGGTACAAACGCCAATTTTCTTGCCCCAAGTGATATCGAAAGCATTGAAGTTTTGAAAGATGCTTCAGCTACTGCTATTTACGGTGCTGCCGGTGCCAACGGTGTTATCATGGTTACTACAAAACATGGTAAGGTTGGTGCTACACATGTTACTTTTTCTGCTGACTATGGCGTACAAACATTGGCATCGAGATTGGATGTTGGTGATGCAGACCAGTTTGCAAGAAACATGCGTACAGGTCGCGCCAACGATGGAGCAACTTTGATGAACCAGGTTTTTGCTGCCAACTATGATGGTAAAAGAAACACCATCGATTGGCAGGATTTATTGACACGCACTTCACTGAAACAACAATACAACTTATCGGCTTCCGGAGGTACAGAAAAAACCCAGTCTAACTTCTCATTAAGCTATTTAAATAACGACGGGATTCTTATCAATACAAACTACAACCGTTTAACAGCTCGTGCCAATGT
The DNA here is from genome assembly GCA_003537645.1 of Prolixibacteraceae bacterium. GTDB lineage: Bacteria > Bacteroidota > Bacteroidia > Bacteroidales > Prolixibacteraceae > Aquipluma. The sequence goes on from DPRM01000126.1 coordinate 22,487, forward strand.
CGTTACCAAAGTGTCCAATTTCATGGAAATCGGTGGCGATATCAATTTCGTTCATTCCGAATCGAAGGGTAGCAACTTAGGTTTTGGTAACAATGGTAACCTTTCATCTCTCCGCGATTTAGCATTTTATAACCCAACATTGGATTATGTTGATGCTGCCGGTGCTTACGTTAGTCCCAATGTTATTAATGCCAACGGTACCTATGGCGCTTCTTATCAAACAGCAGTAGATTACGATGGAGGTTCGCCAAACAACTTGTATGCCGAGCAAATGGAAAACAATGGATTAAGAAAAAACAATCAGGTATTTACAAGCGCCTATATCGATCTTAAATTGCTGAAAGGCTTAACGTTCAAGTCAATTGGCTCGTACAACCTTACTGTAGGTAACTTCGAGAATTTCTGGGGAAACAAGCAACGATTTGAAAAAGACGGAATTACCAATATTGTATTGGCTAATTACGATACCCGTTATCAGTTACAAATCGAAAACAACCAGAACAACGTTATGTCGCTTGAAAGTTATTTGACTTACAATCTGAAGACTGAATTGCACAATCTGACTTTGATGGCCGGTAATTCCGTAAGCAAGAGCTTTGGAAGCTGGACCACTGCCAACGCGGTTGATTTTCCTGGTTCCAATATCCGCGATATCAGCCTTACAAGCGACATTACTTCACGCACCGGTAGCGGCGCCTACAATTTGCAGGTACGCGGCATTTCATACTTTGGTCGCGCCATGTATAGCTTTAAAGATCGTTACATCTTAACCGGAACTGTACGTCGCGACGGTTCTTCCAACTTCGGTGTTGGTAACCGTTGGGGTACTTTCCCTTCTGCTGCAGCTGCATGGCGTATTTCTGAAGAGGATTTCATGCAAAACACTCCGGCTATCAGTAATTTGAAACTTCGCCTTGGTTGGGGACAGACTGGTAATTCAGGAGGTGCAACCGATAAAAATGTAGAGGCACTTACTTCAAATACAATTGCTTATTATTATTATGGACAAGGTGGCGTTGCAGGTTTAGGTTCAACACGTGAAACAGGTAACGGTTTAGTTAAAACACTGGTAGATACCAGATTAAAATGGGAGACCAACGAACAAACCAACATTGGTATTGATTTAGGACTCTTAAATAATGATCTTAGTATAACTTTTGATTATTTTACCCGGACATCCAAAGATCTGTTGCTGAATCGGTCAATTCGCCCATCAGCCGGTTTTACCACTGTATATACCAATTTCGGCGAAATTCAGAATAAAGGTCTGGAATTTAGCGTGAACTATAAAAAGAAAATTGATCAGGATTGGAATATTGGAGCCACATTGACAGGTTCAAGCTTAAAAAACAAAATTATAGAAGTGGGTCCTGACCAGTTCTATGTAAATGGTGATGCTACAAACGACGGATCAAACGTAGGTGCAGTAGCTGCTTCTGCCGGTGTGCACTGGGATGGACACTCAATTATGCGTGAAGGTTATGCTGTAGGTTCTTTCTATGGTTACGAAGTTGAAGGTATATTCCAGACTCCTGCTGAAGTTGCCGCTGCCAATGCCGCTGCTGTAGCCAAAGGCCACTCACAGTATCAAATGGTAAACACTTCTGCCGGTGACTTCAAGTATAAAGATCTTAATGATGATGGTTTTATTGATCAAAAAGATATGACTATCTTAGGAAATGGTTTTCCTAAAGTAAACTATGGTTTGACCTTGAACGCTAATTACAGGAATTGGGATTTCTCGATATACTCTTACGGAGTAATTGGCCAGCAAATCTATTCTTATTCGGCCATGACATTGTCTAATATTTATGGAACCGATAACGGAACTATTCCTAACATCTTAAACTCATCGTCAGCAGAAGCCTGGACTCCTGAAAATAGAAGCACCACACTATCTAAGTTGTCAATTCTTGACTACAATCAAAACATGCGTGGTTCTTCGGCGTGGGTTAAAAATGGTGATTTCCTGAAAATCAGCAACGTTCAGGTTGGCTATAATTTCGACAAACAACTTTTGAAGCATTTAAGTATTGAAAGTTCACGTCTTTATGTTTCTGTTCAAAACTTAGCTTGCATCTCCAGTTACAACAAATATGGTGACCCTGAAGCAGGACAAGGAAGTGTGCTCTATACCGGTTTGGATACAGGCCGTTATCCTATGCCACGTATCTATTCAGTTGGTTTGAATATCCAATTCTAGTTGTTACACTTTAATTTAGATCAATATTATGAAAAATATATCGAAAATATTATTTTCAGTTGTCAGTGTTTTATTCCTGTTGGGAATAAGCTCATGCAACAACGACGAATTCTTAACGGTGGATCATTATTCCATTTTGGCTGCCGATCAGATGTTTAAGAGCGACGAAGATGCCAAGGCTGGTCTTGTTGGTTGCTACGATATGATGCTTCCTGTAAGTGAAACCAACGGAGACTGGGGTTTCAAACCAAACTTGTTTATTGGTGGTCACCCAACAATGGATACTCAGGCAACTGGTTGGGACAAAGACTGGAATACTCAGAACTGGAATGCCGGTAGCCCGGAACTTTTGAGCGGTTGGAAACATTGCTATAAAGCAATTTCACGTTGCAACGATTTCCTCGATGGTCTTAATGCAGCAACGAATATTACTCCTGCAGTAAAAACTTCACTTGATGGTCAGGCCAGGTCTGTCCGTTCTTTCTTCTACATGTGGCTGGCGAAAGCTTTCGGTCGTGTACCAATGTTGGCAACAGGCGAGACCTATATCAATACGCCTGCAAAAGCCCGCGCTGAATCATACGAAGTTATGTGGGATTTTATCATTGATGATTTAAAGGTAGCAGTTGAGGAACTTGAATGGGATCCAATGGACGGACAGTATGGTCGTTGCACCAAAGGTTTTGCTCTTTCATATCTGGGCGAAGCTTATATGTGGAAAGCATACCGCGTTCCCGAGCAAGCAAAAGCTAACTACACTTTAGCGGCTGCTGCTTTAAAACAAGTAATTGAAAGCGGTAAATACGAATTAAATCCTTCTTTCACAACATTGTGGGATCCGGGAGCTGTATGGACAAAAGAAAGTATTTGGGAAGAAGTGCTTGACGAAGGTTCGCAATGGAACAGCTGGAACAATTTAACCGATGCTCACGCTTGGGTGACCTACTTTACAGCTTGTCCCGAAGCAGGTGGATGGGGTTCACTATACCTCTCGTGGGAATGGTGGAGTTCTTATGAACAAGGCGATAAACGTCGTGATGCTTCAGGCGTTATTGGCCCGGTGCCTGGAATTAATCCTGATTGGAAACCAGCCAAAAACTATGGTAACAATCCTTATTTACAGCAAAGTATAGGTGGATTAACATCACATTATCATTTTTACAAAGATGGTGAAGCAGCGCCTTCTATCTGGAGTTTGAAATATTGGCGTACTTGCCGTGCAGACTGGCAAGCGATGTGGGGTCCGCAACAGATTTATTATAAACGTTATGCGAATGTATTATTTGACTATGCAGAGTGCCTTTTCAAATTAAATGGTGATGCTGATCCAATCGCCTGGGGCATTGTTAATGATATTCGCGCACGTGCATTCGGCAATCTTGAAGTTGGAAAGAAAGCTGCATTAACAGCAACTTATCTTCCTTATTACAATCAATTAGCTTCATTCTACAAAGCTCCTGAGCTTACTGAATATCCTATTCCATTCAATGAAGCTACAGTTGTAGTTCCTGATGCAAAGGCTTATTATACTCAGGTAAAAGCTGATAAAGGATTTACTTCACCAGTATGGTTGGTAGCCCTGGGTCAGGAACGTCGCAAGGAATTCAATGCTGAATGGTGTCTTGCTCAGGATTTAATCCGCTCTGGTTTTATGGAAGATCACATCAACCGTAATTATCCAAAAGGACAAGGTTATCCGAATACGAATCCTTTGGTACAAGATGCATGGCAGACCAACCGTACCTTTGATTATGTTCCTGCCAAAATGGATATGCCGATTCCTACAGAAGAGTTGTTGAAAAATCCATTGTGTGATCAAAATGACGCATATAAATAATGGAAAGGATATAGAATCCATTTTTTGAATAGATTGGCTGCTCAGATATTGGGCAGCCAATTTTTTCCTTACTGCCATCCGCACTTGCAGGTTTTTGCTGCTATAAAAAGGTCAAAAATCGTGATTCTGTACCAACTTAGAGATCATATCCTTAAATTTGTATTCAATCGAAAAGTGTATTTTCAACACTAACACTTCGTTTGACCAATAATTAGTTTTAATTTTAAAATTTACCTAACTCTGCCAGCCATGAATAAAATTAATCAATTTACTTTTTTGCTCTTTGTCCTATTGGTTCTTAGCCTTTCATCCCATTCTCAAAGTGCTGTTGAGGAAGCACCGCAGGGCTACGATGTTCTTCGATCAGAGATTCCGCATGGAAAGATAGACACCATTACCTACAACTCTTCAACTGTGGGCACCAATCGGAAAGCATTGGTCTATACTCCTCCGGGTTATTCAAAAGATAAAAAATATCCTGTGCTATATCTGTTGCATGGTATTGGCGGCGACGAAAAAGAATGGCTTAACGGTGGCCATCCTGAAGTAATTCTCGATAATCTGTATGCTGAAAAGAAAGTTGAACCCATGATTGTGGTACTTCCAAACGGCCGTGCCATGAAAGACGACCGCGCAGGCGGAAATATTATGGCTCCTGATAAAGTTCAGGCATTTGCAACTTTCGAAAGAGATTTATTGGACGACCTTATTCCGTATATCGAAAAATCATTTCCTGTAATTAACGACCGCGAGCACCGTGCCATTGCCGGTTTGTCGATGGGAGGGGGGCAATCGCTCAACTTCGGTTTGGGTAACCTCGACAAATTTGCATGGGTTGGTGGGTTCTCTTCGGCTCCAAACACAAAATCACCTGAAGTACTGATACCAGATCCTGAAAAAGCAAAACAACAGTTAAAACTACTCTGGATTTCATGCGGCGATAAGGATGGCTTATTCCGTTTTAGCCAACGTACCCACGATTATTTAGTTACCAACAACATACCTCATGGTTACCATGTAATTCCCGACGGATTACATGATTTTAATGTATGGAAAAGCAGCTTGTTCCTGTTTTCTCAACTATTATTTAAATAAATTCAACAATGAAAAACCTAACCAAACCACTACTATTCCTCATTTTTTTAGCTTGTACGCTTGTTGCTTATCCGCAAAGCAAACCGGCTCAAACAACCATTTGTAATCCGATAAATCTTAGTTACCGGTTCTGTCTCGATGGTGATATTCCGCGTCGCGAAGCTGCCGATCCAACCATGGTCGTTTACAAGGGTGAATACTACCTTTTCGCTTCCCGTTCAGGTGGATATTTCCATTCAACCGATTTGATCAATTTTGATTTAATCACCACAAACGATCTTCCTTTGGAAGATTATGCACCAACCGCGGTTGTGATGAATGACACTTTGTATTTCATGTCATCAGCTTCGCCAACGGTTAAAATATTTAAAACTGCCGATCCCAAATCAGGAAAATGGAAAATTGCCAATCCAGCCTTTCCGATTGGAATGATCGATCCTGATTTGTTTCTTGACGATGATGGCCGACTGTATTTTTATTACGGCTGTTCCAACGTAAATCCAATTCAAGCGGTTGAACTGGATCCAAAAACGTTTAATCCGATTGGGAATCCGGTTGCTGTGATCAAAAGCGACAAGAAAAATTACGGATGGGAACGGTCTGGCGATTACAACGAGGTGGGCAATGACCCTTGGATTGAAGGTGCCTGGATGAACAAGCACAATGGCAAATACTATCTGCAATATTCCGGTCCGGGAACCGAATACAAAAGTTACAGCGATGCCGTTTATGTTGCCGACAAACCACTTGGCCCATTCAAACTTGCAGAGCATAACCCAATTTCGTATAAGCCTGAAGGTTTTATCGCAAGCGCCGGACATAGCAGCACTTTTCAGGATAAATACGGTAATTACTGGCATATTTCGTCGATGACCATTTCAGTAAAACACATGTTCGAACGCCGCCTCGGATTGTTCCCAACTTTCTTCGATAAAGATGGCGTGATGTATGTTTACACTGGCTTTGGCGATTTCCCGTTCAAAATGCCAACGAAGAAAATTTCTGGTCCTGAAGAATTATTCCCAAGCTGGATGCTGATTTCGTACAACAAACCGGTTGAAGTTTCTTCAGAATTAGCCGATCACCCCAAAAAATATGCTGCCAACGAAGATATTCGTACCTACTGGAGTGCCAAAACCGGCGACAAAGGCGAATGGATCAGCATGGATCTGGAAAAAGAATCGACCATTAATGCCATTCAAATTAACTATGCCGAAAACGAGGCCAAATTAAAAGGACGTGTTCCGGATATTTATTATCAATACCTGCTAGAATATTCAGCTGATGGTAAAATATGGAAAACACTGGCCGATAAAACCCAAAGCAAAACCGATGTTCCGCACGATTACATCGAGTTGAAAACACCAATCAAAGCACGTTACATCAAGCTTACCAATTACAAAGTGCCAGGCGGAACATTTGCAATTGCAGGCTTGCGCGTATTTGGTAATGGTGGTGGAAAAGCTTCCGGAGAAGCTAAAGATCTGAAGTTGGCCCGTCAGGAAAACGACCGTTGCATTGTAGGTTTAAACTGGCCAAAAGTTCCCGGAGCCGTTGGTTATAACATCCGCTACGGAACCAGCAAAGACAAATTGTACCAGAATTACCAGGTGATAGGCTCTGAATCTTTGACAATCAGAAGTTTAAATAGTTCGCAGAAGTATTATTTTACTATCGATACTTTTAACGAAAACGGCATCACGAAAGGGAAAAATATAATTGAGCTAAACTAAGTCGGGTGTAACTTTTGAATTGACTTAAAGATGACAAACATTGTGATTTGATAAAATGATTTTTACTTAAAAAATATATAAACATGACTATTACAAAAAAAATGAAACAAACGATATGGTTCTTCATGTTAGCCGGACTTCTGTTATCGAATACAAACGCTTTTTCACAGGATCCCAATTTTCACATCTATCTNNTGTATCGGGCAGTCGAATATGGAAGGCGCAGCACGTGCCGAACTTCAGGATTCAACAGTCAATCCACGCTTCCAGGTAATGGCGGCAGTTAACTGCGAAAACCTTGGTCGCGCAAAAGGTTCGTGGTATCCCGCAGTTCCACCATTGTGCCGTTGCAGAACAAATCTTGGCCCTGCTGATTATTTTGGAAGAACGATGGTTGCCAATCTTCCTGAAAAAGTAAAAGTTGGGGTAATTGTGGTGGCCATTGGCGGTTGCCGAATTGAACTTTTCGACAAGGAAAATTATCAAACCTACGTTGAAACCGCTCCGGGTTGGTTGAAAAATATGGTAAAAGAATACGATGGAAATCCTTACGGTCGCCTGGTTGAAACGGCTAAACTGGCTCAAAAAGACGGTGTAATCAAGGGAATTCTTCTTCATCAGGGCGAATCTAATCCGAACGACAGCCTTTGGACACGTAAAGTGAAAGGTGTTTACGACAATCTGATGAAAGATCTGAACCTTAACCCAAAAGATGTACCTCTGCTTGCCGGCGAAACTGTAAATGCCGATCAGGGTGGAGTCTGTGCCGGTTTTAACCAAATTATGGCAACACTTCCGCAAACACTGCCCAATTCTTATGTCATTTCATCTGCGGGTTGTGCCGATGGTCGCGATAATCTTCATTTTTCTGCTGAAGGTTACCGTGAACTGGGTAAACGTTACGCTGAAAAGATGCTTTCCTTGATGGGGCTTTAAATTGCTGATAATGAAAAACTCAAGATATTAAACCGGATTAATCATGAAGAAATCTGTTCATTATACATTGGTAATTTCAATTGTTGCAATGCTAATGGCGCCAACAATTAAGGCTCAGGCACAAATTTCAGAAAAGAAAAAGCTTGTTCCAACCGTAACAATTCCGGCTCCTCCCGGCTCGAAAGGTTTTGGAATGCCTCAAACTCCAAAACCGGGAGAAACAACACCACCACCCAGACGAAACAGACCAAGTGCGAGTGTAACAGATACAAACCGCGAAATTAAGACCGTTCATATCGATTCGCTGAGCATGAGTGATCCATTTATCTTAGCCGACGAGACAACCAAAACCTATTACCTGACAAGCAGCGGTGGGGCTATTTACAAAAGTACCGACCTGAAAAACTGGACTGGTCCTTATGGAGCTTATGATACCCGGGGAACCTGGATGGAAGGGATTAACTTTGTTGCTGCTGCCGAAATTCATAAGGTGAATGGAAAATACTTTTATGCTGCTACGTTTGGCGACCGCAAAGAATTGGTTGATGTGGTTCCACGCAGATACAATATTTATCGCCATCAAACCATGATTTTAACATCCGACAAACCCGATGGCCCTTTTAAACTTGCAAATCCTGACCCAAATTACGATTACCTTCCTCATCATTTAGACATCATTGATGGCTCAATCTGGTACGAAGACGGTATTCCGTATTTTGTCTTTGTAAATGAATGGATGCAAACCATTGACGGAACCATGGAATATGTGAAACTCTCGCCTGATTTAAGCAAAACCATTAGCGACCGAACTTTGCTCTTCCATGCCAGCGAAGCGCCCTGGGCACTCGAAATGGTTGCAAACGAAGAAATGACTTATGGTTTGAAGCTCAACGGTTGGGTAACCGATGGGCCTCAGCTTTTCAGAACAGGAACCGGAAAATTGGGTATGTTGTGGTCAAGTTGGGGCGTAGGTCGCTACAATCAGGGTGTATGTTATTCTGAATCAGGAACCATTGACGGGCCATGGATTCAGGAACCAAAACCATTTGTTGGCGATAATTCAGGACACGGAATGTTATTTACCACTTTTGAAGGCAAACGGTTACTCGTTCTTCACCATGTTGACGGCGACGGACCCCGGAAACCACGTTACTACGAAATTGACGATTCAGGCGATAAACTGGTTCTTGGGGAAAGATATATTCCTTGATAAAATTTGCACCTCGAATTTTTAAATAAATAAAAGATGACTTTTAAAGGCCATATAATTATACTTCTTCTTTTGGGTAGCGTTTTGTTGCTGCACCCAATAGAATGTAGCTCATCATTATTGGCTTTTGATGGTTCAACTGGTACGGAAAGCAATGTTTCACCCGATAACGCCGATAAAACTATATTGGACAGTTACACTGATATAGCAATATTTGAAGATGGTTTTATTGCAGTTGGATCAAACGGACAAATTGATAGGATTTCAACAACTGGCGAGATTAATAATTGCCATCGCACCCCGGGTGCAAGGTTAAATTGCATACTTACGATAGAGAATCATATAATAGCAGCAGGCGATAGTGGTAGTGTATTGATTTCAAGTGACTGTGGAGAATTTAGTAAAATCAACTGCGGAACTGATCGAGACATCAATAGCCTTAGCTGGTTCAACAACATGGTTATCGCCGGTGCCAACCGAGGTGAAATTCTCATTGGAAGTGATATTGGTGAATTAAAACGTATTCTTTTAAATCTGAAAGGTGACATCGTTTCACTTTCGGCAAACACGACCCACTGTTACGGCGTAACCAACACTGGAGAAATTATCCATTCAGGCGACGGAAAGAATTGGAGTATTTTCGATTTCAATGAAGCCTACAAGGGGTTTTACAAATCTTGCAGGTTCAAAAAAGTACTTGTTTCCGAAAATCAAATTTCAATTATTGGAGTTCAGGAGGATGGTTTGCCCGTAATGTTTTATTCCAGTCGCGGCACAGTATGGACCCAGCGAAATCTTATTTATACCGATAATGAGGGTGTCACTTCATTGTTGAATGATATACCCAATGATATTTTTTATGACGCTTCGCAAGACCGGTTTATTCTTGTTTGCGACAATGGGAAAGTGATGACTATTCCAGGTTGTACGCATTGTAACAAGCTTTTTGAACTTGGTACAGAAAACCTTAATTGTATAGCTCGTAATGAAAATTCATTGATTGTTGCAGGGAAAAATAATTACATCAAACTAATTAACTTATAATGAAGACTAAGCAAACCCGATTGTATCTTTTGATTCTTGTAGCCTTTGCCATTACAGCTTTTATGCCAGTTAGCGAGGGTGTAAAGAAACCAATTTACCTGAATACGGCCTATTCTTTTAAAGAAAGGGCTGCCGACCTTGTTTCGAGGATGAGCCCCGAAGAAAAACAAAGCCAGCTGGGCAACACCATGCCACCCATTCCACGCCTGGGCGTAAATGGCTACAACGTATGGGGTGAAGCTTTGCACGGAGTAATGGGCAGAAACAACAACAGTGGAATGACGGCCACTTCGTTTCCGAACAGTGTTGCAGTTGGTTCAACATGGGATCCCGAATTGGTAAAGCGCGAAACATCGGTTGTGGCCGATGAAGCCCGTGCTTTTAACCACGACCTTATTTTTACACTAACATACTGGTCGCCGGTGATTGAACCAGCACGTGATCCGCGCTGGGGACGTACTGCTGAAACATTTGGCGAAGACCCATTCCTTGTTTCTGAAATTGGAAAAGGATTTATTCAGGGAATGATGGGCGACGATCCGAGATACCTGAAAACCGTTCCTTGTGGCAAACACTATCTGGCTAACAATACCGAATTCAACCGTCACTCCGGAAGTGCAAATATGGACGACAGGGACATGCGGGAATTTTATTTGTCTCCCTACAGAAAATTGATCAGGGAACACAAGCTCCCGTCAATCATGTCTGCCTATAATGCGGTAAACGGTGTGCCTGTGTCGGCAAGCAAATTCCTGATCGACACCATAGCACGAAGAACTTATGGTATGGATGGATACGTAACCGGCGACTGTGGTGCGATAGACGATATAATCAGAGGTCACAACTACGCTAAAAGCAACGAAGAAGCTGCCGCAATGGGAATTATTGCTGGTGTTGACAACGATTGTGGCGGAGTGTATCAGAACCATGCACTAAAGGCGCTTGAACAGGGAATACTTACACAGGGCGCTATTGATAAGGCACTTGTCAATATTTTCACCATCCGAATGCGTCTGGGCGAGTTCGATCCGGCTCAAATGGTTCCTTATGCNNGAGGTGCTTGCAAAAACTGGTAAAAAAGGCTTGCCCATCAATCTGAAAAACATTAAAAAGATTGCAGTATTGGGTACGCAGGCCGATAAAATTGAGCTGGGAGATTATTCCGGACCGGTTGAACCTCATTTGAGAATTTCGCATCTGCTTGGTATTCAGAACTACATAAAAGAAAACAATTTAAATGTTGAAGTAGTTTCCCGTTCAACTGGCAATACCGAACGAAGGACTGATTTCTTTACCATGACAGGTTTCACAACTGTAACTACCGATAAAAAAGTTCAGAAATATGATGCCACAAAATACGATGCTTCGGCCAAAGGCTTAATCGCTTCGGCAAGGTTTGGACAAGCTGCCGTAAGGGGCATTAAAGATGGCGACTGGACAGCCTACAACAACATCGATGTTACCAATCTGGATTCAATCCGTTTCAACATGACGGTTTCGGCTGATGGTGGGTTGCTCGAAGTGAGGGTTGGTTCAGAAACAGGGAATATTCTTGCTTCTGAAAAAATTGCAGGTACTCCGCAAGGCGGAGGTGGTTTTGGCGGATTTGGAAGATCTAAAAATGTTCCGGTTAAAATTAAAACATTGGGAATTACCGGACCACAAACCCTTGTTTTTGTCTATCGCGAATCAGAAGTGCCTGCCACCGACAAAGAAACACTTGATATGGCAGCATCGGCCGATGTTGTGCTGGTTTTTGTGGGTACCGATCAAAGCACCGGACGCGAAGAATCCGACAGGTTCTCGATTACACTGCCCGGAAATCAAAACGAGCTGATTAAAGCTGTGGCTGCTGTAAACCCTAATACAATTGTAGTAATGCAAACCATGGGTATGGTTGAAGTGGAGCAATTTAAAAACAACCAGAACATTCCCGGAATTATTTGGACTGGTTATAATGGTCAGGCACAAGGCACTGCAATGGCAAAAATATTGTTTGGCGACGTTAATCCCGGTGGAAAGCTGAATGTAACCTGGCATAAATCGGTAAAGGATCTTCCTGAATTTAACGATTACACACTGCGAGGCGATGGAACAAACGGCCGTACTTACTGGTACTACAACAAAGATGTTTCGTATGAATTTGGATTTGGTTTGTCATATACCACTTTTGAATACAGCAACTTCAGCATTAATAAAACGAGCATTACGCCCACCGATAAAATCACTGTAAATGTTGATGTTAAGAATACAGGAAGTGTTGATGGCGACGAAGTTGTACAGATTTATGTCAAAACTCCCGACAGCCCGGCTTCTCTTCAGCGACCAATAAAACGATTAAAAGGTTTTAAAAGGGTTACCATTCCAAAAGGACAGGTAAAAACTGTTTCAATTGATTTGAATTGCGAAGATCTTTGGTTCTGGGATGCTGAAAAAGGAAAGATCACATTCGATCAGGGTAAATATATCTTCGAAATCGGGGCTTCTTCAAAAGACATCAAAGGTAGGGTAGAGGCGACTATGAAAGGCGCTTATAAACCTGTGCTGACAACGGTTGTTGCCGATGCCGACCAGGTGGTGCTAAGGCCGGGCAATACGGTTCAAACCAGCGTTACTGCTGCATTGTCCGACGATAGTTTTTATGACATCAAAAAGGCAAAAGTTACCTATAAAAGCAATAATCCATCGGTGGTGAGTGTGGACGAAAACGGCAAAGTAACTGCAACAGGCGTTGGTGCAGCATCGGTATTTGCTTCTGTAACTGTTGATGGGAAGACGGTTTCGAACAGTTATCCGCTAAAAGTAATGCCAGATCTTACCCCAAAATCAATAAGTGTAAACGGAAAAAGCGTCGTTGGTTTTGATAAGAATATTAAGGCATATAGTTACCTCCTGAAAGATAATTCGAAAGTTCCGGTGGTGGCAGCTTCGGCTTTGGGCGGCGATGATATTACGGTTGATATTGAGCAGGCCAAAGGAATTCCCGGAACTGCTGTGGTTAAATTTATCGACAACATTACGCTTGAAAAGAACATTTTCTATCTGAATTTCGATGTTAAATCGCTTAGCGACGAATTTGACGGATCGGTTGGTAGTCAATGGAAATGGACAAGGGAAAATCAGGCTGCTTACAACCTTACAAAAAAATCGGGTGCGCTGACAATCACCAGCGAGGTGGGTGACGTTTCGGAAGGCACCAACAATGCCAGGAACGTGTTGTTGCAAAATGCCAACAACGATTGGACCATCGAAACAAAACTGGTTGGATCGAGGGTTCCTTCTCAACCTGAAAATGCAGGGATACTTGTGTACGAAAACGACAACTACTTTGTAAAATTGGTGCTAAGAGCTGTTACCAAAACAAGCAGGGGCAACGGCGACAGAACCGCACCCGAAACTCAACCCGGCACCATCGATCTGATTATCGAAGAAAATGGAATTGCCAAGTCAATCGCTTCATTCAACCTCCGAAACGAAATTACCGGCGACAAGACATTGATTTTGAAACTGGAGAAACTGGGCAGCAATTATACCGCTTTCTATTCGCTTGACGGGACTAATTTTGAAAAGCTGGGAACAGCAAGTATCTTATTAAAAGACATTAAGGCTGGTTTGATTGTGTGCGATGGAACAATAATCCAGGGCATGAAAAGCACCTTCTGGTTCAATTCAGATACCACAAAACCGAATACAGCTTTTGATGTTTCGTTTGATTATTTCAGAATAATAAATAATGGATTAAAGTAATTTGAATAACTAAATAACCTAAATAGATGAATTATGTATAAAAACGTGTTTGCATTAATCCTGTTTCTTACTTTTTCAGGTTCGTTGTGTCTGGCGCAACAGCAAAAAGTTATTGAAGACTTCAAACCTTCCGCCGTCAATCAGGAAGGAAAACAATTCCCACAGGTAAATTCTGAAGGAAGAGTTCGCGTTCAGATTTCAGCGCCGGAAGCACTTAAAGTTCAGCTGGATATTGGCGCAGTAAAGTATGATTTAGTCAAGGATGAAAAAGGTGTCTGGACTGGTGAGTCTGCCCCGCAGGACGAAGGGTTTCACTATTACCAGCTGAATATCGACGGGGCATCGGTTCCCGATCCCAACAGCCTGTATTTCTATGGAGCAAGTCGTTGGGGCAGCGGTATTGAAATTCCGGCGAAAGACCAGGATTTCTATGCAGTAAAAAATGTACCTCATGGTCAGGTTCGTGAGCAGATTTATTTCTCGAAAACCAACAACACTACTCGCCGTTGTTTTATTTACACTCCTCCCGGATACGATAAGGATACAAAAACACGCTACCCTGTGCTGTACCTGCAACACGGAGGCGGTGAAAACGAAACCGGATGGTCTGCCCAGGGCAAAGCTGGTTTAATCATGGATAACCTGATTGCCGAAGGCAAAGCCAAACCTTTTATTATTGTAATGGATAATGGTAGTTGGACGATGGCAAGACCTCCGGCAGGTGAACGCCCTGCCGCCGGAACATGGCCACCACAAGGCTGGGCCGATGGTTTTATGAACACCTTGCTGAAAGATATTATTCCGATGATCGATGCCAACTTTCGTACTTTGGCCGATCAAAAGAACCGTGCAATGGCAGGACTTTCAATGGGCGGAATGCAAACCCGTGTAATTACCCTGGCCAATCCCGATGTATTCTCGCACGTGGGTATGTTTAGTGGTGGCAGTATTAGCACCGAGGATGTTGAAAAAGCGCCCGGCTTTAAGGAAAAAGTAAAATTGCTGTTCGTTAGCTATGGTAGCCGCGAAATTGAAAACCCCAGAAGAGGTTTTGGTGGCGATCCAAAGGAAAATACCGATAAACTGAAAGCATTGGGAATGAACACCCATTTCTATGTTTCACCACAAACAGCTCACGAATGGCAGAGTTGGCGGAGGAGTTTATACCAGTTTGCTCCACTTTTATTCAAAAATTAATATCAAAAACCTATGAAAAAGTATTCAATTGTATTAGTTCTGTTACTTCTTTTATCCGGTTCGCTTTGTTTTGCACAGACAAGCATTGTCGAAGATTTCAAACCGTCGCCGGTAAACCAGCCTGGGCGCGAGTATCCACAAGTGAATTCAGAGGGTCGGGTGCGGACTCAAATTTTGGCGCCTGATGCAAAATATGTCCAACTCGATATTGGTGGTAAGAAATACGATTTGGTAAAAGATGAAAAAGGTCTTTGGACAGGCGAATCGGCACCACAGGACGTTGGTTTTCATTATTACCAGCTGAACATCGACGGCGCATCGGTACCCGATCCCGGAAGCCTTTTCTTTTTCGGAGCTTGCCGCTACGGAAGCGGAATTGAGGTTCCTTCCAACGATCAGGACATCTTCGCATTTAAAAATGTTTCGCACGGTCATGTTGACGAAATTCTTTTTCCTTCAGCAAGCACCAGCACTTCAAGACGGGCTTTTGTTTATACCCCTCCCGGTTACGATAAAGAAACTTCGAAACGCTACCCTGTGCTGTATCTGCAACATGGTTATTGCGAAAATGAAACTTCATGGCCTATTCAGGGACGTGCCAACCTTATTATGGACAACCTGATTGCCGAGGGAAAAGCCAAACCATTTATTATTGTAATGACTTATGGCATGACCAACGAAATCAAATTCGGAGGCTTGCGCGATTTTGACATCAAACCTTTCCAGACTGTGCTGGTTGATGAACTGATTCCTTACATCGATTCAAATTACCGCACTTTGGCCGACCAGCCAAATCGTGCAATGGCCGGACTTTCGATGGGTGGTTTTGAAACAAAACTGGTTACCTTAAACAAGCCTGAAGTGTTTTCATATTATGGTTTGTTTAGCGGAGGTGTTTATGCCCCTGATGATATCAAAGATAAATCGAAGGTGAAACTTATCTTTTTAAGCTGCGGAAGCAAAGAGCGCCCCGATGGTGTTAAGAATTCAGCAGAAGCATTGAAGGGCGCAGGTATAAATGCTGTTTCATACATTTCTGAAGGAACAGCCCACGAATTCCATACATGGCGCCGTAGCTTGCACCAGCTTGCTCAACTTTTGTTTAAATAAAAAAGAATTAAAATAATGTCGCATTTTTTATTCTGACTCACCCCCCAACGTCCGTAAACGTCCGTTCCCCCCTCTCTTTTTGAGAGAGGGGGAAGATCATCGCAGATGATCCAGGGGTGAGTAAATAAATACGACAATAAATTCAACTCATTACTTAATAGGCGAATGTTTAAATTTTCCCTGGGGAAAGAAGGTCGGTAGAAAGGTTTATTAACAGACAGTTTTGTCCGTAGAGGACAAAAGCAAGCTCATCTGAATTTATCTGCCGACCTTATCTTCCGAAAGGAGCCAGAATTCAAACTATAAACAGGTACTGCGAATAAATAAAAATGCTATCCATGAAATTTAAAAATAAAGCGGTCTTTTTTGCGGCATTATTTACATGCACTATTTCTATCGCACAGACACATAAGTCTTTGGAAGATTTCAAACCTTCATCAGTAAATCAACCCGGAAAAGCATTCCCGCAAGTGAACTCCGAAGGCAGGGTTCGTGCAAGCATTTTAGCCACAGATGCAAAAAAGGTTCAGCTTGATATTGGCGGTGTAAAATACGACATGGTGAAGGATGACAAAGGCGTTTGGACAGGTGAATCGGCACCGCAGGACGAAGGTTTCCACTATTACCAATTGAATATCGACGGGGCTTCAGTTCCAGATCCCGGAACGAAATACTTTTACGGCGCTGGCCGTTGGGGAAGTGGCATTGAAATTCCGGCGGTGGATCAGGATTTTTACGCGTTGAAGGATGTTCCTCACGGTTTGGTGAGCGAGAATATCTATTTCTCGAAAATAACCAATTCATTCCGGCGATGCTTTGTATATACTCCGGCTGGCTATGAAAAAGATGCCAAAACCCGCTATCCGGTGCTTTATCTTCAGCACGGAAGTTTTGAAGATGAAACAGGCTGGCCAACACAGGGAAACGCAAACCTGATACTTGATAATTTGATTGCTGCCCAAAAAGCAGTTCCAATGATTATCGTGATGGACAATGGCTATGCTTACAAACCGCAAACTGGAGAAAGTGCAGGTCGCCCGGTTTCTGTTTTCGAGGAGGTTGTGATACAGGAAATCATTCCAATGATTGACGCAAAATTCCGCACCATTGCAGATCGCGAACACCGTGCCATTGCAGGTTTATCGATGGGCGCCAACCAAACCATGCGCATCATCATGAACAATCTTGACAAATTCGCTTCTTACGGCGGATTTAGTGGTACCTCCAATTACCCAAGTTCTGCGGAAATTGAACCAATAACTTTTCTTGACGGAAAATTCAATGATGGTGCTGCATTCAACAAGCAGATCAAGGTTTTCTGGCTGGGTTTGGGGACCAAAGAGCCCAATCCTTTTCCGGGTTCAGTTGGAGCATTTCGCAAAATGCTGGAAAAGCAGGGCATAAAATACGTGTATTACGAATCGCCCGGAACCGCCCACGAGTGGTTGACCTGGCGCAGATCGTTGAATCAATATGCACAGTTATTGTTCAAATAGAGAATCTTGTTTCGATAAATCGATTTTCAACCTACAACTAACAAACACAATGAATAACAGGACAATATCATTTCGCTGGTTGGTCGTTTTTCTTGTAATGTTCCCTTCAGTTTTATGGGCACAGCAGGCCAACGTCAACCTCGATTACAACCCACAAAAGAACACCGAAGGACTGATTCCTTTCAGTGCTCCGATAAATTCGCCCGAGGTACACAACGACCATACCGTTACATTTCGGGTGAAAGCGCCCAACGCAACGAAAGTAGAATTACCGTCAGGGGCTATTCATACCTCGCTTGGCCTGGGACGGGAGCCTCTTCAATTTACGAAAGGCGACGATGGGATATGGACTTTGACCATTGGCCCGCTTATTCCGGATATGTATGCTTATAATTTGTTGATCGATGGCGTGCAAGTTGCCGACCCCAGCAATACTTACGCCGCTTTTACGGCCATGCCTCCTTACAGCCAGCTGGTTGTGCATGGCGACAGCCCTGCTTATTACGATGCGCAAAATGTGCCTCACGGAAATGTGACCCGGCATGTTTACCATTCGGAAGTTACGAAAGGAGAACGTGAGCTATATGTTTATACTCCTCCGGGATATGATTCGAAAAAGAAGTATCCGGTTCTGTATTTGGTGGGTGGCAGTGGCGAGCTTCCTTCGAATTGGGTATATGATGGCAGGGTAAATTTCATCATTGACAACTTGTTGTCCGAAGGAAAAGCTGCTCCAATGATTATTGCCATTCCAAACAACCAGGTTGTCCACCGCAATCATCCAAAACATACTGAACTGACTTTCGATATTTTCGAAAAAGAGCTTCGCGAGCACGTCATTCCCCTGGTCGATAAAAGCTACAGCACCATTCAAACGCCCAAAGGACGGGCTATTTCGGGTTTGTCGATGGGAGGCCGTCACAGCATGTTCGTTGGTTTCAGCTCGCTCGACTTGTTTGCCAATTTTGGCATCCTTAGCGCCGGCGATAACAACCCCGAAGTTTCGCTAAAAGATTTTCTGAACGATCCTAAAGTCGGCCAAAAAGTTGATTATCTGTTTGTGGGGCAGGGCACAAAAGAAGCCCAAAGTTTCTTTAATCAGCGCTGTCAGGCATTGCACGATGCACTAAACAACCACAAAATTGAACACGAATATTATATTGGCGGACATGGTGGCCACGATTGGGGTACCTGGCGCCATCTTTTATATTACAGATTTTTACCAAATCTTTGGAGAAAGAATTAAAATAAAACAACATGAGACAAACCAACTTCCTGCTTATTGCAATGCTTGCCCTTTCTTTGGGAGCTTGTTCAAAACTTCAACCCGGACAGGTTCAGGTTGAAGGCGGAATTATTCAGGGAACCGTAACCGAAGATTTATGCATTTACAAAGGCATTCCCTTTGCCGCGCCACCAGTGGGCGATTTGCGCTGGAAAGCCCCGCAGCCTGTTGAGAATTGGGAAGGCGTTAAGCAAACCACAGAGTATGCGCCAGCCCCATTTCAGGGCGGAAACCCACCTTCAGGAAAAAGTGAAGATTGTTTGTACCTGAATGTTTGGACTCCTGCAAAATCGGCCAACGAAAAAATTCCTGTTTTGGTTTGGATTTATGGCGGCGGCTTTAGTTTTGGTTCTACTTCCGAACCGGTTCACAATGGTGAACACCTTGCCCGCAAAGGAGTTGTGCTGGTGAGCATTGCTTATCGCGTTGGGCAGCTTGGCTTTTTAGCCCATCCTGAATTGAGCGCCGAGAATCCCAATAAAGTTTCAGGAAATTACGGCCTGCTCGACCAGATCGCTGGTTTACAATGGATTCAGAAAAATATTGCCGCTTTTGGTGGCGACCCAAATAAAGTAACCATTTTCGGAGAATCGGCTGGTGGAATCTCGGTAAGCATGTTGTGCGCTTCTCCACTCACAAACGGATTGATTCACGGAGCTATTTCTCAGAGTGGCGGTTCGTTCGGGCCAACACGTTCCACAACTTTCCCTGGTGAAAACATGAAAACGCTTCAGCAGGCTGAACAGGCCGGAATTGAATATGCCCAAAAAGTGGGAGCTGCTTCTATTGCCGATTTGCGCAAAATTGAAGCCGACAAACTTCCGATGGGCATGGGAATGGGTGGTGCATGGCCAATTGTTGACGGCTTTGTGATTCCCGACGATCAGCACAAACTATACGAAGCCGGAAATTACAACGATGTGCCTGTACTTATTGGCTACAATTCCGACGAAGGCTTGAGCTTTTCGCCCGGTCGCACGCCCGAAGAGTTTGTAGAAAACGTAAAAAGGCGCTTTGGTTCCTATGCCGATTCGTTGTTGCAGGCTTACCCGCTTGCCGATAATGAAGTGAAGCGTTCGGCCCGCAACCTGATGCGCGATGCTGCCTTTGGCTGGCACACCTGGACTTGGGCAAGTCTTCAGGCCAAAACCGGTAAGTCGAAGGTTTTTTTATATTATTTCGATCAACATCCTGAACGGCCCGAAGATTCGCCACAAGCCGACCACGGAACGCCACACGGCGTAGATGTACCCTATGTGTTCATGAACCTCGATCCGGCCAATCCGAATACAACAAAATCCGATTTGGAAATCTCCCAAATTATGGGCACTTACTGGACCAACTTCGCCAAATATGGCCATCCGAACAGTGACGAGGTTCTTGAATGGCCTGTTTTTAACAATGAGAATCCGCAGGTGATGTATCTCGGGCCAACCCCGCATATTGGTTCAGTTCCAGATGAAGAATCGCTGAAAGTACTGGATTCCTATTTCGAATGGCGAAGAACTCCTGAAGGTGCAGAGTGGGCCAAATAAATCAAGATAAAAGATGAAGAAGTTAATTTTAAATACCAGCCTGTTGGCAGTTTTGTCGTTGTTTTGCGGTACAATT
This sequence comes from Prolixibacteraceae bacterium, assembly GCA_003537645.1. Taxonomy (GTDB): domain Bacteria; phylum Bacteroidota; class Bacteroidia; order Bacteroidales; family Prolixibacteraceae; genus Aquipluma. The sequence goes on from DPRM01000126.1 coordinate 42,991, forward strand.
CAAGCACAGGAAAAACTTTATAAAAACGAATTTCCGATATCGGATGTGACCTTGCTCGACGGGCCGTTTAAACATGCCCGCGACCTAAATATTGAAGTACTCCTGAAATACGATGTTGACCGTTTGCTGGCGCCTTACCGCAAGGAAGCCGGACTGCCCGAAAAAGCCAAATGCTATCCCAATTGGGACGGACTCGACGGGCATGTTGGCGGACATTACCTTTCGGCAATGGCAATAAACTATGCCGCAACCGGAAATGCAGAATTCAAAAAACGCTTGGAATACATGATTGCAGAGCTTAAAGCTTGTCAGGATGCCAATACCCGTAAATACCCTGATTGGGGTGTTGGTTATGTCGGAGGAATTCCAAACAGTGCCGGTTTGTGGTCGAAGATTAATGCCGGAGAAGTTGGGGCAATATGGGGTGCCTGGGCTCCTTATTACAATATCCACAAAATGTATGCAGGACTTAGAGATGCCTGGTTGTATGCAGGTAATGAGGATGCAAAGAATGTTTTCCTGAAGTTTTGTGATTGGGGAATAACAATAACTCAAGGCTTGTCGGACACTAAGATGGAAGAATTGCTTGGAAATGAATATGGTGGTATGAACGAAACTTTTGCCGATGCCTATCAGATTTCGGGCGACAAAAAATACCTGACTGCTGCCAAACGGTTCTCACATAAACAGTTCCTCGAACCCATGTCGCAAAATATCGATAACCTCGACAACAAACATGCAAACACGCAAATACCCAAATTCATCGGTTTTGCACGAATTGCAGAACTTGATGGAGATAAAAAATACGAACAGGCAGGCCGTTTCTCGTGGGAAACCATCACGACAAACCGTTCACTGGCTTTTGGGGGAAACAGCCGCAGGGAGCATTTCCCTGGTGTGGCATCGTGCAGCGATTATATTAACGATGTTGACGGGCCGGAATCGTGCAACTCGTACAACATGCTTAAACTGACCGAAGATTTGTTCCGGATGCAACCATCGGCTCATTATGCAGATTATTATGAGCGTACTGTGTTCAATCACATTCTTTCAACCCAACATCCTGAACATGGAGGATATGTATATTTTACATCTGCTCGTCCACGTCATTACCGGGTTTACTCGGCTCCAAACGAAGCCATGTGGTGTTGCGTTGGAACAGGCATGGAAAACCATGGCAAATACAACCAGTTTATCTACACACATTCAGGCGATTCTCTGTATTTAAACTTGTTTATTGCTTCGGAACTCAACTGGAAAAATAAAAATGTATCAATAAGGCAGGAGACAAATTTTCCTTACGGAGAACGTACAAAACTGACTGTAACAAAAGGATCTTCAAGCTTTAAGCTAATGGTCAGGTATCCTGAATGGGTAAAAGAAGGTGCATTGAGAATTTCGGTCAACGGCAAAGCTGTGAATTATTCGGCCCTTCCTTCTTCGTATATCTGTATCGACAGAAAATGGGAAAAAGGCGATGTGGTTGAAGTGAAATTACCCATGCACAACACCATTGAGCGTTTGCCCAATGTTCCTGATTACATAGCATTTATGCACGGCCCCATATTGCTGGGGGCTAAATCCGGAACCGAGGATTTAAAGGGGCTGATTGCCGACGATGGGCGTTGGGGACAATATCCGGGCGGAAAGTTGTTGCCCGTTGACCAGGCTCCCATTCTGATTGAAGATGATATTCAGAATATTGCAGGCAAATTGGTTCCGGTGAAAGGTGAACCATTGAACTTTACCCTCAAGGTAAAAATGGAAAATCCAATTGATGTGAAATTGGAACCTTTTGCAAATATTCACGATTCGAGGTACATGATTTACTGGCTGGCGCTCACAAACAATGGGTATAAATCGTACATGGATTCTTTATCAACCGTTGAGATAGAAAAAATTGCTCTTGAAAAGCGCACCATCGACTTTGTGGCCACCGGCGAACAACAGCCCGAAACCGACCACGTGCTGCAAAAGGAAAACTCGAATTCGGGAAATACAAACAATGAATTTTATCGCGATGCAAACCGTGGCGGCTTTTTCAGCTACGAAATGAAAACAAATTCAGAAACCGACCTAAGCCTTATTGTTCGCTACTGGGGCGCAGAATGGGGAGGCCGCAAATTTGATATTTACATTGACAACGAAAAACTGTTGACCGAAGACAATACCGGACGTTGGAACCAATCGAAGTTTCAGGATATAGAGTATGCAATTCCCAACGCAATGCTGAAGGGCAAGAGCAATGTCAGGGTAAAATTCCAGGCACTTCAGGGAAATACTGCCGGAGCGGTATATTTCGTAAGGTTGGTGAGAGCTAAAAACAAGTAGTAATAGGTTTAAAACGAAATAAATACAATCATTATTATGAATAAAATAATTCGATGCCTTGTAATTCTGGTAGTAACCGGAATCGGTTTTCAAAATTCATTGCCGGCTCAGGAAGCTGGCACGGCTCAAAAAGCAACCGTACGGGTTGTTGAAGATGGTGGAACCGGAGCGTTTTCGGCAATAATGTACACCGATAGTTCATTGTTAACTCACACCATTTTCCGCCCCAAAGACCTGAGTGCTTTTGGGAAGAAAACCAGGTTGCCAATTATTGCATGGGGAAACGGAGCTTGTGCCAATTCACCATGGGAACATATCAATTTCTTGTCGGAAGTAGCTTCGCACGGATTTCTGGTGATAGCGATTGGACCAATGCCGCAGGAAGGACAGCGTGGTGGCGGCCGTTCAACTTCATCGCAACTGATTGACGCCATTGATTGGGCAATTGCCCAGAATAACGACAAGTCGGGCATTTTGTACGACAAAATCGATATTACAAAAATTGCAGTTAGCGGTATGTCGTGCGGAGGTTTGCAAACCCTCGAAACAGCACCCGATCCGCGCGTAACAACAGCAGTGGTTTGCAACAGTGGCATCATCGGCAATCCGGGAGGCGGAATGCCCGGAATGCCCGGTTTAACAAAAGACCATCTGGCCAAACTGCATACGCCAACCCTTTATTTACTTGGTGGCGAAAAGGATATTGCCTACAACAACGGCATGGACGATTTTAATCGTATTAACCATGTCCCGGTGTTTGTAGCCAATATGGATGTCGGACATGGCGGCACTTACGGTCAACCACATGGAGGCGAGTTTGCCATTGTGGCAACTGCCTGGTTCAAATGGCAATTGAAAAACGATAAAGTAGCCGGCAATTTGTTTACCGGAAACCCATGCAAGCTTTCGCAATCGACTATCTGGAAAACCGAGAAGAAGAATTTGCCGTAGTTTAACGGGTACCAAACAAATTAGATATAAAGCCAAATGAATAATGAAAATTTTCACCCCAGAAAACCCGAAAATTACTGGGTCGGGCTCTGAAGTGACTTTATATCTATATTCAAATCTTTAATATCTAATTTTTAAAAATTGTGTTTAATACCTTGTATATTTTTAGCTAAACTTTTTAAATTACCTAAACATCTAAATACTAATAAATTAAATAATGAAAGTTAATAAGCACTACCTTTTATACGGTTGTATTTTTTTTATTCTGGGTATATTCATTGTATCTCCCAATACTATTCAGGCACAGTCGTACTATACCTGGTATAAAAATGCGCAAGCGCGTATTGATACCCTTAGAAAAGGCAACTTTGGAATACAAATAGTTGATAAAAACGGACAGCCCTATTCAGGGCCAGTATCAGTTCGGATGGCAAAACACGAATTTCCATTTGGCATTGCTTTCGATTTTTATGAAGGAGCGGTGAACATGGGAAACAGTTACAGCACCACGACAACAGTTCAGGCCAAAACGGATGCTGAAATTTACAAAACTGAACGATGGAGCACCTATTTGGCTTATGCCATCCCTGTTGAAAGTGGTAAGAAATATATGCTAACGCTGAAATTTGCTGAAATTTTCTTTAGCACCAGCGGCTCCAGATTGTTTGATGTAAGTGTTGAAGGAAAATTATTCCTCGATAATTTTGATGTGTTTGCTAAAGCCGGTGGTAAAAACATTGCGAAGGACACCAGCATTGTTGTAACAGCAACCGATAATCTGATCAATATAGAATTAGCCAATGTACTCGATAATGTTTCCATAAAAGGCATTGTTATTGACGAGGTTGGTGGCGCTAATGTTGTCAGGATAAATTGCGGAGGCGCTGCCTTAACAACAAAAGATGGAAACCAATATATGAGCGAAGCTGGTTTTTTTGACCCGGATGTAAACACTGTGGCTACCGATGAACAATGGATGAAAGCAGCCATGTATAAATACTTCAACTACGGAGTTTCCGGTAATTCATTCAAATGGAGTGGTATTCAACCTCAGCATACAAAGCCCAACTATACAAATTTTGATAATGCCGTAAACTGGACCCGCAAAGCTGGATGGGATCTGAGGGCACACACCCTTCTCTGGGGAGGAAACGATGCCCATTCAATGCCCGATTGGGTGAGAAAATTGCCAATACCCAAAGCAATTACAGATACGTGCAAAATGCGCATTACCCGCGAAATGACACGTTACAAAGGAATTATTAAGGAATACGATGTGATTAATGAACCTTTAACAGGTCATGCCGATTGGCTGCGAAAAACCGTTGGCGACTCCATTCTCTGGAACTGCTTTAAATGGGCAAAAGCTGCCGATCCCAACGCCCAACTTTATATCAACGATTACAATGTGGAATACAATTGGGGACAGGCTGTTGAATACCGCGACCTGATTTTGAAAATAAAAAAAATGGGAGGTCCGGTTAGCGGAGTAGGAATCCAGGCACATTTCTGGGATTGTTGCCGTCCCAATACGGATGAATTGGTTAAAAACATCAATATCATAGCTGAAGCCGGATTGCCTATCAGACTGACTGAATACGATTGGGGAACCAACCTTACAGAGAAACAACAGGTTGAAGATTTTGTAAAAGTGGCTACCATTGCTTTTTCGCACCCTTCGGTAAATGGTATGATTAGCTGGGGATTAAGCGACAAAGGAGCATGGAGGGAAAATACAGGCTATTTTGATGCCAACCATAAACCAAAACTCGCTGCCGATACATTGCTGTATTATACACGAAAGCTTTGGGCCACCAACTTCGACTCGGAAATTAAAAATGGGGAAATCTTGCCTCTCAATGCTTATTATGGAAATTATAACATCGAAGTTGCATTTGGCGATACTGTAAAAGTGTTTTCCGTTCCTTGTTTAAAGGAAAATGCTGATTCTGTTTTTACTTTATACGAAGCATCGGCAGTTTTAAAGGGAGCAGAATTGGTAAGCGCAAAATTAGATGGTAATAGTTCAGTAAAACTGGAATTTGACAAACCCATTTATAGCAATTCAATTAAAAAGGGTAATTTCAAATTCTTCTCGAATACAAAAATTGGAATTAAAGATATTCAGGTTGAATCCACTAATCCCAAAACACTGATACTTTCGTTGAGTGCTGCCGTTACAAAAGGCGATTATATCTCTGTTTCCTATTTCCCGGGTAATTTGCTGGCCACCGATGGCAGTAAAGCTAACGCCTTTGGTCCAAAAGGTATTGCAAATCCCAAGACACCTGTGGGTATTAATTTATTGGAGGACAATCTGGTTAGAGTATTTCCAAATCCGGCAACAGATTACATCAATTTCGAAACACCGGCAGCACCCAGCCAAATATCTGTTTACAATAGTTTGGGGGTACTGGTTTGTTCTAAAAATTTCGATGATAATTCGTTCAAGATGGATGTTCGTCAGTTAAAAAGAGGCATTTACCTTGTAAAATTGATTGATGCAAACAATGTAGTAAATGTTCAGAAAATCATATTGAAGTAATCATTTCCGGATGAAGCTTCGCTTTTAGTTATTCAATTTTTCAACGATAAAAAATGAGTTTTAAATTTCTAAAATTAGTTGTTCTGTTCCTGATTTTAATTCCTTCGACCTTAGCCTTTGCGTGGGAAGGAATGCCAATGCCCAAACTTCGTGTCGAAGGGCGTTACCTGAAAGATAGTCATGGGCATGTGGTTAACTTACATGGCTTTGGCCAAACCTATTCGCCGTGGTTCAACGAGCAGGGCACTAAATGGAGCAACTACAACGTAAATGCTTGCCTAAGCTACAACAAGGGATTAATTGATAAAATAGGTTCAGCAGGTTGGAAAATGAATTTCATCCGTCTGCACATGGATCCTTACTGGAGCAACACCCCGGGATGTACGCCAAAATATCACGAAGCACACAATTGCTTTAGTGAAACCCGCTTCAGAAAATACCTCGACGAGGTGTTTGTGCCCATGGCCGAGTATGCTATTTCGAAAGGCTTATATGTGGTGATGCGCCCTCCTGGCGTGAGTCCTGAAAAGATTAAGATAGGAGACGATTACCATCAATATTTGATCAAGGTTTGGGGCATTGTTGCAAAGCATGCAAAATTAATGAACAACCCCAACATCATGTTCGAACTGGCCAACGAACCAATTGATATATTGGGCACCGACGGAACCTACGGAGCCGGTACGCAAGGGCATTTCGACAACCTGAAAACCTTTTTTCAAACCATAGTTGATACAATCAGAACTACTACCGACAATATTCTTTGGGTTCCGGGGCTGGGCTACCAATCGCTTTATGCAGGTTATGCTGCAAATCCAATCGAAGGCCAAAACATTGGTTATGCAGTTCATGTTTATCCGGGCTGGTTCAATAGCGGTCAGGGGTACGAACCTTTTCAAAAAGGGTGGGATAGCCAGGTTCAGCCGGTTGCCGATTTTGCCCCTGTTATCGTTACTGAAATGGACTGGGCTCCCGAAAAGTATGGAAAATCGTGGGGCAAAGATGTTACCGGAACTGCTGGTGGCAGCGGATTTGGAGCCAATTTCAAAAAAATTACCGACGATTGCGGCAATGTAAGCTGGATGCTTTTTACAGGTCCCGAATTGCTGGCACAGTTTGGAAATCCTAATGCTCCCGCCGATATTGTCGATTTCCTTACCGACCCCGAGGCTTGTCCCTGGCCAATCTATCACTGGTATCAGGATTATGCCAAAGAATATGGATTAGATGGGGTTTCTGAAGATTATTTAACGGTGACTGATCTGATTGTTGAGGGCGATGAAAATATTACAATTCTCACCAAGAGCTCAGCCGGTTTAAAAATAAAAGCTGTTTTTGCTGATGGCCATAGTGAAAACGTAAGTTCGGTAGCAGAAATTACCGTTGACAATCCCGACGTAGTTCATGTCGTACGTGGAAGGATTTTCGCCCTCGAAGATGGGCAGGCATTACTAAATGTTACCTATACTGATTCAAAAGGGAAAAAGCTGCTCAAAAACTTAAAGGTTACATCATCCACCTTCCCATTAACCAGTCAATTGTTGAATCCTTCGATCTATGCTCAGGGATCTTTCAATGAAACTACCCGTACGCTTATCACCGGTCAATGGGGGTTTGGAGGTTGGTGGTACACCAACGGACTGGATCTTTCCGGTTATAAATACTTAGTTGCGAGACTTGGCGCCGACAACAAAAGCAGCATCTCTTTCCGTGTGTTCGACGAAAACAATTACTGGTCGGGAGCGGCAGAATATAACTTTGGAACCAAACGCCAGGTAGTTGTATCCCTGAACAATATGGTGAAGGCCGGCAAAACTACCAAACTCGACCCAAGCCATATTTTCATTGTCGGGTTTTGGTCAAGCGGGAATAGCCCAATTGTGATCGACAGTGTTTTCCTTTCAAATTCAAGCGAATACAGACCAGTTGGTATCGACCATATTATGACCAACGAAACTGACGAACCGGCCGTTGTGGATGTTTACAACATGATGGGATTAAAAATTCGTTCGCAGGTGAAAAGAGAAGTAGCTACCGAAGGACTTCGCAACGGAGTTTACTTTGTTGGAAGAAAAAAGGTGATGGTTTATAAAAATTACTAAAACGGCAAACACAAAATGAACAATAGAGAAATGAATGTACGATTACAATTAACAATTTTGGGAATGCTGTTAGCGGTATTTTCAATAGCCCAGAACCCCATTGTACAAACCTATTTTACTGCCGACCCGGCACCAATGGTTTACAATGGTACGGTTTACGTTTACACTTCGCATGATGAAGATGTAACGGAAAAGAACTTTTTCACCATGCGTGACTGGCGGTGTTATTCTTCGACCGATATGGTGAACTGGACCGACCACGGAGCAGTTGCCTCGTTGAAAAACTTCACCTGGATGGACAAAACCAATGGTGCCTGGGCGCCGCAATGTATTGAGCGTAATGGCAAGTTCTATTTGTATGTCCCAATTCATGGCGAAGGAATTGCCGTGTTGGTTTCCGATTCTCCTACCGGTCCTTTCAGCGATCCAATTGGGAAACGCCTGATCGACAGCGACCATATTTGGCAAGACATTGATCCGACAGTTGCAATTGACGACAATGGGCAAGCCTGGTTGTATTGGGGAAACCCCAAATTGTGGTTCGTCAAGCTGAATAAAGATATGGTTTCGTATGACCAAAGTGTTGGCGCTAACGGAATTGTTTCCGTTGAAATGACTCCTGAAGCATTTGGCTCAAAAGAAGGCCGCGATGGCAAACCCGGTACCACTTACACTGAAGGCCCATGGTTTTACAAACGCAACAACCTTTATTATATGGTGTATGCCGCTGCCGGCATTCCCGAATACATTGCCTATTCAACCGCTTCATCGCCCGAAGGACCTTGGACCTACAAGGGAAACATTATGGAACGTGCACCTCACCTGGCGTTTACCAACCATGCAGGAATTATAGACTTCAAAGGAAATTCCTATTTCTTTTACCACGATCAGGATTTGTCGAAAGGCGAAGGCTTTAAGCGGTCGGTCAGTTTGGAGCAATTCAGGTACAATTCCGATGGCACAATCCCGTTGATGGTCCCAACCAAAGATGGAGTGAAACAGAGCGTTGCCAATTTGAATCCGTTTAAGAAAGTTGAGGCTGAAACCATTGCATGGTCTGAAGGATTGAAAACCGCATCAAACAGCGAGACGGGAGTTTTTGTCACCAAAATTGAAAGCGGCGACTACATTAAAGTCAGAAGTGTTGATTTTGGAAAAGGGGCAAAAACTTTTGAAGCCAGCGTGGCCTCTGTTTCGGCAGGTGGAAAGATTGAAATTCGTATTGATGGGAAAGACGGCAATTTGATAGAAGCTTTAGAGGTAGCAAGCACCGGTGGAGATCAAATCTGGAAAACGGTTTCGTGTAAAGTCAGCAAAATAAAAGGGGTTCACGATGTATATTTTGTATTCAAAGGTGGTGAAGGTGAATTGTTCAGTTTTGACTGGTGGAAGTTTAAAAAGTAGATTAATATTCAAGAGAAAAGATTGATAATTATTAAAAATAAATACATTTTGAAATGAAAAAGTTTGAATTTGTAAATAGCAGGCAAATTGTTTTGTTAACCGTTCTTATGACCATGATTGCTGTTGCAGGATTTAGTCAAAAGAAAAAGCAAAAAGAAAATCCGGTTAAAAATACTCCGGTGTTTTCGAAGTTTGTTTATCAGGGGAACGATCAGGTTTATACTGATAATCCATTGAAAGCTGACGAGTTCTATAACCCAATTCTGCAAGGCTGTTATCCCGATCCGGCTATTTGTCGCAAGGGCGACGATTATTATCTGGTGTGTTCATCCTTTGCAATGTTCCCGGGAGTACCAATTTTCCATTCAAAAGATTTGGTAAACTGGACACAAATTGGTCATGTGCTGGATAGAGTTTCGCAATTGAATGTGTTTGATTGTGGCATTAGTGCAGGAGTTTACGCGCCGGGAATCACCTATAATCCCAATAACGATACGTTCTACATGATTGTAACTGCTTTTGCAGCCGGAGGTGGAAATATAATTGTAAAGACCAAAGACCCTCTGAAAGGTTGGAGTGACCCTTACAAATTAAATTTTAACGGTATCGACCCTTCTATTTTCTTCGACGATAACGGGAAAGCCTACGTTGTTCACAACGATGCTCCTGATCAGGGCAAAGAACTTTATAACGGTCACCGTGTGATTAAAGTTTGGGAATACGATATTGAAAAGGATCAGGTAATTGCTGGAACCGATAAAATTATTGTTGATGGGGGAGTTGATTTGTCGAAAAAACCTATTTGGATTGAAGCGCCTCATATTTATAAGAAAAACGGCAAGTATTATTTAATGTGTGCCGAAGGTGGCACTGGAGACTGGCATAGCGAAGTGATATTTTCCAGCGATAGTCCAAAAGGGCCTTTTGTTCCTGCACCAAGTAACCCGATATTGACACAACGCCATTTTCCGACCGACCGCAAAAACAAAGTGGATTGGGCAGGCCACGCCGATTTGGTTGAAGGCCCTGATGGTAAATACTATGGTGTTTTTCTGGGCATTCGTCCCAACAAAAAAGATCAGGTGAACATTGGCCGCGAAACATTTATTCTTCCTGTCGATTGGTCGGGTGAATTCCCTGTCTTTGAAAATGGATTGGTGCCCATGGAACCTAAACTGAAAATGCCTAAAGGAGTTGAAAACAAAACAGGCAAAGAAGGTTTCTTTCCCAATGGTAACTTTACATTCACCGACGATTTCACTTCTGAAAAATTAGATTATCGCTGGATTGGCTTAAGAGGTCCTCGCGAAGAATTTATTTCGGTAACTAAAAATGGATTGCAAATCAAGCCTTTTCAAACCAATATCAAGGAAGTTAAACCAACATCAACACTCTTTCTCCGTCCGCAGCACAGTAGTTTCACGTATGCAGCAACCATGGATTATAAGCCGGAATCTGAAAAAGATTTGGCAGGTATCGTTGCGGCACAAAGCGAACGGTACAATTATGTTTTTGGCATCACAAAAATTGGCGCTGATTATCACATTTTACTGGAAAGAACCTCAGGTAAATTCAGAAGCCGCGAAACAGAGTCAAAAATTGTTGCAAGCGCTAAAATCGACATCAGTCAACCAGTTCGGTTGCAGGTTTCAGCAAAATACGATGAATATGAATTTTCGTATTCAACCAACGGAACCGACTTTGTGAATTTGGGTGGTATTGTTTCGGGCGATATCCTGTCAACCAATGTTGCAGGTGGTTTTACCGGTTCCCTGATCGGTTTGTATGCCACATCAGCGAACAATACTCTACTGAAATAATTGAGAAACAGTTTTTTTTTATCAGTTTCTGAAGCTAATAAATTGTAATACACGAATCATAATGAAACACTTTCTTTTTTGTCTTTTCGTTTCAGTTGCGCTCACTTTTCAATTCAGCCTTTCGGCACAGGTAAAGTCAGCACAAAATCCAATCATCCATGCCGATGTTCCCGATCTATCAATGATCCGGGTGGGCGACACTTATTACATGGCCAGCACAACCATGCATTTGTGCCCGGGCGTACCCATTATGAAATCGAAAGATCTGGTGAACTGGGAGATGCTTAACTATGCCTACAATACCCTGGGCGAAATGGATGAACTGAGTCTCATAAATGGAAAAAGCAATTACGGAAAAGGTACCTGGGCCAGTAGTCTGCGTTATCACAATGGTACTTACTACATTGCAACTTATGCTCAAACAACCGACAAAACCTATATTTATAAAACGAAAGACATTGAAAAAGGCCCGTGGGAAACTACTTCATTTAGTCCGGGGATTCACGATGCGACTTTGTGGTTCGACGACGACGGGAAGATTTACCTGATATCGGGTGTGCGTAAATTGCATATCGTGGAGTTGAAAGACGATCTTTCCGGAATAAAAGCAGGCACCGATAGGGTTTTGATTGAAGATGCCAATGCACCACTTGGTAAGAATGTTGGGCTTGGTGAAGGTTCACAGCTTTTTAAGATGAACGGCAAATACTACCTCTTCAACATTGCCTGGCCACGCGGGGGAATGCGTACTGTGGTGGTTCACCGTGCCGATAAAATTACCGGTCCGTGGGAAGGGAAAATGGCACTTCAGGATCAGGGAGTGGCACAGGGAGGAATGATTGATACTCCTGACGGACGTTGGTTTGCCTATTTGTTTCAGGACCACGGATCGGTTGGCCGAATTCCCTTTCTCGTTCCGATGAAGTGGGTTGATGGCTGGCCCGTGATGGGTAACGATGGCAAAGTGCCCGAAACCCTGGATTTGCCTGCCAGCAAAGGCTTAATCCCCGGCATTGTAAACAACGACGAGTTTAAGCGCAAAAAAGGCGAACCTGCCTTGCCGCTGGTTTGGCAGTGGAACCACAACCCCGACAACAATTTGTGGTCGGTTACCGAACGAAAAGGATTTTTACGCCTGAAAACAGGACGAATCGACAGTCTATTCCTGAAATCGCGCAATACTCTTACGCAGCGTACTTTTGGCCCGGTTTGTTCGGGTACTACCTTGCTCGATGCGTCGAACATGAAGGACGGCGATTTTGCCGGATTGACTGCCTTCCAGCGAAAATTTGGACAGGTGGGCGTAAAAATCGTGAACGGGCAGAAATTCGTTTTCATGGTGAGCAACAAAACCGACAAACCAACAGAGTTACAAAGCATACCACTTTCGCAAAACAAGGTTTACCTGAAAATTGAATGCGATTTCAGGAATAAAACCGACATCGCCGAATTTTTCTACAGCCTCGATGGAAAAACATGGAATGTTATTGGCGGACAACTAAAAATGGAATATACCCTGATGGAACATTTTATGGGCTACCGTTTTGGATTGTTCAACTACGCGTCGAAAAACCCTGGTGGTTTTGCCGATTTCGACTACTTCCACATCAGCGATCAGATTACCAAAAAGAATTAAATTACTTACAGATGAAAAGAAACTGGATTATAATATTAGCCGTTTTTACAATTATAAACAGCGCTTTTGCACAGGAAAAGCAGCTTGCCAGCCCCGATGGTAAACTCGTTGTTACCGTTTCGGCCAACAATGGTTCACCAAGTTACAGTGTTGCATACAACGGAAAACAATTTCTGAAACCTTCGCCTCTTGGGATGAAAACCAACATTGGCGACTTTTCGCAAGGTTTAACCCTGAATGAAAAAGTAAGCGAACAGAAGCTTGATGAGACTTACGAACTGCCAAACATCAAACAAAGCAAAGTTCATTATGTGGCCAGCGAAGCGGTGTTTTCTTTCCTGAAAGACAATAAACCAGTTTTCGATGTGACCTTCAGGGTGAGCAAAAATGATGTGGCTTTTCGATATAAAGTTTATCCGCAGAAAGACCGGCTTTCGTGTATCGTGAATGAAGAAACTTCAGGTTTTATATTTCCGGAAGGAACAACCACATTCCTGACTGCGCAAAGTAAAGCGATGGTTGGTTTCGCCAGAACGATGCCGAGCTACGAGATTCCGTATAAAGTAGATGCTCCGATGGGAGAAAACGGTCAGGGAAACGGTTATACGTTCCCGTGTTTGTTCAAAGTGAATGACTCCGGATGGGTTTTGATTTCTGAAACCGGTGTCGATAGTCGTTATTGTGGAAGCAGGCTGATTGGTCGTGCCGGTGGTTTATATACCATTGGCTTTCCGATGGAAGATGAAAATAACGGAAACGGTACATCATCTCCCGGCATTGCACTTCCCGGAGAAACTCCCTGGCGAACCATCACTGTTGCTGAAACATTGGCTCCAATTGTTGAAACGACGGTTCCATTTGACGTGGTTAAACCTCGTTACGAAGCTTCGCAAAAGTACAAATACACCAAAGGTTCGTGGAGTTGGATTATGAAAATGGACGGGGCAACTGTTTACGATGTGCAAAAACAATACATCGATTTTAGCGCCGCCATGGGATACGAAACTGTTTTGGTAGATGCTCTTTGGGATACACAGATTGGCCGCGAAAAAATTGAGGAACTGGCTAAATACGGCGCAACCAAAAATGTTTCTCTCTATTTGTGGTATAACTCGAATGGCTATTGGAACGATGCCCCGCAAGGGCCGCGTGGAATTATGGACAACTCCATTGCGCGCCGCAAAGAAATGGCCTGGATGAAAAGCATCGGGGTTCGCGGTATAAAAGTTGACTTTTTTGGTGGCGATAAACAGGTAACCATGAAGCAATACGAAGATATTCTGTACGATGCCAATGATTTCGGCATTATGGTAATTTTCCACGGATGTACCCTGCCGCGCGGCTGGGAGCGCATGTACCCCAACTACGCTGCAAGCGAAGCCGTTTTGGCCAGCGAAAACCTTCACTTCGGACAGCGCAGCTGCGACTACGAAGCGTTCAACGCCTGCCTGCATCCGTTTATCCGCAACGCGGTGGGTAGCATGGACTTTGGTGGCAGCGCCCTCAATAAGTTCTATAATGCTAACAACACTCCGGGAAGGGGATCAAAACGGGTTACATCCGATGTTTACGCTTTGGCAACGGCTGTTTTGTTTCAGAGCGGGGTTCAGCATTTTGCTTTGGCTCCCAATAATCTCACCGATGCTCCTGAATGGGCAATCAACTTTATAAAAGAAGTGCCTACAACCTGGGACGAAGTTCGCTTCATAGACGGTTATCCTGGAAAATACGTGGTGCTGGCCCGTCGTCACGGCGCAACCTGGTATATAGCCGGCGTGAACGCACAAAAGGAAACACTGAAACTGAATGTCAAACTACCGATGATTCAGGCTGGTGCGGAGTTTAAGCAATACAGCGACGATGACCAGTTGAGCGGGAAAGTTTCAACGGCTAAAATGAACAAGAAACAGGAGGTCGAATTGTCGATTCCGGGAAATGGCGGGGCTTTAATTGTTTCGTCGCAATTCTGAACTTGCTTTTTTTAAGCCTCCCCTTTTGGGGGAGGTTTGGAGGGGGCTTCAAATTATAAACAGATGAAAAATATCTACTGTAGTATTATCCTGATTTTTCTTACCCTTTGCTTATACGCCGAGGATGGGCATCAGCTTTGGCTTCGAAATTCAAATCCGAAACCGGTGAATGTGGTTTGCAGCAAAACGTCGACAAGCTTAACAATTGCCAAACAGGAACTTCAGAACAGCTGGATGGGGGAGACCGGAGCCTCTGTATCTCTTGTAATCAAGGCTGACAAAGCTATTCGTGGTGATGGTTTCCGAATTGGCAAAAATGCAATTCAGGCCAATACTGAATCTGGTATATTGTATGGCGTTTACGAACTTTTGCGTCGCCAGCAAACCGGTGAAGCCATTCAGGAAGAAATTTGTAACCCTTCGTATGACCGGCGAATTTTAAACCATTGGGACAATCTGGACGGCTCGATCGAGCGCGGATATGCCGGTCAATCAATATTCTGGCGCAAGGGCAGCGATGTATTCACCGTCACCGAAGCCGACAAAAAACTGTGGCAGGAATATGCCCGTGCAAACGCATCGATTGGTATCAACGGTTCTGTTCTGAATAACGTGAATGCCTCACAACTGATGCTGACAAGCGATTATCTGCAACGGGTAAAAGCCATCGCCGATGTGCTACGTCCCTACGGAATCAAGACTTATCTTTCAGTTAGATTTTCGTCGCCGGCACAAATTGGGGGCTTAAAAACCTCCGACCCGTTAAATCCTGAAGTCGCCCAATGGTGGAAAGACAAAGCCAAAGAAATTTACAATCTGATTCCTGATTTTGGTGGATTTCTGGTGAAAGCAAACAGCGAAGGTCAGCCCGGGCCACAAGACTTTGGCCGCACACATGCCGATGGCGCCAACATGCTGGCCGATGCTCTCAACCCTTTTGGCGGGATTGTGATGTGGCGGGCTTTTGTTTACAGTGCCTCTGACGAAGATCGGGCAAAGCAGGCGTATCTGGAATTTATGCCGTTCGACGGACAATTTCGCGACAATGTGATTATTCAGGTAAAGAATGGTCCGGTCGATTTTCAGCCGCGCGAACCTTTCAGTCCGCTTTTTGGCGCAATGAAAAAAACTACAGTAATGCCCGAATTGCAAATCACACAGGAATATCTCGGACATTCAATTCATCTGGCTTTTTTAGCGCCCATGTGGGAAGAGTTTCTGCAAAGCGACACGTATCAGAATGGCGCCGGAAGTACCGTTGCCCGCTGTACCGACGGAAGCATTTTTCCGCAGAAATATTCGGCAATTGCCGGAGTTGCCAACATTGGTCTGGACGCCAACTGGTGCGGACATCATTTTGCACAGGCCAACTGGTACGCTTTCGGGCGTTTGGCATGGAACAGCTCCATCCGGAGTGAGCAAATTGCCGACGAATGGATTAAACTGACTTTTAGTAGAACTTCTGAAAATAGAGATGAATTAGCCCTGGATTGGAACCTGAATTTTCTGTCGCCGGTGAAACAAATGATGCTGGAAAGCCGCGAAGCAATTGTTGATTTTATGATGCCACTGGGTTTGCACCATATTTTTTCGGCAAATGGGCATTACGGCCCCGGCCCCTGGTGGGCGCCAAAGGGAATGCGAAAAGACTGGACTCCACCGTACTATCATCAGGCGGATACGCTTGGAATTGGATTCGACCGAACCAGCTCTGGCAGCAACGGTGTTGGTCAATATCAGGAACCACTTCGTTCAACTTTAAGCAACGTTTCTACTTGTCCGGAGGCATATCTGTTGTGGTTCCATCATTTGCCGTGGGATTATAAAATGAAAAGCGGACGAACCTTGTGGGATGAGTTGTGTGTTCATTATGATGGTGGTGTGCAACAGGTTCGCCGGTTTCAGAAGGTTTGGGATCAGGCAGAGCGATTTGTGGATCGTGATCGCTTTGTGGATGTTCAGGAAAAATTGCGCGATCAGAGTCTCAATGCCCTCGAATGGAAAGATGGTTGTATGTTATATTTCCAGAAGTTTAGCCGAAAACCTTTCCCTTACAACCTCGAACGTCCGATGTATAATATGGACTATTTAATTGAAAAGGATACGAAAAGAGTGGGCGAATATCACCACTAATCAACTTATTGATTAATAAACTAATAACCTAACTAAATAATATTCATGAACAAAAGCAAATCTTTAGGCCATCGGTTACGATTGGCAATAGTCGTACTGATTACCTTTTTTTATTTACATCCCGTCAGTTCTTATGGACAATCGCTAAAGCTCAACGATCTGGAGTATTTTGAGACATCAGGCTTAAATGTACTTGTCTTTAGTAACCAGTATAACGGGATGTTTTTCGATGAAAAAACTGCCGGAATTGAAATTATTCATCATGGCGTACGAACTTCAACCGGAGGTGCGGTAAGGTTGCAAAATACTCCGGAACAATGGGATTTGATTCCTATTATGGTAGAAAGAAAAGTGAATGAAGACAAAAGTATTGATGTTGTTTTACGGTACGAGGATTTTGATTTTAATTCAAGGATAAACGTTGTTGTGAAAGGCAATGGTTTGGGAATCAATGTTTATCTGGATAAGCCAATTCCAGAAAAACTTGCAGGTAGCGCAGGATTTAACCTCGAATTTTTGCCATCGGCTTACTTTGAAAAAACTTATCTGATGGATGGCAACCCCGGAAATTTTCCAAGGTATCCGGCCTCAAATACCCGGATTGAACCGATCAGCAAAAAAATAACCCAGTTTGCACAACACACCACGTTTGACGATAGGGGCAGGGGCGAATTTATAGTGACTGATCCGATTGCAACAGGTAAATCAATCGTTTTGGCGCCGGAAGATCCGGAACGGAGGGTTAAAATTCAGGCAGTTGACTCAGAATTAATGCTTTTCGACGGTCGCAATCTGGGGCAAAACGGATGGTACATTGTTCGAAGTTTGCTTCCGGCCAATAAAACCGGAAAAGTGCTGACATGGTACCTCGAACCAAATGCAATCCCAAACTGGAAAAGAGAACCTGTAATTGGTTTTTCGCAGGTAGGATATGTGCCTCAACAGGAAAAAGTTGCAGTGATTGAACTGGATAAAAATGATACACCATTGGCAAAGGCATCCGTTTTTAAGGTTACCGCAGAGGGTAAATCGGTTGAGAAACTGGTGGGCGATGTTAAAGTCTGGGGAAAATTCCTTCGGTATAATTACGCGAAGTTCGATTTCAGTTCAGTAAAAGAACCTGGAATCTATTTTATTCAGTACGGCGACCAAAAAACAAATACATTCGCCATTGGCCCAAATGTTTACGAAACGATCTGGCACCCAACAATGGACGTTTGGTTTCCGGGGCAAATGGATCACATGCAGGTGAACGAAGCATACCGGGTGTGGCATGGCGCCCCATTTCTTGACGATTGCCTTCAGGCTCCGGTCAATTCGCAGCATTTTGATGGTTACCGTCAGGGCCCGACTACCGATACAAAATATAAATCGCTGGAACATATCCCCGGAATGGCTGTTGGCGGCTGGTTCGATGCGGGAGATTTCGACATTCAGACAGGCTCTCACAACAGCGTAATTTCAAGCTTTGTTGAATCGTGGGAAGTCTTAAAAGTTGACAGGGACCAAACTTTTATCGATCAGAAAACCCGCTTTGTGGATGTTCACCGCCCCGATGGTAAGCCAGATATGTTGCAGCAAATTGAGCATGGAACTTTAAATCTGGTTGCGCAGTGCGAAAATATCGGGCATCCGGTCAGGGGAATCATTGTTCCAAACCTGCATCAGTACCATCATTTGGGCGATGCCATGACCGAAACCGACAACCTGATTTATAATCCGGCATTGAAGCCTTATGAATCTGACGGAAAATACAGCGGAACATTGGACGACCGCTGGGCATTCACCAACCGAAGCTCGTTTTTAGATTACCAAACTGCCACAACTTTGGCAGCCGCAGGCCGCGCACTGAAAGGGTATAATAACGAACTGGCTGATAAGAGTTTGGCAATAGCAAAGAGACTTGTGGAAGAGGCTGACGAAGCAAGCAAAAATACACCAAATACAAATAACGCTTTTGCAATGATGGGGCGGGGTAGTGATGTGTTTGCAGTGCTTCAACTTTTCATGACCACAAAAGAGCAAAAATATGCCGACCGGTTTCTGGAACAAATATGGCCTTTGCTCGACCGAATGGCTGAAGGAACCGGAAGAAATTCAGGCTATTTTAACGGTTTTGGTGGCAGAAGTAGTTTTAATCATGCGCTTATGGCCATACCATACATGGATGCTGCATACAAAGCCAAGTTAAAAACCTATATTTTGAAATACAAGGAAACAATCGACAACAATGTTAAGGGTAATCCTTACGGAGTGCCGGTTATTACCAGCGGTTGGGGCGGAACTTCACATGCGATCAATTGGTCGATAACCAATTATTTTGTGCACAAAGCATATCCTGATGTGGTTAGTGCCGAATATGTTTATAAAGGGCTGAATTATGTGTTGGGTTGTCATCCATATTCAAATTTATCCTTTGTCAGCTCGGTGGGAACCCAGTCAAAAAAAGTTGCTTATGGAAGTAATCGGGGCGACTTTACGGCAATTGCCGGTGGTGTTGTTCCCGGTTTAATATTGCTGAAACCTGATTACCTTGAGAATAAAGATGACTGGCCCTTTTTGTGGGGTGAAAACGAATGTATCATCGATGGTGGTGCGTGGTATGTTTTCCTGGCAAATGCGGTGAATGAGCTACAGAAAGAATCGAAATAACATTTAAATCACTCAAAAAATGAAAATTTATAAATCGCTGCTGTTAAGTTTGGTTGTGTTGGGTGTTGGCAGCTTGTCAGCTCAAAACCCCATTGTTCGCGACCAGTTTTCTGCCGACCCAACTGCAAGGGTATTCAATGGCAAAGTGTATGTTTTTCCATCACATGATATTCCTACTCCCGAAGGAAAAGGCTTGAGGAAAGACTGGTTCTGCATGCCCGACTATCACGTTTTTTCTTCTGAAAACCTCACCGACTGGACAGATCACGGTATAATTGTCAGCCAGAACAAAGTTCCATGGGTCGATTCAACTTCTTACAGCATGTGGGCGCCCGATTGTATTGAACGCAACGGGAAATATTACTTCTATTTTCCGGCCAATAAAAATGTGGCTGGTCCTAACGGAAGAAAAGGTTTTGGCATTGGTGTCGCTGTGGCCGACAAGCCGGAGGGACCGTATATTCCGCAAGCCGAACCAATTAAAGGCGTTAACGGGATCGATCCCAACGTGCTGATCGACAAAGACGGGCAGGCTTATTTATACTGGTCGATGGGAAATCTTTTTGTAGCCAAATTAAAAGAGAATATGCTTGAATTGGATTCAGAGCCACTGGCAATTCCGAATTTACCTGCTAAAGGCTTGAAGGAAGGTCCTTATGTTTTCGAACGAAATGGCCTTTATTATCTCACTTTCCCGCATGTTGAAAACAAAATTGAGCGGCTCGAATATGCCATTGGCGACAACCCGATGGGACCTTTCAAAATGACGGGTGTGATCATGGATGAATCGCCCGAAAATTGTTGGACCAATCACCATTCGATTCTTCAATATAACAATCAGTGGTATTTGTTCTATCATCACAACGACTATTCGCCGAAGTTCGACAAAAACAGGTCGATACGGGTTGACAGTTTGTTCTTTGATGCCGACGGTAAAATTCAGAAAGTGAACCCAACATTTCGCGGGGTAGGGGTAACTTCAGCCAAAGAAAACATTCAACCCGACCGGTACAGCAACATCAGTAAAAAAGGGGCATCAATAGCGCTTCTTGATACGGTCAATACTTTTGCCGGCTGGAAAACAATTCTCGAAGCTCCCGAAGCCTGGGTACAATACAATACCGTTGATTTTGGAAATAAGAAATTGAAAAAGGTTGAGCTAAAAGCCCGGTCAGCAAAAGGCAGTACCATTCAAATACGGTTGGATAAAGTTGATGGACCTGTTGTTGCCGAAGTAAAAGTTCCAAAGGGAACCGACTGGGAAACTGTTAAAGCCAAAGTTTCAAAACCGCATACAGGAATTCACAATCTGGTTGTTGTACAAAAGGATTCTCCTGTTGAGATAGACTGGATTCAGTTTCAATAATTCTTTCAACCCAATAAGCACAAACAGCATTTTATGAAATTTATTATTAATATTATAAATTCTAAAAAAAAACTAAAAACCGATAACGAATGAAACAGACACACACTATTTCAGTATTTGAGAAAATTGGCTATAGTTTGGGCGATCTGGCCGCAAACCTGGTTTTCCAAACATTAATTACCTATTTGGCTTATTTCTATACTGATATCTATGGGCTAAAAAGTACCGATGCTTCAATAATAATGCTCACTGTTGGCTTAACTGCGGCCTTTATTTTTAATCCAATAATCGGGATATTGGCCGACAGAACCAATTCTAAATGGGGAAAATTCAGACCCTGGATTCTGTACACCGCTATTCCCCTGGGTGTTGTTGCACTTCTTGCATTCTCAACACCCGATTTTTCGTACAAAGGAAAACTGATTTATGCAGCGGTAACTTATTCGCTTTTATTGATGCTTTATGCCTCCAGTAATTTGCCATATTCAGCATTGAGTGGCGTAATTACAGGCGATATGGGCGAAAGGAACAGTATTTCGTCGTACCGTTTTGTAGCGGTAATGTTTGCCCAGTTCTTTGTTCAGGTGTTTATGTTGCCAATTATTATTTACGCCGGTGGCGGCGATAAGGCAGCGGGTATTGAAACCGTAATGACCTGGATGGCCATTGTCGGTACTGTTATGTTGCTGATAACTTTCTTTACAACCAGAGAGCGCATTGTTCCCACTGTCGAACAAAAATCATCTATAAAAGATGACCTGTCGGATCTGATGAAAAATAAACCCTGGGTAATCATGCTCAGCCTGACCATTTTGGTGTTTATTACCCTTGCCATGAAAGGTGGTTCGTATGTGTTTTATTTTAATAACTACGTTGACAAAGTTGCACTGGCTAATTTTATTAGTCCGGTTATTACCACATTATCTTCTTTAGGCATTAATTTCTTCGGATCTGACCCTGCTGCTGCCGGTTTTGGTTTGTTCAACGCAGGAGGTATCATCTTCATGATTGTTGGAATTTCGTTGTCGAAAAAGCTTGCTGATAAATATGGCAAACGCGATGTTTATAAATACGGATTACTCGTTGCTACCATCTTTATCTTGATTTTTATCTTTTTCAAACCCGAGAATGTGTTCCTGATGTTCGCTTCGCAAATTCTGCATGGATTTTTCTATGGTATTACCATTCCGGTTCTTTGGGCCATGATTGCCGACGTTGCCGATTATTCGGAATGGAAAACCAACCGCAGGGCAACAGCAATCATTTTTTCGGCAATGATGGTTGGTCTTAAAGCAGGTCTCTCCATCGGAGGTGCATTGGTCACATGGATTTTGGGTTTATATGGATACATCGCTATTGAAGGTTCGGTTGCAGGACAGGAGATTATTCAACCTGGTTCAGTCTCCGATGGAGCAAGAATGCTTGTTAGCGTCTTTCCTTCAATTCCTTTCCTGATCGGAGTCGGACTGCTTTTCTTCTATGCAATTGACAAGAAAATGGAAGTGAAAATTGAAGAAGATTTGAAAACCCGCAGAAAAGGGACTGTGTAAGAAATTAATGTGTAATTGATATCATACCTAAATTTAAAATGGAGTCATTTATAGTAATGTAAATGACTGCTAATGAACGAAAAATGACAATCAAATGACTGTGTTTTCCGGAGCAAAAATCTAATTAGGTAAGAATAAGGATATTCAACAAAGAATTTAACCAACTAAAAAATAGAAAAATGAAAGTCAAAATTATTTCCGCATTTATTGTTCTTGTTTTACTGGCATCGGTACAAACAAAGGCCCAGAAAACACTGGGTGAGGCCACAAAAGGCAAATTCCTGTTCGGAGTAGCGGTTAATATGCCGCAAGTTAATGGTACCAATCCGGTTGAAACCGAACTGATAGCAAAGGAATTTACAACAATTGTTGGCGAGAATTGCATGAAACCACAGCCTATTCAGCCGGAAGAAAACAAGTATAATTGGGTTGATGCCGATAAACTGGTTGCTTTTGGCGAAAAAAACAATCAGGTCGTAACCGGACATGTTTTGATATGGCATTCACAGGTTGGACGATGGATGTTTCAGGATGCCGAAGGGAAAGATGTTGCTCCTGAAGTGCTGAAAGAACGTATGCGTCAGCATATTTTCAACGTTGTTGGCCGCTACAAAGGTCGCGTAAAGGGCTGGGATGTTGTTAACGAAGCTTTTGAAGACAATGGAAAATACCGTAACAGCAAATTTTACCAGATTCTGGGTAAGGACTTCATCAAATATGCGTTCCAGTTTGCTCACGAAGCCGATCCGAATGCTGAATTGTACTACAACGATTACAATGTGGAAAAAGCAGCCAAATGCGATGCCATAGTTGAGTTGGTGAAGGAACTACGGGCTGCCGGATGCAGAATTGATGCAGTTGGCTCGCAGTCACACATGCACATGAATTCGCCTACACTTGAGGATACCGAAACCAGTTTCAAAAAGCTTAAAGCTGCGGATGTAAAAATTCTGATTACCGAATGGGAGATTTCTATTCTTCCAAGTCCGTATGATGGGGCAAACATTTCTACAGGCTTCAAGTATTCCAAAGAAATGGATCCGTATCGTGATGCAATTCCAGACTCTGTTCAGCAGCATTGGAATAAACGCATGCTCGATATGTTCGGTCTCTTCCTGAAATACCATGATGTAGTTGATCGCGTAACAGTTTGGGGCTTGACCGATAATACATCATGGTTGAATAACTTCCCGATCCGTGGCAGAAAAGATTATCCTGTACTTTTCGATCGCAACAACCAACCTAAGCCAGTGGTAGGTGAGATGATTAAAATGGCTGAAAAATATAACTAATTGACAAATTGACTATTTACCATTTACGATTAGAAAAAATTGTAAATGGTAAATAGTTAAATGGTAAATAATAATCAAATGAAACAAGCACGATATTTAGTTGAAAATGACTTTATGGCCGATCCGGCTGTCCATGTTTTTGAAGGGAAATTATACATTTATCCTTCGCACGACCGCGAATCGGGTATTCCTGAAAATGACAACGGCGATCATTTTGATATGAATGATTACCATGTTTTTTCTACTTCTGACATTGAAAACGAGCCCTTGACAGATCACGGTGTCGTACTCAAGGTGAGCGATATTGCCTGGGCAGGCCGGCAGTTGTGGGATTGTGATGTGGCGTTCAGGAACGGCAAATACTACATGTATTATCCGCTGAAGGATCAGACCGATATATTCCGTTTGGGAGTAGCTATCTCCGATAGTCCCGCAGGTCCGTTCATTCCTCAGCCCGATCCGATCCGTGGAAGTTACAGCATCGACCCTGCAGTGTTTGAAGATACTGACGGAACCCACTACATGTATTTTGGTGGTTTATGGGGCGGCCAGTTGCAACGATACAAGGACAACAAAGCGCTGGAAAGTGCTTACTTGCCTTCAGGAGATGAATTGGCTTTGCCATCGCGGGTAGTTCGTCTGTCGGACGATATGCTTGGTTTTGCTGAAGAACCCCGTCCTGTAACTATCCTGAATCCGGATGGAACTCCGATGAAAGCCGGGCAGGAAAACCGTTTCTTCGAAGCTTCGTGGATGCACATGTACAATGGGAAGTATTATTTCTCGTATTCAACCGGCGATACTCATTTATTGTGTTACGCTATTGGCGATAATCCTTACGGACCTTTTACCTGGCAGGGCGTAATTCTCACCCCGGTAGTTGGATGGACTACTCACCACGCCATTGCCGAGTTTAAGGGAAAATGGTATTTGTTTCACCACGACAGTGTTCCTTCAGGAGGCAGAACATGGTTGCGCAGCCTGAAAGTAGTTGAACTGGAATACAGCGAAGAGGGAAGAATTATGACGATTGAAGGTGGTGGCGATAAAGCTTAAAACTGATTTTTTCCAAATTGAGATTACTGAAAGTAAAGCCAAGACAATGATTTAAGAATTGAGTCTTCTCCGGTCTTTCGGAGAGGACTCAATAGTTAAGGAGCTGTATTGAGAACAGCAAAACAAATTTTTATTGAAGGATTTTTTATGAATTACAAAGCGATAATTGTTTGGTTCTTTTTTGCTGGTCTGATTAGTTTAAAAACCAGTGCACAGGAAAATACTGCTTCAACAGCCACAACTGGTATCGAGATTGTTCAGGAAATTAAAAAACCAAAGAACGCTCAGAAATTCAACGAGAAAGATTTTGCTGGTTACCTGTTGGTTTATTTTAAAGATAAGGACCAATCAGCTTATATGGCCATAAGTTCCGATGGATATACTTTTACCGATATCAATGGCGGACAACCTGTATTTATCGGGTCTCAACTGGCTGAACAAAAAGGAGTTCGCGACCCGCACATTACCCGCGGACCCGATGGGGCTTTCTATTTGGCAATGACAGACTTGCACATTTTTGGTAAACGTGCAGGATTTCGTGATACCGAATTTGAAAGACCTGCCGAGAAATATGGCTGGGGAAATAACCGCGCCATTGTGTTAATGAAATCGTTCGACCTGATTCACTGGACGCATTCCGATTTCCGCGTTGACAAAGCTTTTCCGGAACTTGGCGATATCGATTGCTCCTGGGCTCCTGAAACGGTTTATGACCCGGTAATGAAGAAAATGATGGTTTACTTCACCATTCGCTATAACAATAAAGAGTGTCATATGTATTATTCATATCCCGATGAGAATTTTACCAAATTGGTAACCAAACCTGAACGCATTACTGACATTGGAGGATTGGATGGAGACATTACCAAAGTAGGCGATCAATATCAACTGTTCTATGTTTCGGATGCCAAAATATTGCATTCTGTTTCAGATAAGATCAATCAGGGCTACAAGACCGATACAACACGAATCGACCCGGAAAAGGTTTCTACTGAAGCGCCCAACCTGTTCAAACGCATTGGTACTGATACCTATGTGCTTATGTATGATGTGTATGGCGCACGCCCCAGTAATATGGGTTTCAGCGAAACAACCGATTTCGTCACCTACAGGAATCTTGGCCATTTTAATGAAGGCACGATGAAAACAACCAATTTCAAAAGCCCTAAGCATGGTGCGGTAACCTATCTGACAAAAGAGGAATTAAAGGCTATTGCCGACCACTGGAAAGTTGTTCAATAGATATATCATGACTTCGGCGTGAGCTGATCGCCGCTGGTACTAATTTGTATTAATTGCGCGAAACGTCGGGTTGTTTCTTGCTCCAGAGGAGCAAAATATTTATAGAAAGAAGGAATAATTGATGACAGTCGTCCGTGTGATATAGTAGAGCAAGGCTTTGGCTTACTTTCGGACGAAACAACATCGGTCTTCAAAAAAGTAGTTACATAAAGGTAAAATACAGTATTCATGAGAAAAGCATTCTATTTTTTTGTTGCACTGGTACTTTTTACTGGTAGTTTGAGTTTTGGCCAGCCAAAGGTTCCGGCAAATATTACTATTGGTAAAGCCGATATTGCAAAAGCAGGCGAGTCGATTCCTGCTTCGGCTATTGGTGAACCTGTGGGTTCGGTAAAACTTTATGAGCCCCGTTGGATTGAAGCCACGGATGCTTCTCCTGCTTATGGGGTTATTGAAGGCTCTATATTTCCTGTTGATCCAAACGGATGGCCTATTAATTTCAGGGTGCTGCTGCCGGCAAGTTGGTCGCAACGTGCCATGCAAGCCGGTGGTGGTGGAATAAACGGTATAATCACAGTAAGAGAAGGCAGGAATCCGATGGTTGATAAAGGATTCGCGCTTTATGGAAGCGACTCGGGACATCAGGCTGGAGGCATGGGTTTTGGCGGAGCACAGGGCAAACCATTGGCATCAGGTCCGACTCCGGGCGACGAATGGGCTTTGAACGATGAAGCAATCCGGAATCTTGGGTACATGCAAATGAAGAAAACCCACGATGCCGTTATGGTAGTCATTGAGCGGATATATGGCAAGCGGCCTGTTTACAATTATTATGTGGGAAACTCGCAGGGTGGACGAGAAGCGCTCACTGTTGCCCAGCGATACCCCAAAGATTACAATGGAATAATTGCCAATGTTCCGATCGTAAATTTTTCAAGCTTAATGCTTGCTCCTGAACTAATGAAAATTCAGGAAAAACCTTTAAAAAACTGGGTAACACCTGCCAAAGTTAATGCTGTAAGAGCCGAATTCTTAAGGCAATGCGATCAGCTTGACGGACTTGCCGATGGGATAATTAGCAACTACATGGCCGCCCGTGCTATTTTTAATGTGAACGATGGAGTTGGCCCGACCGATCCATGGGCTGGATTGCGCGCACCCAATAACATTGATCCTGACCCAAATGATAAATCGGAATCGGCCAAACTCACCGACGAACAAATCAAAACATTGGAATTTGTTTATAGCCCTTATCGATTTGCAACTCCACTCGCCAATGATGTTAAAACCTTTGGTATGTGGCTGCCAACCACCGAGCCCGATGGTTTCGGAATGATTACCGGTCAACGATTTAAAGGACAGGAAGGAGCTGGGGAAAATGCTCCAGTTCACGGTTCGTTGGGCACACTTGGAGTTACCGGGTTTCTGATGAAGGACATTAAGGCCAATCCGCTCGATTATGTCGAAGGAGGGCAGTGGAACAAACGCCGCGAGCAACTCTCGGAATGGCTTGATTCTACCAATCCTGATCTTTCAGCCTTTTATAAAAATGGTGGAAAGATTATCATTACAATTGGTGCAATGGATAATATAGCCTCATGTGGCGCTCAGCTCGATTACTACCAGTCGCTTATCGACAAAATGGGACGCAAAACCATCGATAAGTTTGCCCGCTTGTATGTGGTTCCTCAGGCTGGACATGGTTTATCGGGGAAAAGTTATAAAGTGAACGGCGAAGGAAAACCTGCGGATGTTAAAAATATTCCCGGACCTGGTGGCAACGATAATATGGACCTGATTATAGCCTGGACGGAAAAGAATCTGGCTCCGGCCAAAACACTCGTTATCGACCCGAAAGGGAGAATTGGAGTAAAACAGGAAGGCGCTGGATATCTGTTGTGTTCCTATCCAAATTATCCTAAATATGTGGGTGGTCCTTCTGACCAGGTATCTTCATTTGTGAGTGAAGCTCCATAATACTGATTCAATGCAAATTCAAGTATGTTTTTTGTTCCAAAAATGAAAAACTGAATTCAGTTTTAACGAAATTAGATGTATGAAGAAAATATTGCTGATAATATTTATTGCTGTTTTTCTTGTGAATTGTTCATCTTCCAAATTAGAAGTTTCACAAGACAAGACGCTAAAAGAGGTTTATAAAGAAGCCTTTAAAATAGGTTGTTCTGTCAATGTTGACATCGTTAATAATTCCGATTCGGTTTCAGGCAAACTTGTGGTTAAACAATTCAATTCCGTTACTCCTGAAAATGTTCTGAAGGCCGAAATCGTACATCCGAAACCTGATGTGTGGAATTTCGTGCCGGGTGACGCTTTTGTCAAGTTCGGGGAAGAACACAACATGTTTATTGTTGGACATACACTAATCTGGCACAACCAGACTCCTGATTGGTTTTTCAGGGACGAGCAAGGGATTCCCAAATCACACGATGCGATGGTGGAGCAAATGAGGAGCTATATTGAGCAGGTGGTAGGAAGATATACTGGAAGGATTCATGCGTGGGATGTAGTTAACGAGGTGATTGACAATGATGGATCGTACAGGCCAACCACTTGGGTAAAAGGTATTGGCGATGGAGACGAGCTTGTGAAATTGGCTTTCAAATTTGCCAACCAGTATGCACCTGACGCAGAATTGTATTACAATGATTTTAACGCCTGGCGCCCAGCCAAACGTGACGGAATTGCCCGGATGGTACGCATGCTTAAGAAAGAAGGTATCCGTATTGACGGTATTGGCATACAGGGTCACTGGGGTTTAAATTTTCCAAAGAATGAATACATCGAAGCAGCTATTGACACCTTTGCAGCACTGGGCGTAAAGGTCATGATTACCGAACTGGACGTGGATGTGCTTCCGGTGACCAAAGAAGGTCAGTTGATTGGTAAAATTATGAGCGATCCACAATGGCAGTTGGAAGAATTCAAAACTTTTATGGACCCATATTCCAAAGGACTTCCTGCCAATGTTGAAGAACAATTGGCTGATCGTTATGCCGAACTATTTGATATTTTTTACAGGAAAAGAGATAAAATTGACCGGGTAACCTTATGGGGGCTTCACGATGGCATGTCCTGGAAAAATGATTATCCGGTGCCGGGTCGAACCAATTATCCGCTGCTATATAACAGGGATAAAACGCCTAAACCAGCAATGGATGCAATTTTGAATGTTCCAAAAAAGTGAAATCGTGTCGTATTGTAAGTTCAGAATAAAATTTAGAACCATTTTATAATTATGAAGAATATATTTTTCTGGATATTAATCCTTGCATTGGTTTATGAAGCCAATTCACAAAACAATTCCTTGAAACTTTGGTACGAACAGCCCGCCAAACAATGGGTTGAAGCTTTGCCGGTTGGAAATGGCCGTTTGGGTGCCATGATTTACGGCGACCCGGCCAAGGAAGTGATTCAACTGAATGAAGAAACATTATGGGCTGGAAGCCCCAACCGCAACGACAATCCTGATGCAAAAGGATCGCTGGAAGAAGTCAGGCAAATGATTTTTGATGGCAAATACAAGGAAGCACAGGATTTGGTAAACCAAAATTTTATCACGAAAGCTTCGCATGGAATGCCTTACCAAACGGTTGGTAACCTGAAGTTGACATTTCCCGGACATGAGAATTACACCAATTATTACCGCGAGCTCGATCTGGAAAAGGCGATAGTATCTTCACGCTACGAAGCAAATGGCGTAAAATACCAGACCAGCGTATTTTCATCTTTCCCCGATCAGGTAATTGTTATGCAGATGAAGGCCGACAAGCCAGGTTCCATATCATTTTCTGCATCAATGGACAGGCCGAAACCTTCAGTGGTAAATGTTGCCGCCAATGCTGATAATGAGTTGATCATGTCGGGAATTACCAGCGAATTTGAAAAGATGGCTGGAAGTATAAAATTCGAGGCCAGGGTGAAAATTGTAGCTAAAGGAGGTAAAGTGACGGCTTCTGAATCTTCATTGGATGTTGCCAATGCCAATGTGGTAACCCTTTATATTTCAATGGCTACAAATTTTGTGAACTACCACGATGTGAGTGCCAACGCCACCGAACGAGTGAATGCTTATCTTCAGAAAGCCTTGAAAAAGAAGTACGATCAGACTTTGAAAGATCATGTTGCTGATTTTCAAAACTATTTTAACAGGGTGAAACTTGATTTGGGTGTAACTGATGCTGCAAAAAAACCAACCAATGTACGTTTGGCCGAATTTGCCTCGGGTAACGATCCCCAGTTTGTGAGTCTTTATTTTCAGTTTGGTCGTTATTTGCTGATTTCGTCATCACGGCCAGGCGGACAACCAGCCAATCTTCAGGGAATTTGGGCCGACCAGTTAGCTCCGGCATGGGACAGCAAATACACAGTAAACATCAATACCGAAATGAATTACTGGCCTTCGGAAATTACCAACATGACCGAAATGAATGANNCGCGAACTTTCGGAAACCGGTAAAAAAACTGCACAGGATATGTATGGCGCGCGTGGCTGGGTATTGCACCACAACACAGATATCTGGCGTATCAACGGGCCGATCGATGGGGCAACCTGGGGAATGTGGCCAATGGGTGGAGCCTGGCTTTCGCAGCATTTGTTCGAAAAATATGCTTTTAATGGCGATAAAGAATATTTGAAATCGGTTTATCCAGCAATTAAAGAGGCAGCCATGTTTTTCCTCGATTTCCTGGTTGAAGAGCCAACAAATCAATGGCTGGTAGTTTGTCCTTCCACATCTCCGGAAAATAACCCGCAGGGTCGCCCATCGACTTTGGCAGCAGGAGTAACCATGGACAACCAATTGGTATTCGATATATTCAACCGTACCATTGAAGCAGCTACAATTCTCAACACCGATCAGGAATTGATTGTAACCCTTAGCGAGACTTTGAAAAGGATGCCTCCAATGCAAATTGGAAAATGGGGACAGTTGCAGGAATGGATGGAAGATTTGGACAATCCAGCCGATAAACACCGGCATGTATCACACCTGTATGGACTTTTCCCATCAAACCAGATTTCTCCATACCGCAATCCTGAATTGTTCAATGCAGCAAAGACCACCTTAATTGCCCGCGGCGATGCATCAACCGGATGGTCGATGGGTTGGAAAGTAAATTTCTGGGCACGCTTGCTTGATGGCGATCATGCCTATAAATTGATTACTGAACAGTTGAAACCTATNNCCATTCCAGATTGACGGTAACTTTGGGTGTACTGCAGGTATTGCCGAAATGTTGCTGCAAAGTCAGGATGGCGCGATACATTTGCTGCCAGCCCTTCCTTCGGTGTGGAAAGAAGGAAGCGTAAGCGGACTGAAAGCCAGAGGCGGTTTCGAGGTGGATATGCAATGGCAGAGTGGCGAATTAGCTAAAGCAACAATTAAATCTGCGCTCGGCGGAAATTGCCGCATCCGTTCTTATTATCCACTGAAAGGTAAGGGATTGAAGGAAGCCAAAGGGGAAAACACAAACGAATTTTTTACTGTGCCTGAAATACAATCGCCTTTGAATCATTCAAATGCACAGGTCAATTCTTCTGACTTAAAGAAATTATTTGAATACGATATAGTTACCAGCAAGGGCGATGTAATCAATATTGAAAGGCTTTGATCTGGCGACTGAATCTGTCATCTTATTGGTGTTCAATGTAATGATGCTTTCTATTATTTAGTGCCATTACATTAAACATCAATTGATTATCTTTTCTTGTAGAATGAATATCTTAAATTCAGGATCAGTGGAAATTCCTCGAATGTTTCTTTTGTCTGAAGCAGGTGATTCTGAACATTAAACTCTTTTACACCGTATTGGTAGCCCAACTCAATGGCAAATCCTTTGCGGTTTATTCTTTTACTGTACCATTCTTTTCCAATCAGTATTCCCGGAATGGGTAAATTTGTCTTTTGTGTTTCGCCGTAAACATTCACCATTTTCCATTTTCCCACCAATCCAAAATAAGTTCGGTCGGTTCGGTTATACATGATTGCCTTCAGGTATTTAAAACCTATCTCCATATCGTTTGGCTTGAAATCTCCGACTTCAGCGGCTATTCCTCCAAAAAACTCGAATCCTGTAGTTTTCGATGTCCATATCCGCACATTGGGCTTGGCACTTAGTACAGAAAGTTCACCTCCATAGCCAATCATTTTTTGTGCGAAGGAGCCTGTTCCTATAAAAAGCAACAGTATTAACAGAGATATTACTCGCATAAGTATTCTTTTAATTTTCGATTAAAACTATTGGTTAACCCATTTCTTCAACGCGTCTAAATTCCGTTGGTTAACGATGTTTTTCGCTTCAGGAGTATAAAGAAACTCCAATTCTTTACTGAAATGCTCGGTTATTTTGCCGCGAACCATTTTCATTGTCGAATTGAGCAGGTGATTTTGTTCTGTAAATGCTTCAGGCAAAACGGCAATGGTGGTTGGCAACCAGCGTTCGGGGAACGAATCAGCAAATTTTCCGCCCAATTTGTACGCGTCCACTTCCTGCTGAATCAATTTCAGGGCTTCGCCCAAAGCTTCGTCGGTTCCGGATTTCATGCCGCGTTTTTCCAATTCGCGGTTAATAGCGGGCATGTTGGGCACAATCATTCCTGAAGTGTAAGCATTCTGGTTATTATAGAGCATGCATTGGTCAAAATAAGGCGACTGATCAACCAGCGCTTCCTCGATACCTTCGGGACTGAATTTTTCGCCGTCGCTGCCAATCAGCAGGCTTTTGAAACGCCCGAGCACATACAGAAAACCGTCGTTATCCATGTAACCCATGTCGCCGGTGAATAGCCAGCCGTCTTTGATGGTTTCAGCTGTAGCTTTCGGATTGTTCCAGTAGCCTTTCATCACATTGTCGCCTTTCACCACAATTTCGCCCTTTTCGCCCTGTGGAAGTTCGTTGCCATCGTTGTCGCAGATTTTAAGGTCCATGTATTTCACCAGTTTTCCTGAAGATCCGAATTTAATGGCGTGCAGCGCATTCGAGGAAATTACCGGCGAAGCTTCTGAAAGACCATATCCCTGGCACATCGGCATTCCGATTGCAAAAAAGAAACGTTGCAATTCAATGTCGAGTAGTGCTCCACCGCCAATAAACAGTTCGAGCTTTCCGCCAAATCCTTCGCGTATTTTCGAGAACAGGATTTTATCGTAGAATTTCAGGAGTGGCTTGTAAATGGCACGTGCGCCTTTGCCGCGATCATAGCCAAAACCATTGTATTTGTAGGCAATTTTGAGTGCGTGGTTGAACAGTTTTTCGGCAACCGGGCCTTTTGCCCTGATATTCGATTCAATTCCTTTCCTGAAATTTTTGGCCAGCGCGGGAACGCTCATCATGATGCTGGGCTGAATTTCCTTGATATTTTTCGGAATATTTTTCAGGGTTTCCATCGGAGTTTTCCCAATTTCGAGGGCTGCAATACTCGCTCCGTTGTACATGAGGCAATATAAACAGGCTGTATGCGCGAAAGCGTGATCCCATGGGAGCAGGGCCAGTGTTTTCCAATCTTCAGTAATGTCCATCAGCGTATTCGACTGCACCACGTTGGCAGCGTAATTGAGTTGCGACAGCATAATTCCTTTCGGATCGGCTGTAGTGCCCGATGTGTATGAGATGTTGGCAATGTCGTCGGGCTGAATACTCTTATAAATGGCTTCGAAATCTGCATGGTTTGTTTTC
This sequence comes from Prolixibacteraceae bacterium, assembly GCA_003537645.1. Lineage (GTDB taxonomy): Bacteria > Bacteroidota > Bacteroidia > Bacteroidales > Prolixibacteraceae > Aquipluma. Next base: position 76,736 of record DPRM01000126.1, read on the forward strand.
ATGTATTCATCGCCAAGTGCTAAAACTTCGTTGTACGAAATATCGTTTTCGCCCGGGTTTTCCTTGCCATCCATGTAAATTACTTTTTCAAGGTCGGGAAGATCGTTTCTTATTTCCTCCACTTTCGAAGCATGGCCTTTTGAAACAACAATCATTTTACTTCCTGAATGTGCCAGCCTGAATTTCAGTTCGTTGCCAGAATCGAGTTTTACCGATAGCGGAACGTTAATTCCACCTGCATACAAAATTCCGAGTTCCGAGATAATCCAGGCATTCCGGCCTTCCGAAATCAACCCGACACGTTCGCCTTTTTGAAGTCCAAGCGCTAAAAGCCCCGCGCCAAACCGAAACACCAAATCGTGGGTTTGGCGGTAGGTAGTGCCCTCGTACTTCCCGTTTTGTTTCTCCCACAGGTAAATGTTTTCAGGAAATTTAGCAACGCTGGTCTCAAAAAGTTCGATGATCGTTTTCATAGTTTTTGATGTTTTGTTAGTCAATGGAAATCAAAAGTACAAATTTTATCATACAGTCAACTTTCCGATTCCTTTGTAAAAATTGATCATACAAAAAAAGGGCCGAAGCCCTTCTGATTATTTTGTTCCGAATTTGTAAATCGTTTTTTCGAAGAATTTCTGTCCCGGAGCAAGTGTAACCGGTGCAAAATGAGGTTTGTTGATGGCATCGGGAAAATGCTGTGTTTCGAGCGCAACACCCGAATAGCGGCCAAATTTTTTCTGTCCGTCAATTATTAATTCAGGAATCCAGTAGCCGGTATAAAGTTGAATTCCAGGTTGGGTGGTGTAAACTTCTACTTTTCTTCCTGAAGTTTCTTCGCTTAGGCATCCGGCATAAACCATGCTTCCATCATTGTTGTCCAGAACAAAGTTCAGATCGTAACCATCTTCAAGTCCGGCAATGTCTTTACCGAGTTTTTTTGCTGTAAGGAAATCATTAACAGTGCCTTCTACCGGCAGTATTTCACCTGTCGGAATACTGGCCACATTTAGCGTAAACGATTTTGCAGGCAATTGAAGTTCGTGATTTAGAATTTGTTCTTTTCCTCCTGTAAGGTTAAAATAGGTGTGGTTGGTCAGGTTTACAATCGTGGTTTGGTCGGTTTCGGCGCCGTACTCAATCGCCAGTTCGTTGTTGTTATTTAAAGTGTAGGTACAGCTCACCTTTAAATTTCCGGGGTAGCCTTCTTCCATATCCGGACTCAGGTAACTCAATTTTACACCTACTATTTCACTTTCCTGAATCATTTCGGCAGCGAACAATCTACGGTCGTAACCAACCAAACCGCCGTGTAAGTGGTTTGGTCCGTTGTTTACAGCCAGTGAGTAATTTTTACCTTCGAGCGTAAATTTACCTTCGGCAATGCGATTGCAAACACGGCCGCAAATACATCCGAAATAAGGATAACTTCCTAAATATTCAGTGCTTATATAATTTTCGAACTTTTCAAAACCACAGGCGATATTGGTCAGATTTCCGTTTTTATCCGGTGTTTCAATTGATGTGATAATGGCTCCGTAATTGGTAATTTTTACGGTCACCTGATTGTTGTTTGTCAGGGTAAATAATTCAACTTCAGATCCTTCGTTTGTTTTTCCGAAGAGCGATTTAGTGATTTTCATGTTTTTTCTATATTAGAGTTTAGATTCTTAAGTATCGTTCTTGTGTCTGTCATTATTAGTCATCAAATAGTCATTTATGGTTATTCATAGTAGAAACTTCTTTCCTCTTGACTAAAAATGATGCGAAGCAAATGACAATAATTGACTTTTACCTGCCTCTTGCGACTGAAAACTGCGACTGAACACTTTTTTCAACAGGCTTACAAATTTAATTTTTCTGTTCAGACTGGTAGGTACTGGTTTGTATTTTCTTGCGATTTATTTTTACTTTTGAAAACTGTTAACCCAACTTAAAATCAGAACGAGTGAAGAACATTCAGATTGATGATTCTTTAGGTGTGCCAAAATACCGCCAAATAATTAACTCCATTTACTCGGCAATTTCGATCGGTGAACTGAAAATGGGAGATAAAATACCTTCGCTGAACCAGATTTGTGCTGAATTTGAGTTGTCGCGCGATACAGTGATGGTGGCGTTCAACGAGCTGAAAGCGAAAGGAATTATCAATTCTATTCCCGGGAAAGGATATTACATCAACAGTACCGAAATTAATCTCGACCAAAAGATATTTGTGCTTTTTGATGAACTCAACGCTTTTAAAGAAGATCTATATACTTCAGTGCTGAACAGTCTGGATGCCAAATCGAGTGTTGATATTTATTTTCATCACTTTAATTATCAGGTATTTAAAGATTTGATTTCTGAAAGTGTTGGTAAATACACCTCGTATGTAATTATGCCAGCCACTTTCGATTTTACTGCTGATATTATAGGAAAACTCCCCAAAGACAAAGTTTATATTCTTGACCGTAAAAAGGACGATCTTTCGGATTATCCGGTGGTTTATCAGGATTTTGAGCAAGATGTTTACGAAGCATTGAACGACGGACTGGATTTGCTCCGTAAATACAATAAGCTGATTATGATTTTTCCAGGAGGAAAAGAACCGGAAGGGCGAATGATTGGTTTTCAGCGGTTCTGTAAGGAGAAGGGTTTCGCATCGGAAATTATTCGTAACCTCGAAAACAAGACGGTGAAAAATGGCGAAGCGTATTTTGTGCCGTCCGACCGTAATTTGGTCAGGTTGGTAAAAATGGCTGCCGATAAAAACCTGCAATTGGGCAAAGATTTGGGCATTGTGTCGTTTAACGACACAGTGCTGAAAGAAGTGGTTGCCGGAGGAATTACCACTATATCAACTGATTTCAATCTGATGGGACAGACGCTGGCCAAAATGATTCAGGAGCGGAATGCCGGAAAAATCAGAAACCAGTCGGCATTGATCAGGAGAAACTCTTTGTAGCTGAATTTTAATATGATAGAGACTAATCGCATAGAATTCAAGAGCGAGCTTACCGATAATCTGGAAAGAGAAGTGGTCGCATTTCTCAATTATCGGGAGGGTGGTTTTATTTATATTGGAATCGATAAATTGGGAAATATTGTAGGTGTAAAAGATTCAGATGGCGATCAACTCAAGATAAAGGATCGTTTGAAACACAATATCTCACCATCATGTTTGGGTTTGTTTGACGTTGTTTCTGAACAAAAGGAAGGTAAGTCAATCATAAAAGTAATTGTGGCCAGCGGATCGGAGAAACCTTATTCGTTGAAGAGATTTGGAATGACGGAAAAGGGATTTTTTATCCGGGTTGGTTCGGCAACAGAGCCTATGCCGCAGCGAATGATTGATGAGTTGTTTTCGAAAAGGGTGAGAAATTCGATTAGTAAAATTAAATCGAACTGTCAGGATTTGACCTTCGAACAGCTTAAAATCTATTATGAAGCCACAGGTAGCAAATTGAATTCTAGATTCGCCCAGAATTTGGAATTAGTTACTGAAGAGGGGTTTTATAATTATGTAGCTTATTTGTTGGCCGACAACAACGGAACATCTGTTAAAGTTGCTAAATATAAAGGCACAACAAGAGTCTATTTGATTGAGAATAATGAATATGGATATTGCTCTTTGGTTAAGGCGACCAAACAAGTGCTTGATAAACTGGAACTTGAAAATAAAACTCTGGCCAAAATAACATCGAAGGAAAGGGAGGAAAAACGGTTGTGGAGTCCGATTGCTTTGCGCGAAGCGGTTATCAATGCAATTGTTCATAACGATTATACCAATGAAGTTCCACCAAAATTTGAAATCTTTGATGATCGGATTGAAATCACTTCAGCAGGTGGATTACCAGAAGCTTTAAATCAAGACGAATTTTTCGATGGTGTTTCTGTTCCGCGGAATAAAGAATTGATGCGGGTTTTTAAGGATTTGGAGATGGTGGAACAAATGGGATCCGGGGTGCCAAGAATACTGGAAAGCTATGGCAAGGAGTTTTTTAGTTTCTCGCAGAATTTTTTAAGAATGTCTTTCCCCAAAGAATTAGAAGAGGTTGATGGTGGTACAATAGGTGGTCAAGTTGGTGGTCAAGTTGGTGGTCAAGTTGGTGGTCAAGTTGGTGAAATTGCAAATAAACTTACTTCTGGGGCTCAAAAGGTATTAGAGTTGATTCTTGCAAATCCAAGAATTTCAAGGAAGGATCTATCACAAATACTAGGCATTAACGAATCAGCGATACAAAAATATTTAAAGCTTCTGAAAGAGAAGAAAATAATTGAGAGAGTAGGTACAACAACGGGATATTGGAAAATTTTAGCCGGAGCATAAGAATCTCCAAAAATTATCTACTTTTACCCACCAGTACCCACCAGTTAGAAAAATGAAGTAAATGAACAATTTTAATATCGAAGATCATCCGCACAAGCGGTTAAACCCGTTAACAGGCGACTGGATTTTAGTATCGCCACACCGGGCAAAAAGGCCCTGGCAAGGACAAGTGGAAAAGGCTGTTTCTGATGAACGTCCGGCCTACGATCCAACGTGCTATTTATGCGCTGGAAACGAAAGGGCAGGAGGGAAGTACAATCCGCAGTACAAAGGTACTTTCGTATTTACCAACGATTTTAGCGCATTGCTGACCGACTCCCCATTCGGAATTGTTGACGAAGGCAATCTTTTTCAGGCCAAAAGCGAAACCGGCATTTGCAAAGTAATTTGCTTCAGCGAAAATCATAGTCTCACTATTCCTGAAATGGAAGTGGAAGATATTCGGAAAGTGGTTGACGTTTGGTGCGATGAATTTACTGAACTGGCCAGCAACCCGATGATTAACTATGTCCAGATCTTTGAGAATAAAGGCGCAATTATGGGTTGTTCCAACCCGCACCCGCACGGGCAGATCTGGTCATCGTCATCGGTTCCCACCGAACCCGAAAAGGAATCGAAAACTCAAAAGGAGTATTTCGAAAAACATGGAACTACGCTGCTGGGCGATTACCTGAAAGCTGAATTGGCGAAAAAAGATCGTATCCTGGTTGAAAACGAGCATTTTGTTGCTCTTGTTCCGTATTGGGCGGTCTGGCCGTTTGAAACCATGATCATCAGCAAGCGTGCGGTTCAGAATATTACCTTGTTAACAGATGACGAAAGAACCGCTTTGGCTGATATTTACAGGAAGCTTACCGTAAAATACGACAACCTTTTTGAGGTTTCCTTTGCCTATTCGGCCGGTCTTCACCAGGCACCAACTGATGGAAAAGATTATCCGGAGTGGCATTTGCACATGCACTTTTATCCGCCACTGCTTCGTTCCGCTTCAGTAAAGAAATTTATGGTAGGATACGAAATGCTGGCAACACCTCAGCGCGACATTACTGCCGAGCAGGCAGCACAACGGTTGCGCGACCTTTCAGATGTACATTATAAGAAACAGACCAATAAATAATTAAACTCAACGAAAAACTATGGCAAAAATTACTGCTTTAATTGAAAAGATTGCCAATGGAAAAAATCCATTGTTTCAGGAATTATATGGTGTAAACGAAGTGGTGCTGAAAGAACAGGCCGATCGTTATGCCGCTTTGATGAGCGAATTTCAGCAGGTTTACGGAACCGATGACGTTTCCTTATTCAGTTCTCCGGGACGTACCGAAATTGGCGGTAACCATACCGACCACAACTACGGACGTGTTTTGGCAGGTGCTGTAAACCTTGACAATATTGCTGTTGCAGCTCAAAATGGTACCAATGTTATCCGTATTAAATCTGTCGGTTATCCTGAATTTCAGGTTGATTTAAGCTCTTTGGAAATTGATCCGGCACAATTTTACACTTCTTCATCGCTGGTAAAAGGGATCTGTGTCCGCATGAAAGAAAAGGGCTATGCCATTGGTGGTTTTGATACCTGTATCGAAGGCCGTGTACCAAAGGGTTCAGGCTTGAGTTCTTCCGCATCATTCGAAGTGTTGATTGGCGCTATCATCAATCACCTGTTTAACGATGGCAAAATGAGTGCTGTGGAAAATGGAATCATTGGTCAGTGGTCAGAAAATAATTTCTTCGGAAAACCTTGTGGTTTAATGGATCAAACAGCTTGTTCTGTTGGTGGATTAATTACAATCGATTTTGAAGATCCTTCGAAACCCATTGTGAAAGAAGTTGATTTTGATTTTGTTAAAACCGGTTTCGCTTTGGTAATTACCGATGTGGGTGGCGGACACGACGATGCTGCATCGCAGGCAGAATATGCTTCACTTCCAACTGAAATGAAAGCTGTTGCTGCAGAACTGGGCGCTAAAGTTTTGAGAGAAGTAACTCTGGAGCAGATTGTTGATAAAATTCCTGAAATCCGTAAAGTAACCGGCGATCGTGCCATTCTTCGAGCCTACCATTTTCAGGGCGATAATCAACGTGTGGTTGAGCAGGTCGCTGCCCTCGAAAATAACGATTTTCAATCTTTCCTGAAAATGGTGGTTGAGTCGGGATACAGCTCGTACATGTACAATCAGAATATTTTTGATGTGGTACATAAAGACGAGCAGGTGGTTTCGCTGGCATTAGCTTTAAGCGAAATGATTTTGAAAGGAAAAGGTGCATGGCGCGTTCATGGCGGCGGTTTTGGCGGAACCATCCAGGCTTTTGTGCCAAAGGATTTACTGGATAAATATGTTGAAACACTCGAACATGTTTATGGCGGAGGAAGTTGCCACAAGTTGTTTATTCGTGCCAAAGGAGCGATAAAACTTGATTTGTAAATACATTTTATTTTTCGCACTTTCGGGAGCTCAAACCAAAATGGACAACACACACATTAACTAAATAAATTAACAATCTAATTAACTCAAATTATGACACAAGACAAAAAAAGTTATGCGTTACCAATCTTTATGATGATCTTACTTTTTGGTATGATCTCATTTGTAACAAATCTGGCAGCGCCGATGGGAGTTGTTTTAAAGAACCAGTTTTCGGTTTCCAACTCGTTAGGTATGCTGGGTAACTTTGCAAATTTCCTCGCTTATGCAGTTATGGGTATTCCTGCCGGTAAGTTGCTCGAAAAAATTGGTTATAAAAAGACAGCTCTGATAGCCATTCTGGTTGGATTTGTGGGCGTTTTAATTCAATTCTTTTCTGGTGTTGCAGCCAGTTTTGCTGTATATCTTTTAGGCGCTTTCGTTGCAGGTTTCTCAATGTGTATGCTTAATACAGTTGTTAATCCAATGTTGAACACGCTTGGTGGTGCCGGTAAAAAAGGCAATCAATTAATTCAGGTTGGAGGATCATTCAACTCATTGATGGGAACATTGGTGCCAATTTTGGTTGGTATGTTGGTTGGTGAGGTAACAAAAGCTTCAATTCCTGATGTTAATCCTGTATTGTTTATTGCTTTAGGAATTTTCGCCATGGTTGGTATCGTATTGTATTTTGTTGATATTCCTGAACCTCATATTACAGCCAAAGCTGCAGTTGAAAAACTGGCTCACAGTGCATGGTCATTCCGCCATTTTATTTTGGGTGCTGTTGGTATTTTTGTTTATGTGGGAGTAGAAATTGGTATTCCCGGAACCTTGAATTTGTTCCTTGCCGACCCTAATGCCGGAGGTTTGGATGCAACAACTGCTGGTTTTGTAGCTGGAACTTACTGGTTCCTGATGCTTATCGGACGTTTCTTTGGAGCTTCAATCGGAGGCAAAGTTTCGAGTAAGACGATGTTGATTGTTGCATCGTTTGTTGGAATGGTGTTCGTCCTTTTGGCAATGTTCCTGCCGACTAGCATAACTATTTCAATGCCGCTTGTACAGGCAAAAACAGCCGGTCTTGCTTTTGGTACTGCAAATGTGCCAATCAGTGCCATGTTCCTGGTTTTGTGCGGATTGTGTACNNATGGTAGTTGGTGGTGGTATTCTTCCGCTGGTACAGAATTTTGTTGCAGACCAATCAACTTATATGGTATCTTATTGGGTTCCTTTCCTCGGTTTGGCTTATCTGTTCTACTATGCTGTAATTGGTAGCAAAAATGTGAATACAGATATTCCGGTATAGAAGTTTGATTTTATAATCAGATACGAAAAGAAGGATCAGCAATGGTCCTTCTTTTTTTTGCAAAAATGTTTTCCAACAGAAAACATTTTTTTATACACTTTTGTGTATAAAGGTAAAATATACTTTTATACTTTAGCCGATATTATTTTCCGGATTCATTCTATGGAATTGTATAAAATACATCCGCAGCATTACGTTGCAGTCGATTGTGTGATACTGGGTTATCAGGACGAGGAGATAAAACTTCTGCTTTATCCGCGAAGCTTCGAGCCGTACAAAGGCAAATGGTCGTTGCTTGGTGGATTTGTTCAGGATAATGAATCGGCAGACGAAGCTGCAGCCCGAATATTAAAACAAACAACCGGTTTGGAACAGATTTTTCTGGAGCAGGTAGCTTCTTTTTCCGAACCAGATCGTGATCCGGAAGCAAGGGTAATCAGTTTAGCTTACTATGCCTTAATTCGCATCGATTTACATGATGAAGAAAAGGTGAAAGATAACGGAGCTTATTGGGTATCGATCAGCAAACTGCCGAACCTTATTTTCGATCATCAGCAGATGTTCGAAAAAGCATTGGTTAAACTTCAGCAAAAAGCAGGTTACAGTTTGTGTGGTCATGAATTATTGCCTGAAAGGTTTACTTTAATACAGTTGCGAAAGTTGTATGAAGCTATTTTCCGGCGTGAGTTCGATCCCGGGAATTTCAGGAAGAAAATGCTTTCGTTGGATGTTCTGGAAAAATTGAAGGAAAAGGATGTATCGGAGTCGCGTAAAGGGGCTTTTTATTATCGTGTGAAAGAAGGTTGGGATGAAAAGGACAGTGAAAGGATTGTAAAACTCTGATCGTTAATAAAATAATTGGCATACTTAATTTGAATCAATAATATAAACTACAAAATTTAACTGAATGGGAACACTTGACTGGATTGTTATTGGGATTTTCTTTCTGCTGCTCATCGGAATTATCGTATGGGTGTTTAAGCAGAAACAAAGTAGCTCGGGCGATTATTTCCTTGCTGGTCGCGATGCTACATGGCTGGCTATCGGCGCATCAATTTTTGCATCGAACATTGGCTCTGAACACTTAATCGGATTGGCCGGTGCCGGCGCATCGAGCGGTATGGCCATGGCCCATTGGGAAATTCAGGGCTGGATGATCCTGATTTTGGGATGGGTTTTCGTACCATTTTATTCGCGAAGTATGGTTACCACCATGCCTGAGTTTTTGGAGAGAAGGTACAATCCGGAATCACGAACCATACTTTCAATTATTTCTCTGGTTAGTTATGTCTTGACAAAAGTGGCTGTTACCGTTTATGCCGGAGGATTGGTTTTCAAAGAAGTATTCGGAATTGAACAAATGTGGGGAATTGATTTCTTCTGGATTTCGGCCATCGGGTTAGTGTTGCTAACAGCTGTTTATACTGTTGTCGGCGGTATGAAATCCGTACTTTATACTTCAGTATTACAAACTCCAATCCTTTTGCTTGGCTCAATTATTATTGTGGTACTCGGCCTTCGTGCAGTTGGCGGATGGGATGAAATGATTGCAGCAACCAGTGCCGTTACTGTTAACCAATATGGCGATACAATGACCAACCTTATTCGAAACAACAATGATCCGGACTATCCGTGGTTGGGTGTTTTTATCGGATCGGCGATCATCGGTTTCTGGTATTGGTGTACCGATCAGTTTATTGTACAGCGCGTACTTTCAGGAAAAGACGAAAGGGAAGCCCGTCGTGGAGCAATTTTCGGTGCTTACCTGAAATTAACTCCTGTTTTCCTGTTTCTTATCCCCGGAATGATCGCTTATGCAATGGTTCAAAAGGGTGTAGTGATTAATGGAGAAGTTTTCACTTTGTCTTCTGCTGATGCTGCATTTCCAACTTTGGTGACCAAGTTGCTGCCTGCCGGACTGAAAGGTCTTGTGGTGTGCGGAATTCTTGCGGCACTGATGAGTTCACTTGCGTCATTGTTTAATTCGTCGGCGATGCTTTTTACCATCGACTTTTATAAAAAGTACAGGCCATCTTCATCGGAGGCTAAATTGTTGCACGTAGGCCGGATAGCAACCGTTGTTATTGTGGTGCTTGGTGTGCTTTGGATCCCGATCATGAAGAGTATTGGTAGTGTACTTTATACCTATTTACAGGACGTACAATCTGTTTTGGCACCAGGAATTGCTGCTGCATTTCTACTGGGTATTTTGTCAAAGCGCCCGACACCAAAAGGTGGAATGTGGGGTATGATCTCGGGGTTCATTGTTGGTATAATGCGCTTGGGTGCCAAGGTTTATTATTCGACAACAGCAACTGGCGCCGGTTATTCTGATGTTAAAACATGGGCTGCTGAAAAAGGAATTAATAACTGGTTTTATAACCTGTTTTACGACACTAACTGGTTGTTCTTCTGCGGAGGAATGTTAGTCTTCTCAATGTTGGTCATTATGGTAGTCAGCCGTTTTACTGCTCCGGCCACCGAATTGCAACTGCGCGGTATCACATTGGGCTCGGCCTCTGCCGATGATAAAGCCAAAACCCGGGCAAGCTGGAACCATTGGGATATTATACATTCTGCAATTATCCTGACAATTACCGTTGCATTCTATATCTATTTCTGGTAATAACCGTTTTATTTTTCAGGTATATTCTTTTTCACTTTTGCCTGAAGCAGATTCTTACTGAAAATTTATTTAAATTGCCCGAATAAACCATTCGGGCAATTTTTTTATGTACGATATTATAGGAGATGTTCATGGTCATGCCGATCAACTAAAAAGCCTGTTGAAAAAGATGGGTTACAAGCTTACCGGTGATTTTTATTCTCATCGGGACCGCAAAGCTGTTTTTGTCGGAGATTTCATTAATCGAGGACCAAAAATCAGGGAAACGATTCTCATTATCCGTAAAATGGTTGAGAATGGTTCGGCTTATGCCATATTGGGAAACCATGAAATGTACGCCGTTTTATATTACCTGCGAGATATTGAAGGCAAATATTACAAGAAACGGATTCCGAAATATCAGTTGCAGATAAATCAGACACTCGATGAATTCGTATTGTACAAAGAAGAATTTAAAAGCCATTTAAAATGGATGAGAACCTTGCCAATGTTTCTTGATTTTGGCGATATCCGTGTGGTTCATGCCTGTTGGGATGATGAGAGTATAGAGCTGATTAAAGATAAGATAACTGAACCCAAGCTTTCTAAAACAGTACTTCGCGAAATTGCACTGAATGGAACCGAATTTTCGGAAAAATTCTGGGAAACGTGCAAAGGAATAGATTTTCAGCTACCCAAAGATTTGTTGGTTTTTGATGAGGAAGGACGCCCACATCGTTCATTTCGCATGAAATGGTGGGCTGATCCTGAAGGAATGACTTTTAATGATATTTCACTTGAAAGTCGTTTTGCGCTTCCGGCTTATACAATCCCCAAAGAGATTATCACAAAAAGGAAGCCTTATTCACCCAATGATCCTATTGTTTTCTTCGGACATTACTGTTTAAATCAGTGCTGCGGAATCTTGACGGAAAATCTTTGTTGTGTTGATTCGTGCGTAACCCGTACTGGTAAATTGCTGGCATACAGATGGGATGGTAAAAAAGTGCTGAAAAAGGATAATTTTATCTTTTCTGATTAAATATTATAAATTATTGATCTTCATTGTTTTGTGCTTGTTTTTAGATTGGCCTTTTTAAACTTTAATTATTTTAATTTCACCTATTGCAGGAAAAAAAAGAAAGGCTATATTTGCAAAGCCTTTTGAGAAACGGATTTCAGAAGGTTTGTTCTTTAAAAGTGCTGTAAGTTTTGTAAAAAAAGCAACCTGATTTGTTTCAAATCAGGTCTCGAAAAAATACTCTGGTGCGGTAGTTCAGNNGGTTAGAATATCGGCCTGTCACGCCGAGGGTCGCGGGTTCGAGTCCCGTCCGCACCGCAAAAGGTTGCTTCGAAAGAAGTGACCTTTTTTGCGTTTTAAAGCTAGGATCAAGCGGAAAACCTGTGGAGATATCAATAGAAGTTTGAGGTTTAAAAATCTAAAGTTAAGGTACATAAAGGTTGATCTCTGCTTCGAAACCCTGAATTACTGAACACTGAACACTTTTCCATGCTCATTGCTCCATGCCCTTGCGAAATATTTCTCCACAGCCTCCCCAACATTTCCGCTTGATCCTAAAGCTATCTAATGCACTCCGGGAACTTACCGGGATATTCCTTCCTTTCATATCTCATTTCAGAAATAAACTGTTCTTCAAAAACATTATCAGCCAATTGATGTTAAAGACTGATAGATTGATATTTAAATTGAAATAATAACCACAAATCTTTTAGAAATGAAATTTAACAAACTAATTTTATTCGCTTTTATCGCGCTGGTATTCAGTGCTTGTAATCAGAAACCAGCCAAAACCGAGGCCGATAGTAATGTGAAATATTTCCGTAGCATTCAATTCAGCGAAACTCCCTGGGATACTGAAAAGGGCTTGCGTTCGCTTACAGCCGAAGAGGCAAAAACCATCAATAATTACAAATTTACCACCAACGAAAATGGTCAGCTGGTTTCGGTCGAATACAACCGGAATGGCGTTTTGCTTGATTACTCGTCGATTGGTGCTGCAAAAGTTACCTATACATACGAGGGTAAAAAGCAAATCAAACATTTTTTTAATGAAAAAAACGAACCCGCAAAAAATGGGGGAGCTTCGGTTTATGAATACATGCTTGATGAATCGGGAATGCGGACGGCTCTGCGTTTCTTAGACGAAAATAATGCTCCGGTCGAAAATCGTAATAAGATTCATTATTTTGAGTGGAACAAACTCCCTGATGGAATGCTTCGTGAATTAAGATACAATTTGGCTGGTGAAAGTGTGGTGATGAATGAGTTTTGTCCGTTTTATGAACTGCGCTTTACGTACGATGAAAATGGATATGTAACACGTATGGCCAATTATCAGGCTGATACTTTGTACAATTGTACTGCCGAAAACTGTGGCGATATTGGCGTTTCGTACTTTTTGTTTGAAAACAGCAAAGACGGTGACTTGTTACAATTTTCGGTTCACAATACTGTTGGACAGCTATCTAATTTATATTGGGGATGGGCCAAACGGGTAAATGTGGTTGATGCCAATGGCTATGCAATTGAAACAACGCAGTTCGATCAGGATAACGAATTTTTGGGCGGAAAGAGTTTGCCAATTATTAAATCGGAATATGACGAACACGGCGCTTTGGTTAAACGTATTTCGATGGATAAAGACAAGAATATTGCCAATAATCCGGGTGATGGAGTGGCTATTACTAAATATACATACGATGCTGAAGGTCGTAGAACTGAAACACTAAAATACGATAAAGATGAAGTTTTGGTCGTAGCTAAAGGTTAATTTTGATTCTATGAGAACGATCAATCAAATCATTGCGGCTGTTTTACTATCGGTTCTGGTGGCCTGCTCCGGAGGGAATAAGCCTAAATCGGCCGAATCTGCTGCTTCAACCGAAAGCAAATCTGCTACCATTGAAATAAACGATGAAGCTCAAGAGTTGCTGAAGTACCTGGAAGAATCGGGTGATTATGTGAATGGCCGGAATTTCCCGTCATTAATTAAAGCTTCGGTTGTGAATGAAGAACTGGCCGGAAATGTTAAAATCATCGATTTGAGGAATCCGGAAGCTTATGCAAAAGGGCATATTAAAGGCGCTGTGAATGTGGAGTTTGGTAAAATTCCCGATTATTTTTCAAATGTCATTAAGCCCTTCGAGTTCGATAAAATTATATTGGTTTGTTTTACCGGCCAAACTTCGAGTTATACCACTTCGCTTTTACGTTTAATGGGCTACGGAAATGTGTACGCCATGCGTTGGGGTATGAGCGGCTGGAACAAGGATTTTGCTTCGGATTGGTGGTTAAAATCTGTTTCGGATAAGTATGAAACCAAGCTGGAAACCGTTGAAAATGTAAGAGCTGATCTGACTGATTTTCCACAAATGAATACCGGAAAAACAACTGGTGAAGAAATTCTGGCAGAGCGTTTTAACCAGCTGTTTGCTGCAGGTTTTGCTGATGCTTTTATTACAGCTGATCAGGTTTTTGAACAGCCTCAAAATTTTTACACCATTAATTTCGAGCGGAAAGATAAATATGATGCCGGACATATTCCGGGTGCAGTGCGTTACAAAACCAACGGAACACTCGGAATTGTTTCCGAAATGCAGTCGATTCCGACCAATAAAGAAGCGGCCATTTATTGCGGAACCGGGCACAATTCGGCATTTGTAACAGCCTACCTTCGTTTATTTGGTTACAATGCAAAAACGGTAATGTATGGGAATAATGCTTTTATGCACAGCAAAATGCTGAAAGATAAAACATTGCTTTCATGGCTTTCGTTTACTGAAGCTGAAGTTGGTAATTATGCCTACGTAAAGAATTAGAGTAGAACTTCTAAATAGAATCCTGTTCCAGTCTGGCCGTTGTGTCGGGCTGGAATTTGTATTTTAATACCTCCTGATTGTCTCCTAAATTCAGAATAAAGATATTTTCAAAACCCAACTGATTCAGGATTATCCATGCTTTTGAAGCCGTTGCTTCATCAGAAGAATAAAGAATCAGATCACCTTCCACTTCTTCCAGAATTTTGCGGTTGGCACGATCCAGCAGATTTTCAAAAGGAAGCCTGATTGAATTTTCAATACGAAGGGAATCCGGCAAGTTGTCAGCACCAATATTTACAACCAGCCACTTGCTTTTTAGCTGAAGTAGTTGTTCCGGCGAAATCAGGTTACTGTTATTTTGTACAGCTTCAAGCGCGGTTTTTACTTCCTGCTTAAAAATGTGCTGATTCGAGTTTCTAACAATTACTAAAATCAGAAGAACGACCAGGACAAGTACGACAATTTTTAAATTTTTCAGTTGATTCATGATTTCTGATTCTTAGTTTATTCGCAGCCTCCGTCCAGTTTCGATTGGGTAAGCCTTTTGGCATCAAAAAAACGTGTTTTCAGGCTGTCGGGTAAGCTGTTAATCTGTGTGAATATTTTACGTGCGTTCAGCCTGTTTTCGAAACGGGCATTCTCCGCCGGGGTAATTTTTTCTCCTGAATACTGGCTTAGCATCACTGTTTTAAACCATTCATTAAGTCCACCTTTCATCACATAACTATTTGAATAGCCCATTCCAGTAACAATTGTCCAGGCGTAGTTAGCTGTTTGATCGCCATTTCCGTAGAAAATAGTTTTAATTTCTTTCTGATTGAGTGTCGGTTCCCACAATGGATTTAAAAGCTCTGAAAACGGAATATTGACAGAGCCGGGAATATTGCATTCCCTGTATTGTTCGGCGCTGCGTATATCAATAATTTGTACCGTACTATCTTCATTATTTACAAAACGGGCAACCTGATCAACCGAAAAATACATGTCGCCGGAAACCGATAGCGAGAGTAACTCGTCCGCTTTTAGCTGAAATGTTTGTGCAGCGTTGAAAGGCAGAAAGGCAAGGATAATTCCGACACCAATCAGCAATACTGAATATTTTATTCGTGCATCCATTTTTATTTGTTTAATATGAATATCCTTATTCTTACCTAATGAGATTTTCGCTCTGGAGAATATTGTCATTCGTAGTCATTTTAGCTACAACAAATGACAACAAATGACCATTTAATGACTCTTTTTTAATAATTAGGTATCATGTCGGATACTCATTTGTTTAAAGTTCTCTGGTAATATCAGCCCGCTTAAATTTTTTCTCGGCGAGTTCGGCTAACCAAAATAGCGCGACAGCGGCAACTATCAAAATCAGCGTAAAAACTCCGGGCGAAACGCCCATCCATTCATCAATTCGCATCGCTCCTTTGTAGTTTTCCAAGGCTAAATTTTCGATTGACGGGTAGGTTTCGGCAAACAAAAAAGCGCCAACCATTCCACCAATCAGGAAAATCATCGCGTCAATTTTCCCGATCGAAAGCGCACTAATGCCGGTTCCGGGGCAGTATCCGCCCATAATAAAACCCGCACCCATAATCACTCCGCCAATGATTGCAGAATTGATGTAGTACGGATTCACATAAACCAGTTTCAGATTGAGCAAGCCAAAGAAACTAAGCAACTGCGAACCAACCAGGGCAACAATGGCGGCAGTGAAAAACACTTTCAGTACGGTGGTATCGTAGCCATAAAACATCCCGGCCAGTTTCCGGCTCGACGAGAATCCGGCTTGCTCCAGTGCGAACCCAAAACCAATGCCGATGCCAAAAGCAATCAGCAGGTTAAGCCATTCCGGAAGTTCTGATAATATAGAAAGAGGTCCCATAAGTTGTGTGTTTGAATTACTGAAATTTATGACGTCATTGCGAAGTAGCGAAGCGAATGAAGCAATCTGTCGAATAGGTGGGATTGCCACACTCCCTTTGGTCGTTCGCAATGACGCTTTTAATATTGTTTGCTATATCCATAGACTTCTGAAAAACCAGGCAAACAGGTATGCCGAACCGAAAATGGCGATCATGGTTACGAAACCGGCAACCGAAAACACGGCCATGCCCGAAAGTGCAGCTCCACTCGTGCAGCCCCTCGCCAACTGCGCTCCGTAAACGAAGAAAATACCACCCAGGAAAGCAAAAAGCAGTCGCTTATTATTCGATATTTTGGGCGATTTTTCCACCTTGAATTTTAAGCGGTGGGCGAGAGCTCCCGAAATAGAACCACCCAGAACCATTCCAAGCACTTCGAGCGCCAGCCAGTTTTTTAACGGACTTTCGCCATCCTCGAAATACTTGCTGTAATAGGGCGATTCCATCGCGTGTTGCTTGTCAACCGCACCAACCAGCGCCACCACTGTATATTTGATACCGCCGCTGGCGCCAAGGCCACGCCCCGACAAAAACATGGCAGCCAGAAGAACCAACCCGAGCAGAGTCCCTGCCAGATAGGGGTTCATATATTTGCTTTTTCCCATTTCTACTGAAATTTTAGGATTCTTTTCATGAAATTCTTAATAAGACAATTCAGATGTAGATATTGTTTTGGAAACAGGCAGTGCTTTGGCTGCTTTTTATGCTAAGAAAAAACATAAAACCGTATATTCGTAACTGGCTTTTCGTGTTAGTTAATCTCGTTGTAACATATTTTAAAATAGTGTATATGAAAAAGTTAATAGTTTGCCTGATGGTGTGTTTTTCTTTCTCACTCCTGTTTAATTCCTGCGAAGTGGAAGAAAATTCGTTTCAGGAGTCGTTTTTGATTGGAAAATGGCAATCGGGTACAGTTTATTACAAGTATGCGAGTAATTATTCGGGTACTACCTGGGATACCAGCGACGATGTAATAGAAGCTGAAGCTCAGCCATTTACATGGACCTTGGTTCAGTCGGAATTAACGCACATTCACATTATGGAAGGAGGTGGAAATGTGCCAAAAGTTTACACCGTAACGGAGCTTACAGCCACCTCGCTCAAGTACAAAGATAATTTCGGGAAGTCGTATTCGTTTACAAAACTGTAGGTTATGCAAAAAGTGTTTAAATGGTTGGCTATTGCATTCGCGGCAATTGTGTTCGTTGTGGTTTTGGTCGCCGGAATAGCGGTGTGGATGGTGTTTACGCCCGAAAGGTTAACGCCGCTTGTCCGTTCGCAGGCTGCCAAATACATCACCTGCGAATCGCAGATTGGCGAGGTGGAGCTGACTTTTTTCAGCACTTTCCCACGATTCGGAATCAAAGTGAATCGATTTGCACTGATCAACCGCTTTCCGGGCGCTTCTTCCGACACTTTGGTGCGTGCCAATGAGTTTGTGGGGATCGTAGATCTGGCCGCCTGGTGGAAGCACAATGAATTGGTGCTGACCGAACTTCAGATGCACAATGGTGCGTTAAATGCTTATGTGGATAGTCTGGAACACGCTAATTTTGATGTTGTTAAAGCCGATACAATTGCTACTTCGGAAGATTCAGAAATGCCTTTCAGTTTCGTCAATCTGGAAAATGTGGAGTTGGAAAATGTGAATGTTTCGTACATCGACCAATCGCTGAAATTCCGGACAGATATTCGCCAGCTTTCGGCCCAACTTTCAGGAAAATTGGTTGCCGACACCATCGATATGAAAATTGATGCACAAAAAGGTATCGTTTCGCTGGCTTACGATGGCGAAAATTACCTTCGGGGCGCTTCGGTAAAAGTCAACACGAGTGCCCGGTTCATTGTCCCGAAAATGAGGATTGAATTTGCTGCGAATTCGGAGGTCACGGTGAATAACATGAACGTGACGCTTAGCGGTTCAATTGAAAATGATTCGGCTCACGATCAGATACTTTTCGATTTAAACTATCAGGGTAAATTATTGCCTTTGCCCGAAATGCTGGCCTTTGTTCCGTCCGGTTACCAATCGTATTTGAAAGGTGTTGAAGCCAGCGGGTTAATTACTTCGGAAGGCAAAATAAAGGGAGCGTATGCTGATTCGCTGATGCCGCTGATGGATATGCACATCGTGCTTCAGGATGGCACCTTGAAATACGAAGGATTCCCGGTTCCGTTGAGCGATATGAATGGCGAAGTGGTGTTTTATTCCGATCTGACCAACGACGATATTTCGTACCTGCAAATTGACAGGTTTAGCGCTAAAACTCCCAGATCGACCATTCAAACCAGCGGGAAAATCACTCATTTCCTCACAGATATACACTGCGATTTGACTTCGGAAGGGGATTTTGATTTGGCGGAATTCGTGCCGATGATCCCTGCCGATATGAAAACCAAGGTGAGCGGACGGGCGGCTGGAAAGTTGGTTTCGCAATTCACGATGTCGCAGATGGAGAAGATGCAACTCGAAAAAATGGTTCTTTCCGGCTCGGTAAACTTGTCGGATTTTAAGCTGGTTTACGATACCATTTCGATGCAAACCGACGATTCGAAAATTGATTTCAGTTTACCCAATTCGTTGGCTTCAGCAAAAAACAAGCGGTTTGTTAGCGCCAAAGTGAATACCAAAAATCTTGCTGTCAGCACACCGAAAAGTATAAACGCGGTATTTAAAAATGGCCAGGTTTCGTTGGAAGCTTCCGATTTTAGAGATAGTACGCGCATTCCGGAGGTTGCCTGTACATTTAAACTCGATTCGCTTTCTGCGCAGATGGACACTATGCAGGTGGCTGTTCAGAAACCTACCGGACAACTTGAAATGATGCCGCGAAAAGGCAATTCAACAGAGCCCGAAGTAAATGTGACCTTCGGCAGTGGCCGTTTGACAGCAAAGGCAGGCGAAGGTAGCGGGCAGATGAACACCGCGAAACTGAAAGCATTTTACTGGAGCGACAAGGTTCAGCCCAAAATGAAGATTGAGTATTCGGGCGAAAACCTGCAACTGACGATGGGCAAGGACTCGGCCCGAATGAATAAACTGGATATGAATGCCGATTTGCTGAACGACCAGAGCCAGAAAGACGTTTTTCAGCAATGGCAGGGCAACGGTTTTTTGAAGCTGGAAAAAGGCCTGATTTCGATGTCATCACTCAAATATCCACTCGAAATTCCGTCCATACAAATGGATTTTACGCCTGAAAAGTTCAACATCAAAGAAAGCAAGTTAAAAATCGACCAATCGGATTTCAGCCTTTCGGGAAAGCTAAGCAATGTAATTTCCTATTTCAGGAAAGACTCGTTGCTTCGCGGAAATTTCAACTTTGTGAGCGACAAAACTGATTTGATACAACTAATGCAATTAACCAGCGGATTGGGTGAAACAGAACAGAAAACAGCTCCGGCAGAGGAGGTTTTGACTGGCCCGTACATGGTTCCGAAAGGAATGGATCTGCAACTGAATGTGGATATTGCTTCGGCCAATTATGGTTCGGGTGTAGCCCGCAACATCAAAGGTCAGGTTCGGGTGAAAGATGGTTTGCTCATTCTGGACGACTTAAATCTTGTGACCCCGGCTGCCAAAATGAAACTGACCACCATGTACCGCACACCGCGAAAGAACCATTTGTTTATGGGGCTCGATTTTCACATGATGGATGTGGAGATCAGTGAACTGTTGAAAATTATTCCGGATGTGGATTCGATTATGCCCATGCTGCGCTCGTTTAGCGGCAAAGGCGAGTTTCACATGGCCGCCGAAACCTACCTCGATTCGCTTTATAATCCGAAGCCATCAACCATTCGCGGGGCAGCATCTGTTCGCGGGCAGAACCTGGTTTTAATGGATGGGGAAACCTTCAGCGAAATTGCCAAAACACTGAAATTCAGTAAAAAGACATTCAACAAAGTGGATAGTCTGGCGGCGGAGTTCACCATATTTAAAAAGGAAATCGACATTTATCCGTTCCTGATAGTGATGGATAAATACAAAGGAGTAGTAGCTGGAAGACATAATATGGACATGAGTTTCGACTACCATATTTCGGTGGTCGATAGTCCGTTGCCAATAAAACTGGGTATTGATATTAACGGTACGCTCGACGATTTGAAATACCGGCTGGCCAAATGCCGCTATGCCGAATTGTATCGACCGGCGGCGAGGGGAGAGGTGCAAAACCGGCAACTCGAACTCCGGCGCATGATCCGCGAAGCGCTTACGCAAAAGCTGTAATCACGTTAAATCGAAAACGAATAGAAAAGGGAATCATCCGAAAGGGTTGTTCCCTTTTGTTTTTGCATATACATGATGATAGAAAAGTTCCATTCGACAGTCAAATTAGCACCTTCGACAAGTAATTTGTGCAGTTCATAAAATATCTTAACAAATGATCATAAAAAGCAAACCTATCTGTTGTATACAATAATGAATTGCATACATTTGAAAAACCTAAAAACTCAACTACAAAAATGAATACCTACAAAAACACCTCACCTCGTCAATCTGAAAATTCAATTAGTTTAAGAAAAATCATCCTGCTTTCGCTGTGTTTATTTTTACTGAAAAAGTTAGATGCACAAAACATTACCGAAAATCGAACAAATGAATATCCCCGCTTTTATGTGGGCTTTGGAACCGGGTTCGATAATTTTACCGGATTAATGGGAGTTTCGGGAACCCTTAAAATGAACGAAAAAATTTCGATGCGTGGCGGTGTGGGGCTTAGCGGCTGGGGATTTAAGAATTCTATCGGGATAAAGTACGATCTCAAAGAAACTGGCGGATGGTCCTATTGTTTGGGATATTCCTATTCGCCTGGTTTTGAAGGCTTAAAGATGGATAATGAGCTTGAGTCAGGCGGTACAAAAGAAATAACGGTCGATTATCTGTCAGCCAGTACCATCAATCTGGCCTTTGACCGCAATTGGAAAATTGGAAAAGCGAATATTTTTTACATTGAATTGGGATATGCCATTCCGTTGCAATCGAACAGGTGGCGGACAACCGATGGTTCGGTCCTCACAAGTACGAATGAAGCGGTGTTAAAGCTATTACAACCAGGTGGCTTGATTTTAGGCGCCGGATTCGCTTTTAGAGTATTTTAAGGAAAATGGTAAGAGGAAGAAAATAGGGTGAGATTTACGCTATTAGCTACTTATAGATTTTAAAAATTCACCAAACACATCGAAACAAAAAGCCAGTGAGGGGATGACTCAAAGTCATCCCCTCACTAAAAATGATAATGATTTTTAGAAATTTTCTTTAATAGCACTTGACTATTAATCTTTTAAAATGAATATTCCGAATATCCTTAAAACTGTATCAAAAAACAAGAATCAATCTAAAAAAACAAAAAATGAAATTATTTAAAACTCTCTCTTTGGTTGTAATTATTGGAATTCTATTTTCTTCATGTGCTAAAATATTTTATAGCCCAGATGCTTACAATCTGGCAAGAAATCATAAAACAGTAGCAATTCTTCCTCCAACAGTATCAATTGCTGCAGGTAGAAAAGTTGATGCTGAAGCATTAAAAGAACAGCAAAAAACTGAATCTGTCAATTTTCAGAAAGAAATGTATTCATGGATGTTAAAGAGGAAAATGCAAGGAAAGATTACACCAGAAATACAGGATGTTGAGACTACGAATGCAAAACTTAAGAATGCTGGTTTCCCGGAAAAAGCATTTACCTCAGACGAATTATGTGAAATTTTGGGAGTTGATGGAACTTTAGGTTCAAATTATTCTTTATCTAAACCAATGTCGCAAGGTGCGGCAATTGCAGTTGGTGTGTTATTTGGTGCCTGGGGTGCAACAAATGAGGTTACTGTAGCTTTAGATATTAAAGATTGTGCCAACAAAAAACTTTTATGGAATTACGACCATAAATTTTCAGGCAGTATCGGTAGCAGTCCGGCAAGGTTAGTTGATGGATTAATGAGACATGCAAGTAAAAAAATGCCTTATATTATAAATTGATAAAACCTTGCTCATTTAGATATGCCCAAACCCGCAGGCTCAGCCGCTGATTTGCAAAAAGCCAGTGAGGGGGTGACTCAAAGTCACCCCCTCACTAACAACAGACACTTCGAAATTACTTGCCTCAAACGGAAAAATACTCCAGCCCGATATTGTCAAACCTCCGGCAAATCCGTTACTCAACCAAACACGGCGCAAAACTGTTTACATGAAATTGGAAACAAACCTGGATAACACATTACTGCAATGGAAAATAAAAAAGAGTTGACAACTGAACATCGCGATGAACTAATCAGTACACTAAAAGCCCGTTTCGAGAAAAACATGCAGCGCCACAATGTTATTGAATGGACCATTGTACAGCAAAAGCTGATGGCCAATACCGCAAAACTGTGGTCGCTTGGCGAAATGGAACGAACCGGCGGCGAACCTGATGTGGTTGGTTACGACGATCAGACAGGCGACTTCATTTTTTACGATTGCTCGGCCGAAAGCCCGAAAGGCCGCCGTAGTTTATGCTACGACCATGAAGCGCTGGAATCGAGGAAAGAGCATAAACCGGATAATAACGCTCTCGATATGGCTGATTCAATTGGCATTGAAATTTTAACAGAAGACCAATACCGTGGCTTGCAGCAACTGGGCGTATTCGATACAAAAACGTCGAGCTGGGTGAAAACACCTGCTGGAATCCGCCAATTGGGCGGCGCACTTTTTTGCGATCGTCGTTACAACCATGTTTTTGTATATCACAATGGAGCCGAATCGTACTATGCTGCCAGGGCATTCCGAGGCTCACTAAGGGTTTAAGATTTTGAGCAGAAAACTCCCGGATTTTATTATGAGATAAAAAGTTGAATTAAAATATTTTTCCAAGTACTTTGAAATTCAAAGTACTTTTGTATTTTTGTTGTATAAAGTAGTTTTACATTAAAATACAGGAGAAATAATTATGAGTGACAAATTAAATGGTTGGAATATTGTTAGTTGGGTGTTTGGTGTGGTTGCTTTTGCAATCGGTGTAGTGAATACATTCTGGGGAAATGACTCTGTTTTCGGAATTTTTTTAATTCTGCTTTCTTTCGCTTATTTTCTTCCGGTAAACGTAATTCTCAAGAAAATAGCAGGTTTCTCAATTCCAGGAATGGGAATATTAAAAATCATTTTAGGAGTCTTTATTATCTGGGCGGCATTGGGCGTAGGTGAATTGTTCGATAAAATTGACCTGATGATGATGGATTTGAATGCCTTGTAAGCTTCGTATTATTTGTTATAATCTGGCGTGAGTCCGACATAGGAAATGGCTGGAATGTTTGTGTAAAACAAGGTTTTCTTTGTGATTAAGTGTCTGTTGTTCAGGTGTATGGTTGCAAAGAAGACCTTGTTTTGTTATGACGGAATTTTCTATTTGGTCGATGAGTTTTGCATAGAATTATATTTTTATTTCAGGATGGATTGCCTATTCTTTTATGCCTAAAAGCCATCAGTAAATATTGAAATCATTGATAAACCAACCAAATTTGTAATTTCGCTTAAATCGAATTCCTGATAAATTAAAGGAAATGCATAATTTTCTTGTTTATTGGAGAAAGGAAGCGACCGCAAAAATACCGCTTCCCAATCCGGAGTATAAAAATGATTAGAAAAACTTCAGGCTGACAAAATTATAAACCAAACAAACCAAACCATGAAACGATTATTTATTCTAATTCTGTTCATTCTTCCAGGTATAGCTGCTCTGGCTAAAATCAACCCGGAAAAACTGACCTGCGAATACCTGCAAAATCCTTTGGTGGTCGATGTTGCACAGCCACGACTTGCATGGATAAATATTGTCGAAAAGGGCGAACGCGGTCAAATACAAACGGCTTATCAAATCAGGGTGGCAACTTCGAAGAAACTACTGGAAAAACCTGATTTGTGGGACAGCCAAAAAGTTTCAGGAGAAGTAAATAACCGCGTAAAATATGCCGGAAAGCCGTTGCCGTCGCGCACTGAATGCTGGTGGCAGGTTCGCGTTTGGGATAAAGATGGGAAAGCATCGTCGTGGAGCGAGCCTGCTTTCTGGCGAATGGGAATTCTTTCGGCTTCGGAATGGAAAGCCAAGTGGATTGGCGCACCCTGGGAGGGCGAGGATCATTTTCAACGCCCAAATTTCCCCGGTCAGAAATTCGACGATTTTGGCCCTGCCGCACCCATGCTCAGGAAATCGTTCAGGATTGAAAAACAGGTTAAAAGTGCGGTCGCATTTGTAACCGGTTTGGGTTATTTCGAATTTTACGTGAATGGCCAAAAAGCTGGCGACGATGTGCTGGTACCCAATATTACCAACTATGGCAAACGTCCGCTACTGGGGGAAATGTCTATTAATGTGGAAGACAATTTCAAAGAATATAAAGTAATGTACATGGCCTACGACGTTACTTCAATGCTTTCGAAAGGTGAAAATGCGCTCGGCGCCATTCTCGGGAACGGTTTTTACAATCCGCGTATGTTTTGGTGCGAGGGTTACGGAACGACCCGGTTTATTGGACAATTGTACATTACTTATACCGATGGTTCCGAAGACGTGGTTGCCAGTGACGATAGCTGGAAAGCAGCCAAAAGCCCTATCCTGAAAAACATGGTTTATTATGGCGAGACCTACGATGCCCGATTGGAACAACCCGACTGGTGCAAACCAATTTTCAATTCCGAAGCCTGGGAAAATGCAGCGGTTAAAAAAGCGCCTTTTGGAAAGCTGGTCGCACAAACTTCGCCTGCCGATAAAGTGATGGAACAGCTTCAGCCCGTAAAAATTGAAAAGCTGGCCAACGGCAATTACAAAGTTGATTTTGGGAAGGAAATTTCGGGCTGGGTTCGGCTAAAAAACGTTTCAGCACCTGCAGGCCATCAAATCGATATTTCATTCAATAGCAATTTGTACTCGGGCGACAATACCTATATTTTTAGCGGAAAAGGACTGGAAAACTATGCGCCGCGCTTCAACTGGTTTGTTTTCAGTGGCGTGGAAATCAAAAACTGGTATGGAGAGTTAAAACCTGAAAATATTATAGCAGAATCGGTTTATACCAATGTACCCATTTCTTCAGTTTTTGAAACTTCAAACCCGCTGTTCAACCGCATCAACGAAATATGGCGAACCAGTCAGCAGGATAATATGCATGGCGCCATTGCCAGCGACTGTCCTCATCGCGAGCGCAATGGCTACACCGGCGACGGACAGGTGGCCTGCGTAACGGTGATGCACAATTTCGACGCAAAAGCCTTTTACCAGAAATGGATTTCCGACATGCTGGGGGCACAGGATAAAACCACCGGCTACGTTCCCAACGGCGCTCCCTGGCAGCCCGGATGTGGTGGTGGCGTGGCCTGGGGAGCGGCCATTTGCATTATGCCCTGGGAGTTTTACCTGCACACTGGCGCAAAAGATATGCTGACCGACAATTTCGAGGGCATGAAAGAATACATCAGCTACATGCAAACCTGGGTCGATAGGGATGGAATCATGTTTTCGAAACGAACAGGGAACGATGGCAAAATCCTGAAATGGTACAATCTGGGAGAATGGGTTACTCCAGGCGATTTACCAGCCGACGAAATGGTGCACACCTTCTATTTCTGGCGTTGTGCCGACCTTACAGCACAAACCGCAAAAGTTTTGGGAAAAGCCGATGAGGCAAAGAAATATGCTGAACTTGCAGAGCAGACCTGCAAAGCGTTCTGGAAAAGGTTTTACGACGGAAAAAATGGCACCTACGGAAAAGCTGGTGGAAATATTTTTGCCCTGAAAATGGGGGTTCCAGCCGATCAGTATCAAAAAGTAATTGCAGCCCTGAAAGCCGACATCAAAGCCAGCAAAGGACATTTGGATACCGGAATTTTTGGGACACAGTTCTTTTTTGAAGTGCTTTCGGAAAATGGAATGCACGATCTGGCCTACGAAGCCATGAATAAAAAGGAAGAGCCGGGATATGGCCGTTGGCTCGAATTGGGTTCAACTACTTCGCGCGAGCAATGGAGTGAAGAAGGTTCGCACAATCACCCGATGTTTGGCGGCGGTCTGGTTTGGTATTACCGCAAACTGGCCGGAATGAATGCCGATCCGGATCAAGCCGGCTACAGGCACATAATTTTTCGTCCGCAACCAGTTGATGACCTTTCGTATGTAAAGTATTACAATCAAACGGTTTATGGCGAGGCCGGAATTGAATGGAAAAATGAAAATCAGCAATTCGCCATGTCGGTAACTGTGCCGGTTGGATGCGATGCAACAGTTTATGTCCCCATTCTGAAAGGGCAAAGTGTGATCGAAAGCGGACGCTCGATTGCGGATTCAAAAGATGTGAAATTTCAGAAGGAAGAATTAGGTTATCAGGTATTTGAGGTTAAAAGCGGAAAATATCAATTTGTATCGAAATAGTGAAAATTGAAATGGATATCCGTAAATTTATCTCAACATAAATTAACTGACTATGAAAACAATCACGCTTGAATTTTCGAAACTTCAGATTTTAAAAGAGAAAGAACGCTGGAAACTCTATTTTGTAATTGTTACCGAACATCCAACCGATAACGATAAAATGATAGTTTCGACCTTTCCGGAACCGTACATCCGCTTAAAACCCAGTATTGACAACCTTATCAGTTTTGAGCCTGAAGGAAGTGGCGAAACCGATGGTTTGTTCGTGATTGAGAGGCAATTGCCAGATGACAACAGAATCAAGGTGCGGGTTTATCTTCGGCAATGCAGGCAAAACATCAGAAGCCTTGGCAAATCATTGCAAGACCTGAAAAAGTCGCTGGGAGGCGATGCTTTCGAAATTGTGGATGATTTATTGGGAACAACTGTTCCGTGGCTGTTGGTGGCAAAAAAGGCTGTGCCGATGATCGGAACAGTTTTAAGCAAAATAAAGGACAAAGATATGGGTTTTGTCAGCATGGACGAATCGCTTAAAAAAGAAGAAGTTGACCAGAATTGTGTGCTTGAACGTGCCAATGCCTTCTCGACCGGCGAAGCCAAAATCTGGTGGAAATGGAAAGTGAATGAATTATAAAGCAAACGGATGCTGATAAAAGCAAAAAAACCGTCGCGGAATATGAGCCGGGACGGTTTTTCTATCATATTTACTTCATTTTTATTTTACGAATTCAGCATTTTGCAGGTATTCGAGCGATTTTTGAACGCTTTCGATGGGTGTAAAATTGTATTCTTCAACTTCGACGATAATTTTTTTCATGCCCGAAGTTGCAGCATTTTCGAAAATTGGTTTGAAATCCATTGGGCCAGCGCCAACTTCAGCTTTGTCTTTCACATGCCATAACTCGAAACGGCCCGGATAAGCATTGAAATAGTCAACTGCATTTTTACCACCTTCGGTAATCCAAAATAAATCGAGCTGGAACATCACTTTTGCAGGATCGGTATTCTGAAGCATAAAGTCGTAAATAACCTGACCTTCCACTTCTTTGAATTCGCCATCGTGGTTGTGATAGCCAAAACGGATTCCGGCAGCATTACATTTTTCGCCAACAGCGTTGAAATAGTCGCAATACTGTTTCAATCCTGCAAGGCTGGTGTAACCTTCTTCGCCCATCCAAGGCTGAACAATGTAGCTAACTCCGGCAGTTTTATGGGCAGCAATACAAGTATCCCACCATGCCATCGTTTCAGCCCATTTGGTCGAATCCGGCAAGCCTTGTCCGGTATGCGAAGCAAAGAATTTCATTCCATTGGCTTCCACCAGGGCTTTGAAATCGGCAGGTTCCATCTCGTAGAATTTTCCGTCGCCATAACCGGCGGCTTCCACAAACGAATAACCCATAGCGCCAACTTTTTCGATGGTACCTTTGGCGTCGGTTTTCATGTCGTCTTTAACCGACCATAATTGCAATCCAATTTCCTTGGCAGGTTTTTTCGGGGTGCACGAAATAATTCCACCGGCTACAAAAACTGCCAGCGCGATGAAAGTCATTGACTTTTTAACATTTGATTTTAAACTCATGATTGATGATTTAGTTGATATTAATGTATTTGCGGGTTGAAAATTCAGGTTTCAACAAAAATAGCTTCAAAAAAGCGAATATGAAACAGTTAGTCGGATTTATAATTCCTTATCGCTGTAATTCCAGCCGGTAACGCTCGAAATAACCGGCAGCACATGTGCAGCCATTTTGCGTTGCCCGATATAGTTTGGATGTGTGTCGGAGCCCAGATCTTTTTCAGGATCCATTAAATAAGTTGGGATACCCACAAAATATACGTTCTTTTTCTGGTAAACCGACCTGAAATCTTCCACCATTTCTTTCACATACGAATAGCAAGGCTCGTCAGTCATTGGGCCAACTATGCAGAAGATGGGCAAATCGCCATACTGCCTGCGTACTTCGTTGATCAGTTTTTCGTAACCTGCTTTAAATACCGTTTTGTCGGGGTGGGGTTGTGTGCTGAAATCGTTCGTTCCCAAATTAATAACCACAACATCGGGTTTCCATTGTTTGAAATTCCAGAGAGGTAGTTCCTTTTCGTCGAAAACGCGGTTAAAACGGTCGGGCATTGCATTGGGCGAAACTTTCTCTTTGTAACCATAGTTTCTAACCACGCCCATTCCTGAATGCGCCACGATGTGATAATCGGCTTTAAAGGCGCGCGCCATAATTGGGGCGTAACTCTGGTAATTATTTTCGGTTGAAGGTTTCCACCGTTCACTTTTCGATAATCCTTCAGTTCCGTATCCGCAGGTAATAGAGTTGCCTATAAACTCAATCCTTCGCGCCGGAATATCTTTCCACGGAATTATTTCTCCATTTTCAGAAATCAGGATTCCTTTGAAAGTGCCGATTCCCTGGCTTCCTTCGGTACGTTTGTAAACCTGGACGCGGTGAATGTGAGTGCCCAGATTTTTACCAATAACAAGCGTTGTATCGCTTTTTACTTCAACCGTTTTAGAGGGCTGCTCGTCGATAAAAATATTGTAATAGTTGTGCCCGGTGTCGCTCATGCGCAAGGCAAGTTCGGTTCCCCTGAAACTGAACTGGATATAAACGCCCGACCAATCGTAGCGAACTTCCTGCGGGTTCGAAAAATCGAAGCGACCGACATAGCGAATCGCATCATGATTGGCAGGAATCTGTTTGGTTTGCGCAAATCCTGAAACGCAAAACTGAAGGAAAACAATGGCTAAAAATAGGTTCTTCATAGTTTGATATTTGATAGATTGATTTATTTATTGGAGTTTCGTGCTCTCGAAACCGTATCACACAACTCGTAACAATTAAGTTCCGAATACTGCAACTGATCACTTACCTCTGTTTAGGTTTCAAAAAAAGCATCCACACCCGGATAGTTATATTTTTCGCGGGCATCGGTTTCCGACAAAAGGAAAAAACGAAGTTCGGCTTCGGCGCAGGTAATACCTGAACTATTGATCAGCCGCGACTGAATGGTAGCCATCCGTTTATTTTGCTCAGTCAGCTTTGCACGAATTGTAATTTCACCCTGATCAATCATTAGCGGCTGTTTAAACCTAACTTTCATTTCGGCAGTTACGCCAACAGTAGCGCACTTTACGTAAACAACCCAGCCTGCAATTTCGTCGAGCAAAGTCGATTGTATTCCTCCGTGAACAACTTTCGGATAGCTTTGCAGAATTGGCCGGGGATTCCAGTACGAAACCACTTCGTTGCCGTCTTCCCAAAATTCGAGATGCAATCCGAAATCATTGTATGGCGAACATCCGAAGCATTGATAAACTTCAGGATCGTCGTTCAAGTGAATATTTTTGATTTTTCTCATGATGAACAAAAATAGTCCAAAAATATTGCCTTTTAACTACCTTTTGCCTAGTTTAGAACCTTTCAAAATATACTTAAACATGATCAGATCATCAGAACTCATTATAAATGCCGACGGCAGTATTTTTCATTTACACTTAAAACCTGAACAAATTGCAGATAACATCATACTTGTCGGTGATCCCGGAAGAGTTGATTTAATAGGTAAGTTGCTGACTGATATTGAATTTCGGGCACAAAACCGCGAATTTGTTTCGATTACCGGAAAATATAATAAACAGCGCATTACCATTGTTTCAACCGGAATTGGTACCGACAACATTGATATTGTCGTTAACGAACTCGATGCATTGGCCAATATCGACCTCAAAACCCGCGAAATAAAACCGGTTCACCGCACTTTGAATTTTGTCAGAATTGGTACTTCAGGCGGACTTCAGGATTATTTACCTGTCGATTCGTTTGTAATTTCGAAAAAAGCCATTGGTTTTGATGGATTGCTGAATTTTTATGCCAACCGCGACTCGGTTTCTGATTTGCCTTTCGAAGAAGCCTTCAGGAAACATACCGGTTGGGGTAAACAACTGACTGCACCTTATATTGTTGATTGTTCTGAAATGCTATTTTCAAAAATTCATCAATCCGACACTATTTCAGGAGTAACAATTTCGGCTCCCGGATTTTATGGTCCGCAGGGCAGGGTACTTCGTTTGCCACTTGCCGATCCGCTTTTGAACGATAAAATTGAATCGTTTTCGTTCGAAAATCAAAAAATTACCAACTTCGAGATGGAATGTTCCGCGATTTACGGCCTGTCGAAATTGTTGGGTCACGAGGCGCTTACAGTTTGCCTGATCATAGCGAATCGTGTTAAGAAGGAAGCATCGGCCAATTACCATGAAACGATGGAAAAAATGATTAAACTGGTTCTTGAACGCCTTACAAGTTAACTGAATGTGAGATATGAATGTGAACAAGCTGGACTCACTGATTATGCTTTTGGATGACCCGGATGATTCGGTCTTTCATGTTGTTCTTGATGAACTTCTGAAAGAGGATATTGCCGTTGTTGATCATCTGGAACATATTTGGGAAACCAGCATGGATGATTTGGTGCAGAAACGGATTGAGGGAATTATTCAGAAAATACAACTGAAAGATACCAAAGAAAGGATTGAGCGCTGGGCAGATCAAAAATCAATCGATGTTTTCGAGGGTTTTTTCCTGATATCACGTCATCAGTTTCCTGAATTAAAACTCAAATCGGTGCAAATGCAGCTCGATAAAATCAGGAAAGATGTTTGGATTGAATTCAGGAACTCGCTTACATCAATCGAAAAAATCACAATTCTGAATCATATTTTTTACGATCAGTATAAATTTAAAGTTGATCATCATAGTCCCGATGATCCGAATAACTGCTACATCAACCGGATACTCGAAACAAAAACGGGCAATGCGGTTTCTATTGCGATTTTGTATATGCTGGTTGCCCGATCTCTAAATCTCCCTGCGTATTATATCGATTTTCAGCGAAATCCGCTGATCGGGTATTTCGATAAAGAGATGGCGCTTCTGGTGCATGGCGACAACGTGGATCATTCATTGCTTTTTTATATCAATCCCTCAAATAAAGGTGCAATTATAGGCCCCAGGGAAGTGGATTACATTCAGCATACCAGCAATCTGACTGACAGGAGCGCACTGACAGAGCCTTGTCCGGACCGGATTATTATTAAACGGCTGATTGAGAAACTTGTAGATTCATATACCTTACTTGGTAAATTCGAAAAGATAAATTATCTGAACGATATTGCTGCGATTCTATAGAAATAAAAAAAAGCGAACGATTATGATTTTATCAATTTCCCTTGTGCTGTTTTATTTGCTGATGCCAGTTCTGCTTATTTATCTGGTTCATATTTCGAAAACTATCAATAAGATAGGGGCAGTGGTGATGGCATACATCCTTGGGCTGATTGCAGGCAATATCGGAATCTTTCCACGTGCAAGCGATTCGTTAAAAGCTATTTTGGGCGGAAAGTCGTTTTTGCCGCACGACCAGTTAACCAATTACCTTGCTGATGGAAAGATACTGCAAAGCGATATGACAGTGAATCAGATAGCATCTATTCAGGATATGATTATGTCGGTTGCAATTCCGATAGCGTTACCGCTGCTGCTTTTTTCTCTCGATATTAAACGCTGGCTTAAGTTGGCAAAAGAGGGCTTGCTTTCTCTGGTTCTGGGTGTTTCGTCGCTTATTATTGTTGTTGTTGCTGGCTACTTCCTGTTCAAAAATTATATTGATGAATCGTGGAAAGTGGCTGGAATGCTTATCGGTGTTTATACTGGCGGAACTCCCAATCTGGCAGCCATTGGAACTGCCCTGGATGTACCTCCCAATATTTTTATACTTACCAACACTTATGATATGGTTTTAGGTTCGATCTGCCTGTTCTTTCTACTAACGGCAGCTCAGCGGATTTTTAATATGTTATTGCCGCATTTTAGAGAAAGTCACGAAAAGGTAAAACTTAAAAAGATAATAGAGGAAAGCAGCGGAATTGACAATTATCTGGGAATGTTGACCAGACGAGGATTGTTTCAGTTGTCGAAAGCGCTGGGTTTGTCGGTACTTATTTTGGGTACTTCATTTGGCATCAGTTTATTAATGCCAAAGTCTTCGCAAACTGCGGTCATCATACTTTTAATCACTACGCTTGGGCTGTTGCTTGGAACCATCAAAAGCATCAGCAAAATCGAAAAAACATTTCAGCTCGGAATGTACTTTATCATTGTGTTCTCAATGGTTGTTGCTTCAATGGCCGATTTGCGCAGCATGTTTCAGATCGATTTCCTGCATCTGTTCATGTACATCTCTTTGGTTGTTTTTGGCTCAATTATCGTACATGTTTTTCTGTCATATTTGTTCAAAATCGATTCCGACACAACGATCATTACCATTGCCGCACTCACTTTTTCTCCGCCATTTGTTCCGGTAGTTGCAGCGGCGCTCAAGAATAAGGAGATCATTATAACCGGCATTACAACCGGAATAATGGGATATGCATTTGGCAATTATCTGGGCGTCGGCCTGGCCTATTTCCTGAAAGCATTTTAGTACCACAATCCATTTTTATCCTGAAGTTAAAGCCCGGATTTATAAGTAATCGGTAATATTTATTAGAATTTCCAACCGAAACTCAATGAATTTATAAAATACGATTTAACTTTATAAACTATTACTTTTAAGTTTCATAAATGAATTTATTTCAACGAATATTCAGGTTTTACCGTGAAGGTTTTACCAATATGCCCAGATGGGGAAAGCAGGTTTGGCTGGTCATCCTTATCAAACTTTTTGTCATGTTCGTGATCCTGAAAATATTCTTCTTTCCCAATTTCCTGAAGACGAACTTCAAGAACGACAATGACCGCAGCAACCATGTACTCGAAAATTTAACCAACATCAACAAATAAAATTAAATCTATGCTTGAAGGAATCGACTTATCTCTGGTAAACTGGTCACGCGGGCAATTTGCGCTCACGGCCATGTATCACTGGATTTTTGTGCCTTTAACTTTGGGATTGGCCATCATCATCGCCATTATGGAAACCCTCTATGTTAAGACCGGAAACCCGGAGTGGAAACGAATTACCAAATTCTGGATGACCCTTTTCGGGATCAACTTTGCCATTGGTGTGGCAACCGGCATTATACTCGAATTCGAGTTTGGCACCAATTGGTCAACCTATTCGTGGTTTGTCGGCGATATTTTTGGGGCGCCGCTGGCCATCGAAGGTATTCTCGCGTTTTTCATGGAATCGACTTTTATCGCCATCATGTTTTTTGGATGGAACAAAGTGAGCAAAGGCTTTCACCTTACTGCCACCTGGCTCACTGCCATTGGCGCCAACCTTTCGGCTTTGTGGATTTTAGTTGCCAACGGATGGATGCAAAAGCCTGTTGGAATGGTTTTTAATCCAGAATCGGCCCGAATGGAAATGATCAATTTTTGGGAGGTTTTGTTTTCGCCGATGGCTGTCCATAAATTTCTGCACACCACTTCATCAAGTTTTGTACTGGCATCCATCTTCGTAATTGGAGTTTCTGCATGGTTTATCCTGAAAGGCCGCGACATTGCTTTTGCCCGCAAGAGTATTGTTGTAGCTGCTATTTTTGGTTTTATGTCCTCGATATATACAGTATTGTCCGGCGATAGTTCGGCCCGCGAAATTGCACATCACCAACCAATGAAATTCGCCGCCTTCGAAGGTTTATACAATGGCAGCGAAGGAGCAGGACTGGTAGCGCTTGGACTTATCTCGACCTCCGAAACCGATCCGTCGAACGAAAATCTCAAGGATTTTACCATGAAAATCGAAATCCCAAATATTTTATCGTACATGGCATTTATGGATTGGAATGCATTTGTTCCGGGTATAAACGATTTGATACGGGGAAACGAAAAATATGGCGTAATGTCGGCAACCGAAAAAATTATAAGGGGAAAAATTGCAATAGAAAAGCTGACTGCCTTTAAAGAAGCCAAAAAATCAGGCCAGGTAACTGTTGCCGATTCCCTGAAAACAGAAATTATGAGTCCGGACTTTCAGAAAAATTATTTTAATTATTTCGGATACGGCTACATCACCGATACACATAGTCTGGTTCCCAGTGTGCCACTGGCTTTTTACAGTTTCCATTTAATGGTGGTGCTGGGCATGTATTTCATTTTATTTTTCCTGATGGCCTTGTATTATACGCTGAAAGGTAAAATCCACAAACATAAGCTATTCCTTCGTGCAGCTATGTGGACCATTCCGCTGGCATACATTGCCAGTCAGTCGGGATGGGTTTTAGCCGAAGTTGGCCGCCAGCCATGGGTTATACAGGATTTGATGCCAACCATGGCAGCAGTAACCAAAATCAGTGTTGGAGCAGTTCAGGTTACTTTCTGGCTTTTCGCCATCATTTTTACCACACTGTTGATTGCCGAGATAAAAATCATGATGCGACAAATTAAAATCGGACCTAAATCTGAAGGAGGAACCAGCCATGTTTGAAACCTTTTCATTGATCACATTACAGCAATACTGGTGGCTGATTGTTTCGCTGCTGGGGGCACTATTTGTTTTTTTAACTTTCGTTCAAGGTGGTGGAACACTGCTTTTTACAATTGCTAAAAACGAAACCGAGAAAACTCTTTTAGTGAACACGCTTGGCCGGAAATGGGAATTTACATTTACCACGCTGGTCACTTTTGGCGGCGCATTCTTTGCTTCATTCCCATTGTTTTATGCTACTTCATTTGGTGGGGCGTACTGGGTTTGGTTCGCAATCCTGTTTTCGTTTGTAATTCAGGCCGTATCTTATGAGTTCCGCAAGAAACCGGCTAACTTTTTAGGCGCAAGAACTTACGAAATATTCCTTTTCATAAATGGATTGCTTGGTCCGCTTTTGGTCGGCATTGCGGTTGGTACTTTCTTTAATGGCGCCATGTTTTCGCTCGACGATATGAACCGGGTTACCTGGGGAACACCTTTCCGAGGTCTGGAAGCTGTGCTGACGTTTCACAATGTTGCTCTCGGACTTGCAGTTTTATTTCTGGCACGCGTGCTTGGCTTATTGTATTTTATGAATTCAATTGATAATGCAGCGATCTACGAGCGTTCAAAAAAGCACCTTTTCTACAATACCATTCCATTTTTGGTTTTCTTCCTGTATTTCCTGATTGCACTGCTTTTTATGGATGGTTTTGTATACAATCCGCAATCCGGCGAAGTCTCAGTTGAATCATATAAATACCTGCACAATCTGCTGGCCATGCCAATTAACACAATAATGCTTTTAATTGGTGTAGTTTTGGTATTATATGGTATTATTTCAACGCTCCTGAAAGGCGGAACCAAAGGAATCTGGTTTGGAGGAATCGGTACTGTCTTCACCGTTTGGGCTTTGTTTATCGTGGCAGGCTTCAACAATACCAGTTTTTATCCGTCAGTATTCGATTTGCAGTCGTCGCTGACCATCGAAAACGCCTCTTCCAGCCATTTTACGTTAACAGTTATGAGCTACGTTTCGTTGGTGGTTCCATTTGTTCTGGGATACATCTGGATTGCATGGAAAGCGATGAATAACAAGCAAATGAGTACCGAAGAACTGGAGCAAGAGCACCACACCTATTAAAACTCCGAAAAGTTATCCGATGAATATTTTTGTTATGAACTTGAATATTTATATCTGGCTCACAGTAATTATGAATTCATCGGATGACTAAGTAGAAGACAATTGTCAATAGTGAATTATAAAATAGTAAATCATCATTAATCAATTATTTATGTACTGGACTTCAATACTTTGGTTTTTAAGTTTGCCGGTTATGGTTTTTATTTCGTACCTGCTGGTAAAATTTACAATAAACAAATACGAACCCATTCTTGAAAAACCTCTAAAAAAGGCAAATCCTGAAAAGTAAGGTTTTTCTGTAGCAATATACTATCGCAATTCTTTGAATGAAGTTTAAAATTTCGACGCCATAAATCGCAGAAAGAATAAAGGCCATCGCATACATTTGATGTGATGGCCTTTGCTTACGAATCCTGTCAAAACGTACAAATAAAAACAGGCCTAAAAGTCGAATGAAATCAATGCCTGCCGGTTTTTTCCATCCATCAGAATGGACAATTCGTTTTTGAAATTGACATGCCTGATAAAATCTCCCTGTTCAACTACCTCCATTTTCTTTAATACATCGATATTTATAATTGCGTCGGATGAGTTGTGCGGAATGGTAAAATAGCCCACGTTCATTGATGTTACATTGTGAAAAAAGTGCGAACCGAGTGAACCATCAAGAGGAAATTCGTCGAGCCCCATCTCAACAATGATGCGTGCTTTCGAGATATTGGCCCATAAAACAGGAATTCCTGTAAACGGATCGCGCGTTCCCCAGCGCCCCGGTCCAATTAAAATATATTCTCTATTCAGAAATTCCATTTTCCGGTTAAAATGGTTTATTTCTGCCGCTATTTCACGGGTTCTCATTTTATCAAACCGGTCAGGATCAACAAAAATAATGTCGTGAATACCGGTAACCACTCCATTGCCCATGCCGCGTTTGGCATACATAATGGTTTTTTCAGGTTCAATTGTTCCAAGGTTCACTGTTAATTGCTCGTCACGCCTAATCAGTGGTTTTATTTGCAAAAGGTAAAACGTCGGATGTTGGTTGTGTCCCTTTTCCAAATCTACTGCATATTCAATTTCTACCGGCGAACCCATTGCTTCACGAAATAATTTAAGCAATAAAGTTAAAGTGTTGGCAAGTGGTATTTGTTTGTATTTTAGTATGTTGGCAAAGTCAATTACCCGAAGTCCAGGATTGTCGATTCCGGGGTTGAGGCAATCGTTTTCGTAATCGTAAACCGAGGCGCAATGCTGCAAAACTCCATCTTTTTCGGCATACGAGATTTTCATTTTCCTGATGGCCGCACTTTCGCCACCATTCTCCAAATCAAACTGACTGTGATCCATGTCGATGGCATAGAATTCCTTTTGCGAATCGCGCACCAGATCATGTATGCCGGTTGTATTAATTTCCGGATACTTGGGGCAGAAACGGTAGGCGTTTTCACCACCAACCACATACATCCCCAATCCAACTGCCGAAACTGCAAATCCATCTTCTGGTTCCATATACGAAACTGGGTAGAAATTATACGACTGTGCCACTCCGCTGATAGATGGATAATAGTGATCGTTGTACTGGTTTCCAACTACTTCCTGAATGATAACTGCCATTTTTTCTTCCTCTATCTTGTAGTTTACCGCATCGAAATACGACATAGCCGATTCGGTAAAAATACTGGCATACACCAATTTAATAGCTGTTTGAAGCTGTTGGAACCGAACTTCAATATCGGGGTGATTGTTGGGAATCAAATAAGTTGCATATACTCCCGAAAATGGTTGTGTCAACGAATCTTCGAAAAGTCCTGAAGATCTGATTGCCAGTGGTTTTGTCATTTTTTTTAGGTACTGGTGCAATCGCTCCTGAAGTTCTTCGCTGAACTGCGACTCGAGAAAAATGCTTTTGATATGTTCGTAGTCGTTGCTCGCATATATTTCTTCAAACAGATCGTTTGTTTCCAGAAATTTATCGAATTCCATTGCGCCAATGACTGCAGTTGCCGGAATCCGGATGTTCATTTCAGGAATTATTTTTCCGAAGTCGATGTTCTCGATGAAATTACACATAAACGCCATTCCACGGCCTTTGCCGCCAAGCGAACCATTTCCCAGGCGCATTACAAAGCGTTTTCCGGTTACGAGAGTCGGGTCGAAATCGATGATACTGCCGCGTAGTTTCTGAACACGGACTTTCTCGAATACATCGAGGCAAAACTTCCGCAGATCATCCGAATTTTTGAAATCCTCGAAACGGTAGGGAAGTAGTTGCTCTGCAATATTGATCTCACCGCGCGCCATCAGCCATGTCGAAAACGAGTTGCGGTGCCCGTGATAGGCCAATGCATTTTCAGGAATAATTCTGAACATTTCCTGAAATTCGGCCATGTTACGGGCAATCATGATCGGATTTCCTTCGGTATCTTTAAAAACGAAGTTTCCGAAGCCAAGTCGTTTATAAATGTAGTTGTGAATATCGAGCGCCAGACTTTCGGAGTTTTTATTGATGAAATCGGCGCCAACTTCTCGCGCCCGCTGTGCATTGTTTACATCGTGGCTTTGCAGCAAAACCGGAACCGGAAACCTAAGTGTTGAATTCACATACCGGAGCAGATCAATTCCTGAATTTTCGTCGTCAACCCCGTTTCTTTGAAATTTAACGTCAGAAATTACACTAAGCAAAAAATCCTTGTATTTATTGATTATGAAAACCGCCTCCTCGTAATTGCTCACCAGGATGACCTTCGGCCTGGCTCTCATTTTTAATATTTTATGGAGTTCGTCGGCCGACTTATCTTCAACCAGATTTTGGGTTTGCGTCATAATGTTGGTGTACAACATAGGCAGATACCTCGAATAATACTGTATTGAATCTTCAATTAAAAGAATGACCCTTACATTTCCATTAATTGTATCCTGTTCCACATTTTTTTTGTCCTCGATATACTTAATCATAGCAAGGAAAACATTCGAGTTGCCATTCCAGACAAATACCCGGTCGATCGATTCAATTTTTTCTGAACTGGTCTGGAAATAGCGAAGGTCGCCGTTGTTGTTGACCAGTAACAAAATTGGAAGCGTTTTTTTTTGTTTATGAATTGCATTTGCAGCACGTACAGGGATGTTTTTATCAACGCCAACCATAATAATCACCAAATCGAAATCTCTTGTTTTAACCATGTTCAAGGCTTCTTCTTCAGAATTTACACTGGTAAACCTCGGATAGGTATATAAGTTGAGCTGAAGGAATTCCCCGAAAATTTTGTCGGTAAATTGCCCTTCGCGCACTATTGAATAGCTATCGTAAAGCGTGGCCAGTAGCAGTACCTCTTTTACCTTGAAAGGCATTAATTCCTGAAAAATGTCGCGATCGCTTTTTTTTCGTTTATATATTGAGGAGAGTGTAATAGAATCAATGTCTGTCATTGTGATATTTCTAATTATTGATGATTTAATTGTTCCTGAAATCGAATGTGAAAATTATAAAAAAATAGGACTGAAAGATTGTTCTGCCAGAAGTTTTAAAAATCAATGATAAGAGTTCAACGGCTGGGTACTGATCCGGACAGACATGTTGTTTTTGGAAAGCGATTTGAAGGCCGTGCTGAATGCCTGATGCATTCGTTTGTGGGCGTATATGTTGGATCAAGCGGAAAACCTGTGGATT
>DPRM01000127.1 GCA_003537645.1 Prolixibacteraceae bacterium
TCATTCTCAATTCGAGTAATTTCTGCCGTGTTTCGGGAAATTGCTGTTCAAAGAATTCCGGAGGGTCCTGATTAAGTAGAATAAGTCGTTTCAGAAAGTCAGGCAGATGATCGGGACGAGCTTTCAGCGCAATTCTTTCGTACGTTTTCTGAACCGCCACACGGACTTCCCATGCAGGCGGAGGAGTAACCAAAATCAAAGCTTTCACTTTCTCCGGATGTCGGATGGCTGTATATAGCGCTGTCCCCGACCCCATCGAAACACCTCCCAATATGACTTTTTCTGCGTCAAGCGAATCAATAATTTCATTGAGCTCGGTAACCATTCCGCTCCACGAATAATCGCCGGTTACTGATTTATCGCAGGCATTGTACCGAATTAGCTGAACCTGCTGTGCCAGGTTTTCAAAATCAACCAGCGAATAAATAGAATCAGATTCCACAGAATTGAGCATTCCGTGAAGCCAGATGAGTGGCTGCCCGGAGCCCGAAATGTGTAGTGTGGGTATTTTCAAAGTATGGGTTCTAATTGTTGTTATTGTTTTATTCGTTGTCTGGGTCGTGGTTGCTTACCTTTTAACAATGGCAACCAGAATGACTTTTTTCACAGCATGCCTTATTCGAACAAACCTTCGTCGCGTATCAGCATCAGTATCGAAGAATGTGGCAGAATAATGTACTTTTCTTTATTGAATTCTATTTCCCAGCCACTTTTGTTGAGGTAAACAGCCAAATCACCCACTTTGGCCTGAAGCGGAACATATTTTACCTCATCTTTTTTCTCTTTCCAGGGTTCATCGGCATCAGTCATTGCCGGAATTGGGTAACCCGGCCCAACATTAACCACATAGCCGCTGTGTGTTTTTTCGTTTTCCTGAACGGTTGGTGGCAGATACAATCCCGAAGCTGTTTTTCCCTTTTGATTTTTTGGCCGGATTAAAACCCGGTCGCCCACCATGATGAATTTCTCCAGATCTTGCTCGTTAATATTTAGTGACATTTCTTTTGAATTTGTTTCGAAACAAAGATAAAACAATCCTCTTGTTTAAATGAAAGCTTGGAAATTTATTGATTCCATCATTCATTTTAACACAAAAATAAGCTCCCGAAAAATTTATTTCATTTTTATTGAAAATATTTTAACACAGAAACAGCTCATTGTCAGATATATAAAAATATCGTGAAAAATATTTAAAAAATTTTCAGTACTATGTGTTGCATGGTATCATTTAAAAGATATATATTTGCAGTACAAATAACAATGCAACGAAAGGTAGATTTTAAAAAAAAGAACTATATAGGTTGTAACGAAATTTAAAACTGATCGTCATAGAATTAGAAAACAAAAGTTCAGAAACTGAAAAACATTAAAAAAATAGGAGAACAAAGCCATGAAAACAAAAAACAACACACAGGAAACAGTTACCAATCAGGTAAAAAGTATCATTTTACGTGGAAGTGCAATTCTTTGCGGATTAGCATTAATCAGCCTGACAGTAAACGCACAAAGTTTATGGGCACAATTTTCGAACTACAGCGGTTACAGCAAAATGATGGAAACAACTGCTTCAAATGAAGTTGTATATGCAAGTAACACAACTACTCCAGCCGAATCAAATAGTTCAACGGCAGCCTTTGCTATCGAAACTGAATTGGAAGAAGAATTAGAACTGGAAGACTGGATGACCAATGGTTCATATTTTACAACAGCCAACGATTTTACCGAAGCTGAAACTGAAGAAGCATTGAGAGTGGAAAGCTGGATGATAAACAATTCGAATTTCGGTACTGCCACGTCTTCAGGATTAGAAGAAATAGAAATGGAAACACCACTCGAAATTGAAGCATGGATGATCGCAGGAGAATATTTCAACACTTTGGAACTAGCTACTGATGAAGAGCCTGCTCTAAGAGTTGAAAGCTGGATGCTCGAAAACAGGTATTTCGACACTAAAAATAAAACTGCAGAAAACAGCGATAACGAGTCTTCGGAACTGGAAGCCTGGATGATAAACGACCAGCTTTGGGGATTTTAATCACACATCGATTAACAGACAACTATAACATCAGGAGGAGGAAAAGCCATGAAAACAGACAACACCAGAGCACAGATGAGAAAAGGGGTACTCGAATATTGTATCCTGCTTACACTCGAAAACAAGCCGCGCTATTCGAGCGACATCATTGAAAATCTTGAACAATCGAAAATGATTGTTGTGGAAGGAACACTTTACCCAATGCTTAACCGGCTAAAAAATGAAGGCTACCTTAACTACCGCTGGGAGGAATCGCTTCAGGGGCCACCACGCAAATACTATGAATTGTCAGAAACCGGAAAATTATTCCTGCATGAATTGGGAAATGCCTGGAATGAATTGGTCGATGCTATTTTTCATATCAACAACAACAAATAACCAGAAACACAAAAAAAAAACAGAAGCCATGAAAAAGACATTCACAATAAACATTAGCGGCAGCATTTTCCATATCGAAGACGATGCTTTCGAAAAACTTCAGGATTATTTACAGAAACTTAGCCAGTATTTCGGAAACCAGCCAGGCGGACAGGAAATTTTGCAGGACATTGAAGCACGTATTGCCGAGCTCCTTCAGCAAAAAATAACTGATAAACAAGAAGCGGTTATCGACGAATGGGTTGAAGAAGTGATGGTTAAAATGGGGAAACCAGAAGATTTTATGGATACCGAGCAATCGGAAAAGGTAACTACCGAAGCAAAAGGCGAAAAAATAAGAAAGCGCATGTACCGCGATCCCGAAAACCGGATTTTGGGCGGAGTTTGTTCCGGAATGGGTGCCTATTTTAATATCGATCCGGTATTCCTCCGCATTTTATTTGTATTGCTGGTTTTTCTGGGTGCCGGTATTTCAATCATTATATACCTGGTATTCTGGATTGTTGTTCCTGCGGCCCGCACAACCGCTCAGCGCCTCGAAATGAAAGGAGAAGAACCTACTATTTCGAGTATTCAGAAAACAATTCAGGAAGAAGTAAAGGAAGTACAAAACAGCTTCTCAAAATTCAATCGTTCTGAAACTTTCAGAAAAGGAAAAGATGCTTCCCAAAAAGCAGGACAGGCTTCTGCTCAGGCATTTAAAGGACTTGGAAGAGCGCTGGGAGTTTTTCTGGGCGGATTGCTGATTTTTCTTGGATTTATCGGGTTTGTGTCATTTCTGGTAAGCCTGGTAATTGGAGGATCGATTTTTCAGGGTAATACCGGAGGATTTCATTCAGATGTCGATTTATCAAGTTTCCTTGGGTTCTTTATCAGTCCCGGATTGGTCGGGGTTTCGATACTCCTCATTGTTTTGCTTATTGGAATTCCGTTNNAAACTAATCGGACTCGGCGCTTTCGGAATATGGCTTTTAGCTCTGATTTCAATGCTTACAATAGTCGGTGGACAGGTCAATAATTTCAGGCTCGAAAATTCGGTTTCAGAAGGAAAACCCATTGAATGTCAATCGTGCCAGACACTTTACCTGAAAATGGGAACCTCTGCGGTTGAAATAGAATCAAAAGAAAACATTCAGCTTAACGATTTTCAGATTGCAAATTTGAACGGGAAACAAGTTATGGCTGGTCGTCCGCACCTGAAATTAGAAGCTACTGAAAGTCCTGATTTCTCGGTCGTTATTAAACGAAAAGCACGGGGCAAAAACAGAAACGACATACAGACCAGCATTGATCAGATTCAGTACGAAGTTAACACCAAAGATTCCGCTCTCGTTCTCGAACCGTACTTTTTGCTTGCCAACAATGGAAAATGGCGCAATCAGGAAGTTTTGGTAACTGTAAAAATACCGAAAGGGAAAATGGTACATCTGGGCAAAAACCTTGAAAACCTTTACTTCGATTTTGAAAACCTTAACAATCTTTGGAGCAAGGAAATGACCGGAAAAACCTGGACAATGACTCCGGAAGGACTTGCACTAAAAGAGTAACGGCTACATATTGCGAGATGCGAAATACGGGTTTTCCCGGAATCCCCAACAGCGAAAACAAACAGAAAGTTTCAGAAACAACAGAAACAATAATTTCAGAAACAATTTAAAACACAAAGCCATGAAACGATTAACACGCTCAAACGAAAAATTAGTTGCCGGAGTAATCGGCGGAATTTCAAACTACATCAATCCCGAACTTGACCCTGTATTACTGCGGCTGGCCTTTGCCATGATTACCTTTTTCAATCCCGCTTTTGTACTGATTTACTTCGGAATGGTACTTATTGTACCGATCGAAAAACCAGAACTTCGAAACAACGAAGCAAGATACTGAAAGGTTGAATGATTGAAGAATTGAATGATTATCACATTTCGGGGATCAGGTCAAAATATATGGCCTGATCCTTTTTTTTATTTAAAAATCGCCACTTCCTTTTCGCCGTTCGATTTAATGT
Organism: Prolixibacteraceae bacterium; assembly: GCA_003537645.1. GTDB lineage: Bacteria > Bacteroidota > Bacteroidia > Bacteroidales > Prolixibacteraceae > Aquipluma. Next base: position 4,419 of record DPRM01000127.1, read on the forward strand.
ATCCGCGAAACATTCCTGAAGTATTGAATTCCATCGCGATATTGCCTTTCCGGTCGAGACCGATTACGCCACCGGTTCCACCCATTTTTGTCAATTTATCAATCTCAGCACGACATGCTTTCCTGATATTCATTTTCCGGTATTCCATCATAGCCGAAATATCGCGCGAAAATCCCAGACGAATGTAAAACTCTCCGTGGCCTGTACACGAGAATCCGCCGGTTTGGTTATTGGCGTAGGTTCCCGCACCAATCACAGGTGAATCGCCCACCCTTCCATATTTTTTATTGGTCATTCCACCCGTCGAAGTTCCGGCGGCAATGTTTCCGAATGTATCCAAAGCAACACAACCAACCGTTCCATGTTTGTCGCCGGTAGCCGGTTCTCGTTCTTTCTTCAGCAATTCCTGAAGCGACTTATATCGCTTTTCAGTAAAGAAATAACTATTCTCAACCGTTTTAAATCCCTGTTCAACAGCAAATTGAGAAGCTCCAATTCCGGTCAGAAAAACATGTTCCGATTTTTCCATTACAGTTCGGGCTAAACTTATCGGGTTTCGGATATCTTTTATGCCTGAAACAGCTCCGGCTGCCAGCGTTTTTCCGTCCATTACCGAAGCATCAAGCTCGATGGTTCCTTCGTGGGTAAATACTGCTCCTTTTCCGGCATTAAACAAGGGAGAATCTTCAAGAATGATGATTGTTTTTTCGACAGCATCCAAGCAGGTTCCGCCATGCAACAGCACCGAGTCGCCCACCTGAAGCGCTTTGTTCAAAACCCGCAGATACTCATTCTGAATTTCAGAAGTCATACTTTTTTCCGACATCACCCCCGCTCCACCATGAATAACCAATGCATACTTCGGAGAGGTTTGTGCCCCCGACGACAAATAAATCAGGAAGAAAGCCATGTAAAAAAACACTTGTCTCATGATAAATGGAATTAAAATTTTACCCAAAAAAAAATATCCGACAGCAAGATAACCGAAAATCAGGAATCTTTTGTTTATTTATTCCGATCAAACTTAAAACAAAATAAGATTTGGCGTGTTTTTGAATTCAAATTAAATTTTAGAATGAATCACTATTCAATCAAAGACCTGGAATATCTGTCGGGAATTAAAGCCCACACCATACGAATTTGGGAAAAACGGTATCAGCTGCTTAGCCCCGACAGATCGGACACGAATATTCGCTATTATTCAGATGAAGATGTACGTAGAATTCTGAACGTTTCAATGCTGGTAAAAAACGGATACAAAATTTCGAGTGTTGCAACTTATGACAACGACAGGCTACAGAGCGAAGTACTGCGCCAAAACAAGAGTTTGCACGATCCTGAAAAGAATATCGACCAGCTTTTGCTCAACACAGTCAATCTCGATACTTTTGGATTTGAGGAACTTCTGAACAAAATAATTAAGGAAAATGGATTTTCGAAAACCATTCAAAATATTATTTTTCCGTTTTTCGAACGAATTGGGCTGTTGTGGCAAACCGGATCAATTTTTATCGCGCACGAACACTTTGTTTCCAACCTGATCAGAAACCGGCTCATCATCGAAACTGCAAAATTCGACAATCATCTTTCAGAAAAAACAATGCTATTTTTCTTGCCTGAAGATGAATTGCATGAATTGGGCTTATTATATTTCAATTTTTTGGCTGCCGAAAACGGATTCAGATGCATTTATCTGGGACAAAACCTGCCTTTCAGCGATTTAACAAGTCTTTTAAGGAGCACCGGGTTCGCATTTGTTTGCACTACATTTATCAATGCCATCGAAAAACCTGAACTGGAGCAATACCTTTCCAATTTATCGATGGTTTTCAACAAAAACAAAATCCTGATTTCTGGCCGGCAAATTACCATCCACAAACCAAAACTACCTCACAATGTAGTTGTTATAAAAAACAATAACGATTTTATCCGGAGAATTTCAGGATAAATTTATACTGAAATAAATGGCAAAAAAATGAAGAACGCTTCCTGCCAAAACAAATAAATGCCAGATTCCGTGGCTGTAGGGAAGTTTTCGCCACATGTAGAAAATAACTCCGACTGAATAGGCAATTCCACCCAAAACAAGGAATATCAGGCTGTTTGTTGGCAAACTAAGATAAACTTGCTTACCTGCAATCACAAACATCCAACCCATTAACAGGTAAACAGCAACCATCAATTTTCGGAAGCGGTGTAGATAAATTGAGCGTATAACTGCACCAACCAAGGCTAGTCCCCAAATTATTCCAAAGAGCGTCCAACCCCACACACCGCGAATACTGGTCAGTAAAATAGGGGTGTAAGTTCCGGCGATAAGTAAAAAAATGGAAACATGGTCGAAACGGGCAAACAGATTTTTAATACGCGGACTCGAAAAACTATGATACAAAGTTGATGACAAATAAAGCAATATTAAGGTACTTCCATAAATCGAAAAACTTACCACGTGCAATGTATCACCATGATTTACAGACAATATAACGAGCACAACCAATGCCACAACACTAAGTAATGCCCCAATTCCATGGGTAATGCTGTTTACAATTTCTTCTCCCGAAGTTAAATTTCGATATGATTTTGGTGATGAATTCATTGCTAATGTGTCCTCTTGTCAATCATGTATGAGTTTCTTTCCGATGAATTTCGGGCATTCAGTTCGGCCAGAAACCCGGCCAAAAACAATTGTGTCCCAATAATCATGGCCGCAAGCGATAGATAAAAATAGGGGCTTTCGGTAATACGCGGTGCCAATTCATTGTTCAGGGTATGTATCAGTTTTTGTGCACCAACCCAAACGGCGGCAGCAAATCCAAGCATAAATGTCAGTGTTCCAAACAGTCCGAAGAAGTGCATCGGACGTTTGCTGAATTTTGAAATAACAATTACAGAAAGTAAATCGAGCGGACCACGAATAAATCTCTCGATACCAAACTTGGTAACTCCAAATTTACGTTCCTGATGAAGTACAACTTTTTCGCCGATTTTCTTAAACCCAGCCCATTTGGCCAGCACCGGAATATAACGGTGCATGTCGCCATAAACTTCAATGCTTTTTACAACTTGTTTCCGGTAAGCTTTTAAACCGCAGTTAAAATCATGAATTTTAATTCCGGTCATTCGGCGGGCAGTCCAGTTGTAAAATTTACTTGGAATGTTTTTCGAAAGCACCGGATCGTAGCGTTTTTTCTTCCAACCGGAAACAAGGTCATATTTTTCTTCAGTAATCATGCGGTAAAGCTCCGGTATTTCCTCCGGATTATCTTGCAAATCGGCATCCATTGTAATTACCACATCGCCTTCGGCCTGCGCAAAACCGCAATATAAACCAGCCGATTTTCCGTAGTTACGCCTGAATTTTATTCCCTTAATACATTGATTTTGAATACTAAGCTGTTCTATCAATTCCCACGAGCCATCGGTACTGCCATCATCAACCAAAATAACTTCGTAGCTAAAGTTATTGGCTTGCATCACCCGATCGATCCAGGAGCTTAATTCAGGGAGGGAATCTACTTCATTAAATAAGGGTACAACTACAGAAATATCCATCGGTTTTATTCTTCATTTTTAACTTCTTCCATCGCATCTTCAAAAGCATCTTCGCTAGGCTGCTTTTTTACAAAGATTGAACTGACCAAAGATATAATTGTTCCCATAAATACGGTGCTTAATAATCCAACGATCGACAACCAGGCTGGAGTCATCATTTTTGCCGACATTTCCATCGTTTTCTCGATCATATCTTCGCTCAATCCTTGTTGCAGGTATGCCTCTTCCTGTGCAGCTTTTATCTGATCAATCAGGCTCGGATCGATCTTAAAAATGATAATACTGTAAAGCGCTGAAATAATTCCGCTAAACAGCATTACAGCAACACCAAAACCAACAGACTGGCCATAACTTATTGTCCCGTTCAATTCGTTGTTACGGTAATAAATCTGTGCAGGAACAATACAAACAGCATAAAGGATAATGGGGATGAACGCCAGACTCTTATTTTGTGACTGTCCGAATACATAAATAACAACAGAATAAAGTGTCAGAAAAATACCGACATAAAGGCCATACATCATTGCTGATTTCCAAAAGGTAGATTTTTGTTCCATGTTTTTTTCGATTAGTGATAAACAAATATATTTGATTTTATTGATAGAGCAGTTATTCCAGCTCATTTTAGGGTCAAAAAAAAGAAAGTTCATTTTTTTTCATTCAATAGTTAATTGACCGCTAACTGGTTAGTTTGGCTTGGTCAAAAAAAATTACAGCAGGACTGTGATTTCATTTGCGGGTAAGTCATTTTTTTCTACTTTTGTCGCCGGGTAAGTCCTGTACGACTAGCTCCTGTTGAATTCCCCCAGGGTCGGAAGGCAGCAAGGGTAAACAGTTGAGCGGTGCGATGCAGATAGCTTACCCACTTTTTTTGACTTTTTTTGCCGAATTAGCTCAGTTGNNGTTCGAATCCTGCTCTCCCCACAATAAAATTATGAATGATGAATTATAAATGATGAATTTTTATCGGCAATAATAAATCATAAGTAATAAATAAAAGCGGGAGTAGCTCAGTCGATAGAGCATTAGCCTTCCAAGCTAAGGGTCGCGAGTTTGAATCTCGTCTCCCGCTCGTAAGAAAAGCATCAGGAAACTGGTGCTTTTTTGTTTTTTATAATTACTGAAAGTAAAATTCATTTGCAAAGCATTAGCCTTCCAAGCTAAGGGGCGCGAGTTTCCTGCCCGCCAAAAGGCTTGTCAGGCGGGGAATCTCGTCTCCCGCTCGTAAAAAAAGCATCAGGAAACTGGTGCTTTTTTGTTTTTATAAACTCTTATGTAACTACTTTTTAGACCTATGCTGTTTCGTCCCAAAATAGGCTAAAGCCTTGTTCTGCGATTTCGTGCGGACGATTATCACTATCTATTTCCTCTTTCTATAAATATTTCGCTCCTCTGGAGCCCTAACCAATCGGGCGTTTTGCCTGGTTAGGGCGAATAAGTGCCAGAGGCACGAAATATTTGTAGAACAAAGATAAGTTCCAAAGACTGGAGTGCCATACCTGCCCAACAAGCAATGTCAGGCGGGGAATCTCGTCTCCCGCTCGAAAAAAAAAGCATCAGGAAACTGGTGCTTTTTTTTAAAAAAATTACAATTCAAAAAACAGTATTTATCCAGGTTCAAATATTGGATGAATAGTATTTGTTCCATTTTCAACTCACAATTCTATTTTTTACGATACTTTATTCGATCTCACAACACAACAATAACCACCATACTCCTTAATAACAGCACTTTAAACAAACAAAAATTGAAATAAATTCCTACTTTGTTATATTAGCACGTAAAAACCAACAACAGATTCAGAAAGAAAACACCACTTAAAATGTCAAGATAGTATTACATTTTATTCGAATAGTATTAAGCAATCGGCTGAATTTAGTCTTATTTTGTTAGACTGATTATTAATTGAATACGGTAATATAAACTCAAAAAAACAAATACGATGAAATCAGGTTTCAAAAAGAAGATTCACAAATTATTCGACAAGCATGAAGAGTTGCTTTCCGCCAGAAATAAAAAGGTTAAGAATGGTAACGGGATTTTCGACCGCTACAAAAATCCGGTTTTAACTGCCGCACATACCCCTATTATCTGGAGATACGATCTGGATGAGAAAACCAATCCTTACCTGATGGAACGCATCGGGATGAATGCTACCATGAATTCGGGAGCAATGAAATGGAACGGCAAATACATTCTGGTTGTGCGTGTTGAAGGTGTCGATCGTAAATCGTTTTTCGCCATTGCCGAAAGCCCCAACGGAGTTGATAATTTCCGTTTTTGGGATTATCCGGTTACCATTCCTGAAACCGAAATTCCGGATACCAATGTTTACGACATGCGTTTAACCGCTCACGAAGATGGCTGGATTTACGGTGTTTTCTGTTCCGAACGCAAAGACCCGAATGCAGCCCCGGGCGATTTATCGTCGGCAGTGGCTGCAGCCGGAATTGTTCGGACCAAAGACCTACTGACATGGGAACGCCTCCCGGATCTGAAAACAAAAAGTCAGCAGCGAAATGTGGTTTTACACAACGAATTCGTTGATGGAAAATATGCTTTATATACCCGTCCGCAAGATGGTTTTATTGATGCCGGAAGTGGCGGAGGCATTGGCTGGGCGCTGATTGACGATATGACCAATGCCGAGGTGAAAGAGGAAAAAATCATCAATTTCCGCTACTATCACACCATTAAAGAAGTAAAAAACGGAGAAGGACCTCATCCTATTAAGACAGACAAAGGCTGGTTACATTTGGCTCACGGCGTACGTGGTTGCGCTGCGGGATTGCGCTACGTGATTTATTTATACATGACCGATTTACAAGATCCGTCGAAACTGATTGCTGAACCTGCCGGCCACCTGATGGGACCAATTGGTGAAGAACGTATTGGCGATGTATCGAACGTATTGTTTACCAATGGCTGGATCGCTGATGAAGACGGAACTGTATTCCTTTATTATGCTTCGTCGGATACACGTATGCACGTTGCGACATCGACTATCGATAAACTTGTAGATTATTGCCTGAATTCTCCGGCCGACGGCTACCGTTCTGCGGCTTCAGTAGAAACCCTGAAAAAACAGATTGAGAAAAATCTGGAAATACTCAGAAAAAAATAGTTCCAAGCAAACTAACTTTCCCAAAGTTTTATACTATTTATAAGACTTTGGGAAAGTTGAAAAAACCAACTAAAAAAACTTATACTATGACTATTGAAAAAATTGGACTGAAAGAGAAAATCGGATACGGTTTTGGTGATGCCGCTTCTTCGATGTTCTGGAAGATTTTCGGAATGTATTCTTTGTTTTTCTATACCGACGTACTTGGAATTACAGCAGCGGCAGCAGGAACTATGTTTCTTATTGCACGTTTGTGGGACTCATTTTTCGACGTTTTCGTGGGGATAATCAGCGACCGCACGAAAAGCCGCTATGGAAAATATCGCCCCTATTTGCTGTGGTTTGCAATTCCATTTGCAGTAATGGGAGCAATAACTTTCTTTGCTCCTGATTTCGGCGAAACCGGAAAGTTGGTTTATGCATACATTACCTACTCACTGATGATGATCGTGTATTCGATGATCAATGTACCGTATGCATCATTACTGGGAGCCATTTCTTCTGACCCTACTGAACGAAATTCGCTTTCTTCCTACCGCATGTCATTTGCGTTCATTGGCAGTTTTGTAACATTTATGTTGTTGCAACCGCTGATTGACTTTTTCTCGAAAACATTCGGCACCGTTGACCTTACAAAAACAACCCAGGCTGCTGAATCTTCAATAAGCACTTCACCAATTGGATGGGTCATGGGAGTTGGCGCAATAGGAATAATCTGTATTGTTCTGTTTTTGTTGTGTTTCAGCTGGACAAAAGAACGTGTAACCCAAATCGAGAGCGAAGAAAATGCTTCCATCAAGCAGGATTTAAAAAATTTACTTCACAATGCTCCATGGTGGATTTTAGTTGCCACCGGTCTGGCTGCTCTACTTTTTAATGCTATCCGCGACAGTGTTGCCATCTACTTTTTCAGAGATTACGTGAAGGTAAACTATCGGATGGCAGGTACAGGCTGGGATATGACAACGATTTACTTCCTTGTTGGTCAGGCTGCAAATTTAATTGGTGTAATGGCTGCACCTTCCATTTCTGCAAAATACGGGAAGAAAAGAACCTATATGATTGCCATGTTAATAGCCGGAATTTTAAGCACAGCTTTCTATTTCATACCGAACGATATTACCTGGATTTTGATTTTTCAGTTCTTGATTTCTGTTTTTGCAGGATATGTGCTGCCCCTGCTTTGGTCGATGTTTGCCGATATTGTCGATCATCAGGAACTAATAACAGGGCGACGTGCCACAGGATTGATTTTCTCATCTTCTTCCATGTCGCAGAAACTAGGCTGGGCTTTGGGAGCGGCACTAAGCGGATGGATTCTTGCCATATTCAAATATGCTCCTGAAGCAGCCGAACAAAGTGCACAGACCCTTTTTGGCGAACATATCATGATTAGTTTGATGCCTGCTGTGTGTTGTGCTCTGGCTTTTCTAGGCATGATGTTCTATCCGCTTTCCGATAAGAAAGTAAAGGAGATTTCGGAACAACTCAATCTGAAAAGAAACAGATAAAACAGAAGGGCTTTTGCTCAATTGCTTCCACCTCAGATTACCCCCGATCCACACAGATTAAAATACTGAGGTTGTATTTCAATCTGTGTGGATCGGGGGTACTAATTAACACTAAATTAAAATAGTAAAAAAGAACTTTGGCAAAGTTGACTTAATTAAAAGACGATAAAATAAAACATGCGGCTGGAAATTATTTTAAAACTTTGCCAAAGTTTTGTATAAGACGAAACGATGAACTCAAATATCTTAGAACTAAAACAACAACTCCGTGAGGAGTTAACAAATAATATCCTTCCATTCTGGTCAGAAAAAATGATCGACCAAAAGAATGGTGGTTTTTATGGAAAAATGGACGGATACGACCAGTTAATTCCAAACGCCGACAAAGGCGGAATCCTGAATGCCCGGATTTTGTGGACCTTTTCTTCTGCCTATCTTCAGGAGAAGAATCCGCTTTACCTCGAAATGGCTAACCGTGCAAAGGATTTTATCCTGAATAATTTTTTCGACCCTGAATTCGGCGGAACTTACTGGACAATCTCATTCGACGGAAAACCGGTTGATACCAAAAAGCAAATCTATTCGCAGGCATTTTTTCTTTACGCTTTTTCGGAGCATTACCGTGCTTCGGGCGACGAATCGAGTTTACAAACGGCTATCGAACTTTTCAGGATAATTGAAAAACGTAGCTTCGATAATGAATTGAACGGTTATTTTGAAGCCTACAGCCGCGACTGGAAACTACTGGAAGACCTTCGTTTGAGCGAGAAAGATGCGAACGAAAAGAAAACGATGAACACGCATTTACACATTCTGGAAGCTTACACCAATCTTTACCGGGTTTGGAAAGATCCTGAACTGGCAGAACAACTTCGGAATCTGATCCTGATTTTTACTAAAAAGATCGTGAACCGGAATACCGGCCATCTTAATTTGTTCTTTGATGAAAACTGGAATTCGAAAGCTGAAATTGTTTCGTATGGACACGATATTGAGGCATCATGGTTAATCGACGAAGCTGCCAGAGTTTTAGGAGATAAGGAATTACTGGCCAAAGTTCAGAAAATATGCATTGAAATAGCTAAAGCTGCCTGCGAGGGTTTACAGTCTGACGGAAGTCTGGCTTATGAATTGGATAAAGATCATTTAGATAAAGATCGCCATTGGTGGGTTCAGGCTGAAGCAGTTGTTGGTTTCCTAAATACTTTTGAATTAACCGGAAATAGGGAATGGTTGGACAAAACAATGAATTGCTGGAATTTTATCAGTAATAACATTGTTGACACTGACAATGGCGAATGGTTCTGGAGTATTTCTGATGATGGAATAGCCAATAGAAATGAAGACAAGGCCGGTTTCTGGAAATGCCCCTACCACAACAGCCGGATGTGCCTTGAAGTGATGGCCAGACAGTGATAGGCAAGAGTTACGGATTACAGATCATTCGCAACGCTTACAATCCCAGTTCGTCGCTGATAGCCTGCATTGCAACAAGCGAAAGTTCGGCAAAATCCTGAATCGGAATACCAATCAGCTCGCATTCCAGAATATTATAGCGATTTACTGAGGCTGCAAAAGCTTTTTCTTTCATTCGTTTTGTAATCGATTTTGTTTTTACTGAAGCAAGTTTTTTATCAGGATAAACCAATGCGGTGGCCATTATGAGGCCGGTTATGGTTTCACCGGCGGCCAAAGCATGTTGAAAAATGGTGGTTCGGGCTTTTCCGGTCGCCATTTCGTTGTGCATCACAATCGCATCAATTGCCTCTGCAGAAAGCATTCCATCGAGCATTCCAGCCGAATATGGCCCATGCCGCATCGGATCGCCGCTCGTAATTTCAACATCAATATCATGCAGCAAACCTGCCATCGCCCACTCCTCCTGATCCTTGTCAAGTTTTAGTGCAATTGCCCGCAAAACAGCCTCGCTGGCAAGGCAATGTTTAATCATATTTGCATTCTGAATGTGCTGATTCAAAAAATCAATGGCTTTTTCGCGTGAAATCATGGCAGTAGTTCTATTTTTGTTGCTGCAAATTAGCAAAAAACAAATCAAAAACGATGGCATTCGAAATTGAACGTAAATTTCTGGTTGACACCAACAAATGGGCTGCGACCGATAATGGAACCAAACTCATTCAGGCTTATTTGGGACTCGATCCGTTGCCGGTAATACGCATCCGGATAGCGGGAGAAAAAGCTGTTTTAACCATTAAAGGGCCTTCGAGAACCATTTCGCGACCCGAATTTGAATACGCAATACCAGTTGAAGATGCTTATGAAATGTTAAAACTGGCAATTTCGGAACCTGTAGAAAAAACCAGACACAAAATTCAGCATGAAGGATTCGTTTGGGAAGTGGATGTGTTTTCAGGAAAAAACAATGGTTTGGTAATGGCCGAAATAGAATTACAATCTGAAAATCAGGATTTCAAAAGACCCGACTGGATTCTGGAAGAAGTTTCGGGAGACGGACGTTTCTACAATTCATACCTTTCGGAACACCCGTTTCAGGAATGGAAAGATGACATGGCCTGATTTTTGAAAGGCCGGAAACAACATGAATTCTAAAAAATCGTTTACAGATTAGCCAAAACCAATTAAAATGCAATTAAAAAATCTCTTAACAGGATTATTTATCCTGATCAGTCTTTCGATACTTGCCCAGCCAAATTCCTTTTCCCGAAAAAATAAAAACGCCAGTCCAACAGCCGATTCGGTTAAACTGAGTATCGATTACCTTAAGCGACACCTTCAGCAGAATGATGTCTGGCAATCGGAAAATCCTGAAATTATGCGCCTTGTAAAAGGATTGGTAAGTTTTGCTGAAAACGAACACATCGACAGCATTCTTGTCAGACTCGACCGGTTTCAGGAACAAAAAAATGCCCGGTATATTAATCGCCAGCCAAAATATGTGAGCGATTCGCTTCTGGTGCCGGGTTATTTGCCGTACCCAAATATTCTGGAAAAGTTGAAACAACTGGATCGTGCCATCTGGAATGGCGTGGATATGAATGCAATCCCTTTGCCCAAAGACCTGCATGCCGGAACAAACAGTAAAATGCAACAAATTGCCGCTGGCGACGAAAAAGCCATTTTGCAGCAGACCGGAATTGTATTGCCCGACAGTTTGGTGAATGTACATGCCATTCCTGATTCGATGTTACACACTGCCAACGACTTTAACCGGATCAGAAACCGCGACCAAATGAGAACCCGTTTGCTTGAAGAAGCGCGGGTGAAATACAACAATAATTTGCAGAAAGCCAATCTCGATTCGGCAATCACAGCTTACAGAAAATATGCGGTTCGTGTATTTTCCGATTCGCTGCAAAGCAACCTGCGCGACTCGCTTCAATTGCAAAACCAGCAAATATTAACGCATTACAACGACTCAATTGTAAGGTCGGTCAACGATTCCATCAACCAGTTTGTTCTGACTTTACAAAAGTATGCACTCAACGATTCTGTAAGCATCTCGATACATAGTTTAAGCGGAAAACCTGCGCAGGTTTGGCTTAGAAACAACCAGCGATCGGCCAATCGCTTTTACATTAAAAACGAACAAAACGATTCACTCGCGATAAGGCTGATGAACCTCGATAAATATTCGCTCGGAATTGCAATCGACGATGATGTAACTTTTAACCGGATAGCCCAGAAACAAAGGCGCGACTTTGTATTCGAGAAATCGGCACCTGAACAGAAACTAACCAAAATGCAGAAGAAATACCAGATTCTGACGCCATGGGATTTGGGAGGAAACGGCACTTTCGGATTCACACAAACCTACCTGAACAACTGGAAAGCCGGGGGAAAAAGCGCCTTCTCATTCCTAATGGTACTTAAGGGTTATGCCAATTATTCGAACGAAAAGCTGAAATGGGAAAATACTGCTGAACTGCGCAACGGCTGGATCAGGCAGGGAGGAGATGTAAACCAGACACAGAAAAACGACGACAAACTCGAATTGATTTCAAGGCTTGGGGTAAGCGCTTTTAAGAAATGGTTTTACAGCAGCGAAATCGACTTTGTAACACAATTCTTTAACGGATATAATTATCCAAACAAAACAACACCTATTTCAACCTATTTGTCGCCAGCCAAAACCTTGTTCAAATTAGGTCTCGACTATAAACCGAACAAAAATTTTTCGCTGTTTCTTTCACCCATTACCGCAAAATATGTTTTTGTTCGCGATACGGCACTGATCGATCAAACCAAATTTGGAGTTCCTTCCGACAGAAGAAGCTTTTGGGAACCCGGTTTTAACGCCGATCTCCGCTATAAAATGGATATCACGCCGCGAATCAGTTATGAAACTAAATACAAAATGTTCTTTAATTATCAGGAACCATTTAAAAAAGTGGATGTTAACTGGGAAAATACTGTCGTTGCCCAACTTACCGACCGGATAAACATGACTTTTATGCTATACATGCTTTATGACGACAACGTGACTTTCCCCACCGGAAAATTTGATGCTTCAGGTGCTGAAATATATAAAGCAAAATGGCAAACCAGGGAACTGATGACCATTGGGTTCTCGTACAAAATAAACAAGCGGATATATAAGCAAAAGAAGTTGAACTGAAAAGACTGGGGAAAGTAGTCAGTGGTCAGTCGCAGTTTTCAATGGTCAATGGTAGTGGTTCATGCCGGAAATAATCTATATTTGGCGAACTTTCAGATTGAACAGGGAATAAAAAACGTAAAAACAGGATACAATGAAAACGTACAAAAAATATTTCAAGATAACAGCCGCACCTGCCGATGTTTACAATGCGCTCACCAACAAAACGATGCTTGAAATATGGACCGGCGAAGATGCGGTGATGGAAGAAGTTGCCGGATCCGAATTTTCATTGTGGGAAGAAAGTATTTGTGGCATTAACCTCGAATTCGAAAAAGACCACAAAATTGTTCAGGAATGGTTTTTCGGAGAAGAAGACGAAGATAAAAAGTCGATCGTAACCATAAAACTTCATTCTGAAAAGAAAGGAACCATCATGGAAGTGAATCAAACCAATATTCCTGACGAGGCTTACCGAAACATTGCAGAAGGTTGGGAAGAAGACTATTTCAACGGACTCAACCAGCTTTTTGAGCCATAGTGAAATTAATTCTCAAGTCCTTCATTTCCGGTATCAGCAATGTATTTCCATTGTCCGCTGGTATTTTTCTTCCAGACAGTCAGGTAAGTTCCGCGCGAAGTATCGTTTTGCGCAACTAATAGCCAGAATCCATAAGTATAGCCCAGCTCTCCGCTTTCGGCAATGATTGATTTTGCTGGTTTCCAGGTCAGCACAACACCGCTGTCACTTTTCCCAACATAACTCTCAATCAGGCTCTGTTTTCCAACAATTGGCATCCGTTTGGGTTTCAACAGCACCACGCTGTCGTGGGCAAATTCGATAAAAGCCTTTTGAATACCATTTTTTGCTGAATAATCAGAGAAAGCAATGTCGGCATCAATCAGGACTTGCGGATCAGGAACCGGCTTATTTTCGGTACACGAAAACAACGAGTAAAAGATAAAGAAGAGGAAAATTGCTTTTTTCATATCAACGAATTTTAAAAATGAAAATATCCAATAACCAATTTCCAATATTGAATATCCAATTTAATATGGAGATCCTGTCGTGGACAGCCAGACGAACTGAAACTTGGAAATCAATGAGATCCCAGCGAAATTAGCAAAATACCGATTAATATTCCGGCCAGATACAGTCCTTTTTTCCGGAGGTTCTTTTCATGAAAGACAACCGCCCCGACTACAAATGAAATGACTACCCCACCCCGTCGCAGTGAGGAGATGATTGATATCAGTGAATCTTCGTAAGTGAGCGCGTTGAAATACAGGAAATCGGCCAGTACCAAAAATACGCCAATCAGCGGAATCGACCACCGCCATTGAAACGGAGTGCGTTCTGCTTTGGGCAACCGCCACCGATTCACCGCCAGAATGGGCAACAAAATCGCCACCTGATAAAATGAAAACCACGCCTGCACCGCCAGCCTGTCAACCCGCCGCATGATAAATTTATCGTACAATCCGCTGGCAGCTCCGATAAAAGTGGCGGCCACAATAAAAAGCACCCATTTATTGGTTTTGAAATGAATGCCTTCCAGTTTTCCGGTAGTCGATAACAGGTAAAAGAAAAACAATGTAACCGATACACCCAGCCATTGGTATAAATTCAGGTGTTCGCCAAAAATAAGTATCGCGCCCAACAGTGTCCAGATTGGACCTGTAGCGCGAATGGGACCAACAATGGTGATCGGCAGGTTTTTGACCGCGTAAAAGGCAAGTATCCAGCTCGAAACAACAATCACCGATTTGATCAGAATTAATCCGTGCTGTTCAAGATTGATTTCAGGAATAAAAAGATGAATGCTTTTGAAGAATTCAGGCGCAAAATACGACCCGATTACAAAGGGCAGAAAAATGAGCGAACTAGTTAATGTTGACAAAAATAACACTGGAATAACTGCATTATTTTGTACTGAAAGTTTTTTGATAACCTCATAAATTCCAAGAAGAAAAGCCGACGCCAACGCTAAAATCACCCACATAAATCAGTTTCAAGTTTCAAAGTTTCAAGTCTTCTTTTTCCTGACTACCAAAATAGCACCGGCTAAGGCAACCAAAGCGCCCACGATGGAAAGTACAGAGAAATGTTCGCCATCAATCCAGGCGACCTGCATCCAGGTTAAAACGCCCATCAGGATAAAAGTAATGATCGGATTTAATACGATGATGACGCTGACTTTTCCGGCTTCGAGGTATTTGAGTGCGAGCGATAAACAGCCGTAGGAAATCAGCGTGTTGGCACCCAGAAATACCAGCAGCACCCAATAACCAAAACTTAAATGAGCCAGACTGGCGAAATCGACAAACGGCAAATACAATAAAACGGGCAATCCGAAAATAAACACATTGAGCGTACCCACCGAATAACTAAGCACAAGTTTCTTTTGCAATATGGCATAAATGGCCCAGGCCACTGCACCGGTAAGTGTAATCAGCATGCCTTTGGTATATTGTCCCTCCTGCCCTGCCGGAACCGCGCCAACATGTTGCTGATAAAAAATCCAGAACCCAACAATCGTCAGTAAAAACCCAACAATCTGTATCCGCGAAACCTTTTCCTTGAAGAAAAATATGCCGAAAACAGCCAGTAAAACCGGTCCCGACTGAATGGCTACCTGCGCATTGCTCGGGCTGGTGTATTGAATTCCGAGCATAAAACCGATGTAATTCCAGGCAAGCGCCAACGACGAAATCACAATCAGCCAGCTGGGTTTGTAGAGTATTTTTAGCTCTTTCGGATTACTGACAGCCATCCACACAAACATTCCGGAAAATGCCAGTGAAAAGCGGAACCATACAATTGTTGGAGAATCGATTTCCTGGGAAGCAACTTTCAGCGCAATGGCCAAAACGCCCCACATCAAAACAGTGATGAGTGTATAAAGTATTCCTTTGGCCTGATTGCTCATCATTGTTCCGAGTTACGGGTTAAAAATTGGAATCAAAGTTTTTATGATTTTAGCAATTTTGAAGGTCTCTGCCTGTTATCCCAAAAACGTACGATTTCAACCATTTTTGAAGAATGGATTCGATAATAAACTGAAATTAGTTCTGAAATAACGGCAACATGTAACTTCCTGTATTTGGTTTTTCTGAATTCGATGTTGCCTATTCGTAAAATAGAAATAGTATTTACTACCTGATCTACAAACTGTTGAACTTCTTTCAAAGTCCATCTTTGTAATACGAAATCAATAATGCCAGCGTAATCTTTTTGGGCTTTGGGCGACCAAATTATTTTCCTCATCACTTAAACTTCAAATTCGGGTATTTCACCTGCATTTCTGCAACCACTTGTTCGTATGGTATCCCTTCTCCCCTGTCTAATTCAGAAATCCCCTCATCGATAAACGCCTTAAACTCATCGCTCTGTTCAAAGTCAGAACGATCATTATCAAGAGAAATTTCGTAACCTGTTTGCGTTTGAAGCTTTACACAATCTTTTGGCAATAATCCCAAAACCCTTTTTAATTCAGGAAACTGGGCTTCTTCTATTTGTATCTGGTAAGTCTTCATTTTAAACCTGTTTTGAAGATCAAAGTTATAAAAATAACCAAACAAGAGCCCCACCATCATACGACAGTGGGGCTTGAATATTTTATATGAACTTTATTACCTCAACTGTGCGCCCAATTCGCGTTCGTAGGTCGAAACCAGTTTTTGCATGATTTTTTCAATCTGTTTGTCGTTGAGCGTTTTCTCATCGTCGCGCAGAATGTAGCTGATCGCATACGATTTCTTGCCTTCAGGAACGCCTTTGCCATCGTAAACATCAAACAGATCAACCGATTGCAGCAGTTTGCGTTCCGAACGGAAAGCCAGATCGCGCAACTGATTGAACTGAACATTTTTATCGAGCAGCAGCGCCAAATCGCGGCGAACTTCAGGATACTTGGGCAATTCAGCAAATACAACCTTGTTGTTTTTCAATTCAACAAACAAGGTATCCATGCTGAAATCGGCATAATAAACAGGGTTTTCAATGCCAAAAGGCTTCAATACTTTCCCTGAAATTGTTCCAAATTCTACTAGTTTTTTACCGTTTACCAAATAGCAGATCCCTTCGCTGATCATCTCATTCGAAACACCTTCAGTTTTCAGATTCGAAACCTGAAAACCCATGCGTTTCAATACATTTTCAGTATAACTTTTAAGCTGGAAAAAACTTGACTTTGCAGCCGGAATCGCCCAGTTGGCAGCTTCTTTCTCGCCCGAAACGAACAACGCCAGATGTTCTTCTTCGCGGTAATTCATGATCGGATTTTCCTTCAGGCTGCTTCCCTTGAAAAAGTAGCAGTTTCCGAATTCGTACAAACGCAAATCTGGATTTTTGCGGTTGGCATTGTGCGCAATCGACTCCAAACCGCCGTAAAGCAATGTCTGGCGCATACTTCCCAAATCGTTGCTCAAAGGATTGAATATTTTTACGGTATTTTCAATCGGGAACACCGCGTTGTTTTCGTAGTAGGAAGTTTTGTTGAGCGAATTCGACCAAATTTCATTAAATCCTTGTGCAGTCAACATTTCGGCAATCAGGTTGCGTATTTTGGTCGGGTTGGGTTTTACCGAATATTGTAGCGAAGAATTCACCTGACTGGGCAATTCGATGTTGTTGTAACCATAAATGCGCAGAATTTCTTCAATCACATCGCATTCACGTTTAACGTCCACACGGTATGGCGGAACCAGCAATGAAAGACCGGTTTCAGTTTCAGCCTCAATCCTGATTTCGAGTGCGCCCAGAATACTTTTGATACGCTCTTTGCCAAGGTCAACGCCAATCAAACGTTTAATTCCTGAATAAGTAACATCCACTTTAAAATCGGCAACCGGATTCGGATAAATGTCCACAATTTCCGAAGAAATTTCGCCGCCGGCCACTTCTTTAATCAGCAGCGCAGCACGTTTCAACGCGTAAATGGTTCCGTTCGGATCGGTTCCGCGCTCGAAACGGAACGAGGCATCGGTGCTCAAAGTATGGCGACGCGCGGTTTTGCGAATGTAAACCGAATCGAAATAAGCGCTTTCAAGGAAAACACTCGTAGTTGTTTCTTTTACTCCTGAATGCAAACCGCCAAAAACTCCGGCAATACACATGGCTGAATTTGCATTGCAAATCATCAGATCATCAGGATGCATTTCGCGTTCCATTCCATCGAGGGTCACAAATTTTGCACCTGCATCGAGCGTGCGAACCACCACTTTTCCTCCTTCAATTTCGGCGGCATCAAACGCGTGAAGCGGCTGACCAGTTTCAAAAAGCACAAAATTGGTTACGTCAACAATATTGTTGATGGGTTTTAACCCAATTAATTTCAGCTTATTTTTCAGCCATTCAGGTGATTCTTTCACCGCAACATTTGAAATGGTAAGTCCAGAATAACGGTGACAGGCATCGGCATTTTGAACCTCGACCGGGATTTCAAGCGAATGATTGTCAACTTTAAAAGCCTCCACCGACGGGCGATGATAGGATATTTCGTGTTTTAGCGAGATGTAAGCTGCGAGGTCGCGGGCAATTCCGATGTGCGAAGCGCTGTCGATGCGGTTGGGCGTCAAATCAACTTCGAGTACAAAATCAGATTCAATATTGAAATATTTGCTGGCCGGAGTTCCGGGAACTGCTGACGGATCGAGAACCATAATCCCCTCGTGACTGCTACCCAAACCAATTTCGTCTTCGGCACAAATCATCCCTTCCGAAGCTTCACCGCGTATTTTCGACTTCTTAATTTTAAACTCATTATCGCCGTCGTACAATGTAGTGCCGACAGTTGCAACCACCACTTTTTGCCCGGCTGCCACGTTCGAAGCGCCACAAACGATTGGTAAAATATCACCAGTCCCAACATTCATAGTCGTTTTGCTCAAATGATCAGAATCCGGATGTTTCTCACAGGTAAGCACTTCTCCGATTACCAATCCTTTCAGGCCACCTTTAACGGTTTCAACTTCTTCCATGCTTCCAACTTCCAGTCCAATCTGGGTCAGAAAGGCTGCAACTTCATTTGGTGTATAGTCAAGATTAATGTAATCTTTTAACCAGCGATAAGATATGTTCATAATTTTTGTCTTTTACTTCTGAAATTCAACGATCGGCAAAAGTAAAGAAAAATTCAGGCTGAGGTAAAATAATTTGTAGTAAAATAACGACAAATTGACGTGCAAATGATTTGTAATTTTCCAATAGATAGTATCAAACAACACCAGAACACAATCCTCAACTAGAGTTCAGGTATAAAACCAGTGCTCTATTTCCTGAAAAAAATCATGTTTCTTTCGGTTTTTACGACTTTTATCAGCTTTGTAACAAAGCATAATCTCTATATTTCGGGCCGAATCGTAAAAACTCGAATTACTTAATAATCAAAACAATATACATAAATGAAAAAAATCGTTTTATCAGTCCTCGGTCTTGCCCTGTTCGCAACTGCTTGCAACACCGCAAAAGAACCCAAAAGAGACATGAGTAATCCATTCTTCAGCGAGTACAACACTCCGTTCCAGGTGCCACCTTTCAGCGAAATAAAGCTGGAGCATTTCATGCCAGCCATCGACGCCGGAATTGAAGAACAGCTTGCTGAAATAAAAGCAATTACCGACAACAAGGAAGAACCATCGTTTGAAAACACCATTCTTGCATTCGACCAATCGGGCGAACTGCTTCGGAAGGCCAGCATTTTTTCGACTTTGAAATCGGCCAATACCAACGACGAAATGCAGGCGCTTGCCCGCGAAATTACCCCAAAAATGTCGGCTCACCGCGACAACATCATGCTTAACAAAGAATTGTTCGCAAGGGTAAAAGCCGTTTACGAGAAACGTAATGAGCTAAATCTGAATGCTGACCAAGTGCGGGTAGTCGAAAAATATTATCAGGATTTTGAAAGGAATGGCGCCAACCTGTCGGATGAGCAACAAGCCGAACTTCGCAAGATGAACGACGAACTTTCGATGTTGAGCCTCCAGTTCGGTGAAAATATGCTGGCCGAAACCAACAAGAATTTCAAATTGGTGGTCGAAAACGAAGCCGATCTGAAAGGGCTTCCCTCCGACGTAATTGCCGCGGCTGCCGAGCAGGCAAAAAAAGACAGCATGGAAGGAAAATGGATTTTCACCCTGCAAAAACCAAGCTTATTACCTTTCCTTCAATATGCCGAAAACCGCGAACTGCGCGAAAAACTGTACAAAGGATATACCAGCCGGGGCAATAACAACAATGCCAACGACAACAAAGAAATTATCGGTAAAATTATCACCCTGCGCGACCAGCGTGCAAAATTGTTAGGATTCGACAATTTTGCTGCTTATGCTGTGGATATTAACATGGCCAAAACGCCCGAAAACATCAATGATTTCCTTATGAAACTTTGGACACCGGCACTCGAACGAGCCAAAGCTGAACGCGCTGACATGCAGGCAATGATTGCCAAAGAGGGTGGAAATTTCAAGCTCGAATCGTGGGATTGGTGGTATTATGCAGAAAAAGTACGCAAAGCAAAATACGATCTGGACGATGCTCAGTTGAAACCTTATTTCAAACTCGAAAATGTGGTTGACGGAATGATTTATGTAGCCAGCAAACTATATGGCGTACAGTTCATTAAACGCGATGACATTCCCGTTTATCACGATGAAGCAATCGCTTACGAGGTTCAGGAAGCCGACGGCAAACACATTGGCGTTTTCTACATGGATTACCACCCGCGCCCCGGAAAAAACGCCGGTGCTTGGTGTACCAGCTACCGCGGACAATCTTATGAAAACGGGCAACGGATTACCCCGGTAGTTTCAATAGTCTGTAATTTCACTCGCCCCGCCGGTGATGTTCCTGCCCTGTTGAGTTTCGACGAGGTAACCACCTTGTTCCACGAAGCCGGGCATGCTTTTCATACATTATTTGCTGACGGTCCATATCGAAGGACTTCCAGAGACGTTGCCCGCGATTTTGTGGAGCTTCCTTCTCAAATCATGGAAAACTGGGCCAAAGAACCTGAAGTTCTCCGCGTTTATGCAAAACATTACGAAACCGGCGAAGTAATTCCTGAAGCCTTGATTACCAAACTGACCAAAAGCGCACAATTCAATCAGGGATTCGAAACTGTTGAATATCTGGCCGCTTCGTTGCTGGATATGGACTGGCACACCCAACCTTTTAACGGCGATGTGGAAGCTTTCGAAAAGGCTTCAATGGACAAAATCGGGCTGATCGATGAAATTGTGCCACGCTACCGCAGTACCTATTTTTCACACATTTTCTCCGGAGGATATTCAGCCGGATATTACGTTTATATCTGGGCCGCAGTTTTGGATGCCGATGCTTTTGACGCGTTTAAACAAAGCGGCGATTTATTCAATCCTGAATATGCAGCAAAATTCCGCACTTTGCTAACCAAATGCGGAACCGATGATGGAATGGTTATTTACAAAAACTTCCGCGGGCAGGAACCGTCTATTGAGCCATTGCTGAAAAATCGTGGATTAAAATAAATTTCATTACTCACCCCAAACCCGAGAACTCGGGCTTCCTCCTCTCTTTTAAAAGAGAGGGGAAGAGCATCGAAGATGCGACGGGGTGAGTCAAACAGAAAACATACAAATAATTACTAATTAAAATAATTCAAATGCTCAAATCAGGAATTTCAATTGTTGCCATAGCACTAATTTTCAGTGCCTGCAACACATCAAAAGCACCACAAAAAGACATGAGTAATCCATTCTTCAGCGAGTACAAAACACCTCATCAGGTTCCGCCTTTTAACGAAATAAAGATGGAACATTACCTGCCAGCCATCGAAGAGGGAATTTCGGAACAGGTAGCTGAAATTAAAACGATCACCGACAACAAGGAAGAAGCCAATTTCGACAATACGATTCTTGCTTTCGACCTGTCAGGCGATTTGCTCAAAAGAGCATCTTACGTATTCTTCAACCAGAATTCGGCCAATACCAACGACGAAATGCAGGCTTTGGCGCGCGAAATCACCCCAAAACTTACCACTCACAGCAACAACATCATGCTGAACAAAGAGTTATTTGCAAAGGTGAAAGCTGTTTACGAAAAACGCAATGAGCTGAATCTGGATGCTGAACAATTGCGCGTAGTTGAAAAATACTATCAGGATTTTGAACGCAATGGCGCCAATCTTTCAGACGAAAAACAGGCTGAACTGCGCAAACTGAACGATGAACTTTCGATGCTGGAACTGAAATTCGGTGAAAATACGCTGGCCGAAACCAATAAGAATTTCAAGATGGTGATCGATAACGAAGCCGACCTGAAAGGTTTACCTGCCGATGTGATTGCCGCCGCTGCCGAACTTGCCAAGAATGACAGTCTGGAAGGAAAATGGATTTTCACGCTGCAAAAACCAAGCATGATCCCATTCCTTCAATATGCCGAAAACCGCGAACTGCGCGAGAAACTGTATAAAGGCTACACCAACCGGGGCAATAACAACAACGAATTCGACAACAAACAGGTGATCGAAAAAATCGTAAAACTGCGCGACCAACGCGCCAAATTGCTCGGTTTTGCCAATCATGCCGCCTACACAGTTGATGTTAACATGGCAAAAACGCCTGAAACCATCAATGAATTCCTGATGAAACTTTGGACTCCAGCCCTCGAAAGAGCCAAAACGGAACGCGCCGACATGCAGGCCATGATCAACAAAGAAGGCGGAAAGTTTGAACTGGAAATGTGGGACTGGTGGTATTATGCCGAAAAAGTTCGCAAAGCAAAATACGATTTGGACGAGGCCCAGTTGAAACCCTATTTCAAACTCGAAAATGTGGTTGACGGAATGTTTTATGTGGCCACCAAGCTTTATGGTGTGCAATTCATAAAACGTACCGACATTCCGGTTTACAACGAAGAAGCCATTGCGTATGAAGTTCAGGAAGCCGATGGCAAACACATTGGCGTGTTCTACATGGACTTCCACCCGCGCCCCGGAAAAAGCAACGGAGCATGGCAAACCGGATATCGCGACCAATCGTACATTAACGGACAAATGATTACACCCGTAGTTTCCATCGTTTGTAATTTCACCCGTCCATCGGGCGATGTTCCAGCATTGTTGAGTTTCGACGAAGTAACCACTTTGTTCCACGAAGCCGGACACGCTTTCCACGCGTTGTTCACCCACGGAACTTACCGCCGCACCGCCGGAGTGGTTGCCCGCGACTTTGTTGAACTTCCGTCGCAAATCATGGAAAACTGGGCCAAAGAGCCTGAAGTTCTCCGCGCTTATGCCAAACATTACCAAACCGGCGAAGTAATTCCTGAAGCATTGATTGCCAAGCTGGTTAAAAGTGCCCAGTTTAATCAGGGATTCGAAACCGTTGAATACCTTGCTGCTTCGTTGCTCGACATGGACTGGCACACCAAAACCTTTGAAAGCGATGTGGAAGCATTCGAAAAAGCGTCGATGGACAACATTGGCCTGATCGACGAAATTGTGCCACGCTACCGCAGCACCTATTTTTCGCACATTTTCTCCGGAGGCTATTCGGCCGGATACTACGTTTACATCTGGGCAGCGGTTTTGGATGCCGATGCGTTTGATGCTTTCGAACAAAGCGGCGACCTTTTCAATCCTGAATACGCAGCTAAATTCCGGACGCTATTGAGCAAATGCGGATCGGACGAAGGAATGGCCATTTACAAAAACTTCCGTGGACAGGAACCTTCGATTGAACCATTGCTGAAACGCCGTGGACTGAAATAGAAGAAGTTGTTTTTCCACACAAAAAAGACTCGTTTCGCGAATGCGGAGCGGGTCTTTTTGTTTTCAGAAATTCATATCAATAATTAAAAAAAATCATCGTAACTTAGTGTACAATTAAATAAAGACAAAATACTCTTTTTATACAATTTACATTAAATCATTATTCTATGGCTGATTTTACAAGTGCTTTTCAGTTGATGATCGCCCATGAAGGTGGTTACGTCAACGACCCGGACGATCCGGGGGGTGAAACCTATAAGGGTGTTGCCCGCAAAATTCACAGCAAATGGAATGGCTGGACGACAGTTGATATGCTGAAGCGTCAAACCGGGTTTCCGGCTAACCTCGACAAAGATGCCGAACTTCAGGAAGCTATTGCAGATTTTTACCGGGTAACTTTCTGGGATAAAATGAAAGGAGACGATATTACTGATCAGGCCGTTGCCAACTCCATTTTCGACTTTGGAGTAAATGCCGGAATGGGCACCAGCGCCTCTTTGGCTCAAATGGTGATCGGGGCAAAAACCGATGGTGTCATCGGGCCAAAATCCATCACCGAGCTCAATGCTTTCAATGCCGAGCATTTTCTGGCTGCTTTTACGATTGCCAAAATTGCCCGCTACGTAAGCATCGTAAAAAAACGATCTGCCAGCCGTAAATATTTCTACGGATGGGTATTGCGCGCCCTTGGCGAAAATTAACTATTGAACGATTTACTATTTACAAACAACTCTGGCAAAGTTTTGTACGATGTAGAAAACTTTGCCAGAGTTCAACAAAATAGTCAATCGTAAATCTAAATATCGTAAATCTAAATATCATGAGTTTTCTAAAAGATCTTTTTTCAGGAGGAGCCAATACGCTTGTCGATTCGGTAGGCAAAGTGCTCGACAATGTTATTACGACCAAAGAGGAAAAATTACAGCTCGAAAACGAAATCCGGAAATCGGAGATGCAGTTTCAGCTCGACATGAAAAAACTTTCCAACGAAGAGCAACAAATGATGCTTGGAGATATCAGCAGCGCCCGTCAGCGCGAAGTTCAGGTGCAAACCAGCGAACATGCCAGCAGACTGGCAAAAAATGTTTCTCCAATTCTTGCCTTCGGAACCACTCTTCTTACAATGTTATTTTTCTATATACTTGTTTTTAAACCACATAGCATTTCAGCCGACAGCAAAGAGATTGTACTTTACATTCTCGGTGTTTTAAGTGCTATTCTGACACAAGTTTATAGCTACTATTTCGGATCATCGGCAGGAAGCGCCGACAAAGCGCGCCAGATTGCTGGTATGAAAGAAAAAACATAAGCTAACCCAATTATTACCTGGCCCGTTTCTGATTTCAGGAACGGGCTTTTTTCATGTCTCAGACACGAAAAAATAATTGGCAATTCCAGTGTTTGAATCCAATTTCTAATTCTCTATTTTAGCCCGCTGAATAAAAACATCTTCAACGATTATGGTTCAGTTTGAAAACAAAGGTCTGATAATCACAAACAGGAAACCTGAATTGTTTGATGATCTTTTCAGACAATATTCAAAACCTTTGTTTTATTATGCAGCCAAATTTGTTGACGAAGAAATCGCCCGGGATATTGTTCAGGATGTGTTCGTAAAACTTTGGGCCGATCAGTCCATCATCGTAAAACAATCGCTCAATGCCCTTTTGTTTACCATGATCCGGAACAGTTGTCTTCAGCAACTTGAAAAACAAAAAGTCAGGAATAAATACTTCGAATCTGCCAAATTAAAACTTCAGGAAGAAGAACTCCGGTTTTACATGGAAGAAAAAACAAGTCTTCTGGAACAGGAACTTGAAAATAAATTGAACGAAGTTTTAAATAATTTACCCGATCGATGCCGGCAAGTTTTCGCCATGAGCCGCTTTGATAACAAGAAAAACAAGGAAATTGCCGAAGAACTTGACATTTCGGTAAAAGCGGTTGAAAAGCAAATTACAAAAGCTTTGGCTACCATCCGTACCGAAATGAAAGATTACCTGCCCCTGCTGGTGTTTTTATCCGGGCATTTGTTCAAAAATTAAAAGAATGGCCCCCTTCTAATTCCCCCAAAGGGGGAAAGTTTGGGTACTGCTTTAATTTTATTCATAGGTGCCGAGATTGCCAATCTCCGTTTTCTTAAAAAACTCGATTAAAATTCTCCGCACCCATTTCTTCCCTCCACATCTTCTCATTTTATATAAATCCGTGTTCATTCTTGTAATTTGTGGTTTAAAATTTCTTTCATCCGGAGGTAGGGTTTTTTCTTTGTTTCCGATCATAGAGTAGTAAAAGCAAAAAATCATGTCCGAAATCGAATCAATTATCCAAAAATATCTCCAGGGAAAAACTTCAGAAGAAGAAAACCAACAACTGCACCAGTGGATGCAGCAATCGCCTGAAAACAAGAAACGGTTGTTTGCCGAAAAAGACATCTGGGACAGCTACAGTTTTCATTCGAACCTAAAAAAATACGAAGTTACTCCTGAACTGGAATTGCTAAAAAAACGCATCGAACCAAAACAGGCAACAATCAGTTTAAGAAAGATTCTCCGGATTGCAGCCATCCTGATAGTTACGTTTGGACTGGGTTGGGCAAGCCGCTTTGCTTCGTTTAGCCCCGAAACCGCAGAAGTTATCATGCAGGAAATTTTCGTACCAAAAGGCCAGGTGAATCAGGTTTTTCTGGCCGATGGAACCCGCATCTGGATCAATTCGGAAACAAAATTAATTACACCTTCTGTTTTTTCAACGAATGAACGGGTTGTGAAATTGAATGGCGAAGCATTTTTCGAGGTTGCAAAAGATGCGAAACGCCCATTCCGCGTGGAAGTGCACGGCCAGCAAATTGAGGTACTGGGAACTTCATTCAATGTGAGAGCTTACGAAAACTCGAACGTAATTGAAACCACGCTTGCAACCGGTCAAATCCAACTGAAGATAGGCGGTCAAACCACTCTGCTGGAACCGGGCGAGCAAAGTCTTTTCAATAAAACTGAAAAGCAACTCGCTATCAGCAAAGTTAATCCTGAAACCTTCAGTTCTTGGAAGGATGGCCGCTATGAATTCCATAACGAAGATTTGCTGGAGGTATTTAAAGTCGTTGAGCGCTGGTATGATGTTGAAATCACAGCCGATGAAGACTATTTCAGAGGAATGCACTTCTCGGGTGTAATAAAACGGAACAAAGATGCGAACCATTTTCTCGAACTGCTGAACCTGACCGTGCCTGTCCGCTACGAAATAAAGGCCGAAAAAATAAAGATATCGAAGAAGTAGAAAAAGGCATAGGCCTAGGAAAAGGCAAAAGTGGTCAGTCGCAGTGTTCAGAAATAAAAGCAGGATTTAAAGGCAACAGCGTTGCGAAATATTTGTAGAAAAGAAACATCAAGGTTTTTTACCGTCCGCGAAATGAAGTAGAACAGAGCGTTTCCGATTATTCGGATGGAATAGAAACAGAGAAGAAAACTGAAAGGAAAAAAAGAAAAAATATCCAATATCGAATTTTCAATAACTAATATCCAATAATATAAAAAAGGAGGTAAAACAAAAAGAATGAAAAAACAAAAACGGAGAATGTACCACCATTCCCCGTTCCGTTGTAGAGTCTTAATAAATTAAAACTTCAATTAAAGCAAAACAAATCTATGAAAAAAAAATTAATCGGGGGCATTTCCCTTGACCGGGAAAAGGTCCGTAAAATTTGGTTAACCATGCGACTAATTGTATTACTCTTTTTCGTTTCACTCATTCATGTTTCGGCATCGGTTTATTCCCAAAAAACCAAGCTAAACATTCGGGTTGAGAATGCAAGCCTGCAACAGGTATTTAAAGTTCTTCAGGAACAATCGGAGTTCGATTTTTTCTACAAAAACGAACAAATTCCTTCCGAAGCACGTGTTTCAATTCAGTACCAGAACGAATCCATCGAAGTAATTCTGGACAAAATACTGACTGGCACCGGATTAACTTACCATGTTTTAGATAAAGACATTGTTATCAGTAACAAGGGAGCAGCAAAAAGTGAAATGGCCTCGCAGCAACAAAAATCCGTTTCCGGGAAAGTGACCGACTCTTCAGGCTCTCCGCTGCCTGGCGTTTCGGTAGTCGTTAAGGGAACAACCAATGGAACGATTTCCGATGCCAATGGAAATTATTCAATTTCAAATGTTCCTGAAAATTCCACTTTACAGTTTTCATTTATAGGAATGAAGCAGTATGAAGCGGAAGTTGGCAATAAATCTACTATCAATGTAAGTCTCGAAGAAGAGACTTTCGGGATTGAAGAAGTGGTTGCTGTTGGGTATGGAACTCAAAAAAAAGAAACACTTTCAGGTTCAATAGCCTCAATAAAATCGAAAGAAATTTTGACTACCCGAACCACCAGTTTAGTCAGCAATCTTCAGGGAAAAATTCCTGGCGTACAAATCAGGCAGCGGACCGGAGAACCGGGCACATTCAACAGTCTGGTTAGTATTCGTGGTTTTGGAGCGCCATTGGTTGTAATCGATGGAGTTGCCCGTGATGGAATGTCTGATTTCGAGCGTTTAAATCCAGAAGATATCGAGAGTATCTCGATTCTGAAAGATGCATCAGCAGCCATTTACGGTATGAATGCCGACAATGGGGTAATCATTGTCATCACAAAATCGGGAGCACAAGGAAAAACGAAATTCAGCTATTCTGCATTTACCGGTGTTAAAGAACCTACAGGAATGGAAAAAACCGTTGATGCATATACCTATCGGGTGATGAAAAACGAGATGGAAAAAAACATTGGCAATGCTCCGGCGTTTTCTGCTGATGTTCTTGATAAGTGGAAAACAGGAACTGAGCCCGGCTATCAGAATTTCGACTGGCTTGATCTGACTTTAAAGAATTATGCTACCCAGCAACAGCACAATTTTTCATTAAGTGGCGGTACTGAAAAGATCAATTTTTACTCAAGTTTCGGATACACCGAAGACAATGGATTACTGAAAAGCAATATTCAGGAATACCGTAAATACAATTTTAGAAATACAGTTACAGCACAGATAAATAAAGATCTTAAAGCTAAAATTACTGTATCCGGCAAGTATGATAATAATAAGAGTCCGCAAGGTTCCTATTTCTGGTTGTTCAAACCCATTATGACCAGCGACCGCGGATATGGACCCTTCACGGTTAATAATCCTGCACACATCACCCGCGTTCCTCCTGAAAACAACAATGCTTATGCTTTAATGACAGAGGAAATTTCAGGCTATGATAAATGGAGTAATTTCCAGTATCAAAGTACAGTCGAGTTAACGTACAATGTTCCTTTTGTAAATGGTCTTTCGCTGGGAGTTCTTGGCGCTTATGATGGAAACATCAATGATGCATCGAACCTTGCCAAAGGATATTACATGTATGATTACAATACCGATGCCGTCTTTACTCCCCGCTTAAATAACTATCAAAATTCAAATTCAATATTCAGCCGCAGAGATTTGCAATTACAGGCGACCTACAAAAATACCTTTAACAAGGTGCATAATCTTGGTGCTACTTTCGTTTATGAGATGCGCGACACCAAAAACAATTACCTTTTTGCAAAGCGGCAATATGATGATGTTTATACCCACGACATAATTGATCAGGGTAGTTTGACCAATGCAACGAATGCGGGAAACCGCTCAACAAGCGCTTTCCTGTCTTATCTGGGTCGTTTTAACTACGATTATAAAAGCAAATATTTAATTGAGCTGGCTTTTCGTTACGATGGATCGTACCGCTATGCACCAGGGAAACGATGGGCATTCTTCCCTTCAGTTTCAGGGGGTTGGAGAATGTCGGAGGAACCATTTATCAAGGACAATTTTCCTGCAATAAGTAACCTCAAACTTAGAGGATCTTATGGAAAAATGGGATTCGACCAGGGCAACCCATTTGAATATTATTCAGGATACCGTTTTGGTGGAATTGACAGGGGTTATGTATTTAATAGTGGCGTCTTAACAATGGGGATGTATCCTCCGGGAGTTATAAACGATAACCTGACCTGGGGTACCAGCAGCACAAAAAATTTAGGTCTCGACATTGATGCATGGAAAGGCAAGATCGGCGCTTCATTCGATGTTTTCCAGAAAAACCGTGATGGATTGCTTGGAAATCGTGTTCAATCGGTTCCAAATACTTTTGGTGCAAGTTTTCCACAGGAAAACATCAACAGCGACCTTGTTCGCGGAGTTGAACTGGTAGTTTCGCACAAGAATAAAATCAATGATTTTTCGTATGGAGTAAGCGTGAATGCTACTTATTCGCGTAGATATCTGGTTCACACTGAGCGTGCCCCCTATGTTTCAACCTGGGAAGCATGGAAGGATCCATGGGGATCAGAACGATATCAGGGACGTGAATGGGGTTACGACATCAACGGACGCTATACCAGCCTTCAGGAATACGAAACTGCACCGCTTATTGGCGGAACGAGTGGGAACTCAAGAATGTTACCCGGTAGTTTTAAAGTTGTTGACGTTAACGGTGATGGTATCATTAACGGAAACGACCAGCTTCCCATGTTCTGGGCAGGTCAGTACCAGGGTTATGCGGGTAATCCACCTTTGCAGTTCGGCGCCAACCTAAATGCCGCATGGAAGAATTTCGATTTTAACATGTTGCTTCAGGGTTCTGCCTTGTTCACGATCTTTACCAAAGTTGATGATATTTGGGGGTATGGACGTTATCCCGTTTTACTCGACAAATATCTTGATCGCTGGCATACCGAAGATCCAAACGCAAATCCTTATGATCCTGCCACCAAATGGGTTGAAGGAAGGTATCCTGCGTTGCGCTCAAACTATGGAGGAACTACAGATAACCTGATAACTTCGGAATGGAGACATGATGCCAAGTATTTAAGGATTAAGAGCTTGGAAATTGGGTACACACTTCCGAAGAGTTTGACTTCACGAATTAAAACAGAATCTCTTCGTGTCTATCTGAATGGGTTTAACCTTTATACCTTCACCAGCAAAAATCTAAAAAATCTTGATCCTGAGCGCGAAGAAGGGGATTATGCCGCTGATTTAACTTATCCGCTGATGAGGTCGTTTAACCTTGGAATTAATGTTAACTTTTAATGACTTGTAATATGAAACGTAGATTATTATATATACTGATTGCATTTACTGCATTTGTATTACCATCGTGTAATGACTTTCTTGAAGAGCAACCGCTTGACCGGGTACCCGCAGAGCAGTTGTTGAATGATCCCAATGGAATTAAAGTACTTTTGGCAAATTTGTACAACAGAATGCCTGTTGAGGACTTTAGGTATAATCCGGGTCAAAGTTTTAATTACAAAAGCGATGGTGGTTCTTCATTTGTAGCACATGGATGGTCGTCCAGTTTTTTCACAGATGACGCGATGATGACACACGGTTCCGGAGCCGGACCTATCTCTGATGGATACTGGGATTATTCGGGAATCCGCCAGGTAAACCAATTTATGGACAACCTTAAAACGGTAAACATTGATGAGGCACAACGCAACAGGTTGAAAAGTGAAGCTCATTTTATTCGTGCGTACATGTATTTTGGTTTGGTAAAACGCTATGGTGGTGTTCCATTGGTAAAAGAAACCCTCGAATACCTCCCGGAATCCGATAATGCCAACCTATTTATTGCTCGCAGTACTGAAAAAGAAACATGGGACTTTATTCTTGCTGAATGTGATTTGGCCACTGCAAATCTTCCGGCAGCAGTTACTTCTGCAGAGGGAGCATATCGTGCAACCAAATGGGCTGCTTTAGCACTGAAATCGCGTGCTGCATTGCATGCTGCCTCAATTGCCAAATTCTGGGACAAAGCACCTTTAACCGGCGAAGCAGTTGATCAGAAATTGGTTGGAGGAATGACGATAGCCGATGCCAATGCCTATTACAAAATTTGTACGGATGCCTCGAAGGCCATTATTGATGGTGCAGGTAAATCACTATATAAAGCATCACCGTCAAGTAACATCGAGGCTGCCAAAAATTATCAGGAAATTTTCCAGAATCCGGCAAGTGGTGAGGTCAAAAATGAAGTCATTTTTGCAAAAAGTTACATCGACGGTACTATTACAGCTTTGCAGGGGCATTGCTACGATGTACATTTCAACCCGTCACAGACCGCTACCGGATACCTTGCTTATGGAAGGTTTAGCCCTTCTCTCAACTTGGTTGATGTTTATGAAGATTACACCGATGACGGAACAGGTAAAAGCGCAAAAATCGTGACCCGTACCGATGGCAATGAAAATTATGTGGTTGCCGACCCAACCAAAGTGGATCTTGCTGTGCCCTATAAAAAATACGACAACCTGATTGATCCTTTTATGAATAAGGATGCCCGTTTACTGGCAAGTATTATTGTTCCGGGAGCTACATGGAAAAATGTACCGATCATTATTCAGGGTGGTTTAATCAAACAAGATGGCACAAAGCTTATTTATACAGAAGCCAATGCAACTGGGTTAGACGGTAAAACTTACTATTCTTATGGAGCTTCTACTCCTTCAGCTTACTCTGGATTTAGGGGTTTGGGCAACTTTGACAATGCGAACTTCACCAGTTCTGGCTTCTCGCTTAAGAAATTCCTCACCGAAGGGAAAAATGCACAAGGTGTACGTTGGAGTTCAACAACTGATTACATCGACTTCCGCCTGCCGGAAATATACCTGAACTATGCTGAGGCTGCTATTGAAAGTGGAAGTGGTGATGCAAACCTCGCTAAAACCTTGATGAATGACATCAGAAAACGTGCAGGCCACAAAGACCAAATCCCGGCTACTATTGAAAATATATTAAAAGAACGTCGGGTTGAATTTGCATTTGAAGGCCCTCGTTATTGGGATTTGGTTCGTCGCCGCGATTACCATACAACTTTCGCTACTGGAACACGTCGTCAGGCTTTGGTTCCCGTGTTGGATCTGCGTGAAACTACGCCAAAATACATCTTTGTTCGCGCTAACAACTATTATGACGAAAAAGCAAATGGTGTTGTGTTTCAGACCATGTCGTATTACAAAGGCATTCCCGGCGTTGGCACCAATAAGCTTGTGCAAAATCCTCAATATTAATTTGATAATCCATATAAAATGAAAAAGATAGTTTATTCCATATTAACAGTTGTTTGCCTTTTTGCACTGCTCCAGTCGTGCGAAAAAGACAACTTTGAAGCACCCGGCTCATCCTTTTTTGGAGCAATAAAAGACAGTGTCGGAGGTGGTTTGGTCGAAACTGAATTGATTAACGGCTCACAAATAGAAGTCTTTGAAAAAGGTGGTTATGCTACACCGGTTTCTCAAAAATGGTTAATTAAAAACAATGGTGAATTTCGTAACAACCTGGTTTTTGCCAATACTTACGACATCAATCTTGCCAATGGTAACTTTTTTCCTTACCGAGTCAACGATGTCGAAATCAAAGCAGGTGAGAATCAACGCGATTTTCAGGTAGTTCCGTATATCAGGATTAAAAATTGCAACATTACCCACGACAAAACAGCTAACAAAATAGTTGCAAGCTTTAGTTTAGAAGCAGGTAAATCAAGGGTAAAGGCCAAGGCAATCCGCCTGTATGCGTTTACTGATATTTATGTAGGTGAGAATGTTAAGTTTAATACCACCGGCACCGGTTTCACACAGTCGTTTAATCCATCAAAAACCATTGATGCAACGACCTATACACTTTCAATTGACCTGGCTGCCAATTCCAGCCTCTTAAAACCCGGAAGAAATTATTATTTCCGTGTTGGAGCATTGGCCGATGTTACAGGTGTTGGAACCGTAAGGCATAATTTTGCACCATACGTAAAAATTACTTTGTAACTCAATCAAATGCACTTTTTATCCTGAATTTTAGATAAGTAAAGAATATTCAGAAATCAATATCAGAGAGATTCGGGGAGTTTTCCCCATCTCTCTGTTTTTTTAGATTGACATTTTATAACCAATTGATTAAACTAAAATGAAGCCATATTATATTTTAATTCTTGCTATTCTCTGGTCATCGCATCTGTTGGCCGAAAAAAAAGATTCGGTGAATGATCATCAAATCAGTAAAATCATCGAAAAGAACCGCCCGTTAAAAGGAGCTCTCATTCCTGCCGACATCAAACACCGCCTTGGAGCCACGCATGTGGCAGGAAAATACTATTTCACCAATGAACCTTATTTGATTGAAGGTTGCCGCAAACTAAATGAAATGGGCTACGGAATTGCAAAACTTTGGTTCAGGAAAAATCCGAGCGGTTATCCGTACAATTCGGAATGGAATTTACCCAAAGACGTTAGTCTGAAGGAACTGGCCAAACATCCGTATTATGCCGCATGTTTCGATATGCCTTTCAGTACCATTGGCCTGAGCGTTGATGGCGCGGGCGTTAAAACTACCGATGAAACAGCAGCAAAAGAAGAACAGGAAATTTATGATCTAACTAAATACCTGCTCGAAAAATACAAAGACAGAGAGCTTACTTTTATTTTGCACAACTGGGAAGGCGACTGGATGATGCGAGGTGGAACAGGCGATTATGCCCGCTGGTCGCGCAAACCCGGTCAACTATTTAAGGCTGTTGATGGTGATCGTTATACAGTGGTTGTTCCGCCAGATTCTACTGACCGCGTTAATGCAATGGCTAAATGGTTTATAGCCCGTCAGCAGGGAGTAAACCGTGCCCGTGCTGAAGTGAAAAACTCCAAATGCAAAGTTTACCATGCAATTGAAGCCAACAAGGTATTGGATAGCATGGACGGTATTCCCGGGATTGTTAACAGCGTTCTTCCAAAGGTTGAGACTGACATGGTTTCCTGGTCGTGTTACGATGGAATGGATCCTGCGGGACTTAATCTTTACAAAGGGATCGACTACATCCGGAAGAATATGAATCCAACGGCCTATATGAAAGGAAAACGAGTGGTATTCCTTGGTGAAATTGGTATTCCGGAACAACGGTATGAAGGATTGATGGAAAGAGCGCCCGTAATTGATCGCTGGGATATATTTATGGGAGTTTGTCTGGCACAGAACATTCCATATCTCATTCAATGGGAATTGTATTGCAATGAGCCCAAAAATGAAGAACTCCGAAAATTGAATGAAGTTCGGAAAACCGACGAAATGCGCGGCTTCTGGCTAATCCGGCCTGACAGAACAAAAAGTTGGGCTGCTGAATATTTTGACCTGCTTCTGAAAAATGCAGGTAAAAAGCTAACGCTGTAAATCGCAAATATGAGAATTATTCGTAACAGCTTATTGTTTGTTTTTCTTGTCCTCTTCGCACTGATCAGTTGCAGTTCGGGCGAAAATGAGCTGCCTCAGTCCAATGGCCCGATTGTCAGTTCCTTCTTGCCATCTTCGGGTACTGAAAGCACATCCGTCACAATTTCGGGAAGCAATTTTAGCAGCGATTTAAAATTAAACACCATCATCATCGGTGGAGTAACCATTGTGCCAGTTTCGGCTTCGACAACTCAGTTAGTTATTGTTCTACCTTCAGGAATAACACCCGGAGACTATCGGATTAGTGTCAAAGTTGGTAATCTGTCATCTGCCTCAACCCAATTATTTACGGTGAAATCCAAAACCGAAATAACTGATCCTGAAGTTCTGAATTACAATTATGCGATTGGAACACAAACCATCGGGCCTTCGTATGGACATACTAGTGAAGACCGGCTGGTTGAATCATCGAAAGCGATTTTAACAATGGGAAGCAATATCCTGAAAATTACTCTTTCAACAGGCAGCTACAACATTTCAGGACGTCCGGCTTATAATAGCCTGACTGCTTTGGTACGCGATGATCCTTCGTTTAAACAGGTAATCGACATGCCATTTTCATACTATTTCTTTTGGGCACGGTCGCATTCTAATTGGGCTGACGGTTATTCCAGTGCTGAAAGACTGGAAGATTCAATTCAAATTGCTGATCTGACCATTTATTTATTGACCAAATTCAACAATACCGGCAAACAATTTTTCCTTGGGCATTGGGAAGGCGACTGGTATTTGCTTCCTAATTACGATGCCAATTATGTGCCGTCCGATGTTCGGTTAAATGGAATGATACAATGGTACAGAACCCGGCAAAATGCAGTTGATCAGGCGTTGAAAATCACGTCGCATAACAACGTGGAGGTTTTTACCTATGCAGAAGTGAACCGGGTTGTGGATGCCATCAATGGAAAAATAAGGGTGGTCAATAAAGTGCTGCCGTTCACAAATGTCGATTACGTTTCCTACTCATCATACGATGCGCAGAGCCTGAGCCAATCGGAATACAACAATGTAATGAACTACATCGAAGGGAATCTGCCAAAGCGCGACCACATCAAAGGGAAACGTGTGTTTATCGGCGAAATGGGGCGTTCGGCCATGGATTTCAGTTTTTCAAAAACGCAGCACGAATCGGTTAACCGCGAAAATATACGTAAAGCACTTGCTTGGGGCGCACCGTTCGTATTGTATTGGGAAACGTACAACAACGAAATCAAAGATGGTGTTCAGCGCGGGTTCTGGCTGATTGATGATAAAAATGAAAAGTGGCCGCTTTATTACACGTTCAGTAATTTTTATACAAAAGCCAAAAGCTGGGTGGCTTCACAGAAAAAAACACTGAATCGGTTGCCTACGCAGCAGGAATACCTGAACTGGTCAGCCGGAACTCTTTCTAGTCAGTAAATCCAAATGAGTGAATGACAGTTTCGTTCATTTAAGTTATTTTAGGCCATCTAACCAAAATCAACCCTGATCATGATAAAATATCTGCTATTCCCTGTTATTCTTCTGCAAATTATGTTTGTGCAGTCAGCTTTTGCCCAGAACAAAGCTTATTGGAACCGCAATAATCAGGTCATTCCCTGGCGACTTCCGTTGCCTGATGAACATTCGTTCAGGCACGAAGACCTTGATTCGGATGGCGACCCAGACGTGATTTACTCATTTATCAATGATTCGGTTCCGGTGATCTGGATTGATGATGACGATGATATGAATCCAGATGATTTTGAGGGAGACACCGACAACGATTGTTTGCTGATCGATCGGAACAAAGATGGCATTTTTGCCGGGCCGAATGATTTTAGCGTGGATTGGGCCGACGAAAATGAGGATGGCATTGCCGACTTGCAGATAGTGGCGCAGAACGGTGGAATCAAAAACCGGAATTTCTTCGATTGGGAGGCGGATTTTATGATATTTATCGACAAAGAGAAAGATGGTATTCAGCATTTTATTGATTGGAATGAAATTCGGATGAAAGCATGGGAGCACAACGGTCATTCCAATTTTTTCGAAGATTATCACGGAAACACACTTTTCCTGAAAATGCATGCTTCAACCTTCCGCATTAGTGATCTTCGTTTCAGTTGGGAAAACCCTTTTCTGTTTTACGATACTGATAAAGACGGGCTTTCGGAGTGGACAATCAGGATGGTAGATACGCCGCATTTCAGACCTAAAACAGGCGAGAGTGCAGAGTTCTCAAAAGTAAATCCTGAATTCGATGTCATTTACTCCGAAAAAATAGATTGGGTAGGCATATCATGGGATCTCGACAACGACAATGGTCAGGGCAATGAATTTGATTTTGATATGAGTTTGCGTTTTACTGGTCCCGGATTCGGATATGCCGATCAGGTCCACAAATTCAAAACCTTGCGCGGGCTCGAAGAAGCTAATCGACTGATGTACGATTCTCGCTGGCGTAAAATGGACGAACTGATTTATCCCGACCATCAATCGGCGTGGCCGCTTATTTTCGGGAAAGGAGAATGGACCGAATGTCGGCTGGTTTTCGATGAAGACGACGACTGCAATCGTTGGGAACGTGTTGAATTTTACGATCCCCGGAACCTGTTTAAAACCGGGCGAAATGGTGGTGGACTGGATCACAACGGACAGGCAGATGCAGCAGGGGACCGTGGCGAATTCGACCTTGATAATTCGGGCAAAGGACAATTGTATGTAGGTACATTTGACGGCAGAATTCATCTCTATGGGGCAGAGTGGGGAGCCTGGCGGATTGACCAAACTGCCTTTTCATTCCAGGGATTTGGTGGTTTGTACGACCGCTGGAAGGGTGGCCGCATTCAGCGTAATCCCGATTCGTTTGCAACTGTCAAATATACTGATACCGACCTGAACGGTTTCTTCGATCGGTTTGAATACGATTTAGATGGTGATACCATTTTCGAGGAGACAGTCAGCCTGAAAGATTTGGGTATTTCCGATGCAACAAACGTAATCAACACATCGAAAACGAACTACCTTGATTTTCAAAAGCTTTTCCGGAATTTGGCTGATACGCAGAGTATGCGGGCTCGGCAACTTGTCGTCATTGCTAAAAATCTAGGCATTAACCCGAATTGGTACGCATTCTGGATGAATCCGCGTACACTGCACGAAAAGTACGAGTATGGATATTGGCTCAACTTTTATTTATACCGTGATATTCGTCATTGGGCCTCTGTCAACCGGAAGAATCTGGTCCATCAGCTCGACAAAGCCTACTATTCAGGTGATTGGGAGAAAATAAAACTAAATAAATAACTGAAATGAAACGAATGATCAACTTTTGGATAACGCTAACGGCAGTATTGATTCTGATGGTTTTACAGCCAACAGCCGAAGCGCAAACTTACAAACTAAACTTTGGCTTACAACAGCCACAGGACCCGGAAACGCTTCCCGTGGGCAAAGCAAAACCTCAATTGCCGGTTCGCAAAGCAAAAACCAAGATAAAACCGGAATTGCAGCAGGTTGCAGCTGCTGAATTTATCCTGAAATCGGGCTGGGAAATGGCCGAAGCCGATAAAATTACTTCGGCAGGGCAGTCTGTTTTTAGTCCCGCATTGAATACTTCCGAATGGTACAACGCCACGGTTCCCGGAACGGTGCTGACCACGCTGGTCGAACAAGGCGTTTATCCCGACCCGTATTACGGCTTGAACAACCTACTGATTCCCGATTCTCTGTGCAGGAAAGATTGGTGGTATCGTCTTGAACTGCCTTTGCCCGAAAATGCTTCAGGAAAAACCATCTGGCTACTGTTCAACGGAATCAATTACAAAGCCGACATCTGGCTGAATGGCAAAAAATTAGGGAATATGGCCGGTGCTTTTATCCGAGGAAAGTTTGATGCCACACGTCTGATTAATCTGCAAGGGAAGAACATTCTGGCCGTACACATTTACCCGCCGCACAATCCGGGCATTCCGCACGAAGAGTCGTCGAAAACCAACCATGGACTCAATGGAGGACAGCTTTGTCTTGATGGGCCAACGTTTATTTCCTCCGAGGGCTGGGACTGGATTCCGGGTATCCGCGACCGCAACATCGGTATCTGGCAGGATGTACGCCTGCGCCTGACCAGTTCTGTAACCATCATTGACCCGCAGGTGATTACCGATCTACAGTTGCCCGACACCACCCGCGCAGCCATTACCATCAAAACCGAACTGAAAAACCATTCAGGCGAAACAAAAAATGTGGTACTGGAAGGAAGATTGGAAAACCTGCAAATCAGTAAAAATGTGTCACTTCAGCCCGGTGAAACCAAACAGGTTGTGCTTTCTCCTGAAGAATTTCAGCAACTGAACCTTCAAAATCCTCGTCTTTGGTGGCCCAACGGCTACGGCACCCCGGAATTATATCAATTAAGCCTGGAAGTAAAATCAGGTGAAAAAGTTTCCGACCGGGCTGATGTACGTTTCGGTGTTCGTGAATTTTCATATGAACTGACAGTCGCAGGCGAAAACAAGTCTCGGAGGAGGGTCGATTTCAATCCGCTGGACTTTGCCGGAAAAGTGATTTTCAACAACATTGACAGGGTTGATGTGGGGCATGGAACTTTTCTGCCAAAACTGGCTTCAAATGCCGAAGTTTCAAAGCTGGCAACCATCGATTCGGAAGGCAAAAATCCGTTTCTGACCATTCGAGTGAATGGAGTGCCGGTATTTTGCAAGGGTGGCAACTGGGGCATGGACGACGGCATGAAGCGTGTTTCGCGCGAAAGGCTGGAACCCTATTTCATGCTTCACCGCGACGCACACTACAACATGGTGCGCAACTGGACCGGCGAAAGCACCGAAGCCGTGTTTTACGAATTGTGCGACGAATACGGGATGCTGGTGTGGAACGATTTCTGGCTTTCGACAGAGGGCTATAACCTTGATGTAAACGACAACGATTTGTTTATGACCAATGCCACCGATGTGGTCAGGCGGTTCAGAAATCATCCGTCAATTGCCATCTGGTGCCCACGCAACGAAGGCTATGCAACCGTTCAGCTTGAACCCCGGCTTCAGCAACTCATTGCAAGCGAAGACGGAACAAGACATTACGCACCCAACTCTCGCAATTTGAACCTTCGCCCCAGTGGTCCGTGGCATTACGTGAATAATGCGGCCGATTATTACCGCAACAACGCCGAAGGTTTTTCCACCGAATTGGGAACTCCTTCGATTCCAACGGCTGAAAACATGAAATCGTTTATTCCTGAAGAAGACCGTTGGCCCATCAGCGACACATGGTATTACCACGACCTGCACGACGGTCAGAAAGAGTATTTGCAGGCAATTGAATCGCGTTACGGAAAAAGCGAAAGCCTCGACGATCTCTGCAGGAAAGCACAGTTGGTAAATTACGATAGCCACCGTGCCATGTTTGAGAGCTGGAACAGTAAAATGTGGAATTATGCCAGCGGATTACTTTTGTGGATGACGCATCCGGCGTGGCCCAGCACCGTTTGGCAAACCTACTCGTGGGACTATGAAACCCACGGCGCCTATTTTGGCGCTCAAAAGGCTTGCGAACCGCTGCACATCCAGTTCAATTTGCACGATCAAAAAGTGGTAGTGGTAAATACCAGTTTAAAGAGTTATCAGAAACTGACCGCCCGACTGGAGATATTCGATCTGAATGGAAAGAAACTCGCAATCATGCAAAATGATTTCGATATCCCGGCCAACCGGCTGACCGAATGTTTTAAGGCCCAATTCCCGATGGAATTGCCCGAAGTGTATCTGCTGCGGCTCACGCTTTCAGATAAGAAACAAGTTTTAGTACAAAACGATTACTGGCAAAGTAGTCAACCAAGCGGTTCTTTCGCAGGATTCAACGAATTGGCCGAACCCAATTTGACGGCACAATTGGTGAAGAAGGAGAATAATAAAGTAACTTTTATTGTTTCAAATACATCAAAAGTGCCGGCAATAGGTCTGAAATTTAATCTGAAAGATCCGAAAAGCGGCCAGATTATTCTGCCGGCCTATTTCTCCGATGGATATTTTGCCTTAATGCCAGGAGAAAAAAAGCAGATGGTTGTTGAATACAATAATGTGAAATTTGTAAACCCGGCAATCATTACTGAAGCGTATAACCAAAAATTAAAAACGTTGATTACAATCAAATCAAGATAAAATAACTGTTTAGAGAGTCTATGCGAAAAATTCCGAGACCGTCCCAAATATATTTTAGATGGTCTCTCTTTCCCCAACTCTTCTGGATATGCCCAAAAGGTTGCAACCGCTGATGCTGATTTGCAAGCGTCACCTTTTATCCAGGGATTTCCAAATCACATACAACATCAAAAGTCAATCGGAAATTTTGTTTACCCCTTTGCCAGCAATAGCAAGGGGGTTTCCTTTTTCCTGATGATGAACCTATACAATAATTAATGTCACTTCGACACTTTAAACTATTTCCCTATATTTGTTGGCGATTAACGAATTACTAAACCTTACCAACAATGAAAAGAACTTTTTTACTCCTGATTCTGACAACGCTTTTGCTTGGGCAAACAGCTTTGGCAATGGTCATTCCAATAAGCAATCAACCCGATTCCGTCTATCTTTTCTCGTATGCCACTACCAAAAATTCGAACACCAACGGATTGCATCTTGCGTGGAGTACCAATCAGGAAAACTGGACTTCTATTGGGCCGGAGATGCGCTTTCTGTTTTGTGACTACGGACGTTGGGGAGTTGAGAAGCGAATGATTACACCATTTTTGTTGCTCGCACCGGATGGAATGTGGCATTGCGTATGGAGTTTGAACGAACATACAGGAACATTTGCCCATACCGAATCGAAAGACCTTGTGTATTGGAAGCCTCAGACCTACCCAATTGTCATGGAGAACAACAATTGTCTGGAACCTGAAATTTCGTTTCTGGCAAATACCGGGCAATACAGCGTTTCGTGGCTTAGCAATGCCGACGGAAAAACACAGGCCTACCACACCACTACCACCAACTTTAAGAATTATAGTCCTTCCAGAGAATTGCCAATGACTGATCGCTTGAATTTGCGCAAGAAAGTAGTCATTTCAGGAAATACCGAAACCGGAACGGTGCATAAAGTTGCCTGGCAGCTGGTTGAAAGCTTATTGAATAAACAAAAACTGAATGCTTTTCGCGATCAGCAATGGTCGGAAACTTCGAAAACTGATCCGGAGCGATTTGCTTCACTGAAAACACTGGATGCTACCATCACCGTTGATCCTTCGAAAAGTAAAAAGATCAGTGATTTGATGATTGGCGTGTTCTTCGAAGACATCAATTATGCTGCCGATGGCGGACTTTACGCCGAATTGGTTCAGAACCGTGACTTTGAATATGCCCTAAGCGATAAGGAAGGGCGGGATAAAAGCTGGAACAGTGAGAAGGCATGGTATTTAAACGGAAATGCAGCTACGTTTTCAATCGACAGTGTTTCTCCAATTCACACCAACAACCCGCATTATGCCGTTCTGAAAACAACGGAAGTTGGCGCAGGGCTGGTCAACGAAGGATTCGATGGAATTGCTGTCAAGTCAGGAGAAAAATATAACTTTTCAGTGTTTGCCAGCAATCCAGATAAAAAGAACAAAAAATTGCTTGTCCGCCTGATTGGTAAAAACGGCGAAAACTATGGGGAGACG
Organism: Prolixibacteraceae bacterium; assembly: GCA_003537645.1. Taxonomy (GTDB): domain Bacteria; phylum Bacteroidota; class Bacteroidia; order Bacteroidales; family Prolixibacteraceae; genus Aquipluma. The sequence continues at coordinate 46,870 of DPRM01000127.1, forward strand.
ACGGTTTCCGCCAACTCACCAAAATGGAAGAAATTTGAAGCGGTATTGACCGCAACCCAGACAGCATCAGATGCTCATTTGGAAATTGTTTCTCAAACATCAGGAACCGTTCATCTGGATATGATTTCGCTGTTTCCGCAGAAAACATTTATGAGCCGCAAAAACGGACTTCGTGCTGATTTGGCGCAAGCTATAGCCGATTTGCATCCGCGATTTGTTCGTTTCCCCGGAGGTTGTGTGGCGCACGGCGACGGTTTGTGCAACATGTACCGCTGGAACAATACGATTGGCCCTCTGGAATCGCGTGTACCGCAGAAAAATCTTTGGGGATACCATCAAACAGCCGGATTGGGCTATTTCGAATATTTTCAGTTTTGTGAAGATATTGGCGCTGAACCTTTGCCTGTGCTTGCCGCCGCTGTTCCCTGTCAAAACTCGGCTACCGGTGGCGCTGGTCAGCAAGGCGGCATTCCGATGTGCGACATGGACGATTACGTTCAGGAGGTGCTGGATTTGATTGAATGGGCGAACGGAGATGTGAAAACCAAATGGGGAAAGTTACGCGCCGAAGCTGGTCACCCCAAACCCTTCAACCTGAAATATGTGGGAATTGGCAACGAAGACCTGATCAACGATATTTTCGAAGAACGGTTCACAATGATCTTCAACGCAGTAAAAGAAAAGCATCCTGAAATTACAGTCATCGGAACTGTCGGGCCGTTTTTTGAAGGAACTGACTATACCGAAGGCTGGAAAATTGCCACAAAGCTTGGAGTGCCAATGGTCGATGAACATTATTATGTGTCGCCGGGCTGGTTTATTCACAATCAGGATTACTACGACAAATACGACCGCTCGAAAGCCAAAGTTTATCTGGGAGAATACGCATCGCATTTGCCGGGTAGGATAACCAACATTGAAACTGCCTTATCCGAAGCGCTTTACCTGACTGCCTGTGAGCGAAATGGCGATGTGGTGAGCATGACTTCTTACGCGCCTCTGCTGGCCAAAGAGGGGCGCACCCAATGGAATCCCGACCTGATTTATTTCAACAATTCAGAAGTAAAACCAACTGTTGATTATTTTGTACAACTACTTTACGGTCAAAATTCAGGAGATATTTACCTGCCGAGCGATGTGAAAATTTCAGATCAAAATGAATCCGTCCGCAAACGAGTGGCAGTTTCGGTGGTTCGCGACAGCAAAAGCAACGATTTGATCGTGAAATTGGTAAACATGCTTCCGGTGGAGGTAAATACAAAGTTAAACCTCGAAGGGCTTAGAACCCTCAATCCTTCAGCAATCAGAACCGTGCTGACCGGAACTCCGGATGATAAAAAAGCGCGACCGGTAACCAACAACATCGCGGTAAGCAAGGATTTTCCTTGTGCTTTACCAGCGTATTCATTTACAGTAATCAGGATAAAAACTGAATAAACATTAAACCCAACTAAAACATACTTACATGAAATTGTCCAACATTTATCTAGGCTTTGTGGTACTCGCCCTGGCTTCCTGCAAAAGCCAGCCCGAAAAAGCTGATTACCCCATTCAGGGAGTTCCATTCAACGAAGTAAAAATCAGCGACCAGTTCTGGCTGCCAAAAATAGAAACCAACCGGACGGTCACTATCCCGGCATCGTTTGCCAAGTGCGAAGAAATGGGCCGGATGGATAATTTCCTGATTGCGGGTGGCAAAATGGAAGGAAAGGTAAAAGGCGCCATGCCTTTTGACGATACTGATGTGTATAAAATCATTGAAGGTGCGGCCTATTCCATGACGGTTACTCCTGATGCAAAACTTGACCATTATGTGGATTCCATCATCGACATCATCAAAACCGGGCAGGAAGCCGATGGTTA
>DPRM01000051.1 GCA_003537645.1 Prolixibacteraceae bacterium
CAGATTTAATAAGTTCTCCATATCGGTTTTTTTATTTTTCTGTTATTTTTCCTGAAGCTTAGTATTTCTGCTTCGTTGTACCCAAATAATAACTCCCACTGTAATCAATGCCATTGGAGGAAGAATCATCATCCCGTTGTTGGAATAAAATCCACCATTGGCGATATACCAGCTTTCAGGAATAATGCGGAAACCCCAAAGAGTTCCTGAACCCAGTAATTCGCGGAAAAATCCAATAATTATTAGGATTACGCCATAACCAGCGCCATTACCAATTCCATCGAGAAAAGAAGGCCAGGGTTTGTTTCCCAGCGCAAATGCCTCAAGGCGTCCCATCAGGATACAGTTGGTGATAATCAGTCCAACAAACACTGAAAGCTGTTTACTTACGTCGTAAACAAAAGCCTTCAGGAATTGGTCAACAATAATTACCAATGCGGCAATAACAACCAGTTGTACGATAATTCGGATACGGTTTGGAATGGTATTACGGAGCAGTGAGATGATCACATTGGCGAATGCGAGAACAGCCGTAACTGAAAGAGCCATTACAAAAGCAGGTTTCAATTGTGCGGTAACTGCCAGCGCCGAACATATTCCGAGTACCTGAATGGTAATCGGATTGTTTGTTCCGATAGGGTTCGACAGCAGACCTATGTTTTTCTTTGAAAATAATCCTTCGCTCATCGTCTATTGTTTTTTCTTGGTGAAAAATGCTTTGTATGAAGTGAAATCGTTCAGTAACATTGCCTGAAGTCCTTTCCCTGTGATTGTTCCTCCTGAAATGCCATCAACTTTGTGTTCTTCCGGAGCATTCTCACTGGCTTTCGCAACTATAATGGAAACAAGGCTTCCATTCTCATCGAAAATCTTTTTCCCTTTAAATGGTTTCTGAAAAGCACTGGTTGATATTTCAGCACCCAATCCTGGCGTTTCTCCTGCGTGTGCAAAAACAGCCCCGTATAAAGTGTTCATGTCGTCGTTTACTGAAACATAGCCCCAGATCGGTCCCCATAAACCAGCTCCATACATTGGCAAAATGTATTTCGTACCTTCTTCGGTTTTGCATTCATAAACAGGAAGTTTCCGGTCTGCCTCTGGCTTTGCCCTTTCACTTTTCAAGTCAATGTTAAATGCTTCTCCTTCAATTTGCTCTCCTGAAAAATTAACGATATAAGAATTAACAATTTTTTCGGCAAAAATTGATTCAGCATCGCTAACAGTACTTGAAATACCAACTGAAGACAGAATATTCTGCTTTTTCTCAATGTTTATGTTTTTTTGCTGAAGAGGTTTCAACTTGATCGCTGTTATAGCAAGGATTGCTGCAACAAGGATAACCATTGCTGAAGCATATATAAATGTATATTTATTCCCGTTCGTATCCATTTTTTATGAATTTTATGGTTTAGGCGTTAACTTTTGCTCGTTTCAGCCGCTTTTTAATACTTCCTTCCACAATGTAATGGTCAATAAGTGGTGCGAATGTGTTCATTAGCAGGATAGCGAGCATCATCCCTTCAGGATAGGCAGGGTTTACTACACGAATTAAAATAGCCAGAATTCCAATCAGGAAACCGTAAATCCATTTGCCTCTTTCGGTTTGTGTGCCTGATACCGGGTCTGTGGCCATAAACACTGCTCCAAAAGCAAAACCTCCGATAATGAAATGTTCCCAGAAAGGAAGTGCCATATAGGCATTGTTGCCTGCAAACGCAGTAAGTATTAATCCCATTACAGCTCCACCCGCAAATGTCGAAAAAATGATTTTCCAACTGCCGATTCCGGTCATGATCAGAATTACAGCGCCAATTAAAATTGCCAGAGTTGAGGTTTCGCCGATTGAGCCGGGAATTAATCCGATAAATGAATTCCAGATATCAATATTTGGGTGCCCCGCTGCTGCCTGAGCCATTGGAGTTGCGCCTGAAAAACCGTCAATCGCTTTTTGTCCGCCAAGGCTAACCCACACTGAATCGCCCGACATTTGACTTGGATAAGCAAAGAATAGAAATGCGCGTGCTACTAAAGCGGGGTTCCAGATGTTCATTCCGGTACCACCAAATACTTCTTTCACAAATACAACTGCAAAAGCCGTTGATATGGCAACCATCCAAAGCGGAGTGTTGATTGGCATGATAAGCGGAATCAACATACCAGACACTAAAAATCCTTCCTGAATTTCGTGTCCGCGCATTTGTGCAAAGACAAACTCAATTCCGAGTCCGACAATGTATGACACTAATATAAAAGGTACTACCCGCAAAAATCCGTAAAAGAAAACTTCCCAGAAATTTGTGTTGGCCAATTCTCCGATGGCAGCAAAATGCTGATAACCGGTATTGTACATACCCATAAGAAGAGCAGGAATAAGAGCCAGAACCACAATACCCATTGTGCGTTTCAGGTCGATGTAATCGTGTATGTGCGATCCGCTTTTTGACGTGTTCTTCTGAACAAAGAACAAGGTAAACATACCGTCGTGTACTGAATGGAGCCAATGGTATTTTGCTCCTTTCTGCACATAAGGCTTCGTATCTTCAAAGAATTTTTGTATAAATTTCATATTTGAGTTATTTTCAAAATTCGGTTATCCCAATTCTTTCATCATCAGGTCTAATCCCTGGCGAACAATTTCCTGAACTTTTACTTTCGAGGTGCAGGCATATTCGCACAATGCGAGGTCTTCTTCAATGATTTCGTAAATTCCAAGTTGCTCCATTTTGTCGATATCGTTTGCCAAAATGGCTTTCAGTAAGTAAACCGGAAGAATATCCATCGGCACGTATTTCTCGTATTGTCCCGAAAGAACGAAAGCTCTTTCCCCGCCATGAAGGTTTGCATTTAGTATGTATGCTTTTTTGGGGAATAGTTTGCCAAAGAATGTACTTCCAGGCGAGAATTTATTAAATCCGGGATCGGCCCAGCCCATAAATTCGTATTCGTCTCCTTCAGGAATTACTGTTATTTGAGAGTCGAAAAAACCGAGATAATTATCAGCAGGAACTTTGGTTCCGGTAAGTACATTACCCGAAATAATACGCTCGCTGCCGGCTTTTTGAGTGGCTCCTTTTAAAATGTTTTCGAGGTTTGCTCCGTGATAGGTTTTTATATATTTGGGCGACTTAACTTCGGAACCGGTCAATGCAACGATCTTTGTGAAATCGACTTTGCCTGTTTCAAAAAGCTTACCGATATAAATTAATCCCTGCGGAGTAATTGTCCAAACGACTTCTCCTTTGTTTATCGGACTGATCTGATGAATTTGTATGCCAACATTTCCTGCCGGATGGGCTCCGGAGAATTGATTTATTTCTACGTTTTTCAAACCTGAAAATACTCCATTTGCCTGTTCCGGTCTGATTCCCAGGTGAACTTTGCCGCCGGTTAATTTTGCCAATGCATTTACTCCGGTTTGAAGTAACGCAGTTTGACCATTAAAAACGAATTCGTAGTCGGGGGCCAGTGGTGCCGAATCGAAACACGAAACAAAAATGTGTTTGGGCGTTTGCGATGGTTTGGCCAATGATCCATAAGGACGTTGTTTGATAAACGACCATAAACCGCTTTTTAAAAGCTGTTCTTTTATTTCTTCAGCAGAAAGATTTTTTGGATCTGATTTGGGAAACGATACAGATTCATTTTTGCCATCAGCTTTGATGATAACTTCAAGAACTTTTCGTCGTTCGCCTCTGTTTATTTCCAAAACTTCGCCACTTGTTGGGGCTGTAAAGAATACTTCCGAATTGTATTTGTCGAAAAAAATGGGTTCTCCGGCTTTAACAACCTGCCCTGCTTTTACAAGCAGTTTGGGGACTAAACCCGGGAAATCAGTTGGCTTAAGGGCAACCTTGTCAGTGTCGGTTGATGTGCCCAGATTTTTTTCGGCTTCCCCTTTTAACCGGATATTAAATCCACGTTTTAAATTGATAACCTTTGACATTGTATTCCCTCGTATGGTTAATATTAATGGGAGCCAAAAGTAAAAAATAATAAATCTTTTCGCAATCTTTGTTTTAGAAACTTGCATTAATTGAAATATTTAAATACATGAAACCGTTAACGAAATAATGGTTGTCAGTAAAAATCTTCATTCGGTTAAAAATTGATTATAAATTATCTGAAATGAGCAGAAAATTACTCCTTGTTATACTCTTCCTTGACATTATTTTAACGTTAAATTCGGTCGCCTCACAAAACAATGGAAAGTATTATTACCAGAATGCTGTTTACAGGGAAGATATTAAATCGGTGCAGCTTTACCGGGAGGGAAACGAACTTTCGAACCCTGTATTTGAACTTGGCAGTGATGTAAAACTTGTTTTGAAGTTCGACGATCTTACCGATGACGTGAAGCAATACTCATATACCATTATTCATTGCGATGCCAACTGGAACGAATCTTTTATAAGGCAAAACGAATATATTTCCGGGTTCACAGATAATCCGGTAACAGATTACGCAATGAGTTTTAACACCACAGTGAAATTTGTTAACTATCAGTTGCGCATTCCTAATGAAGAGTGTTCTCCAAAATATTCGGGAAACTATGCTTTGGTGGTTTTTGAGGATAATAACCGCGAAAACCTGGTTTTAATCCAGCGGTTTTTTGTTGTGGAGCCACTTGTGAGGATAGAGGGACTGGTGAAAAAAGCGACATTTGATCCGTATAATGGCGACAATCAGGAAGTCGATTTCAAAATCCATACAGAGAAATTGCGACTATTAAATCCAAGGGAAGATATTCAGGTAGTTTTGATGCAAAACCGGCGGTGGGACAATGCAATTCTGGATTTAAAACCCAATTATATCCGCGAAAATATGCTCGACTACGACTATAACAAGGAGAATGTTTTTCCTGGTGGAAATGAATTCAGGTATTTCGATGTGCGCACAACCAAGTACACTGGCGAGAATGTTCAGGAGATAAAGTTTTTTAGGCCTGTTTACCACGCCACGCTGTTTCCTGATGCTATTCGCAGCAACAAAAAATACTTTTCGTACAAAGAAATGAATGGCAATTTTGTAGTCGAAAGCCAGGATCGGGTAACTGATTATGATACAGAATGCGATTATATTTTTGTCCATTTCTTTTTGCCATTGGAAAGCCGGCTGGTTGGCGGAACGGTAAATGTTTTTGGCGCTCTTACCGGCTGGAATGCCAATAAAACCAACGAAATGAAATGGAATTTTGTGACTGCAGGTTATGAACTTTCGTTACTTCTCAAACAAGGCTACTACAACTATCAATACGTTTATGTTCCTGAAGGTGCAAAAAAGGCAGATTCGGTGAATCTGGAAGGTACTCATTTTGTGACAGAGAATGAATACCAGATCTTTGCTTATTACCATGATTTGGCAAGCCGGTACGATCGGTTGGTTGGATTTTTAACCTTGAATTCGATTATTAAATAGAATGAATATCCGTGAATTTACCCAATGTCATAAAGTCATTTAATTGTCATTGGGTGGTCGTTAAGTTGTGTTGAAATGACAACAGGATGACAATGAATAACCACAATTGACTGCTGAAAATAACTAAAAAGGTATGCAACCGGTCAATCCTAGGGTTTCAATGCCTGTTACCGAACAATTTTTAGAGGGCTTTCTTCTCTGTCGAATGGGAGACTAAACGTAAAAACCGATCCTTTTCCGATTTTTGATTTGACTTTCAGGTTACCTCCAAGTAATCTGACGTAATGCTGTGCAAGCGATAATCCAAGACCGGTGCCTTCATAATCGCGAATGGTGCGGTTGTCGAGCTGATGAAACCGTTCGAAAATTCTTTCCTGATCTTTTTCTGCAATTCCGATACCCGAATCTTTCACATAGAATTCTATCCACGCGGGTTCATTAAAGCGGTATCCAAATTCAACTACACCTTGTTCCGAAAACTTAATACCGTTATCGATGAGTTTCTGTAAAATCGATGATAGCAATACCTGATCAGTGATGAAAGCAAATTTGGGGCTCGTATTTTCGCAATTAAGTTTTATTCTGATGTTCTTTTTGTCTTCAAGTTCATAACTAAATTCCTTGTAAAGAGAGTCCATCACTTCATTTAAACGACATTGCGCTTTTCTGACCACCAATGTATTGCTTTCAATTTTTGAAAGGCTGATCATGTCGTTTATCAGACCAAGTAGCAGTTTCCCGTTGGCAATGATAATTTCAATAAACTTGCTTTTTTCTTCATCCTCGAAATCAGGAGAACCCACCATTTTCGAAAATCCAATAATAGCATTCATCGGGGTTCGTATCTCGTGTGAAATGTTGGCAAGGAAAGCGGTTTTAAGTCTGTCGGATTCTTCAGCCTTGATTTTAGCTTCTTCGAGGCTCATTTCGGTTATTTTTCTTTTCGTAATATCACGAGCTAGCGAAATTACCGAATGGTCATTCAATTTAGCAATCCTCATTTCGAACATGGCGGTAGCAGATTCAACTTCCAATGCATATTCGATGGTTTCAATCGAATCAGAATCAATACATTGCTGGATGCATTGAAAAATTTTACTCGACATTTTTTCTGAAAACCCTACTTCAAAAATTGAATTGCCAATAATGTCTTCAGGTTTAATTTTTAGCGACTCCGAAGCTTTAAATACAAAATCAACATAGATTCCATCTCTGTCGATGATGAAAAAGATATCAGGAATGGCTTCAAGCAAAACCTGAAACCGATGTTTGCTTTCTTCAAGATCAATGATCATCTTTTGTTTGATGCTGACATCGCTGAAAAGTATCACAACCTGATTGTTCGTCAGTTTAAACGTTTCAACTTCATAATGTCGGTCGAGGTGGTCGAGGTAAAAAGTGAAATGTTTCTTTTTCGTGTATAAATGATGTTTGTTCCAGTCGAAAGTCCCACGAAATACTTTTGGTAGCACATCGTCGGCAATCTGATCTTTTATTTCGCGCGATGTTATCCTGAAAAGGCGTTCAAAAGCCGGATTTGTTTTTCTGACAATCAGATGGGAGGGGGTTTCAAATTCATCTTTGGCAATTTCAAGCAACATCATCCCCTGCGAAAGGTTTCGCACTGTGTGATTAATAAGGTTTTCCGTATTTTCTTTCTGCGACTTCAGTTCATTCAGCAGGCTGGTAAAATACCAGGCTACTAAAAACGTAACGAGGTAAAATGCTGTCAGGGTTAAAAACGGGTTAAGATACCCTGCACCGACTTCCCAATTTAAAATGAAAATTAAGTCGGTAAGTTCTGCCATATAAATATGTAGCGACAGCGTTAGTAGCGACAGCAGGTAATAGATTGAAATGCTCTTTTTGTCGTCTCCGAAAATTAGGAAGAACACGAAGAATGGAATTAATGACCAGAGTGTATGCTGAACAGAAAGGTAGTTCGGGAAAATTGACTGCGATTTGGAGATAAAGAAGAAATATGGAACGAACGGTATCAGCATTATAATATTTACTGCCCAACTGAGGCGTATATTTCGCAATCCGTAAAATGCAAGTCCAAAAATAATGAGGATAGCAATATCACCAGGTAAACATTCATCAGTTGACAACCCAGTTAGATCTGCCACAAAGAACACCAACCCGGCAAGTATCCCCAGGATAATGAACAAGTGCAGTCCAATGATTTTCACGATATCGTTTCTGGATTCAACGTGATAGTGGCTGGCAATAGAATTAGATATAGATTTTAGCATGTAAAAGCAATCCTCAAACAAGTTTATTGAGGGATTAAATATAGCAAAATTTAGATTCCAAACGTGTTTGCGGCATTTTTCCAGATTTTTGAAAGGTGATTTTTATTAGGAATTAAAATAGCCGGAAACCATAGTTTTGTCAATGTGATTCTTAAATATTCAAAATAATAAATAAAGCTATGTCGAAAGGATTTTTTAATATTCCGGTTGCAAAAAATGAAGCTATAAAAAGTTATGCGCCCGGCTCGCCCGAGAGGACAGAATTGAAGGCAATGTTGAGCAATTTGCGGTCGAAAGAACTTGAGTTGCCAATGATTATTGGTGGAAAAGAAGTTACTACCGATCGCCGTATCCGTATTTCGCCACCTCACGAAATTAAACACACGCTTGGTTATTATTATCAGGGTGATTCTTCGCACGTACAAATGGCCATTGACGCCGCCATGATGGCCCGCGAAAAATGGAATACTATGGCATGGCAACACCGGGCTGCAATTTTCCTGAAGGCTGCCGATCTCTTTGCCGGTCCATACCGCGCAAAAATTAATGCCGCAACCATGTTAGGGCAATCAAAAAATGCTTATCAGGCCGAAATTGATGCCGCTTGCGAAATGGCTGATTTCTTCCGGTTTGGCGTAAAATGCATGACTGATATTTATAAAATTCAACCCGAATCGGCGCCCGGAATCTGGAATTACAATGAATTCCGTTCGCTCGAAGGATTTATTTTTGCTTTGACTCCTTTCAATTTTACTTCAATTGCAGGAAACCTTCCGGCCGCTCCTGCCATGATGGGAAATGTGGTCGTTTGGAAACCTTCTAAAACAGCGGTTTATTCGGCTGCTGTTATTATGGAAGTATTGCAGGAAGCCGGATTGCCCGACGGGGTTATCAATCTGGTGTATGTTGGTGGTCCCGCTGCAGCCGATGTGGTGCTTAGTTCGCCCGATTTTGGCGGAATTCATTTTACCGGTTCAACCGGAGTTTTTCAAAGTATCTGGAAAACAATCGGTGAAAATATTTATAAATACAAATCGTATCCGAGAATCGTTGGCGAGACCGGAGGAAAGGATTTCATTTTTGCAGATCCGACAGCCGATCCGCAGGCTTTGGCCATTGCAATGGTTCGTGGCGCGTTCGAATATCAGGGNNTTTACCAATTTTGTTAATGCTGTTATCGACGAATCGTCTTTCGACAAGCTTACCGGATTTATTGATGGCGCACGTAAAGATGAAGATGCTGAAGTTCTGTTTGGTGGAAAATGTGATAAATCTGTCGGCTACTTCATTGAGCCAACCGTAATTCTTGCCAAAAAGGCTGATTATATCACAATGGTCGAAGAGCTTTTCGGACCGGTGCTTACCATCTTTGTTTACGAAGATGAGGATTTGGACAAAATACTTGATATTCTGGATCATACTTCTATCTATGCTTTGACAGGCGCCATTTTTTCTCAGGATCGTTACAATATTGAATACCTTACCAAAAGGCTTGAAAATGCTGCCGGAAACTTTTACATCAACGATAAACCAACCGGAGCTGTTGTTGGTCAGCAACCTTTTGGCGGCGCCCGTGGCTCGGGAACAAACGACAAAGCTGGGTCGGTGTTCAACTTCCTTCGCTGGACTTCTATCCGTACAATCAAAGAATGCTTTGTCTCACCAACGGAATACATGTATCCTAATTTTTTACCTGAAAAAGAATAGGCAAAAAACGAAACAGCAAAAAGGGGACGAAATTTTTCATCCCCTTTTTTTCGTCCTGAAAAAAAAACTATTTTTGTTTCAAATCAACAGATATGAAAACCACAGAATTAGTAATTGGCGGGCTAAAGATAATCTTCAATAAATACCTTGTGGTGCTTGCTATTTTCGTAGTTTGGGTGGTATTCTTTGATGAAAACAACCTAATGAAACACAGGCAAAACCTTGCCGAGCTGGCTCAACTTGAAGCGCAGGTTGATTTTTACAAGCACAAAATTGAAGCTGACAAGCGTAAACTTTACGAACTGCAAACCAATGACGAAAACCTCGAAAAATTTGCCAGAGAGCAATTCCTGATGAAAAAAGCAGACGAGGATGTTTTCGTAATTGTTGAAGAAAATTAGAAATTAAGACTTTTTTGTCCTCGATTTATAGGTGCAAATTCCCATAAAATTATTTTTCAGGCATTTAAATATTAACAAAAAATTAGTTAAGTGACTTGTTTATAGTTGTTTGAATTTTATTTTTGCGAATATTGATATATTTTTTGAAAAAAGGGTCAGAATTACTATATTGGTGTCAAAGAAGTTACGCTATGAAACTGGACATGAGCATATTCAGGATAGAAACCAATCATGTGGCCCCGAAAATGGGACATATTCTGATTGCTGAGCCCTTTTTAGCAGGAAGTTATTTCAACAGGTCGATCATAATTCTGGCGTCGTACAGCGAAAAAGGTGCCGTCGGTTTTATCCTGAATAAAAAAGTTGATTATCCGGTAGAAGATTTATTTGTTGACTTTCCCGATTTTGATTCCGTAATTCACATTGGAGGTCCTGTCGGAACCGATTCTATTTATTTCATTCATACACTTGGCGAGGCGATTCCCGGAAGTATTCACATAAAGGAAAATCTTTATTGGGGTGGCGATTTCGAAGCACTGAAACTTCAGATAAAACTTGGATTGGTTCGTCCGAATCAGGTTCGCTTTTTTCTGGGCTATTCAGGATGGGACCCGGGGCAGCTTGAAGAAGAAATAAGGGAAAATTCGTGGTTGGTGACTGAACTTTCGCAGGCTGAAATGATGTCGATCGATGAAAATGACTTGTGGGTTGAGTCGGTTCGGTCGATGGGTGGAAAATACTCCATGTGGGAGAATTTTCCTGAAAATCCTACTCTTAATTAGTCAGACTTCTGACAAATAGATCATTGATTTTGCGAATTGCATTGTTAAAATACCGCTTCCCTTCAAACCCAACTACCCATTGAATTCCGGTAATTGCATCAACAAGTAAAATTTCGTCAGCATCCAGCAAGTTTTGTACGGTAATACCATCATTTTCGGAATAGCTTAGTTTAAGCTGCTCAAAAATAGTTAGCATCAGTGGTTTTGTAATGTCAGCGTATGCACCTTGTTGCATTGATGCTCCAAAAACAGAGTTTCTTTTAAGCAGATAAACATTCGATCGAATGGCTTCAACAATCAGATCTTTGTTGTTTAATATCATAAACTGATCGAATGAAGAGCTTTTTAGATGTATTTCTGCAAGTTTCCAATATAATTCTGATCCAGTTGCGAAATTCGAAAGCGATCCAGCCGTTTTTTTTATCTCCTGAAATACTGCGACATACAATCCATTGGTGTTCAGTTGGTAATTAATGCTTTCGAGCTTTTCGCTTTGTATTGAATAGCTTACTTTTTGTTCTGAAACCCAAAATCGAATGGTGAGTAATGCTCCAAGGAATTGTTTGTTTTTGGTAAGTGTTCGTTCCATTTGTCGTTTCAGTTCGGCACCTTCGTTTTCTGTCAGTTCCGGAAAAGTTTGGTTGAACAACATGAAATGGAACTTTATCATTTTCAGGCTCTCGGCAAAAAAAGGAAAAGCGGATCGAACTGCCCGAATTTTTACTGAAAACAGAAATCCATCCGACTCATCTAATGAAATCCCGAAGTCTGCTGCAGGTAAAAACGATCCGTTTACAAGTATGTAATTGCCTTGGCTCATTGCAGTAGTGATGTAATAAATGGAATCATATTTTTATTGGGCAGAATTTTAATTCCCTGTATTCCGGCTCTGGCTGCGGCTTCCATGTCAGATTCGCTGTCGCCAATCATAGCCGATTGGTGCGGATTGAGATTGTGTTTGGCAATGAGTTTCTCAATCATCAGTGGTTCCGGCTTTCGGCACAAGCATTTTTCCTTGTCGCTGTGATGGGGGCAAAACAAAATTTCAGAAATTACAATATGGTTTTTCCTGAATGTCGCGATCACTTCATCGTGTAATTTCAATACGTCATCTTTTGTGTACAGTCCCCGGGAAATACCACCCTGATTACTGACAATGAAAAGCTGAAATCCTTTTTTTTGAAGTAATTGCAGGTTTTCGAATACTCCTTCCACAAATTCAAGTTGATCTGAATTCCAAATATAATAGTGATTCAGGTTGTTAATCAAAACACCATCGCGGTCGAGAAAGATAGCCTTGTTCATTTATATCATTCCGAAAAGTTTATCCAGAAATAGTTCGAACAACCTGTAATTGATCAAAACCGGAAAAACAAAACCATACAATGCACCCAGAAAATGGGCATCGTGTGCAACATTGTCTTTTTGCTTATTGCTCATCTGGTACGAATAAACCAGGTAAAGAATGGCGAAAACAATTCCGGGGATGGGTAAAATTCCGAAGAAATAAATCATGTTCCACGGATCGAAGAAAATAGCTGCAAAAAGCACAGCAGCAACCGCTCCGGAGGCGCCAACAGCATTGTAAAAGTAATTGTTACGGTACTTGTACAAGGCATATAGATTCGAAAATAAAATTCCGCCGAAATAAAGAAGGAAAAAATATAAAATATGGTTATTGCCGAAATTATATTTGAAATATGTTTCGATGGCTCTGCCAAACGAGAAAAGCACAATCATATTTACAAACAAATGCTCCCAGTTGGCGTGCACAAAAGCATGAGTAATCAGCCGGTGATATTCTTTTTTGTGGAAGATTTTACTGGCATTGAACTGCAGCTGCTCCATCAGTCTGGGCGATTTAAATGCGGCGTACGAAACGGCTACTGTTATGGCAATCAGTATGAAAGTCATGTGGTTAATGGTTTAATGTAAAATCCGGTAAATCATTTCTCGCTGCAAATCGGCAGGTGAGGCCGAAACATTGCCCCATCCTTTTGACTTCATGTCGAATTCGCGAAGAATACTGATAATTTCGACCAGTTTTTTGATGTTGTAATTCTTGGCAGCCGAAATATATGTTTTCACAAAAAACGGATGCACCTGAAGTACCGAAGCAACATTGTTTTGCGATTTATCTTCCAGAAAGTGATAGTTCAATATTTTGGAGAAATAAGAGAATAACCCTGAAATAGTTACAGGAATGGGATTGGCTGACGGGTTTGCACCGAAATAATTAATTATTTGATTTGCTTTCAGAAGGTTGCGTTCTCCCAAAGCGTTTTGCAGTTCGTAAACATTGAATTCCTTGCTGATTCCAATGTTTCTCTCAACATGATCGGGAGTAATCTGTGTTCCGGCAGGTACCGAGATGATTAGTTTATCCAGTTCGTTGGTAACTTTGCTAAGGTCGGCGCCCAAATATTCAGAAATCATTGCTGCCGCCTGTGGCGCGATGGAATAATTCTGGATTTTCAGGTAATTAATGATCCATGCCGGCAGTTGATTGTCGTATATTTTCTTTGCTTCAAACAGAACTCCTTTTTGATCGATCAGCTTTGCAAAGGTTTTCCGCTTATCAATGGTTTTGTACTTATAGTTGATAACCAGAATTGTGGAGTTGAGCGGATTTTTTGCGTACGACTCAAGATCTTCTATTTTTTTGATGTTTTGTGCTTCGCGCACCACAATTACCTGGTGGTTCGACATCATTGGGAACCTGCGGGCGTTTGCAATAATAGTGTGCGCTTCGGTATCTTTTCCGTAAAGGATGGTTTGGTTGAATCCTTTTTCGGCATCGGTCAAAACATTGTCCGAAATGTAATCGCTGATTTTATCGATGAAATAGGTTTCATCTCCCATCAGAAAGTAGATGGGGTGGTAAATCTTTTTTTTAAGATTGCTGATTATTTCCTCAAAAGTCATTCGCAGAGAGAGTTTTAGAATTTCAGGTGTTTTACCGATTCACCATTGTTTTTTATTTCGAGCAGGGCATCTATACCCGTTTCCAGATGTTCGTTTACATAGTTGTTTGTAACAATCTGGTCACTCGCATCTGTTTTAACTCCGGTCGAAATCATTGGCTGGTCGGATACCAGCAACAAGGCTCCCGAGGGAATCTGGTTATAAAATCCAACCGTAAAAATAGTGGCAGTCTCCATGTCGATGGCCATTGCCCTCGATTTTTCGAGGTATTTTTTGAATCGTTCGTCGTATTCCCAAACTCGTTTGTTGGTAGTATAAACAACGCCGGTCCAGTAGTCGTGTTGTCTGTTTCTGATGGCTGTTGAAACGGCTCGCTGAAGGTTAAATGCCGGAAGTGCAGGGATTTCAGGAGGTAAATAATCGTTTGATGTACCTTCGCTCCGGATAGCTGCAATAGGAAGTATAAAATCGCCCAGCTGGTTTTTGGCTTTTAATCCGCCGCATTTTCCCAAAAATAGTACAGCTTTTGGATGAATCGCGCTTAAAAGATCCATCATGGTTGCCGCGTTTGGGCTGCCCATTCCGAAATTGATAATAGTGATTCCTTCGGCGCTTGCATTGGGCATATTTTTGTATTCACCCACCACCGGAACACCAAATTTTTTTGCAAACATATCCACGTACAGGTGAAAGTTGGTCAGCAAAATCAAATCGTCAAACTCTTCCAATGGCCTTCCGGTATATCTGGGAAGCCAGTTTTGTACAATTTCTTCTTTCGTCTTCATAAAAAATATTTACTATTTGATTATTTACGATTTATCAGTTATTCACAGCAAGCTTCGTTAATGGTAAATTGTAAATAGTTTGATGGCCAATTTTCCGGCATTCCAAACATTTATTCGTTATTTTGGGTTCGGATTTAACACAAAAATACAAACTTTGTTGGCTTCATCATGCAAAAATTGAATTTGCCCGAATATTCTTTCAGAATCAAAGTTGCGGAAGGTAAATCTTCTATTTTTGATTCGCTCCGGAAAAAATTTGTCCGGCTTACTCCTGAAGAATGGGTACGCCAGAACTTTATTCAGTTTCTGATCGTTGAAAAGAAATTTCCGGTTTCGCTGATTGTTGTTGAGGCAGGTGTAAAAGTGAATAATAATCCGCAAAGAGCCGACATGATTGTGTTCGACCGTTCAGGAATTCCAGCTTTGGTAGCTGAATTTAAAGCACCTGAAGTAAAAATCAGTCAGCAGACTTTCGACCAGATTGTGCGGTACAATATGCAGCTTAAAGTAAAATTTCTGATCGTAAGCAATGGACTCGACCATTTTTGCTGCTCAATAAATTATGCGGATAATTCTTACGCTTTTATTCCTGAAATTCCTGAATTTACTTCAATCCTTGCTTAATCGATTTATGCTATCTTTTTCAGGATCAGTTCAGTTCTGGCAAGTGCCAAATCAAAATTGCTGGTTATATTGGCCTGACCGATCAGCGTGCTGATTCCACCTTTTTCAAGTTCTTCCAGAACTTCAGGCTGAACTCCCGACAAAACAATCTGAATTCTCCTCGATTTCAGATCTTTAATGGTTTGTTTCAGGTTTTGCAAACCGGTACCGTCAATAAACGGAACATGCCTCATTCGTATAATCACCACTTTCGATGTATGACTAATATCTTTTAATGTTTCTTCGTAACGGCGGGCAGCAGCAAAAAAGAAAGGCCCGCTGATTTCAAAAATTTCCACTCCTTTTGGGATGTCGGCGTAATTTTCAAGCGTGTCTGATTCGGCTTCGATCGGGATTATTTTGCTAAGTTTCGACATTCGCTGCATAAATAACAACGACGAAAGAACTACTCCAACTTCTATTGCAACTGTTAAATCAACAAATACAGTGAGTAAAAAAGTGCTTACCAGTATGAAAACATCGTATTTCGAACCTTTCAGGATAGAAAAGAAGGATTTCATTTCGCTCATGTTATAGGCGACTACGATTAATATACCTGCCAGTACCGGCATTGGGATGAGTATCGCCCATTTCCCGAAAAACAGCATGATAAGCAGCAGAGTCAATGCATGTACAATCCCGGCAATTGGTGTCCGGCCGTTGTTTTTTACGTTGGTTGCAGTTCGTGCAATGGCTCCGGTTGCGGGTATTCCACCAAAAAATGGAGTTACGATGTTCGCAATTCCCTGGGCAATCAGTTCGGTGTTCGAACGATGGGTGCTGCTGATCATACCATCGGCAACCACAGCTGAAAGTAAGGATTCGATGGCACCCAAAAGAGCAATTGTTAGTGCAGGTTGCAGGTACTGTCCCAGCTGATCGAAATGAATTGTTGGAAAAGTAATTCCAACTTTATTGGGGATATTCCCGAAAATTGATTCGATTGTATTCACCTCAATGCCAAAAATTCCAACGGCCAGAGTCATGATAATAATTGCCAGAAATGATCCGGGGATTTTAGGAATTATACGTCCTGAAAAAACGGTAATCACTATGGTTCCGATGGTGATGAGTATCGCAGCAGGATTGAAATCTTGTATATGATGGAAGTAAACTTCCCATTTTGCAATGAATTCAGCCGGTAGCTTGTCGATGGGAAGTCCCATTGCATCTTTAATTTGGGTTGAAAAAATGACCAGTGCGATACCGCTTGTAAAACCAACGATTAACGGATGAGGAAAGAATTTCAAGACAGAACCCAACCGAAGCACTCCGAAAGCGATGAGCATCAATCCGGCCATAATGGTCGAAATAATTAAACCGTCGATACCGTATTTTTGGACAATACCGTAAACGATAATGATAAAAGCACCTGTTGGCCCGCCAATCTGAACACGGCTTCCACCAAGTAAGGCTATGATGAAACCCGCTACTACCGCAGTGATAATACCTTTTTCAGGAGAAACCCCCGAAGCAACAGCAAAAGCAATGGCCAGTGGCAAAGCCACTATTCCAACTATGATTCCGGCAAAAATGTCGTTCGAAATGTTTTTGGTCAGTAAGCCCTTTTTGAAAAGGCTCCATGTTTTGGGTAAGAAGATTGGTTCCATTTCCTCCAGTTTTTTTGAAGCTGCAAATGTAAGCCGTTATCCTAACAGATATTCTGGATGGATAACTTTTTTTAGATTTCAACCCTAGTTTTAACATTTTCCCAACCAGATTCGGAATCAATCTTTTGTTATCTTTACCTTGTAAATCGAGTATTGATGAAAACACAAAACAAAATATTACATCTTCCTATTCTTGTAGAGCAGGACGAAGACGATGTTTACATAGTAAGTTGTCCCGTTTTTAAAGGTTGTCACTCTTACGGCAAAACCATTGATGAAGCATTGGAAAACATCAAAGAGGTCATTGATATTTGCATGGATGAAGAAAAAGAGAAAGTATCGGAAATTAATCGATTTGTTGGTTTTAGGGAAATGCAGGTGTCAGTAAAATCCGTTGCAGTTTAAAGTTTAAGCTATGCCCCAGCTACCAGTTATTTCCGGTAAAGACTTTGTTAAGTTTCTGCAAACACTTGGTTTTGTCGTTTTACGCATCAATGGTTCTCATCACCGGTTAAAACATCCTGATGGCAGGGTTACTACAGTTCCGGTGCATAAGAATGATGAGCTTCCAAAAGGATTGATGCGTAAGATAATTCGTGAAGATATGGACATGGATTTGGAAGAATTCCTAAGCTTGTATAAGTAAAATTTTCTGAAACATCAATTCATTTTTCCAGCCATCCATTGTGCGACGCCAGTCTTTTTTTGTTCCTGAAAGTTCAAATCCATTGGTTTCGAACAACTTGATGCTTGCCAGATTATCGGCAGAAATGTTGGCGAATAACTGGTGCAACCGTAAGTGATTGGTGGCATAATTGCAAAGTAGTTGAAGTGCATCGGTGGCATATCCCAGTTTTCGGTCTTTTTCATCGTGAATGAGAATGCCCACGCCGGCTCTGAAATGAAAAGGATCAAAATCGAACAGGTCGATGGCGCCGACAGCCTTGCCTTCATGCGTTTCAATAATCATGCGGACTTGCTTGCTTTCGTATATGTCGCGCTGCGATTCCTTGATGTATTTCGCCAGAATATATTTCGAAAATGGTTCATAGGTGTTGCTTACTTCCCAAATTTCCGAGTCGTTTTCCCATTCGTACAGCAAGTCGATGTCGTCGGGTTCCAGTGCCCTGAAACGAACTTTTCCAAACTCGAGTTTCATAATTTACCGATGTTTCTCCAGGCTTTCAGCACGATCTCAAAATCGTTCATCAGCCGGTAATCCTTGGCGTAAACAATGTTCAGTTCATCTTTCTTTTTCTCCTGAATGGTTTCAGAATAAAGTGATGCAGGGGAGAGGATGCCTTTTTTTATCGGGGGTAAATGATTTTGTGTTCCGGAGCAGTAGCCTACCCAAGTTCTGGTTCCGAAGAATACTTCGAAAATACTCCGGATAAAACCTGTTTTTGTATGTGCGAACCAAATGATAACCGGAGATAGAAAAAGCAGTGAGAATGCGAGCGCAAAGTCGAAAGCTCGTTTGTTCTGCTTGTTTTTTTCTTTCGCAATTGAGTTGATATGAACCACATACAGATCGCCTGCGGTGGATATGGAGTTGCTGCCAATAATCGAAAGGCTTTCGGGGGGTGCAATTTTGTAGTCGATGTTGAGGTTGCTCAAATCGAGCATGATCCGGATGATTTCCTGCGATGGAATATCTCCGGAAGAAAAAATGAGTTCGTCGATTTTGTTGATCCGGACAATTTCGGATAACTGATGAATATTGCCCAGATAGAACTGCTGATGCACCGAATCGTCGGGCGATACAAATCCAACAGTGTCGATATTTAAATCCGATTGGGAAATCAGTTCTGAAATCCGTTTTGATTCTTCGATAGCCGCCACCACTGCCACGCGTTTTTGCTTTTCGAGTTCAAGTTCCAATCCGGTCATTCGTAGTTTGTACAATAAATACCGGTAAGCCGGAAGTGCGATAAATGCCCAGCCCGAACCCAAAAGCAGCAAAGCCCTCGAATAGCGCATGCTTTCGTCAACAAGCGAATAAAAAATCAGGATAGAAAGTGTTCCCCACAGTAAACCTTTAAAGATTCGTACGAACTGAATATTCTTTCGGTATCCGCCGTTTAACCAGATACAGCAAATCCAAATCAGGATATAAATTGGTACTGCAAAGTGCAGGTATTCGGGCGGATAGTAGCCTCGTTCGTATTTGTATGCTTCCCAGTTGGGCAATAAAATGGCAAATCCGAGATAGATAAAAAACGCATCGGCCAGTGGAAGCAAAGTTGTTTTCATGAACTGTCCGGCCAGCGAAAGCAGCGCCCTAAAGTAAATGGCAAGATTGATCAGAATAGCGTATCGGCGGGCATTGCCTTTCGAGAAATGTTTCTTTGCAAAGATGATCATCGCGTTGTAAAACACTTTCACGTAATTGATGCTGCCCTTTTTTGTGCTTTCGCCTTTGTAATGAATAATGGTTGTTTCGGGGAAATAATAGTTTTTATATCCGCCCTTTGTGATGCGGTAAGAAAGGTCGATGTCTTCTCCATACATGAAATAATCTTCGTCTAATAGGCCAACTTTATCGAGTGTTTCGCGTCGAAGGAGCATAAATGCACCGGCCAGCACTTCAACTTCGTGTATCTGATCGTTGTCGAGATAGCCCAGATGATAGCGGGCAAACCTTTTTGAATGTGGAAATAGCTTCGAAAAGCCAAACATTTTCCAGAAAGCAACTTCAGGAGTGGGTAATCCGCGCTTTGATTCGGGAAGAAAACGACCTTTCCCATCGATCATTTTTACGCCCAATCCTCCGGCTTCAGGTGTTTTATCCATGAATCCGGTAATTTTCACAAAGCTGTCTTCTTCCACCACCGTATCAGGGTTCAGCAGCAAAATGTATTCACCTTTGGCTATTCGGATAGCTTGATTGTTGGCTTTCGAAAAACCTACATTTACTTTGTTGGCAATGATTGTAATTCCCGGAAATTTCTCTTCAAGCATCTGGCAGGAGCCATCAACCGAATCGTTGTCAACCACAATGATCTCTGAATCAACCTTTGCGGCAGCTTTGAGCGCTGCATGAAGGCACTGTTCCAGAAAATATTTGACGTTGTAGTTGACTATTACGACTGATAGTTTCATTCTTTATTTTATAATTGAATCTTCAAAACTCATGCGGTTAACGATTGAACGGCCAAGTGTAACTTCGTCGGTATATTCCAGTTCGTCGCCAATAGATACACCACGGGCTAACGTTGAAATTTTAACATTTGTATCTTTTAGCTTCTTGAAGATGAAAAAGTTGGTAGTATCTCCTTCCATAGTAGTACTCAATGCCAGGATAATCTCCTCAATTCCGCCTTCATTTACACGCGTAACAAGCGATTCGACCTCAAGGTCTGATGGGCCAATTCCATCCATAGGCGAAATAATTCCACCCAAAACATGGTATAATCCGTTAAACTGATGGGTGTTTTCGATGGCCATTACATCTTTTATGTTCTCGACCACGCATACAAATGAAGTATTTCGCGATGGATTTGAGCAGATATTGCAAACATCTGAATCGGAAATATTATAACAAACACGGCAATGTTTAATTTCGGAGCGTAACTGAATGAGACTGTTGGCGAAGATCTCAACTTCCTGCAGATCCTGCTTCAGGAGGTGAAGAACCAATCGCAGTGCTGATTTGCGCCCAATGCCGGGAAGTTTGGCAAATTCGTTTACTGCATTTTCCAATAATCTGGAAGGAAACCGGTCGATATGCATATTCCATTTCGTTTATAAGCTTCAAATTTAATCAGCTAAATCCAATAAATAGAAGCTGCACCCGATTTTAAAGAATTATTTATTCAGATATTTGGCTACGGTGGTTAATACATCGTCCATCATGATGGGTTTTACCAACACTTCGTTACAACCCGATTTAAGACATTTGTCTTTTTCTTCAGGCATCGCAAAAGCAGTTTGCGCAATAATCGGAATTTTTATGTCTTTCAGCCTGATTTGAGAGGTTGCTTCGTATCCGCTTATCTCGGGCAGTTGGATGTCCATTAAAATAAGGTCAACTTTCGAGCTGTTGAATATATTTAGAACATCGATGCCATCTTTTGCCCATAAGATATTGGCTCCGGTTTTTTGAAGAATGCTGTTGAGGTATTCGTAGTTGTATGGGGTGTCTTCAGCAATCATGATTGTATAATTGTTGAAATTGTATTTGGCTCTTGCTGGTGTTTTTGTAACTGATGATCGTACCAGTGGAATTTTGATTTTATCGTATGGAATTGTCAAGTAAAAAACACTTCCTTCGCGAAGAATGGATTTTACATTGATGTCGCCACCAAGCAGTATTGCCAAATCTTTACAGATAGAGAGTCCAAGCCCTGAATTCGAAGTACTTGTTTCTTCGGTATAGTTAAATCGTTTGAAGATATGCTTTATTCTTTCGGGGGGAATTCCTGTCCCTGTGTCTGAAACAAAGAATCTTAATTTATTTTCGTTGATAATGTTGTACCCGATTTCGATATTACCGGCATCGGTATATTTTAACGCATTCAGGTACAGGTTGTTTAAGATTTGTTTCAGACGGTAAGGATCGGTGAATATAACATCGTGATGTGCCTCGTCAGGAATGTGGAAGATTAACCTAAGATTTCTGTTCTGTTTCCTTTTAAGGTAATTGTTATAAGTCATTTCAAGTTCAGAGAATAACTCGCCCAGCGAATAGGCTTCTTTTTTTATTTTGAGTTCATTGGCTTCTATTTTCGATACGTCAATTATATCGTCGATTAGCCGAAGCAGCGCCTGACTGTTTTCTTCAATGATTTCGGAGTATTTATTGCGCTTCAGTAATTCAAGTTGTTCGTTTTTCATCAATTCACTGAACCCAATGATGGTGTTAATCGGGGTTCTTATTTCGTGGCTCATGTTTGCCAGAAAATGGTTTTTATAATTATTGGCAATTTCTGCATCTTGTTTTGCCTTTTTCAGGTCTTTTTCAATTTTTTTCAGGTAAGTAATGTTTTCTGCAATTTTTACATAGTGGGTAATGTTGCCAAAATTGTTCCTGATGGGCGATATACTTGCCAATTCCCAGTAATATTCTCCGGTTTTCTTTTTGTTTTTAAACTCGCCCTGCCACTCGTGACCCGAATTGATGGTTTCCCATAGTTTTTCGTAAAAGCTCTTTGGATGAAAACCTGACTTAAGAATGTTTGTTTTTTTTCCGATTATTTCATTGTCGCCCCAACCTGTTATTTTACAAAATGCCGGATTAAAGAATTCTATATAACCTTCAGTATCGGTAATAATTACACCAATCGGACTTTGCAGAATAGCCTGATGCAGTTTTTTAAATTCGCTTTCCGATTTTTTTTCTTCAGTAATATCCCGGTGAGTTCCAAACATGCGGGTAGCAATTCCTTTTTCGTCGCGTTGTACCGATGCGCGGCTTTTTATCCATACATAATTTCCGTTTTTGTGCCGCAATCTAAATTCAGCCTCATAAACATACGAATCGCTTTTCAGGAAGTTGTTGATGAACCGAACCATTCTGTCTTTGTCTTCGGGATGAAGCAGTTGTTCCCAAACCGAATAATTATCAGGAATCTCGTCGGGATAGTATCCGAGCATTGATTTCCATCTTTTTGAATAGAAAGTGCTATTTGTTCCTACGATGTAATCCCAGATTCCCAGATCGGCAGCTTCGGTGGCAAGCTGGAACCGATGTTCGCTTTCAAGTAATCTCTCTTCTATTTTTTTGTAGCGATTTACATTTTTTAGTATGATCAGTACCGACTGTTGCTGATCTGTTGAGTCTGTTTCCGGAATAAACGTGATGTTCCACCATGTTGATTTTTTAATCGTTGCTATCCTGAAATCCTTTTCACTCTGCTTCTGAAATTGAAATGCCTGATTAACAGATTGGATGATAGCTTCTTTCTGATCTCCGAAAAAATCAATTTCTTCAATAGATTTTCCTATTAAATCTCCACCTTTTCCGCCTAGTTTTTGATAGCTGTTTCTCGAAACATATATGATTTTTAAATCAGGATTAATCCGGATGAAAATTTCTTTCAGCTTTTCGGGCAATGTTTTTTGCTCAAAATTAGTAGCGGAAGGCACTTCCTCAAAACTAATTATAGTTAAACCCGAAGCAATTGGAGTAACAGCAATTGTAACAACGGTATTCTTTCTTTCAAACGAGAAATGTCGTATTTGCCGGGAGGTGATGGCTGGTAAAACTTCTTCTATAATAAATGAACGGAAGTTTTTCTTCAGGATATCTATAATGTTTGGCAAACTTTCGTTTTGATCGATATCCCGAATCCTGAGAATTTGATTGATGTGTCCTGAAATCTCCTCAATCTGAAGATTTTCATCAACTCTTATGTAGCCTGAATAATATTCAGCTTTTTTGTTTAGAGGAAACATACCAGCAGTTAGAGTTTATATTATCTAAATTTAAAGAATAAAAGTGTTACAAAAGGCATTTGTCTTTTGTTTTTTTTTATTCTTGTCCTAAACTGGTTGATTATCAGTAGTGGACTTGTGGATGCTGTTGATATTGTTGCCGAATTCAGGTTATATTGCTTCTTTTTTCTGCTTAAGCGTAATAGAGGAAACGTTTAATTTTTTGGGTTGGAGTTTTCTCGAATGGATTTCGCTGCAAAACAACTCTCTGTATTTGTGAGAATTTATTGAGTTCTTCGTTCACTTTTCCCTGAATTTCTTTGAGAATTTCTTCAGCTTTTTCGTTAACAAACGAAATAGCCTCTGATTTGGCGTGCTGATATTTGTTTTCGAGTTCTTCCATGTTAAGATGCACCAAAGCCACCAGTTTGCCTTTTTGCTGTACAACCAGCGATTCGAGCACATATTCCATACGGTTGATCACTGATTCAATTTCTTCAGGATAAATATTCTCTCCGCTGGAGCCCACAATCATGTTTTTGATACGGCCTTTAATGTAAAGATTGCCGCTTTGGTCGAAATACCCCAGATCGCCGGTTCTTAACCAACCGTCTTCTGTTATCGTTTCTTTGGTTATGTCGGGTTCTTTGTAATATCCAAGCATTACGTTTTCACCTTTTGCCTGAATTTCTCCCTGCCCGGTTACTTTGTCAGCATTTGCAATGCGCAATTGAACTCCGGGCATGGCTGGTCCGGTTGATAAGAACTTTGTTTTTCCCACTCCGGCACCTGCAAGTAACGGCGATGACTCAGTCATGCCATAACCGATTGCCAGCGGAAATCCTGCTTCCATCAGGAAACGTTCAACATTGTCGTCGAGTTTGGCTCCACCGATTCCGAAGAATTTAAGTTGTCCTCCAAAAGTTTCATACAGTTTCTTGCCAGCCACTTTGTGCAAAATTTTCCTGAAAGTCGGAATCTTGAACAGAATGCGGGTAATGAATTTACTGTTGATTTGTGGTAATATTTTGGTTTTGTATATTTTTTCGACGATCAGTGGAACGATCAGCATGATTGTTGGGCGTACTACTTTTAGCGCGGCAAGTAATACCGATGCTACCGGCGGCTTCTGAAGATAATGAACCGAAGCGCCATATTTCAATGGAAGAATCAGTACAAGTGTATTTTCGAGTGTATGCGAAAGCGGAAGAACGGAAAGGAAGCGGTCGGTTGGTACGATATTCTGAATCTGCCAGCATTGTTGGGCTGTCCATACAATGTTTTTGTGGGTCAGCATTACTCCTTTCGATTTTCCTGTTGTTCCTGAAGTATATATAATGGAAGCCAAATCCTGTTCTTCAATTTTTTCGTACACAAACTGGCTTGCGTCAATTTCTTCATAGACAGGGAAGGCTGTTTTTGAAACTACTCCAAAGTTCTCAATCCGAATAACAGTCAAATCTGCGGAAGTATCGAGCTTACTGAACAATGTTTCTGAAACATAAACTACTGAAACTTCGGCATGTGTAAGTATATTTTTAATCTCGTTGGGATGGAAATCAGGAAGTATGGGTACTACCACTGCACCAATGACGCTGGCTGCAAAAAATGCGATTCCCCATTGAGGCATATTCATGCTCAGAATCGCTACTTTATCTCCCTTTTTTACACCAATTGACTGAAGTTGAAGAGCTGCCTTTTTAACTTCAATTTCAAGCTGCGCGTAGCTTCTGTTTTCTTCACCGACAAATACCAACGACTGATTCTTTGCATAGTCCTTGAAACTGGCCTGCAACATAGCAGGGATTGTTAAAAATTCGAGCCTTCCCATAGTTTGAAATTAGATGATTCTATTAACAATTCAACGTTGCAAAAATATATAAATGTTCCCAGAGACTTGAAAAAATTAAAAATAATTAAGTCATAACGCGTTTATTTGGAAGATTTTCCAAGGTTTTTTCGAATTCCGGAATGGTTTCGTCGGAGTTTTATTTATTCCGAAATGATAAATAATAGTTGCAAATAATCAGGAAATAGCCTTTAATTAATTTAAATTTGGAGGGAAATGGAAAGCTTAATCATCATACAGAAAACAGCAGATTTTATAGCCGGAGAATTCGCTTCCGATGGAGGTGGTCACGACTGGTTTCATGTTGATCGCGTGCGCCGGTTGGCACTGCGTATTGGCGGGATCGAAGGCAGTGATCTTTTTGTGACCGAAATGGCTGCTTTACTTCACGACCTTGACGACTACAAAATTACAGGATCGGAATCGCACATTCCGGTAAAAGCAAAAAAATGGCTTGATTCTTTAGATGTTGAACCTGAAACTGCTAATCATATTTTGCAGGTTATTGAGGAAGTATCGTATAAAGGTGCTGGCATCGATACTCCGGTTAGTTCGCCCGAATCGGCTGTTGTTCAGGATGCTGATCGTCTGGATGCCATTGGCGCCATTGGTATTGCAAGGACTTTCGCGTATGGAGGTCATAAAAAGAGGCTCATTTACGATCCGGATATCGCACCTGTTATATACGACGATTTTCAATTGTATAAGAGCAGTACAGCTCCTACAATCAATCATTTTTACGAAAAGCTTTTACTGTTGAAAGATCGGATGAATACGAAAACTGCCAAAATAATGGCAGAGCGAAGGCATCTTTTTCTGGAAAACTATCTTCAGCAGTTTTTTGATGAATGGGAAGCTAATACATGAAAACAAACTAATTAGAACAATTACCATTATGAGAATCGAACACATTGCCATTTGGACACGCGATCTGGAAGGAATGCGGAATTTTTATACTCACTATTTTGATGCGGTTTCAGGATCTTGTTATTATAATCATTCAAAAGAATTCAGATCCTATTTTCTTACGTTTGGAGGCGATTGCCGCATTGAACTGATGGAAATGCCAACTGTTTCGGGGAGTAAAAACGATTACCGAAAACATTATACCGGAATTGCCCATTTCGCTTTTAAAGTTGGAAGTCGCGACAGGGTTGATCAAATAACCGATTCACTGAAAAATGACGGGTTTGAAATCATTAGTCAGGGTAGAATGACCGGTGACGGATATTACGAAAGCTCAGTTTATGATCCCGAAAAAAACCGGATTGAGATAGTCGCGTAGCCGGATAGAGAGTTGCGTAGCGTTATGGATTTCTCCATATCGTTCCTTATTTCTGCTCAACATAGTGTTCGGCTGCGTAGCTCAGCTGCTCGTACCATTCTTCGCCGTATTTGCGGATCAGAGGTTCTTTCAGGAATACATACAAAGGCAGGTTTTCGCTTTTACCGCACTGGCGGCCGGGCTTGCAAATATCTATTTGCTGATAGTTCACAGCATCAAACCGCTTGTATTCTGTGATTCGGATGGGGAAAAGATGGCAGGAAACCGGCTTGCGAAATTTGCTTTTTCCGTCGAAGAACGCCTTCTCGATGGCACATTTCAAAATTCCTTTTTCCTCGAAAGTATAGACACATTGACGGTTATTCACCAGCGGAGTAACCAAATCGCCATCGAGATCGACTACCGCGAAACCCTGTTTGCGGATTTCGGCGCGGTGAGATTCCGGAATATATACCTCAACTTCGGGATATGCCGCAGTAATGGCTTCAACTTCTTCAGGAGTAACCGGAGCGCCCGAGTCGCCTTCAACACAACATGCACCTTTACATTTCAGTAAATCGCAAAGGAATTTTTTCTCTAAAACATCAAGGCTGACAATGGTTCTACCGATTTCGAGCATAAAAAGAATTGGTTTAAAGTCAAAAGTCCAAAGTTTAACGTTCAACCATCAACATTGAACATTAAACTTTGGACTTTAAACAACTTTATTTATTTTTCAATTAAAACGTTTCCGGTCATTTCTGAAGGAATTTCCAAACCCATTAAAGATAAAAGGGTAGGAGCAACATCGGCCAGTATTCCGTTTTTAATCTTGGCATTTTTGTTTTCTGAAATATAGATGCAAGGAACCGGATTCAGCGAATGGGCTGTGTTGGCCGATCCGTCTTCGTTGATGGCATTGTCGGCATTTCCGTGGTCGGCGATGATCATGATTTCGTAACCACTTTTCTGAGCAGCTTCAACTACATCTTTCACACAGCTGTCAACAGCCGAAATTGCTTTTACGATTGCTTCGTAAACGCCGGTGTGTCCAACCATGTCGCCATTGGCAAAATTCAGGCAAACGAAATCGGCTGTTTGGTTGAGCAATTCAGGAACAATAAGGTCGCGTACTACAGGAGCCGACATTTCGGGTTGAAAATCGTAGGTCGGAACTTTGGGCGATGGAGCCATCAATCGTTTTTCGCCTGCAAATTCCTCTTCGCGGCCTCCGCTGAAAAAGAAAGTAACGTGGGCGTATTTTTCTGTCTCGGCAATACGGATTTGTTTCAATCCGGCTTTCGAAACAATTTCGCCCATTGTATTATTCAGGTTCGGCTTGTCGAAAATTACATTGATGTTTTCGAAATCGGCTTTGTAATTGGTCATGGTGAACCATTGCAAAGGCATTGTTTTCATTCCGAATTCTGGAAGGTCTTTTTGTGTAAACGCGATGGTCGTCTGGCGAAGTCGGTCGGTGCGGAAATTAAAACAGATTACAACATCGTTTTCCTGAATGGTGGCCAGTGGATTTCCGTTTTCGTCAACCATCACAATTGGTTTCAGAAATTCGTCGGTAACTCCGGCTTCATACGACTCTTTTACCGTTTTAAGCAAGTCGGTCGATGGAGTTCCTTTTCCTTCGGTATATAAATCGTAAGCAAGTTTCAGCCGGTCGTAATTTTTGTCACGATCCATTCCGTAGTAGCGGCCAATCAGCGAGGCAAATTTACCATTGGTTCCTTCAAGGTTTTTCAGATCTTCTTCCAGAAAGCCAAGTCCCGAGCGCGGATCGGTGTCGCGGCCATCAGTTAAACCGTGGATGAAAGTGTTTTTCAATCCCATATCAGTTCCGATCTGACATAAAGCAACCATGTGCGCGCTTAGTGCGTGAACGCCGCCGGGGCCAATCAAGCCAATGAGGTGAACATTTTTGTTGTTTTCTTTCGCATAAGTGAATGCTTTCACGATCTGTGGTTCGTTCCAAAGCGATTTGTCGCGGATCGACTTGGTAATTTTAACCATGTCCTGATACATCACCCTTCCGGCGCCGATGTTGAGGTGACCTACTTCCGAGTTACCCATTTGTCCATCGGGCAAACCTACATTCTCGCCGCTGGTAAGTAGCTGAGCGTTTGGATAGGTGGCTGTCAAATAATCCATGAATGGAGTTGGGGCGGTTGCAATCACATCTCTTTCAGAACCATCGCCAATTCCCCAGCCATCGAGGATCATTAAAAGTGTTTTTTTATGTGTTGCCATAATTTAGACTCGTTTTAAATAATAAACTAATTCGGGTCACAAAAGTATCGTTTTTCAGTTGGTTTAAAAAATAATTTTCAGGCTCTTAACCTGAATTAACAATTTACTTTTATTGTCATAACTTTTAGGGTCGTGATTTGTTTATCTTTATCTTATAAACTTTAAACTGTGGTTATGAATTTACGAATAATTCTTCCGGCCTTTTTTATGGTATTAGGTCTGCATCTGAATCCTGCGAACGCTCAGGAAGCAAAATCGGGTCGTCCCGATGCTGTAATTACCAGAGATGCTGAACCGATTCGGTTAAAGCATAAAATTATTCCGCTGTCAAATACGATTTATGAGGTGCTGGATTATTTCGAAGCGAAGGGCGATATTCGGTTTTTACCGCAAGCCAAACCATATACGAGGGTTTTTATTGTTGATATGCTGGGTATGCTACTCGAAAATGAAAATCTGACAGACCGGGAAAAGAAAATTGTTAACCGGTATCTTACTGATGTTAGTAAAGACACGAATGGACTTAAGATATATTCACAAGCAGGGAAGAAATCTTATGCACTGGCCGGATTCAGTGCCGAAGCCACCGGGCGTTCTGGGTTTGGTGATAACGGGACGTGGTCAACCAGTCTGATTGGTGAACCATATCTTTCAGGTGATGTGGGGGAACATCTTACGTTTACTGCTGGTATGGGATTGGCCATAGAGCGGCTTGCTCCTGACATGTTTTATCAGTCGTACACCCGGGGAGGACAGGTGATATTTCCATACGAGTCAATCGGGTATGCCCACCTGCCTTACCAGTTTAATTTCGAAACCATGTGGAATCATGCCCAGGGAACATCCGGATCGGGTAGGCCTGTTCAGGACGAACTTACCGCCGGAACGATCTATCATTCCGAATTAAACGGTTCCTGGTTTGATGGGGTGGTACAATTCAGTATCAACAATCAGCGAAGGGCTTGGGGAAATGATGAGAGTAACCTGGTTCTTTCGGCTTCTGCCCGAAGATTTCCAGGGATTGAACTGAAGATACAACCTGCGAAATGGATTAGGTATTCTTACCTGACAGGATCTTTGTTTTCGTTTGCGAGCCAGGATACGAATTACAAAGCGACTATTTACGGGTATGATTTAGGTCAGGTTCAGAAAATGTTTACCTACCATCTTTTTGAGCTTATACCCAGCAAATGGCTGCAAATTTCTGCCGGAGGTGGAAATATCTGGTCTAAACGGCTCGAACTGGCTTACCTGATGCCTTTTGTGTTGCCTCATTTCACCCAGATTGATGTAGGCGATCATGATAATCTGTCGCTTTATTTTGATGTGGCAACACAGTTCCCGGGATTAGGAAAAACTTGGGTCGGTTTTTTTGTTGACGAGTTTAGCTTTACCCGATCCGGAAATTTAATGAAAATGCCCCGAAATCGTTACGCCTGGCAATTGGGATGGAAAACGAACCTGCTTTCCGGAATTATTCCGGGAACGACTTCCTCGTTGAAATATACCCGGCTTACCCCTTTTGTTTACACCCATTATCCCGAAACGAATTTTAATACGTTTGGTGGCGACCGTCCGTTGGATATGACTTATACCCATGATGAATCTAACCTGGGTTTTTATTTGCCTCCCAACTCTGGCGAACTAAACTGGAAATTGGAGAATATTGCCGTACCCGATTTGGTTTTGACTCTGGAAACCCGACTGATAATTCATGGAACGAATGATTTGGCAAGTACAAATATCCACCAGATTTACGGTGACATTTATCGCCATCAGTTGAGAGAAGATGATTTGAGCTCGGTGTATAACTATCCACTCTTAGATTTCACCAAGGATGGGATTTATGATTGGACCATGAGTTCGGAGTTTAAGTTCGATTGGAAAATCCGTAACTCGGGATGGGTAAATTATTACCGGCTGGTAGGTAGTCTGGGCTATTCGAAAACCTGGTGGAAAGCTAACCAAAGTGGGGTTGTGGCTCCTGAAGGAAGGAATTTGATGACCGGAAGCATTGGTGTTGTACTGGAAATGTAAAACCCGTTAGTTGACAAAGAAAAACCTCCAATTCATCGTCTGTTGACAACGAAATGGAGGTTTTTCTATTTGGTGCGTACAGGAGCCTAACTTTTTGTGACCTGAAGTCCGGTTGGCGAAACGCTGAAATCGACAAAACGAGCCCTTACATTAATCGGGTTGGTTGTCAGTTCGTGCCGGATAGAACCTGCTGCTTTTTCATCTTTGGCAATCATAAGCATAAATCCGCCTCCGCCAGCTCCCAGAAGTTTAAATCCGGCAACCCAGGGTGCGATGCGGTCAATAATCTTCTGAATTTCCGGAGTATTCGTGCCACTATCCATTTTTTGGTTCAATTGCCAGCTTCGGCTGATATTTTTACCCAAACCTTCAACGTCTTTAGTTGAAAGGGTTTGACTGGTATTTTCGGCATGGTGCTTCAGCTCTTCGAGAATGGCCAGGTGCCCCGATGAGTTGAGGAACATACCCCGTACAATTTCAGCCAGGATACTTTTGGCGATACGGGTTATTCCGGTATAATACAGCAGCATTCTGCATTTGTACATCGGATCGGTGAACAGCGAGTCGGGCAGCCATTTTATGGCGGGGCTTTGGATTTTCCCGGGAACGGTTTCCAGCAACTTGATGCCTTCAAGTATCCCGCCAAACTGATCTTGCCATCCTCCGCCTGTTGTGAGCAATTGTTCGAGTGCAAGGGTGCGTCGGCCTGTTTCCGTTTTATCCCAGCCCAGGCCGCAGACTTCGGAAATAGTTCCGAGTACGGTAGCTGCCAGAATGGAACTGGTGCCTAATCCTGAACCTTTGGGGACGGCAGACAAAATGGAGATTTCCAGTCCGCCCCCGGCATCCGATAGTTGTTTGTTTAAAGATGGATATTTCCGGTACGAGAATTCGGGAATGAACCCAGCCAGGGCCAAGGCCGCTTTAGGAATGGCAAATGGAGAACCGATGTTGAAAAAAGCCCTTAACTCGTCGAAAGTGGTAATCGTTTCCTGTGCGCCCAAATCGATGGAACGAATAATAAATTCAGGCTTTTCAGAAGCTTTAATGTAACAATGCAGCGGTGGCTGACCATTTAATTCAACCGCCAGATTGACCACTTTTCCTCCATGCAAAAAACAATAGGGTGGGGTATCCGACCATCCACCTGCCAGATCGAGTCGCACCGGACTGCGGCCCCATGCAATCTGGTCGGGTAGTAGCTGGATACATGGTTCAACAGGTCGTTGGTGAAAATGCTCCAGCACCGAGTCCCGGAGGTAATCAAATGCTATTTTTTCTTCACTGATAAATTCATGTTCTTTCCGCCGTTCTACTGTTGCCCGAAACATATGAAAATGAATCGGAGTCCAGTCTTTCGATTTTCCGGGAAGTGGTTGCGGAAGTTCCATGTTTTGGCTGACGTATTCGTGGGCCAGTTGTTCGAGGTCGAGCTGGTAAAAAACCGAATTGTTGTAGTTTCGTGCTATAGCCGGAATCGCTTTTAAACGGAATGCAGTACCTTGCTTTTCGAGTAGCGGAATGTTACAGACAGCGCTGATTTCTTCAGCACTTAATCTTTTAGATTGCAGCCAGAATGTGGTAAAGTCGGGTTTGTTTTGTGGTTGGGGATCAATTAACCATTGTATGAAATCTTCGGTAATCTGATTCTTTTTGACCACCGGGAAAAGCGGAAGCAACTGGATGTCGGTATCTTCAGCTACATGCTGAAATGCCTTCGTCAATTCCCGTTTCTGTAACCATTCGTTCAGCGGCAATTCCATAAAATGCGTGGCATCACTGGTCCTGTTTCCCCTGAAAGGGTCTGTAAATCCATAGTTTCTGATTATTACCTCATCTTCGCTGATTGGCGGCATATCCAGACAATTCCCCTGATATAATTTCAGGTTCCAGGTATTTTCAGGAATATGGGTTAATGCATGTTTTTTTTGTAGTTTCCAACCTGGGGGAATAGAGGCATTCTCTATCCAAAGGTGATTTTGTTCCTGATTTAATGGTGTGGAAACCTCTGCATTTAATACAAAGATGGATGGGTGAGGTTTGATTTGCCGGTGCCAGATCTCACGCTGATCGGTAATCCTGTTTTGGATAGCCAAGTTGGAGGTAATGAGTTCGGAGGTGTTACCTAAATGGTAGAACTCGCCGCCTTCCAGATTTACCAAAGCTACTTTTAACTCGCTAACTTCACGGTCTGCTGTCCGTGGCGATTCGCCCATAGCTGTGCCGAAATCGCTGTACAAATCGTAATTCGCCGGAATGGCGTTTTCGTATTTTTCCCCATTCCAGCCACAACGGTTCATGAGTAAGTCAACGGCCTTGTCGCTTAGTAGCCAAATCCCAATATCCATCAGAAAATAGTACTGGTGTATGAGCTCTTTGATAGTCGATATTGAAGGTTTTTGCAGCATAAACTGCAAGTCGCCTGGATTTTCATGGGTGGCAAAAAACACGCCGTGATTGGTCGCTTTTTCAGGTTCGAGCCACATCCCAAAGCAAACGATATCTGCTTCCGGAATTTCAGGAATATTTTTGCCCGAAAAAATCAGGGTGTCGCCACTGGCCACCAGGGTNNGACCAGCGAAAGACAGGCATAGGCAATAAACTTTTGCCTAATGGCGCGTAGGCTGGAAGCCTTCGGCTTTGTCCCCCGGCGTGAATCAGAACCCGTTTTTCTTTAGCAAGCCATTCTTCAAAGCTTTCCTCTTTTTCCCGGCGAAACAGTTCGGTAAGCAAATGTGCTGTTCCTCCACCGGAACCAACGCGATTGCCTTCAGGGTCGGAGGTGACAAACCAGTTTTCGGGGGAAAGACCCGAGATTTGATGAAAATGAGGGATGGTATTGGTGGGGACTGAGATAAGATGCTTCATTTTAGGTGCGAATTAGGCGAATTGGAGCGAATTAATGCGAAGAGTTCAAAATGCGTTTTGAGGTCAAAGAAGATGTTCCAAGGTTAATCAAAATGCCTAAACGGTGTTTTGAGGCTTTGAGTGAATTTTGGAGTTGTTTGATATTCATTTCAGAGATGAAGGATGTTGCTTTTATTTCAATAACAATAGAACCATAACAAAGAAAATCAGCGATGTAATATTTCTTTAGCTTCTCTCCATCAAAATAGAGCGAGAGTTTGGGTTGTCGCTGAAATGGAATATTGCGTTTTAAGAATTCTCTCTCCAATGATTCCTGATAAACTGCTTCTAAAAATCCAGCACCAAGTTCGGTGTGCACTTTTATGCATGCCCCAATTATTGCATAACTCTCATCTTTAAAAAGAATATCAGTCATATTATTCGCAAGTATTCGTTTAAATTCGAATGAATTAGCGTTCTAAATACCACTGATACAATTTCTCAATTCCTTCGCCGATTTCGATTTGATGATGCCAGCCCAGGGAATGAAGTTTCGACGGGTCGGTCAATTTACGCAGTGTTCCGTCGGGTTTGGAGGTGTTGAACACGAGCTCTCCGTTAAATCCAACTTTTTCTTTGATTAGGGTGGCCAGCTCACGGATCGAAACTTCTTTGCCCGTTCCAATGTTGATGTGGGTGTTCCTAATTTCTGTGCCATTGCGAACGACCGGAGGAAGTGGGGCAATCTGTTTTTGTTGTGATTGCTTCACTTCGTTCGTAATGACGTTCTGAAAGTCAACATTCTCCATCAGGAAAACGCAGGCATCTGCCATTTCTTCGCTCCATAAAAATTCGCGCATAGGTGCACCTGTTCCCCAGATTTCCACTTCTACAGCCTGTGTGGATTCCGACGGATTCCGACGGATCCCGTATTTCCCAAGTTTAGCTTCTATTTGGAGGGCATCAGCACTGCCTGAGACTCCCTCGATCGGGCGTTTGTTCAGATCTTCACGAATAGCGTCCCAATTGTTTTCTTCCAGGCATTTACCCAGGTACATTTTCCGGAGCATGGCCGGAAGTACGTGCGATTTTTCGAGATCGAAATTGTCGTTTGGACCGTACAAATTAGTGGGCATTACCGAAATAAAGTTGGTTCCGTATTGCAGGTTGTAGCTTTCACAAAGTTTAATTCCGGCAATTTTGGCAATGGCATAAGGCTCATTGGTATATTCCAGGGGTGCAGTTAACAGGCAATCTTCCGTCATGGGTTGCGGGGCATCACGCGGATAGATGCAGGTGCTTCCCAAAAAGAGTAGTTTTTTGACGTTGTTCAGGTACGCTGCATGAATCACATTGTTCTGGATCATCAGGTTTTCGTAAATGAACTGACCCCGATATGTGTTATTGGCTACAATTCCACCCACTTTGGCAGCGGCCAGAATCACGTATTCCGGTTGCTCCTGTTCGAAGAACTGATTAACCGCTTTGGTGTCCATTAAATCCAGTTCGTCAAAGGTTCTTCCAATCAGGTTGGAGTATCCTTTCATCTGTAGGTTTTTCCAGAGGGCAGAACCTACCAGTCCGCGATGCCCGGCTACATATATTTTTGAATTCTTTTTCATGTTTTTTTGTTTGTCCGAAAATTTTACGGATTGACATGAATTTATTTTTAATCATTCATATCAATCCGTACACTTTGTGGTTTAAATTATTCGAAGTAGTTCATTGTCCGGTAACCACCTTCTTTCAACCAGGCATCCTTTTTCATGAGTTTGATGTCGGATTGCATCATGTCGGTAACCAGACCCTGCAGATCGTATTTGGGTTCCCAGCCTAATTTGCTTTTTGATTTGGTTGGATCACCAATCAGCAGGTCAACTTCGGTTGGCCTGAAATATTTAGGATCGACATTGATAATGGCCTTAGACAGACTTCCTTCAACCAATTCGGGAACCATTCTGGCCTTAATTCCGGCAACATAGTGAGCTCCAACTTTCCCGGTGAATAAATTCTCGTCAATACCTACAAGGAACCCTTTTTCTTCGGCGCCTTCTCCTTTGAATGCAACTTCGAGACCAATTTCGGCACACGCCATTTTAACAAAGTCGCGGATGGTTGTTGTAATTCCGGTTGCAATCACATAGTCATCGGGTTGGTCTTGCTGAAGGATGAGATACATTGCGCGGACATAGTCTTTGGCATGTCCCCAGTCGCGCATGGAAGAAAGGTTTCCAAGGAAAAGCTGATCCTGCATTCCTAAAGCGATACGGCTGATGGCGCGGGTAATTTTACGGGTAACAAAAGTTTCGCCACGGATAGGCGATTCATGGTTGAAAAGAATGCCGTTATTGGCGTGCATTTTATAGGCTTCGCGATAATTGACGGTGATCCAGTATGCGTACATTTTGGCTACGGCATACGGTGAGCGTGGATAAAATGGTGTTTTTTCGGTTTGAGGCACCTCTTGGACCATACCGTATAACTCAGAAGTTGAAGCCTGATAAATACGGGTTTTCTGAGCTAATCCGAGTAACCGCACAGCTTCCAGAATGCGCAAAGTTCCAAGTCCGTCAGCATTCGCTGTATATTCAGGTGTTTCAAAACTGACAGCGACGTGGCTCATTGCCGCTAAATTATATATTTCATCGGGTTGTGTTTCCTGAATGATACGGGTCAGGTTCATACTGTCGGTCAAATCGCCGTAGTGCAATTGAAACTTTCGGTTTTCAACGTGCGGATCTTCGTAAATATGGTCGATACGTTCGGTGTTAAACATCGATGCACGACGTTTTATACCGTGTACCATGTATCCCTTTTTTAAAAGGTATTCACTCAGATAAGCTCCATCCTGACCGGTAACACCGGTGATTAATGCTGTTTTTTGTGTCATATAAGGATTATTTAAATGATAAGTTTTCTATTCAGATGTTTATTATCAGTTCCCGGCTATCAGACGACGGCTATATTATTTATCAAAAGGGTTACTATTTCGGAGATATATCATTCATGCTTTTAATGCTGATTTTCGAGCAAATAAATTTAAATCATTTTACTGAGAAAATTGCACAGGTTGTAAGCAAAACAGTGATTGGACTTCTTTTGTTTATATGCGGGTAGATTCTGGCTTTAATAAATGATCCAATAGGTTAATTTGGGAAAATGTTTTGCCCTATGAAAATGTTAAGAGTTCTTAAGTTCCGAATATAAGATAATGTTTTACCCGGAGGAATCTGTCTCCGCTCGCCGCTAGGGACATGGAATGGCTTTATCTTGCGTTATTATCGGTGCAACGCCTTTAACCCTTTTTGAAAGCCTCTGATTTTTGCATTATGGTATAAAACCAATGGGAACTGCGTAGTGGTAACTCTTTTTGGAGGCAATCAGATTGAAGCTGTTTCTCTATCTGAATTTTATTTAAGCCCTGCGTTCGATTCTGAAAAGTAAATGGGAATCTGGATCTGAATCCAAAGAATCACTGAAAGGAAGATAATACCATTTGCCCAATTTATACTTTGGAGGTCTTTTTTAATTTATTCGCNNCGCATTTGCATTTTTTTTGCGATAGAGTTTTTCGATTTTACGTATTCATAAATGAACTTTGGCAAAATCATCAGTATGGAAACCATCGAAATAAGGAGCATTAATAAGAGGTGATTATTCAAATTTCGGAACACGTACACCATCCCAATGATGATAATGTTTGAAATAACTATGATCTGAGTGGTGGTACGGTGTGTCAGATCCAGTTTTAAGAATTTATGATGAATATGATTCATGTCAGGCGAGAAAGGTGATTTTCGATGCAATATCCGCATTGAAAAAATACGAATCATATCAAAAATCGGAACTGCCAGAATGGCCAGTGCCAAAACTGGTGATACACTATAAAACACTTCGTTCCCTATGGTAGTCAATTCAGTGAAACGAATGGCGCTTATCGATAGAACCATCCCAAGAATCAACGAGCCCGTATCACCCATAAATACTTTGTTTTTTTTGCCATAAACATTGTAGTAGTAAAAGGCAAGTAGGCTTCCGCATGTTGCAAAGCTCAGCACTGCATAACTAATTTCTCCTGAAAAGAAAAAGATAAACCCAAAAATTGTGGATGCTAAAATTCCTATTGATGCAGCTAACCCGTCAATTCCGTCAATCAGGTTTAATGCGTTAATAATTCCCACAATGGTTAGCAAGCTGAATGATATACTAAGCGCATAATTAATTTCATTAATGCCCAACATGCCGTGAAAATTGGTAATACGGATATCACCCAATACCGTTAAAATTAAAGCAGATAGGACTTGGGCAGCAAATTTCTTGCGGGCCGAAATAACTAAAATATCATCTTTAATCCCGACAAAAAACAGAATAATCATAGCCGCTGAAATGTAGCGCCAATCTGAAAATGAACCTTTAAAGATGCCAATCAGGGTGCCAATTGAAATACCGACAAAAAGAGCGATCCCTCCCAGATTCG
This sequence comes from Prolixibacteraceae bacterium, assembly GCA_003537645.1. Classification (GTDB taxonomy): domain Bacteria; phylum Bacteroidota; class Bacteroidia; order Bacteroidales; family Prolixibacteraceae; genus Aquipluma. The sequence continues at coordinate 37,655 of DPRM01000051.1, forward strand.
GAATCACCGTTTTATTTACTTTTCGTTCGTTTGGTACATCGTATAAATGCTTGGCTATTGAAATCTGAACAATAACCGGTATCGCATAATATACCAGGCAAAGTCCAATAAAAAAAGCTGCAAGTATTTGAAAGATATGTCCAGTCATAATTTTAATTTAATCCTGTTTGGGTATAATATCTAAAAGCGAATAGTTTTTCTCTCAAACTTAATGTCATGTTTTTTTTCTCTGTTACCACTTCATATTCGTTGGGTCATTCCATTTTAGACCTTTTGTCTTATGTTGTTTCTCCAGATATGCTTAATGTTTATTCAAATCTGAGAACTATTAACTTCTTAAATCAAAAACAATACCATTATTGTTCACAAATTCGAAGGCTGGAGGCCTGAAGGCATTTCCATACCCTCTCTTTATAAGGTTTCTGTTTTAAGATGCAAATGCTTATCTGTTGGTTGCGTGTACATTGTTAATCTTTTAAAAGTTAACTCTCTTTTGTCAAGATACTGTATCTGAAGCGTATTAGCACAACACCATCATAAACTAATCTTTTGTTTTGCTGACATTTTATTGTGTCAGGTGCATACTTGGCAAAGTTATCTTATTTCGGAAGGCGATGCATAAATATATGTTAAATTTAATTATCAAATTGATAAAGGTTCGGAATTGAATTTCTCAAATTAATGAAACGTATGTTTTTCAGGATGAGTATGCCATTTTCATGAATGAAGTGATTTTATTCGTTTGTTAATTATTTGTTAAATTTTTAATTGGGTATGTTTGAGAAGGAATATTTCGAAGTAATGTTTTTACCTTCTAAAGATTTGGAGCCATGCGACAGAACCTGGTGGACTTTTTCATAAGAATGCTTTTGCAGAAACTTTAATTTTTATTCATAACTGGAGGCTTCTGATAAGGAAGACTTTTTAACAATCGTAGCTATTTAATTTGAGGTGAACAAATGGATACTTAAAATGCCTGAAATAGAAAGGCATAAGGGATAGTGTGTATCGGCAACTCTTCCTGCTCCTACAGAATAACTTCCTATTATTTCCTTCAGGAATGCTATGTTGATCGCTTTCCCGTTGGAAGTGTTAACTGTACTGCTCAGAATTCCCAAAAACCGGTATATGAGAAGCCAAGTAGTATTGCGATATTGTTCCCGTACATAGTTCCATGATCTCCTGAAATACCCAGGTTAAGTTCGATATTCTTTAAGCGGTTGACAGAAGTAGAGGTTTCAAGTTGCCATGAAAATTGTTTTTTACAATCCCTGTAAATTGGAGCAGTCGATCCAAAATTTTCGGAATAGGCCAATGTCAATCTGTAATTGAATGTTTTGATCATTCCTTTTCCTGAGAAATAATAAAGTCGGACAGTATTATTGACTACTGACGTTGATCCGTCCTTGTTGTAATTGGGCGAGGTTAGCCAGGGATTTCCAATAGTCATACCCTTGTAGCTCCACCCATTGGGAATCAGACCATTGCTATAATAACCATCTAATCCTCCATAGATTACACCATCCAGATCGTGCCAGGGGCCGTTCTGGTCTGTTGTACTTAAATACTCCAGAACAAAATGATTTAACGGCTGAAATCTGGGTAGTGTGACTGATGTTCCCCAGAGCCCATCTTCAATGGTAGGTGTGTTTGTAATGAATTTTACGACTGGAGAATCTTCTGCAATGCTTTGCCAGTAAAAGGAAACGAGTGCGAATTTAAGTTTCAGATCCAATCCCAGGTTTTGAGAAATAATGTGATTCCCCAGGGCATTTTCCTGATCTTCCCAGCTAGCTGAAGAACTTCCACTATGTCCCATAAAAATGCGAAAATAATTATTCCAGTTTACAGGCATTGTGCCATAAAGGTTGGATTGTCCACCCCACTGGGCCACATGTTGGACTCCATAATTAATAGTTAGCGGTAAAGTCCCTCCCACACGTATATACCCATATTTATGATGCAGTAATAGCCCTTTAAGGTTTTTTTGATTGTCGAACCACCCATGCGAGAGTCCGGCTTTAACCTCCAAATAGCCTTTCGTATAAGGTACGGCAACATAGTTATGTGATTGGATGGCTATCTTAGGCATAGGCCTGCTGTTCGCTGACCACAACATCCCCCCACTTGAAAGTTCGGGATCCTGATTGCCAAAGATCTCCTGTTTCATTCCCATATACATATTCAGAAAATGTAGTTTGCCCTGGATATAAAGTTCTCCGGGGAAAAAGCGGCTTTCATTTTCGGAGAGGTTTCCATCCAGTTCTGCACCAAATTCATAATCAATATGCTTCAGGTCATTTATTTCTTTGTGTAAAGTTCCCCAGGTGGTCAAGGAATTGGGTGAAAAACTGTATCGGTCGTATTGGTTGGCTGTTGACAGGAATGGGGCATACGTTCCGGTGCCTCCGCTAAAGCGGCTATTGATACTGTAGGTAACAGAATCCGTACGGCTTTGTGCCTTCAAGGTTGTTGCGCTCACTAGAAGCAACAACAGGATATGGTAATGTTTCAGTTGCATTCGTTTATTTTCTGTTACTGAATGGGGTTTCCGTCGTCATTGCGAATCCGCTTTTGGGCGGATGAAGCAATCTGTTGTTTAATCCGTCATTGCGAACGCAGTGAAGCAATCTGATGACGGTTGTGTCTCGTTGTCATTGCGAGTTCATCGTTTGCGGACAGATTGCCACGCTTCATTTCATTTCGCTCGCAATGACGTTTCCTCGGAGCGTCATTGCGAATGGAGCGTAGCGGAATGAAGCAATCTGTTGTCATCAAGGGATTGCCACGTCCTACTTCGTCGCACTCGCAATGGTCTTCGACTGCTTCGCGCTCAGGCTCCAACGAGGGTGGGGATTCACAACAGATTGCCACGCTCCATTTCATTTCGCTCGCAATGACGCAATCCGTCATTCAAAAGAGCCTGACAAATCTTTCCAGTCTGGGTTGAGGCGGTTGATCAAATCCAGTTTCTTTTGACGTGAACCTGCCTTGATCTGCTTCTCCCGGTGTATCGCTTCTTCAATTGATAGAAATTCTTCGTAATACACCAACTTGGTTACGTTGTATCGTGATGTAAACGAATCTTTATAAAAACCGGTGCGGTGTTCATACAAACGGTTACCCAGATTGCTCGTGACGCCAGTATATAATACCGTGTGGTTTTTGTTGGTTAAGATGTAAATGTAACCTCCTTGTTCCATGGATTATTGTTTGTGTCGTTCTGATGATGTGAGATTGCTTCGCGCTCAGGCTCCAACGGGGTGGGGATTCACAACAGATTGCCACGCTCCATTTCATTCCGCTCGCAATGGCCTTCGACTGAACTCAGGCACCAGCGGTTCGATTAAGGTGTACGTCATTGCGAATGAAGCGTAGCGGAATGAAGCAATCTGATGTTCAATGACGGTTGTTGATCATCAGGGTTGAAACACCCAAACATCTGCTTTTCGTTCATCGTCATCTTCGCCTCCTACGATATACCCTTTTTCATTCAGGGTGAAGGCTACTATGTTCTGGCGGCCTCCTCCGGGGAAATCACCACATTTGGTCCATTTGTCTGTTAGCGGATCGTAACTGACTACATCTGCCAATAATCGGCCGCCATTTAAGGATCCATTCCAGTACCGGCCCAGCATGATGTATCCCCGGCCCCCGATGGTTATTCCTTTGGATAAAACACGAACGGCAGGTAAATCGGCAACCCGGTTCCAGCTATCGGTTTCAGTATGGTAGCAGTAAAAGTCTTTATACCTGTCAATATCATAGCCTGTGCCTACATACAAGTCCTTGCCAATCGCAAATCCGGCAGTGCCTGTCCTTTTTACCGGACAATTCTTTAATTGGGTCCAGGTGTCGGTTGCGGGATCGTATTTGTAAGTGTCGCTATTAAACTGGGTCGCGGTATAACCTTCAGTCATGTAAATGCAACCGTCGATCACCGCATAAAACAAATCGTTTTTTGCCGGTCCGGGGAAAGATGCCACCTGTTTCCAGGTATCTGTGGGTATGTCGTATTCCCAGAAGTCGCTAAACTGGTTTCCTTCGTATGGAGCAATGGCACCCAGACCTACATAGGCTTTATCACCTACTACTGCGCCGACGGCTTTAACCCTTGGGGCCCCCGGAAAGTCCGTTTTACGAGTCCATTGATCGGTCTGGCTGTCGTATTGCCAGAGATCATTTAAAAAACCTTCCCTGGGGCCTGAGCGTCCGAGACAAATAAAGGCTTTGTCCTGATAAACGAAGGAGGTGGCTGATGCCCGTGCCTCACCCGGGAAGTCGTTCAATTGATCCCAGTTGCTGATGGGGGACCATTCAACTTCTTGTCTGCACGACAGGAGCAGGATTAACAGGATCAGGGTATAATACTTCATGGGGATAATTTATTGTTTCATGTGGGTCATTGCGAATGGAGAGTTCAACCCGTCATTGCGACGCAGTGAAGCGATCTGTTCTTTTCAAGGGATTGCTTCGCTTCATTTTATTTCGCTCGCAATGGCCTTCGATTGAACTCAGGCACCAACGAGTGTTAGGGTATTCGAACAGATTGCCACGGTTTCGTTCCTCAACCTCGCAATGACGCTTCGACTGAACTCAGGCGCCAATGCTTTTTGTCCGTTCTTTTTGAATTGAAGCTGGTATTTATTCATTTCTGACGGATGCAGGTGCAATTCAACTGAATATATGTCATTTTTCAGTAAATATTTGTTGAACTGAAGTGAATATATGTCATTTTTTGATTGATATATGCGAATTTCAACTGAATATATGTCATTTTTAAGTCGATTAAAATCAATTTAAAGTGAATGTATGTCAGTTTTAAATCGATAAATGTCATCTTTCTATCAGCAATTTAAAATTTTATTTAAATGATAAGCTGTTGATAAAATGTAAGTTGTATTGGAATTAAATAATTCAAAATGTTTATTGAATATATAAAAGTGTATTGACTTTTATAATTTAATTATTTAAATTAGTACATAATAAATTTATGCGTACTTATTTCTAATTTAAACTTAACAACAATGAATCGCACACAGATTAACAAGATTCGTATGTATTCGGCCACCAACATGGTGCTTACGAATCATTCAGTTGTAGTATCAGATTTTCCTGAATTGCAGGAAGCCCATAACGAGCTTCAGGGTTCTCTGGGCGTTATTGATGAAAACCGGCAGGTACAGGAAACGGATACTACTGGTTTGACGGTTGAAAAGACCGTAATCAGGCAACGGGTGAATAAGCTCATTCTTCAATTTTCGGCGGCTTTGCTGGCTTATGCCACCATTAACAAAAACAATGAGCTAAAAGCGAAAGCCACGTATAAGAACAGTGATTTGATCCATGCGGCTGATCCGATTCTTTACGATATTGGATTTTTGTTACTGAACCTGGCTCGTCCTCTGCAAAATGAGATTCAGCGGTTCTCATTGAACCCACAGGATTTTGCGGATCTGGAACAAAACCTGAACCTGTTTAAACAGTCGATTCCGCAGAAGCGTGTGGCAACCGGAACTTCCAAGGTTTCTACAAAAAATATCGATTTAATGTTCAAGTCTATTGATGAACTTTTGAAAGAACGAATTGATATTTTAATGCTTCATTATCAGTTTTCGAATCCGGATTTTTACAATGAATACAAAAGCGCCCGTTCGATCGTTGGCTATACCGGAGGCGGTAAGGGGGGAACCAGCACCGAAGAACCTCCGAAATAGTGGGATCATTTAATTGGCCTGATGAATTTTCCGCCGCAGTCGTTAAAGGTTGCGGCGGTTTTGTTTTTGCTACATACCGTCATTGCGAACGCAGTATTGCGGAATGAAGCAATCCGTTGTTTAATCCGTCATTGCGAACGCAGTGAAGCAATCTTTACGAATTCATGTGAGTTTGCTTCGGTCGTTCCTCCCTCGCAATGGCCTTCGATTGAACTCAGGCACCAACGAGGGTTAGAGTATTCGAACAGATTGCCATGGTTTCGTTCCTCAACCTCGCAATGACGCTCCGATTGAACTCAGGCACCAACGCTCCGATCATCGCATGTCGTCATTGCGAACGCAGTGAGGCAATCTGATGACGGTTGTGTCTCGTTGTCCTTGCGAGTTTATCGTTTGCGGACAGATTGCTTCGCTTCATTTCATTGCGCTCGCAATGGCCTTCGATTGAACTCAGGCACCAACGAGGGTTAGAGTATTCGAACAGATTGCCATGGTTTCGTTCCTCAACCTCGCAATGACGCTCCGATTGAACTTAGGCCCCAACGCTCCGATCATCGCATACCGTCATTGCGAATGAAGCGTAGCGGAATGTGGCAATCTGCTATTTTATCCTATTTCGTAGCATTTAACTTTTTATAAAGCATCTCATTATTTGAGAAGAAGCCTGATTTACTGAAAATTGTTTAATTAATAATTCCCTGGCATTTCGACCAACATTCGTTCTTAATACCTCTGAATCAATTAATGATAATGCTGCAAGGTAAAGTGCTTCGTCCTCTCCTGTATTATAAATAAATCCAGCTTCCGAATTGTTTATCATTTCTTTCAGATCATTTCCTTCATTGACACTGCCTAAAATTGGTTTTGAATATTCCATGTAACCCAATAGTTTGCCCGGGAAATTATGTGTTTTATGTCCAGGATGAAGACTGAATAGCCCGATGTCAAATTCATTGAGCATTTTAAAATATGTTTCCTGATCAACAGAAGGTAAATAGGTAATGTTATTCAATTGGTGACTTTCTTTTTCTTTAAGTATCAAATCAACTTCATCGCCTTTGCCAACGAATAAAAAATGAGCTTTGGTATTTTCTTTCAATCTCATTGCCAGATGGACCAGATTCAACATGTTTTGTGCATGACCGATATTGCCACCGTAGAAAAAAACAATCTTGTTTTCCAGTTGTAGTTGTTGACGGAAATCATTTGCAGGTAATACTGAGGGTTTTATTTGCGCCCAGTTGTACAATACTTCAAATTTTTTCGTGTCTTTTCCGGTGTTCCTGAAAAATTCCAGATTAGAGGGTGACATAACACCAATATAATCTGCATTTTTATAGTTTAGATTCTCAAAGAATTTAAAATATCGGTGGATCGGTGAGTCTTTTTTCATCAGACCATTGTCAATGGTCCATTGCGGAAAGATATCACGTAAAATTAAGTAGGAATTAACCTTCCATTGCTTTTTCAATTTTCCTACCAAATATCCCCAGAAGATTGAAGGTGAATAATAGATAATTGCATCTTGCGGATGCGTTTTAAAATAGTTACGGGTGGCCCTCCATGCAAATAAAGAGAGCAAACTTTCGTTAATGGCCCTCTTTATTTTTGAGATGTTTTTAATTTCTCCGGACTTGAAGAAGAGCACCCTGATTCCTTCGATACTTCTTTCTTCAAAGGATGTCTGAAGGGAGGGAAGTGGTGTCAGGACAGTTACTTCATGCCCTTCCGACTTAAATTCCAATGCCAGCTCATGCATCATTTTTGCAGCTATTTTAATGCTATGTGGCAAATAATCATCAACAATCAGTAGTAGTTTCATTCTATAATAATTTGTTTTTTAATGGTAGTATGGAACTCCATGTTGCTGAAAATTATTATCATACTCTTGGATGTTGTGAGGCAACATGTTCGTTTCATATTTATTTACTCCAAACAACTCTGTTCACATAATCCGTATAACTCATAATAATTCGTACCACTTTGTCGGATACATTGGGCATCGAATAGTCAGAAACCGGCCGTAACGTCCGGTTATCACCTCTGGATTGGTTCTCAAGCAGAACTAATCCCTGTAGAATTCTTTCCTGATTTAAACCGACCATCATTACTGAAGCTTCTTCCATGGCTTCCGGGCGCTCATGGGCATCGCGAATGTTTAAGGCCGGGAAGTTCATAATGGATGATTCTTCAGAGATTGTACCACTGTCAGAAAGAACAACTTTCGCATTTTTTTGCAGGTGATTGTAATCGTGGAATCCCAAAGGTTTCATCAATTGGATGAGCGGATGAAATTGTATTCCTTTTTCGTTGATCTTGTTTCGGGTACGTGGATGGGTGGAAACAATAACCGGCAATTGGTATTTTTCAGCGATTTGATTAAGCGTGGAAACCAATTTGTCAAAATTGCCTGAATTAATATTCTCTTCCCGGTGGGCCGAAACTACAAAATAATTCTCCTTAGTAAGTGATAGTTTGTTTAGTACCTCAGAAGCATCAATTTGATCCATATTGGCATTTAAAACCTCCAGCATCGGGCTGCCTGTTTTGATAATCCGGTCCGCCGGTAGTCCTTCGCGTAATAAATATTCCCGTGCAATATCGCTATAGGTGAGATTGATGTCGGAAATGTGATCGACAATCTTACGGTTAGTTTCTTCCGGGACTCGCTGGTCGAAACAGCGGTTTCCTGCTTCCATATGGAAAATAGGAATGTGTCTTTTCTTTGCAGGGATGGCACACAAACAACTGTTGGTATCTCCCAATACCATAAAAGCATCGGGTTGTTCCTGTTCCAGCACCGGATCAATGTTGATGATAATCTGACCGATCGTTGTGGTGGCATTGCCTCCTGCAGCATTCAGAAAATGATCGGGTTTACGCAATCCCAAGTCTTTAAAGAATACTTCGTTCAATTCGTAATCGTAATTTTGGCCGGTATGCACCAGAATGTGTTCGATGCTGGCTGTCTCATCAAGTCTTTTAATTACTTCCGATAAACGGATAATCTCAGGGCGTGTGCCTACTACGGTAAGGACTTTAAGTTTCTTCATTTTATTACTGATTACACGAATTAAGACGAATTACACGGATAAAAAAATCAGTGCGTTCTAACTATTTTTGATTATTTCCCAAAATGTTCGTTTTGACATTTTCAAATGTCGTAGAATTTGAAGGATGATAAATTCCGGAACAGGGGTAATATGAGTTTGGATGGTAATCGGTCTGTCCAAATCTGCTCTGGACCACTTTTCATGTCCACCTCTTCCTCTCGAATCCTTAATCAGGTGAAGTCCCTGATCTTTGAGGAAACGCCGCAAATCCTCAACACCAATATTCGATAGTTTTGGAATGTTCATGACTATTGAAGGTCAGGAAAAAGCAGGCAATCCAATCTCCTGGTGAAAAGTGCTTACCGGGTATTTGTCGAATATTTCTGAAATATATTTGTTGTCTTTTATTATAGATGTGATGCTTGGGGCAATTACTTTTTTAGGTTTTTTCGGCATTCCCTTCAATGTCCAACCAAGTTGTTGCAATACTTTTCCCAATGTCTTTTTTTTAATGGTGTAATCTACAAAATCTTCCAAAACGATCCCGAACGATTGTTGAGCCTCTTCGGTACTTTTTCCGTAGCCGGTTAAATCAAGGTGTGGCGAATAGATAAAGTTGATTTTATTTTCATCTTCAAAATGAAAGAGTAGCAGTTTTACCTTAACCGCGTTTGTTGAGGTCTGTAGTTTCCCTTGAAAAAGATATTCTGCCATAACTTGTTTTTTAATCATACAAAAGTAATTAATTGGGAACACCGGTGACACTGATCGAACGGATTTTCACCTAAAGAATCCGTGCAATTCGTTTAAATTCGTGTAATTTGTACTTCCTCGAAATACGTATCCGGGTCGTTCGCATCAAAATGCTCGTTGATCCAGAAAATGGTATAGAGTTCTTCTTCTCCTGTGTTGGTGATGTTGTGGGTGTACCATACGGGCATATCCACATACGATGGTTCTTTTCCATCCAGTTCAAAGCTAAGAACCTTGTCTGTTCCAATTCGGCGCAGTTCAATCCGGGCTTTGCCTTTGATCACAGCAAACCGTTCTGCTTTTCGGGTATGAAAATGGTTTCCCCTTGTTATTCCCGGAACTGTGGTTGAGAAGGATACCTGACCACCGCTGTGCAGTTTGACTGTTTCAACAAAAGAACCGCGATCATCGGTATTCAGCTTTAATTTGAATGGATAGTAGGAAGCATGATCAATGTAGCAAACAAAGGTATTAAACAGGTTGCGGTCAAAGGGATTGTCCAGATTGGGAATAGTCCCTTTTTCAAAGTAGTTTTCCTTGAATTCCATCAGTTTTTGAAGCAAAAATGACACTTTTATTTCAGAAGTATGCGGAACGTAAATAGTAGATGGTAAATGGTAAATTGTAAATGGCAAATTGTAAATGGTGGTAATCTGCTCAATGATCGCCTCCACCAACTCTCCCACATAAATCAATTTAATGTCGCCATCCACCTCAATCTTTGGCTGCTCGTTGTGTGTCAATTGGTGACAAAAGGTTGCAATAACCGAATTGTAATACGGGTTTCCAAAAGGACCAAATACATTGGGGATGACAAATCCTGTAAATTGTGCTTCATTTTTTTCTGCCCATTGTTCAAAAAGTTGACGTCCTTCCTTTTTTGATCTGCCATAAAGATTGTCGCGCTCTTCTTGTGTCGATGAAGAGAATAAAATATGTGGCTTTGATTGAGTCGCTTCGCAAGCATCAATCATTTGTTTTACCAGGCCTATGTTGGTTTGATAAAGCACCTCCGGATCATTGTGCCGGTTCATGGCTGCCAAATGAACGATTGCATCACAGCTTTGCACAAAAGATTCAAGTTTATCCTTACTTTGAAAGAAATTGTCTTCGAACGGAATTCTGATAAACTCCTCTGGATAGAGGCCTAATGTATTAAATAAATGTGTGCCAACGAACCCGGGTTGACCGGTTATTCCTATTTTAATCATAAATTGCGAATTGCACGAATTCTAAATATGTGTCGTATCTCTTAGTCCTGGTATTGTATCATCTCTTCTCCCAAAATATCCCTGCGTATCATCGGCAATTTCAGTAACAGTTCTTTCGTTCCTTCAACATCCAAACGGTGGGTGTTGTGCGAGTGGTAATCTTCAATCACTGATACTTTTTCTTCCCCTTCGCTGAAGTAACTGGCATAATTGAGACCACGGTTATCAGCAGGAACACGGTAATAATTGCCCATGTCGTGCGCTTTGGCCATTTCTTCCCTGTTCACCAGTGTTTCATAGAGTTTTTCGCCGTGACGTGTTCCAATCACCCGTACCTTGCTTTCTGATTTGTACAATTCGATCAATGCCTGGGCCAGATGAGCAATGGTTGATGCGGGAGATTTCTGTACAAACATATCTCCGTTTTTACCATGCTGAAAGGCATAGATCACCAAATCAACCGCATCTTCCAGTGTCATCATAAACCGTGTCATGTTAGGGTCGGTCACCGTAATGTCTTTGCCCGCTTTAATCTGTTCTACAAACAAAGGAATGACCGAACCGCGCGATGCCATCACATTGCCGTAACGGGTACCGCAAAAAACAGTATCCTTGTCATCGTTCATAGAACGTGCTTTGGCCTGCATTACCTTTTCCATCATGGCTTTTGATATGCCCATGGCATTAATTGGATAAACCGCTTTATCGGTACTCAGTACAATCATACGTTTTACGCCATGTTCAAAGGCAGAATCCAATACATTTTGTGTTCCCATCACATTGGTGTTTACTGCTTCAATTGGGAAAAACTCGCAAGATGGTACTTGTTTTAAGGCAGCGGCATGGAATATAAAATCAACACCACGCATGGCATAATCAACACTGCGTTTGTCGCGTACATTCCCAATGTAAAATTTCACTTTTGGATTATTTAACCGATGACGCATATCATCCTGTTTCTTTTCGTCACGCGAAAAAATACGGATTTCTTTAATGTCGGTATCCAAAAAGCGGTTGAGTACGGCATTGCCGAATGAGCCGGTTCCGCCGGTAATTAGAAGGGTTTTGTTTTTAAACATTACGCGATTTTTTTTATTTTAGTATTATATTATTTGAGACTTTACAGAATAACGAATTACATTAAAATGCGAATTACGCGAATTCCCTTCGACTGCTAGGCGCGTTCGACTGAGCTCACGCCGAAGGCTCAGGGAACAACGAATTACACGAATAGGTATGGCGGAGNNAATCAGTTGTTTAGTTGATTCGTCCCGGTTTATTTTTGATCGTCTTTAGACAGCTTCGCCCCCTCACTCCCATGTGCCTATTGGATATTGGCGTATAGTGGCAAATACTGGTTATTTTTAAAACCGGTACAAAAATAGTCAAAACGATGGGACTTTTGGGTTAGGTTTTAAATTATTGTTGAATAAGAAACGAGTTTTACGGATTAATTCGGAAAGCTCCATGCAAGGTTGCTCAGGAACCATCCTTCGACT
>DPRM01000052.1 GCA_003537645.1 Prolixibacteraceae bacterium
GCGTGTACTGATGGATTTCTTTCACGCTAATTTTCCCATTCTGCAGAAATTCAAATCATTGGTGTACTGCTCAGTAAAAACATTTCATCACGATTTTGGCGATTATCAGGAAATCGTGCTTTGGTACGACCGTGAGTATTTCGATTCCCTGGAAGAATCAGAAGTTGAAGCAGATCTGGAAATGTATGACTTGTTCTGGTACTGGTTCAATGTAATTGAATCCGTTGACCTTGAAACAGAAGAACTGACCGATCAAATCAAGGCGGCTTACTTCAAATCGGTGGATGTTTCAAAAGGAGAACATTTGTCTGTATCAATTGCATCCTAAAAATCGGGGGACTAAAAATCCCCTTTTTTAGTCGCTGCGCTTCTCAATCAAGTTGTCCTTTCCCTGTAAGCTCACTTTGCCCAATTTTGATTCACATTCATTTTTAAACTCAAAAATTATCACCATGAAAAAATTTCTTTCAGTAATGATTTTGGTGATCGGATTGTTATTCATCTTTCCACAGGGCAATCATGTAAAGGCCTCTTCCCTATCCGATCAAACTTCCATCGTAGCAGATAACCCGGAAATTGCACCTGCGGCATCGGTTCAGGAGGAAGGAGGTGTTCAGGTTACTCCTGAACAAAGCAATGTGGAGCAGGAAACGACTGGAAACTTTTTAATTGAGAATTGGGGAGTATTGCTTCTGGGCTTGCTTGGATTCTTTGACCTGGTTGTACGATTAACGCCAACGGAAAAAGATAATTCAATCGTGAATTTCCTGATGACAATATTCAATGCCATCATTCCAAACTTCAAGAAGGGAGGTGGCAGCTTTAAGCTCCTGAGTAAATAACCAAATTGAAAATAGCTTGTCTGATTGCAAGAAAAAACTGTTGGACACTCATAAGTGAAGTTCTAAAGCTTTCTTTTTGCACATTTTTGTATTAAGCCGATACATTTTATTTGCCCTGATCATGCCCTGATCAGGGCTTTTTTGTATCAAAATCTTCGAAATAAAAAATTATGCAATATGAGTAATACAATTATTTTGTCCGAAAAGTTGTCCGAATAAAATCAAAAAACCTCTGTAAATGCTTTATTTACAGAGGTTTAATTTTTGCACTACGTGACCCCTATGGTACAAAACTCGAACCATTTGCTGGAGGATTTAAAGCTTTTAAGCGAAGTATTAGCTGCATAAAAACTGAAACAATATTACCAGATTCAGGAAGTCTATCATGACTCATTTATACTGCTTTGCTGGTAAAAAGCTTCCTTTTAAAATAAAGTGCCACATTCACCAAACCGATCATTACGGGTACTTCGACCAGAGGACCAATTACACCGGCAAAAGCTTCTCCTGAATTGATTCCAAAAATGGCTATGGCAACGGCAATTGCCAACTCGAAATTATTGCTTGCTGCTGTAAATGCCAGAGTGGTAGATTGCTCGTAATTGGCTCCAATTTTTTTACTCATAAAGAAGGAAACAAAAAACATAACAACGAAGTAAATCAGCAATGGGATAGCTATAAGTATAACATCCAATGGAATTTTTACAATATATTCCCCTTTTAATGAGAACATCACGACAATGGTGAATAACAATGCAATAAGCGTTAACGGACTGACTTTAGGTATAAATTTAGTTTCATACCAAACCTTGCTTTTTACATGTGTCAAAATAAACCGGGTTAAAAAGCCAGCGATCATCGGGATTCCCAGATAAATAAATACACTTTTAGCGATTTCTCCCATCGTTATTTGTGATACCGTTTCGTTTACCGGAACACCGAACCAACCCGGCAAAATGGCAATAAAAACGTAGGCATAAACCGAAAACAACAGCACCTGAAAAACAGAATTGAATGCTACTAATCCGGCAGCATATTGGGTGTCGCCTTTGGCCAGATCGTTCCAAACAATGACCATTGCAATACAACGGGCAAGGCCAATCATAATGATTCCATACATGTAAGGTAAGTTGGCATTGTTTTCGCCTGGGAAAAGCTTAAAGAAAGTGATGGCCAATGCGAACATCAAGACCGGACCCAATACCCAGTTCTGAAACAAGGAAAGTCCGAGAATTTTAGTATTTCGGAATACATCACCCAATTCTTCGTACTTCACTTTGGCCAGCGGTGGGTACATCATCACAATCAAACCAATTGCGATTGGAATATTTGTTGTTCCTGACGACATGCTGTTCCAGAATTCAGCCACATTGGGGCTTAACCAACCTGCAAATACTCCAATGAACATGGCTAGAAAAATCCAAAGAGTAAGGTATCTGTCGAGAAATTTTAATCGTTTTTTTGAAGGCATAACACTACTTTATTATTGTTTGTAACCTGAAACTGTAATGCTGAATATTCCCGTATCTCCGTTTTTGAAATCTTCCATTTCGGATTTTGACAGATAGTTATCAAGAACTTCGTCAGGAATAGATATTACCTTTAGTTTGTGGATAGTGACGTTTTTAAAACCTTTACTGTTAATGATGTCGATATACTGATTCATTGATACAGCTCCGGCAACACACCCAACATACATTTCAGCATCTTTGCGCAATGCTTCAGGCAGTTCGCCTTTGATGACCACATCCGAAACACAGAAATGACCGCCTGACTTCAAAACCCGCATCATTTGGGCAAAAGCCTTGTTCTTATCAGGAACCAGATTTAAAACGCAGTTCGATACAATCACATCAAAATTGTTATCTGGCAACGGCATTTCTTCGATGTCGCCCTGCACAAATTCAACATTGGTGAAACCAAGCTTCTGATTGTTTCCGGTTGCTTTGGCAACCATCGCTTCTGTAAAATCAAGGCCTGTAACTTTGCCTGTTTCTCCAACAATAGCGCGGGCTACAAAACAATCATTCCCGGCACCGCTTCCTAAATCAAGTACATGATCTCCAATTTTCAGGTCGGCAAATTGAGTGGGGAGTCCACAACCTAAGCCTAAATCTGCATCTGGATTGTAGCCTTTAATATTCTTGTACTCATCGCCAATCATGCTAAACTCCAACTCGCCACAACAGCCGGAAGTTCCACAGCAGGATGATTGCGGTTGATTCAATAATAAGCTTTGATTTGCTATTGCTCCATATTTTTCCTGTACTACCAGTTTTAAATCTTCGGCTTTCATAATTGTGGCTTGATTTCTTCATTATAAAATTTCCAAAATCCTGTTTTAATTTCATCACGGACACGAATAAATTCGCTCCAGATAAATTCATCGGTTCCAACAGCATGTGATGGATCATCGAATCCAATGTGCAAGCGGTTTTTTACTTTTCCGAAAAATGCCGGGCAGTTTTCGTTGGCACCACCGCAAACGGTAATCACGTAATCCCATTCCTGATCCAGGTACAAATCGACTGAATCGGAGGTGTGGTGACTGATATCAATGCCGATCTCTTTCATAGCGGCAACCGCTTTCTGGTTCAATTTACCGGATGCTTCAGTTCCCGCAGAACGAACCGTTAAATCTTGATCGAACGACTGTAAAAAACCATGTGCCATCTGACTGCGGCAACTGTTGCCTGTGCATAAAATAAGTACTTTCATGTGATTTATTTTGAGGTTATAAATTCATTATAAAAATCTTCAAAAACGTTAACTATTTGGGCTCTGGTAGTTCTGATCAGTTTCATAAGAAACTCATCATCACCTTCATAGGCCAAAGGATCTTCAAACTTCAGGTAAATGGAGTTTCTAACGTTTCCCGAAAAAACAGGACATGATTCTTTTGCAATGTCGCAAACTGTTATTACAAAATCCCAATCTTCATTTACAAATTCATTAATATTTGTCGTTGAAGATTGTGAAATATCGATCCCAATTTCAGCCATTGCCTGAATGGTTAGCGGATGAACAACTTCAGCAGGTTCTGGCCCCGCTGATCTGACAATTAAACCTGGATCAAGCCTTTTCAGGATTGCTTCTGCCATTTGGCTGCGGCAACTATTAGCCCTACAAATAATTAGTATTCTCATGAATTATATAATGTAATAATTTTCCGGTCAACTGGCGGTATGAGCAACAATGATACTTTTGACTTTCTTGCCACATTCTGACTTACGCTGCCGATAAAAATTTCCTGTAAAAACCCCCGACCCTGACTACCCATTACAATAAGCGAATAGTCATTTTTCGATTCTTTGAGTATTTCTACTGAAGGAGTTCCAACTAAAATTTTTATCTCAACTTCCTCAGCGCCTCGATCTAACAGAATCTGTCTCCGCGCTTCCAACCGTTCGGTATCAATGCGATTGAATTCTTCAAGTTTAGCTGAATCAGTAAACCATTTCTTTACTTTATCATGGACATGAAACAGGGTAACCTTTTTACAACCGTCTTCAACCAACTTTTCGACATATCTGAAAGCTTGCATGGAAATATCGGAGAAATCTGTTGCAAATAAAATTCTTTCTTTCAGGCTTTTACATAAACAGCCTATCTTTTTTATCCCTCCTTCACTTTCCCCATGGGTACTGATCATTAATAGCGGCTTTTCATGAACATGCAGTATTTCAGAATTAGCATTACCCATTAAAAGCAAAAGTTGGTTGTAAACACTAACTTCTTGTTTACCAATAATAATTAGCGAAATATCCGTTTGTTTAGCTACTTTCTGTAACTCTTCAAAGGCACCTCCCGGTACAATTTCTAAAGTAGTCACAAATCCCTGATCCTCAATTATTTCTTTTTGCTTTAACAGGTAAGGTTCGTAGAAATTTTTTGTAAATTCTGCCAGTGTATCATTGTGGGCTACACCACAAGCATAAAAAAGGATCACTTCTTCTACGCCTAGTGTTTTAAAGTCTTCCATGCAATCAATAACTGCATCAGATGACTCCGACAAATCTGTTGCAATCAGAATTTTTTTAAACATTTCCAGTCCTCCTGTTTCTTAGTTAAACATCATCTGTTTTTTATATTCTTGAGCTCATATTCTATTGATTTAAAGCTTACCAGATATTTTAAAACCTTGATTATGTGTTTGAATAAAATATTCAACTTCAGCTTTAATGCCATCTCGTACAATCCTTATTTTTTCCAATTTTTCTTCATCTGTTCCGGTAAATGAGGCAGGATCTTCAAAAGACCAATTTAACCTTTTTGTTATACCTGGAAATATGGGGCAACGCTCGGCGCTGGCGGCATCGCAAACGGCAATCACATAGTGATATATGCGACCTTGCTTGAATAGCTTAAAGACACTTTTGGTCTGGTTGTTTGAAATATCAATATCGATTTCTTTCATGGCTTTCACTACAAGAGGGTTGAGTTTACCCTTTTTAAAGCCTGCACTTTCAACAATAAAATTGTCGTTACCCAATTGATTCAAAAATGCTTCAGCCATTTGACTACGGGCTGAATTATGTACGCATACAAATAATACTTTGTTCATATATGTCAGTTTAATCGTTTACTCCTATTATTCTGTTAAACCCCTTTAGAAAAAAATGTGTACCGCTAATAAAAACCATTGGTACAATTATATGAATGACGATTCCCAAAAATATGGTCTGGATATTTTCCGGTTCTCCATTAAGGATACTAATGGCAAGAAATCCGAACGGGTTTAACAAAGTGATTTTCCCAAATTGGGTAACAATAAAAAACAACACACCTAATCCTGCCGAGAATAATAAAAAACGAAGGACTGCCGAAACAATTTTTAACCGAACCATTATAAAAAAATGAAGCAGATACGCTATTTGAGAGATAAAACCAGTAAAAAGTGCGGTAAGAAAGGGATCAAGCTGGAAATACTCAAATGAATAAATAGACTTTGACTCCGAAGCAATATTTATCCAAATTACTAATATTGCCAACACAGCTCCCGCAAACTGACCGGGTAAGCGATATAAAAAGATACTAAAATCGTTCCTTCGAAGTGACTCAATGTAGGAAATAATCGGAATGATGTGCACTTCGGCTTTTGAAAAAAATATGATCGATTCAATAAAGTAGACCAATGCAAATAGTACAGCCCCTATTAGTAATCTATTGGTCATTCCGTCATGACCAATTACTGGACCAACCAAAAATGAATACAATAAGACGAAAAAGAAGCTGGCCGGAATTTCATAAAGAGCTTCTTTTAAAGTGTCATTTTGTTTTATGGAATTAAAGTAGTTCATCTTATCCTTCTTTAAATATTGACTGATTTGGTAAAGTACTCTGAAATCAGCTAGCTACTTGCACGGAAAATCATCAAGCAATTCAAATTCATCGAGAAAACTGCCTAATAAGTTCTTCATCTCATTCACTTTCTGATAATCCAGACAATAATTCATTTTTACTCCTTCAACATGTCCTTTAATCAGACCAACCTCCTTTAATTCTTTTAGATGCTGGTTAACTGTTGTGCGACTCAATGGGAGTTCATCCGAAATATCACCTGAAATACATGTTTTAGTTTCGGCAAGGAATTGGAGAATTTGTAGTCTTGCTGGATGAGCAAGTGCTTTGAATAAGCTAGCTCTTATTTGAAGCACTTCGTCGAAAAGTTCTGTTTTTGCTATTACCATGATCTTTGATATTTAATACGACGTAAATATACGTTATTTTTTAATATAACGTATAATTACGACATATTTTATTCTTTCTTAATCGTTGCTTAATTAATTTGAAATAAATAAAAGATAAGTTTGTCTTATATTAATTTAAAACAAAGACCATGAAAACAATTACAGGAATTATCGCGCTAATGTTATTAGTAAGTAACATTAGTCTTGCAACTGGAATGAAACGAAAAGCAAGTAATGACAGGGAAAAAGTTGATACAATTAATGTTATTGCCAAGGTTCCATTTGTGCCTAATGCAACCATTTTTACTCCGGTATCAGTAATTTATAACGATGAATTAATCCTAAAACGTTATAGAGGATATACCCTTTATAATCTGGAGAATGAAAAGGTTTTACGCGTAAATCCTACTTTACATGAATCAGCAAAGCTTAGCTTGAAGGCAGGTGATTACATTGTAAAACTAAATGGGCAAAAGAGACAGGTTTATCGGATTTCTGTTTTGGAAAATCAATATAACGAATTTGTGATTGAATAACTCAATAAGTAGTTTATAATTCGAATGATGGTTTTTAAGGGATATTTTTCGAAAGCTCTTCAGTTGAAATATACCCCGAATGCCTGAAAAACTCCTTTCCTTCCTTGTCTAGCAAAACCTGTGTTGGGATGGCAGCAACTCCAAAGTATTTCATTAAATCCTGATTTTCAGGTTTTAAAATATTCAGGAAAACGACATTGACGGTTTGTGGGTATTTCGTCCGGATTTCGGTCATAACCGATTCCATGCGTTTACAGGCAGAACAGCCTGTTGACCCAAATTCGAGAAAAGTTAACTGATAATTCAGCCCATTTTTTGTGTAGTTAAAGGTAGAATCGACATAAGCCGATCCCGAATTAATTATTTCGGAACCGGCTTGTGCTTTCATCATTTTTGAAAGGTAGTTGTTCATGTTCTCTTTTAAGGCATAGCCGATAATGATAAACCCGAACAACATAATATATACAACCCATGGAAGGATTTTCTTTACCATGCTTATGGTTTAATCTTTTCAAACAACCCCAATAGCTTGGTTTGGTAAATTTCGGTAATCTGTGCCTGGTGCTCGCCGATAGGTTTTACCGGAATCAAATCCATTACCTGTTCGGGTGAAAGTCCCGACTCGAAATACAGATTCATTGCGGCTTGCAAAGTTTGTTGTACAGCAACATTACTTTCTTCCTGAGTCAAACCCATTGGATCGCCCATGCTGATCAGTTCTTTCCACTGAAACCAAAAATAAGTGGGCAACATGGCCGATAATATAGCGTAAGCTTCGAGTTTTTTTTCATCGACTTCAAAGGTGGTTCCTAGCAGGCTAATTAGGTTAAGCATTCCTGTTTTTTCACTTGCTTTGAACCCTGGGGCAATTGTAACCGGATTGTACCCTTCGTTGATAAACGAAGTGGCATTGGGAATCATTCGTGCAATATTGGTCGTTCTCAGTTTCGATGCGATCTTTTCAATACTAATTTTTGGAGCCAGCGAAATTACCCAAGCATTTTCGGGAACCTCCCGAGCAATTATCCCAAGCATTTCCATAATCACCGGCGGATGCAAGGCGATAAATACAATTTTCTGTTGGGCAGCAAGAAGCGGGGAGTCAGTGATGTTAATTTTAGGAAATCGCTTTTGCAAAGCATTCAATACTTCTATGTTTGAATCGCAAACTACTATTGATTCAAAGGATGCGTTTTTGTTGGCCAAGGCCTGAAGAAAAATTTTGGTGATGCGGCCACCACCGATAAAACCGAGTGATTTTGTTTTCATAATAGCAATATTTAAAGGGTTAACAGATGATTTATGATTATTTGACTCCTTTTGACTTCAATACCTTCACCAACTCTTCTTCAGGGAAATATCCTTCGTGTCGTGAGAATTCTTTCCCGTTTTCGTCTAAAAATACCTGAGTTGGAATTGCTTCAATACCATATTTTTCAGCAAAGGGTTTTCCTTCCGGTGTCCAAACATCGTGAAAGACCACTTTCACCTCTTTGCCGTATTTTGTTTCGATTGACTTCATAATGGGTTGCATTTTCTGGCAAGGAATGCAGCGTACTGAACCAAGTTCAATAAAGGTCACTTTATATTTCATCGCGTTCTTTTGTTGTACTATTGCCGGTTTCTGCTTTTCAATCTGTTGTGCGTTTTGGCTATAGCCAGGTTGGACTATAGTTGCCAGTAAAATCAACACCAATGATAGTTTTTGAATAACTTTTGCTCTAATTTTCATACAATGATTATTTTGTTTTTCAACAAGTTAGTGTGCTATTTTTTTAATATGCTCAACAATTTCATTCGCTTTCTCATTGCTAAAAGGTGTTTTGCCTTTCACANNACAATGTCGAAATCAGTTGTGTTGATGTGGATTATATCCGAGATTCCTTCTCTTCCAAGTAGTTTTTCAGCACAGTTGATAGGGCAACCGTCTAATACTACTATTTTGGAATTTTGAGCTTTTACCTTCTGTATTAATGGCTGGTCGCCGATAGCAACTTTGGCCAGGCAGATCATACTGGCATCGCCGCTAGCTGAAAGCATTCGGGCAACTTCATCGGCAAATTTTCCGGTATTTGAAGCTCCGCTGCAACTTACAATCTGATAATGTGGTAAATTTTCCATCTTTAGAATTTTAAATTGGTTTGCAGGGAAAATAAACCGCAAACAACCAATACTTACCCTGCAAACATTTCTTTATTTCGCGGCACAATCAATGCAAACTTTTTTGTCGCCTTTAATGCGACCGTATTCCATCACAGTCATTTCGCCGCATTCTTCGCAAACGAAACCATCGAAGCTATCCTTTTTAGGTTCAAGCTTGTAATCGAAAATAGGCGAAACGTTGAGCAACATTTCTGCTGGAGCGTTCATTACATTATTTACCAATGGATCAACTATTTCGGCAGGTACAGTGCTTGCGGGTTTGCCTAACATGCGGTATTCGGTAAAAAATGCTGTTTTTTTGTTCGCTAACATTGCTTCAGCTTTCGGAGTAACACGAACGGCTTTGCCTGTGGCTCTGTCAACAACAGTAACCGCCCATTTCCCTTTATGTGTTTTCTTTAGGTTTCCCTTGCCAAAGGTGGTTCCCATTATTACCTGCAAGCCATCGCCGTAGCAGGTGGCACAATGGTCGTCGCCTAAATCAACAAAGGCAACCAGTTGACCATCTTTTGCACGTTCGACACCCAGCGCGTTCATTGCTGCTGCGCCAACTCTTAAGCCCATTGGCATTGCGGGGCATTTGTGCCCGTGAAATTTTTGCCCGAATTCGAGCCAATCTTTTGGATCAATCATTTTTTCTAATTTTTAAAATCTATTTGTAAAGAACATCAAATACCATTTTTATTGCAATCATCAACAGCACGATGGCATAAATCACCTTCACCTGTTTCGATTTTGCTTTTTGAGTCATATATCTTCCACCAAGCTGCGAACCAATAATCACGGCAATNNCCCGAAATATCCGGAGAAGGATGAAAAAGTAACTACCAGTGCAGTTGTTCCAGCGGCCTCCTTGGTTTTGTAGCCCATCATCATCAGGATTGGCGCGATGATAAAACCACCTCCCAAACCTAACATTCCACCAATGAAACCGGCAAAACTTCCGGTAAAAAATCCAATGATACTCCGCTTTTTCAAGGGCATCATTGTTTCCGGTTCGGCTTGTTTTGAAGCCCAAAGGGTGCGCAGGGCGGCGGCAACTACCATCGCGGCAAACAATATTTTCAGGGTTTGCACCGGAACATTACTGCTCAGCATGGCTCCAATTGGAGAAGCAATCAGGGCTGTAATAGCCATTACCGAACCTCCTTTCCAATCTACCAGCTTTTTATGTGCAAACGGAATAAGCACCAAAGCAGTATTCAACCCGTTAAGCAACAATCCTAGCGGAATGGCAACCTCTTTCATATCAAACCCCGCCCAGTTGAGCACCGGCACATAAACCATTCCACCTCCCAGACCCAGCATGGCAAATACAAATGAGGCGATGGCGATGATTATTGCGACTATGATATACAGCATATTACCTTATTTCAGGATGATTGATTACTTTAAACTTGCAATGATTTTTTCTTTCAGCTCGGTTTCGAACTTCTCTTTGTTTTGCTTCACTGCAAAATCGTTCACCATTTGTGTCAAATCTGTTATTGTTTCTTTGTCCTTTTTCTTTTTTACCAGAACAACAGTTTGCGGTTTGGCGCTATACTTTTGAATCAGTGCATCATTTTCCTTTTCATTCAGCCAAACTCTCTTAAATTCGATATTCTCTCCTTGGAATTCCTTATCGATTAAAGATTTTACCTGATCCTCAATTGCGTTGCACGTCATGGTTTTGCAGGCACATTGTTTTGCTTTAAAATACAGGACTTCAATATTTTCTTTCGACTTACCGAATGTTGCTCCTGAAATGGTCAGAAAAGCAGCTAGAAAAAATAAAATTGACTTTTTCATAATGGTTTAATATTAATTGATTTAACATTATTAATTAATTTTTTCGCATGTTCGTAAATATCATTAATAGGTCGTTGCTTAATCATTTTCCCGAGTTCTATTGCTTCTTCAGCCTGTTCCATCGAACAGCCTATTTCAAGAGCTTTTTTAAAATGAAAATCAAGACAAGGTCGGCAACCACCTGCAACTGAAGCTGCAATACCCGCTAATTCAATTGTTTTTTCATCAAGATGTTCGAATTTTTCCATGTTGTTAATTTTGAAAAGGATCGGTTTCACTAATTTTCTCAGCTTCTTTACGTTTAAGCATAGCCAGTGCATTCTTGCCCCGGGAGTTTGGAATGGCTTTCTGGCTCAAAAATTCAATACTTTGAGCAATAGCTTCAAAATCATTGAACGGGAAACCTAAAACTGTTTCGTTGGGGCAAA
>DPRM01000005.1 GCA_003537645.1 Prolixibacteraceae bacterium
TATGATGAAAGCAACAGGCTTTATTGTGAGAATGAGAGCCAGAAATTTTATGCTGATACGGCTGGCCCCAGATATACCATCAAACAGCTTTTGGGTAACCCGGAAGGAACAGAAGATGGCTTAGCGTTTGATTTTGTCAATCTTATTGGAACATTTACTTATGGTCTGATTCCTTATGGAAAGGCTCCGCATCCACTGCCGGTATTTCGATTAACAAGCCCGCTCGTTAACGGAAAGGTGACTGCCAATGTAAAAAGGGATTTTCGATACCCTTATGATTTTGTAGGTTGGGAAGAAAATAAAGGTTTTACTTTAGGTTACCGCCTGACCGATGAAAAAGGAATGATTGTTTTTGACGGTGAAGTATCTGTGGAAGGATCAGGTCCGTTTAAGGTCATCCCCACGATTTACGAAGGCCCTTATGTGAATAATATTTCGGCGACAGAAGCTGTTATCTGGTTTGAAACCAGCGAACCTGTTATTTCGACCCTGGCAATAAATAACAAAATAATAGAAGATGCAGCCCCGGTAACACATCATGAATTTAAGGTAAGTGGTTTAACGCCGGGAACCAAATACGATTATACTGTAAAAGTTGCTTCTCTTTCGCAAACCTACCATATTACCACAGCGCCAAAAGCAGGTAGCCGAAAGCCGTTTGTTTTTGCATATACCAGTGATAGCCGTCATGCGTCAGGTTCGGGAGAGCGAATGATTTATGGTGCAAATGCTTATATCATGAAAAAAATGACAGCTCTTTCGTATCAGCAAGGCGCCGCATTTGTGCAGTTTACAGGTGACATGATTAATGGTTACCTCTCTAACAAAGAAGAGCAGTTGGTACAATATACCAATTGGAAAAAATCAATTGAACCTTTTTGGCATTATATGCCCTTTTATATAGGGCAAGGAAATCATGAGGCATTGGGATTTATATTTAAAGATAAAGACGGGGTTCAAAAAGCTTTCATTGATAAATTTCCGTATGATACACAATCAGCAGAAAGCGCTTTTCGTGATGCCTTTGTCAATCCGGAGAATGGACCTTTGAGTGAAGACAATAATCAATACGACCCAAATCCCAATGAAGCAGACTTTCCGTCCTACAAAGAGAATGTATTTCATTACACGTATGATAATGTGGCCATGATTGTTTTGAACAGTGACTATTGGTATGCCCCGACACTAAGCCGTAACAGCTCTACCAGCGGCGGGTTACATGGTTATTTGATGGATAACCAAATGGATTGGTTGCGTAAAATCATCCAGGAGTTTGAACAGAATCCGGCTATCGACCATATTTTCGTTACCCAGCACACGCCTGTTTTCCCAAATGGCGGACACAGTGGAGATGACATGTGGTACAGCGGAAATAATGAAAAGAGGCCTTACATTGCAGGTAAACCCATACAAAAAGGGATCATTGAAAGAAGGGATGAATACCTGGACATCTTAATCAATCATAGCAAAAAAGTGGTGGCCGTGCTTACAGGGGATGAACACAATTATAACCGCCTTCAGTTAACGAAGGAAGTGCCTATCTATCCGGAGAATTACCCCCATAAAAAACTAAACGTATCTCGTTCCATCTACCAGATAAATAACGGTGCCTCAGGTGCTCCATATTATGGTCAGGAAAAGCTTCCATGGAGTGCTTATACGAAAGCTTTCAGTGTGGAGAATGCAGTTTGTCTGTTCTACGTAAAGGGCAAAAAAATCAGCATGAAAGTTTTAAACCCTGATACATTAAATGAAATAGATGAAATTAAAATAAGGTAGTTTAAGAAAAACAAAAATTACCTAAAGGAATTAGTGCAAGTATTCAAGTACGGCATAAAACCTTCCATTTTTGCAAATATTATTACAACTATTTATCCATTGGCCCCTAATTCATTTAAATTTTCATAAAAATCGTTGCACTTATAAAATAATAAGCTTTACTTTGTTCGTTATTTCACGAACTACGAACAATGGATAAAATAATTATTACTGAAGAACAACAAAAGGCTGCCCGCTATGCCAAGGCGATGGGCCATCCAATAAGGATGTATGTGCTTGATTTATTGTCGAAACAATCGTGCTGCTATAGCGGCGATTTAACTGAATACCTCCCGATTGTCAAATCAACACTTTCGCAGCACCTGAAAGAATTAAGAGATGCAGGACTTATTCAGGGTGAAATAGAAGCTCCTCGTATTAAATATTGCCTGAACAAGGAAAACTGGAAAGAAGCACAGGATTTATTCCTGAAATTTCTGAAACTGGAAATTGAAGAGCCAATACAAAAATGTCAATAAAAACAATAAAACTATGGAAATCAAAATTTTAGGCACAGGTTGCCCCAAATGTAAAACACTCGAAAAGTTGACCCGCGATGTGGTAGAACAAAATAGTATTGATGCCACCATCATCAAAGTGGAAGACATCATGGAGATCATGAAATTTGGTGTAATGACAACTCCAGCCCTCGTGGTAAACGGAAAAGTTGAAATCAAAGGACGTGTGCCTTCCGCTGATGAGATTAAGCAAATATTAACCAAATAAGATATTCAATATGAAAAAGTTCCTATTATTCAGTTTTGCNNGAAGTCTATTATTTCCATTTCAGCTCTCGCTGTGTAACGTGTAAAACCGTTGAAGCTGAAGCGAAAGCTGATGTGCAAAACCTTTATTTCGGAGAAGTGAGTTTCAAGGCCATTAACCTTGACGATGATTCCAGCAAGGCGATTGCTGAAAAACTGAAGATTTCAGGGCAAACATTACTCATTGTTAAAGGTGACCAAAAAATTAACCTTACCAATGAAGGGTTTATGTATGCCATGTCGAACCCTGTCAAGTTCAAATCAATCATCAAAGCAAAGATTGATGTACTTCTTAATTAAGAAATAAATGGATTTTTTTAACAGTATTTTAGAAAACAGCACTATGCCTTGGGTTACGGCATTTGTGCTGGGATTAATGACTGCAATCAGTCCTTGTCCGTTAGCGACAAACATAACGGCGGTGGGTTTTATCAGCAAGGACATTGAAGATAGAAAACGGGTTTTTATCAACGGCCTACTTTACACACTGGGACGTGCAATTTCATATACTGCCATTGCCCTGATCATTTATTTTGGAGCCGATCAGTTCAAATTTTCCGGTTTCTTCCAACGATACGGCGAAAAAATTCTGGGACCTCTGCTGATTATCATTGGCTTGTTTATGCTCGGTGTGATTAAAATCAAATTTCCAGGTGTAAACGGACTAACTTCCAAAATGGAAACGAAAACAAAATGGGGATATTTTGATACCATTTTACTGGGAATGGTTTTCGCATTGGCTTTTTGTCCTTACAGTGGCGTACTTTATTTCGGGATGCTTATTCCTATGACCATTGGCAGCGCAAGCGGATTGTATTTACCCATCGTTTTTGCACTGGCAACAGGTATTCCTGTCATCATTTTTGCATGGATACTGGCCTTCGCCGTTTCCGGCATCGGTAATGTTTACAACAAGGTAAAAACGTTCGAACTGTGGTTCCGCAAGGTGATTGCCGTACTCTTTATTGCTGTAGGTATCTATTACATTATCAGGGTATTCTTTTAAAAAAATTTGATTTCTATGTTCGTTGTTTTACGAACAATTTTATTATAAAACATGGAAAAAAGAAAAAAAATAAAACTCATTGCCGCTGTGGCATTGATACTGCCTGCATTAATCTTGCTGTATTTCATACTACAGCCTTTGGTTGATTACTTAACTTATGGTCTGATCGGATTAAATGCAGAAACTCACCTTGGGGCAGCCATCAATTTTTTTATTTACGATACCATTAAAATCCTGATTTTATTGTTTCTCATTAGTTCGCTGATGGGTCTGGTAAATGCCTATTTCCCGGTTGACAGACTTCGTATTTATTTGACCACAAAAAAAATGTACGGGCTTCAGTACTTTTTCGCATCGTTATTTGGCGCCATTACGCCTTTTTGTTCCTGTTCGTCCATTCCGCTTTTTATTGGTTTTGTAAAAGGAGGAATACCGCTGGGGGTAACTTTTGCTTTTTTAATTACCTCACCCTTGGTTAACGAGGTTGCCGTAGCCATGTTCCTTGGTTTATTCGGAATTAAAGCAACGCTTGTTTATGCCATTAGCGGCATATTATTGGGAACAATTGGCGGCTTTATTCTTGGTAAGTTCAAATTAGACCGGTATCTGTCTGACTGGGTAAAGGAAATTCAGGCCAACTCGGAACAGGAATCGGAACAATGGGAAATTGACCGGACTCCGTTTATCGACCGGTTGCCCATTATCATTCACGAAGGCTGGGAAATTGTGCGGAAAGTTTTACTATATGTAATTATTGGAATTGCCATTGGCGCGGCCATGCACGGTTACGTTCCTGAAAATTTCTTTACCGAATATCTTTCGGCAGATAAATGGTATGCTGTGCCGCTTGCCGTAATTCTTGCCGTTCCGATGTATGCCAACGCTGCGGGGATCGTTCCGGTCATTCAGGTTTTTGTTGCCAAAGGTGTTCCGCTGGGTACTGCTCTCGCTTTTATGATGGCAGTTGTAGGTTTATCATTGCCAGAAGCTACTCTGCTTAAGAAGGTGATGAAGTGGAAACTCATTGGTATTTTCTTCGGAACCATCACCGTGTTCATTATTATACTAGGATACCTATTTAATATGATTTTAAAATGAAAACAACAGAGAAACCCTCATTACAGGATTTTCATATTGAAGGAATAAAGCATATCAATCCTTCAGATGCACTGGAAGCCATAACCAAAGGCGAAGCAGTAATGCTCGATGTACGCGAATTGAACGAAGTGAAACTGGAAAGTGTACCGCTCGACCGGGTCTTAAATCACCCTATGTCGGTTATCATGGATCGATTGCCTTACATCGCGAAAGACCAGAATATAATTGTCGCCTGTCCGGGAGGTGTACGAAGCGTTAAGGTTGCTAATTTACTTATTCAGCAAGGCTACCCCAATGTTGCTAATCTCGATGGCGGATTAATGATGTGGAAAACAAAAGGATTGCCTTTCGATAGTAATATTTCTGTAGGTGGATGTGGGTGCAATTCTGGCACACCTGCAAAAACAGACTTTACTACCCTAAAACTCAATATCAGTGAAAATTTAAGTAAGAACATCGATTTTAAAAATATAAAGAGGATTTAATTCAAAATTGGTTCATAAAACCAAATATCATGGAAACATCCGATTATACTGAAATTGCCCTGAAACTTTCACCAATGCTTAATGCCCTTTCACATCCGGCGAGGTTGCAAATCATGTTGCATCTGGCAAAATACAATGGATGCCAGGCCGGAAGTATTTCAGGAAAATTGCCGCTTGCAAAATCTACAGTCTCGGAACACCTGAGTAAATTAAGGGAAGCCGGTTTAATTACTTGCATCGCCGATGGAACTTGCTCAAACTATCAGATTAGCGATGAAGGTTACGAAATGGTAAAAGCAAGTTTTAATGAATTTTTGGATTTGATGGAACAAAGTCGGGCAAAACGCAGCGATTGTTGCCCAGTTCATCAGGGGAATACCCAAGTATTCTCGCACATTTGAATTACACTAAAAGAAATGTAGTTCAAAACATTATAAAAAAATCATGGAAGAACATCATCATCACGCACCCAAAATTTCGAACCTGAACAGGGCATTCATTATTGGCATTGCAATCAATCTGTTGTATGTTTTTATCGAGTTCGGTGCAGGATTGTACTACGATTCTCTTGCTTTAATTTCTGATGCCGGTCACAACCTCACCGATGTAGCATCCTTGGCTTTGGCCTTGCTTGCTTTTCGTTTGGCCAAAGTAAAGTCAAACGATAAATTCACTTACGGTTACCGCAAATCAACCATTCTGGTATCGCTCATTAATTCGGTGGTGCTGTTTATTACCATTGGTGGGATTCTTTGGGAAAGTTTCAGTCGGTTGAATAATCCGGTGGTTGTTGAAGGCCTTCCCATCTCGGTTGTTGCCGGAATAGGAATCGTTATCAATGCTGTTTCGGCGTTTCTGTTTTTCAAGGATAAAGACAGCGATCTGAACGTGAAGGGCGCTTACCTGCATCTGATGGCCGATGCAGCAGTTTCGCTTGGCGTAGTGATTTCCGGAGTACTGATCTTCTTTTTTCACCTCTACTGGCTCGATTTGGTGATGAGTTTGGTAATTGTGCTGGTTATTTTTTATTCAACCTGGAACCTTTTCAAAGACAGCCTTTCTCTTACGCTCGATGGTGTTCCAAAAGGCATTCAACTCGATGATGTAATTTCAGAAATTAAAGAAGTGGAAGGCGTTCTTGATGTTCACCACCTGCATGTTTGGGCAATCAGCACGTCACAAAATGCCATGACCGCGCATATTCTCATTTCTCCGAATACAGGGATGGAACAACAAAACCTAATCAAGAAAAAAATTAAACAAGAGTTGGAGCATGTCAACATTCATCATGCAACGCTCGAATTTGAAACTGAAGATGAAAATTGTGTGGATACGAATACAATCTGAAATAATAAGACGTAATATGATAAAAAAAACATTTTGGCTTTTGGGGTTGATGTGGATTTCGACAGGAAGCCTGTTTGCGCAGGAAACATTGCCACGGCTATCCCTGACCCAATTGCTCGACAGCGCGGTACAGCGCAACTACCTGTTGCAGGCCAATGAGAAAAACATTGCCATCAAACAGGCTGAAATTGAAATACTGAAAACCAATTACCAGCCACGTATCAGCACCTCTGCAACTGCTTCGTTTTGGAAGTTCCTGTTGCCCAATAAAGAAAAGCTACTTGGCAACACATTGACGGATGTTTACACTGATATAACAGCTTATCAAACCATTTACGACTGGGGCGAAAACAAGGTGAAAACATCGGTGGTGAAAGATGAAATTTTGCTGAACGACGACGTACGCAGGCAAATCCGGAACACGATCATTTGGGGCGTTTCAGATGCCTATTTCGAAGCGCTAAAAGCCGAATCGGAAGTTTCAGTGCACTTCAACGCTATACATCAATTGAAATCACACCTTCAATATGCCGAAAATCTTTACAAAATTGGCAAGGTCTCGGGGGTGGACGTGCTGAAAATCAACGTGCAAATTTCAGTGGAGGAAAAAGCCCTGCAGAAAGCTCAAAATGCTGTAACGAGTCAATACATTAAAATAAGAAGGCTTTGCAACCTCGAAAACAGCGGTTCGTTTGAAATGGAGAATTCATCTGAAAACTATTACCGTGAGTTTCAAAACCGCATTTTTATATCCGATTCGTTGTACGCTGAAGTTCTCCGGAACCACCCTGCTTTGAACGCTTCCGATCTTAAAATGAGCATGGAAACGAAACAAAAAGAGATTTCCAGATTGCAAAACCGTCCTGAGCTCTATTCTTATGGCATAGCCAGTTGGGAACACGGTTACCTTCCTTTTGGCTCTAACTTTAATTATAACATTGGCGCCGGGATTCGCTATACGATTCCGTATTGGGGCGGGAGCAGCTACAAAACAAAAATGCTGCAAAGCGATATTCGGATAGAACAAATGGGCGATGAAAAGAACCAAACTTTTCTTGACATCAGAAAAGAAATTGATGTGGTACTGAATGAAATCAGCGACAAGAGAAGCGAAATTACAAACAACGAAAAAATTATCCGGCTGACACAAGAAACCTTAAACAATACACTGGTGAAATACCAAAGCGGGCAAGGTCCTATTATCGACGTGCTTGATGCGGAATCAATTTTAACCGAAACAACCATTGCATACCGAAAATCAACTTTGGCTTACCTGCAATCATTAGGGAAACTGAATTACCTGACCGGAAACGACAAATATCCATTTTAAATACTGAAGATAATGAGACAATCACTAAAATACATCGCATTAATAGCCATCGCCGGAAGCATTATTTTGCCATCGTGCAAAAGTGGTGAACAGAAGGCAACTCAACTGGTGGCAAAAAAGTCGCCTTTGGTTAAAGTTCAGCCTGCTACAAAAACTAAAATGGTTTCGTTTATCGACATTACAGGAACCATACAGGCCAATGTTTTTACCGACATCAAATCACCTGTTGACGGGATTATCGAAACACTTTTTGCACGTGAAAACCAACGGACAGAAAAGGACAAGATAATTGCAGTTATCAACCCGAACGACCGGCTTTCGCTTATTGCCAACAATCAGTTGCAGATTGGTCAATTGGAACAAAAAGTAAAAGCTGCCGATAAAACTTCTGCGGAATACAATTCATTGTTGCAGGAACTCGAAAAGGCCAAAAGCAATTTTGAATATGCCAAAAATATGTACCAAACCGTTCCAGTTATCTGCCCAATGAGTGGGGTGGTAACACAACGGTGGCTCGATCAGGGAAGCCAGGTCGGTGCAAAAGAAAAAATCATCACCATCAGCGATATGAACTCACTGGTGATTAAAGCTGAAGCAAACGAAACCTATTTTGAAGCGATAAAACAAGGTAAAAAACTGCCTATTATCCTGAATGCCTACCCGAATGATACTTTAGCCGGAACCATTAGTTTGGTTTATCCTCAAATTGACCCGGTTACGCGAACCGTTAAGTTCGACATCAAAATTCAAAACTTCAAAAAAAGCTTATTACCGGGGATGATGGCTTCCATCAAAATTGCAGTATCAGTAAATGAAAATGCGATTGCAGTACCCAGCGATGCAGTTGTAACTTCTCCCGACAACAAGAATTTCTTATATATAGTTGATAAAGATAGTATTGCATTCAAGCGGATGGTCACGACAGGTGTTACTTCGGGGCCTAAAATTGAAATTGTTAAAGGATTGCAAGGAAACGAAAAAGTGGTTGTTTCAGGGCAGGAAATGTTGAAAGACAGCCTGCAGGTAAAAATTATGGGTACTCCTAAAACGGCGAAGAAATGAAACTGACAATCAATTCCATAAAACGCCCTGCGGGAACAATCATGATGATGATTGTAATTATTACAATGGGTATTGCCAGTTTCTTTAGGCTGCCAACCAATATGTTGCCCGACATTACCTACCCGATGGTGAAAGTTTACGTTTATTGGCCCGGGGCTACTCCTGAACAAATTGAAAATGAGGTGGCATCGGTGATTGAACGTAAAATGGCAACAGTTGACAACCTCGATTATATTGAATCGACCAGCGAAGAAGGCGTTTATACCTTGCTCGTTAACTTCGATTTCAGTGTAAACCGCGATGTGGCCTATCAGGATGTGCTTGCCAAGATGGGACTGATTAAAAAGGAGCTGCCACAGGGCATCCTGGAACCTATCATTTTTAAAGCCGATCCATCACAACTTCCGGTAGTCGAAATATTGGTTTCGTCGGATAACATGAGCCTTACCCAATTGCGTACATGGGTTGAAAACGAGTTTCAGGAGCAATTTGCTTCGGTTAAAGGATCGGCAGGCACGGCTCTTTCCGGCGGCATGATGCGCGAAATACGCGTACATATTGACCCGGTTAAACTTCAGGGTTACAATATAACCTTGTCTGAAGTAAACGACCGGTTGAAAAAAGAAAATATTGACATGGTTGGCGGGAGAATGCTAACCGACACACGCGACTATATTATTCGCACTTACAACGAGTTTCAATCGCTCGCGGAAATCGAAAACCTGATCATCCGCAAATCAGGAACCGATGGACAAATCGTACTAAAAGATATTGCCAAAATTGAAGACCATCATGGGCTTCAGCGTATTCGAACCAAATACAACGGACACGAAGGGGTACGCATTTCTATCTTCAAACAGGCTGAAGCCAACGCAGTAACAGTTTCCGATTTAATTGCCGAACGCTTAAAAACGCTGCGGCAGGAGTTGCCACCCACCACGCGCCTCGAAATGATTTACGATCAGGCCGAATATGTGCGACTGGCGACCAACGGCGTACGCGATGCCATGCTGATGGCGGCCTTGTTGGTAATCCTGGTCACCGCCTTTTTCCTTTCAGGATGGAAACGGGTCATGTCACTGGTATTGAGCTTGCCCGTTACGTTATTGGGTACTTTCTTCCTGATGCAGCTTTTGGGCTTTTCAATCAATATTTTCACATTGGGAGGATTGGTTGTTGCCATGACAGTGGTACTCGACAACAGCGTGGTGATGCTCGAAAATATTACCCGTATTCAGGAAACAGAACCAGACACGCACGACCAGATAACCAAAGGAGCCATCCAGATCAGTGGGGCAATTGTTACCTCAACCATAACATTTCTGGCCTTATTCATCCCATTCCTGCTTATTCCGGGAATGACCTCTCTTTTGTTTCGCGAACTTGTCATAACCATTGCCATCATTATATTTTTATCGATGTTGGTATCGCTCACGATTACGCCTATGTTTATGGCGCTTTTTTATCCTGAAGGAAAACCGGTTAAACAAAAACACAGCTTTATTGCCCGAATATCTGACAAATTTATCAATGGTTTGATTTACATCTACAAACCAACACTTCACTGGTCTATTAAACTGAAGTGGCCGGTATTAATTGTCTTCCTGCTATTGCTGATACCAGGTTACATGTTCCTGAAGAAAACCGGTTCTGAATTTCTGCCAACAGCCAACGATGGATTGATCACCGTTAAAGTAATCATGCCAACCGGAACCGCG
Source organism: Prolixibacteraceae bacterium (assembly GCA_003537645.1). Classification (GTDB taxonomy): domain Bacteria; phylum Bacteroidota; class Bacteroidia; order Bacteroidales; family Prolixibacteraceae; genus Aquipluma. The sequence continues at coordinate 10,629 of DPRM01000005.1, forward strand.
ATGGAAGAAACTGACAGGGCCTTATCTCAAATTGAAAAGATTGTGGCACAACAAGAATATATTCACGGATATGCCACCCTCGCCGGAGGGAAAATTTGGGGATTGGTAACAACAGAAAGTGGGTTCGACGGAGAATTGAACATTCAGTTGGTACGTGCTGCACAGCGCCCCATGAATACCGATGAATATGTAACAAAGTTGCAACCCGAAATCATGAAAGCGGTAAAAGTGCCGGGTGCCATTGTTAAAATTTTCCACACCAAAATGAAAGGGATCAGGCAAACCGGGCAGTTCGACATTGAGCTTGAAATTGCCGCACCACGCAGCGAGTCTATGCAGAATATATTCAAACAGGCTACCGCATTACGCAACGAATTGAAAGACCTTGAATTTCTAACAGGTCTCGATATTTCGTTACGGCTAACCAAACCCGAATTTCAAATCAAAGTAAACAGGCAGAAAGCTTTTGATTTGGGCCTGAGCATCGATGATATTGGCAATACCGTGAAAACCATGGTGGGCGGCAATGTTGCTACCCGTTACAAAGATGGTGCGTACTATTATCCCATCCGCGTGGTAATGGACGAACGTAAAATTCAATCGCCAAACGATTTGGAAAATATATTTGTCTATTCCAAAACCGGGGCGAAAATTCCATTGATGGCCGTAGCCGAAGTGGTTAAAACTACAGGGCCTGTGCAGATCGACCGAAAAGATCAGGATCGTGTAATAAAAGTAACGGCAAACGTAGCAGGAATAAGTGTGGGCGATGCAACAACTACCCTGAAAAAACAACTCAAAAACTACGATCTTCCGGCAGGTTATCGGCTTAACTATGGCGGACAATCACAGATGCTGGCCGAAAACATGCAACAAATGATTATCATCCTTCTGGTTGCATTATTTCTTGGATATGCTGTAATGGTACTTTATTTTGAAAGTTTCCTGAAACCGCTCATCATTATTATCCGCATACCATTGTCGCTGGCAGGCATTTCATTTGCCCTTTACATTACCGGAACACCGGTTAGTGTAACTGCGTTGATAGGTATAATCATGCTTACCGGAATGGAAATAAACAATGGCGTGCTACTCCTCACATTTATCGACGAACTTAGAGCTGAAGGACATACTGTAATTGAAGCCATAAAAGAAGCAGCTATGGTACGTTTGCGTCCCATTCTGATTACCGACATCAACAGCCTTTTTGGCTTACTGCCTCTTGCACTTGTGATAGGAGATGGAACCGAAATGCTCCAACCTATGTCAATTGTAGTAATTGGTGGATTGCTTTTCGGTCTGTTGCTGGTATTTATTTTTATACCAGTGGTATATGCGATTTTGTATGGACATCAGGATAAAAAGCAATTAAAACCTGTAACCGTTTAACGATGCTTTTAATTTCGATCATAACGTTTGTGTTATTGGGTCTCTCCTTCCTTTTCGATGTTCAGAAAACACTCAAAGGGATTAAGAAAGGGCTGACCATGTTTATGAACTTATTGCCCGTTTTGTTGCTGATGCTGGCATTTATCAGCATTGTATTATTTCTGGTGCCGAATGAATTGCTTATCCGGTATATGGGACAAGATGCAGGTATTGAAGGCTGGGTAATGGCGGCACTGCTTGGTTCAGTTGCTCTAATTCCAGGCTTTATTGCCTATCCGCTTTGCGGTGTGCTGATAAAAAGTGGAGTGGCGTACACCACGATTGCTGTTTTTATTACCATACTTACCATGGTTGGACTAGTCACACTTCCGCTCGAAGCAAAATTCTTCGGCTGGAAAACAAGCATCATCCGTAATTTATTGAGTTTTATTGCTGCTATATTCATCGGTTTCATCATGTCGCTATTCTTATGAAGCATCTTAAAAAATATACCTTCTCATTTATTTTCCTTGCATTGGTAGGGCTTTCCTATATTTTCGGGTTTGCGGCTGGCAATCAAATCGGGATGAACTTCTGGATGTTTGCCAAAGAAATGTTCCTCTTCCTCCCTTTGATGTTTGTTTTGATTGGCCTATTCGATGTGTGGGTGCCGCGTGAAAAGATCGAAAAACATATCGGGGAAGAATCGGGCTGGAAAGGCACCGGATTGGTCATTCTTCTGGCCATGTTACAAGCAGGCCCGTTGTATGGCGCTTTCCCATTTGCGTATCTGCTTTGGAAAAAAGGTAGCAGTATCAAAAACATATTTATTTATCTGGGAGCTTATTCAACCATGAAAATCCCCATGCTGACCTTTGAGGTTGGATTTTTAGGCCTGAAGTTTTCGCTTTTGCGTACGCTAATCACCTTACCTGTTTTCATCATCATCGGCTATTTGATGGAAGGATATTTAAAAGACAAAAATTTTGAAGTAAAACAGCCATAATGAATTTGAAAATGAATAAATAGATAACACAACCCTAAAAAACTACCATCATGAAAAAACAACTACCTGTAATTCTGTCTGTTTTTTTATTGCTGATCATTTCTGCCCTTCTGCTTTCACCCAAGCAACCCAAAGAAGGCTCTGGAGATCGCAATTTGATTACCAAAACCGGCGTTTGCCCGCCTTTTAATTTGTTCGACGAAGATGGCCATCTGATCGATCCGGTAAACGGCATCAATGCTGACAAGCCTTATTCGCCCAAACAAACCTGCGGAAAGTGCCACGATTACAACAAAATTACCGAAGGGTTTCACTTTCAGCAAGGGAAAGACGAACAGGCCACCGGAACTTTTGCCGACCGTTACCAATGGGTATCAACGCCCGGAAACTATGGCGGTAACTGGTGTTCCCCTGCTCCGCTCTACAATTATTTGTCGAACAAAAACAACACTTCAGCCAAAGAAATGGACATGACTTCGTTCACGTTCATTACCAACGGCTGCGGAACCTGTCACCCGGGCGGTGGATCGATGGAATACGACCGCGAAGGCCACCGGTACGATAAACAAATGGTTGCCAAAGGATTCACTTCAGGAGCAACAAACAATTTCGACGGTGATTATTTTCAGGCACACTGGGATCGTTCAGGCGTAATTGAAGGCGACTGCAACCTTTGCCATTTGCCCGAATACGATTACAAAGGGAGAAACGATCACCTGATGAAATGGAATTTCCGCTGGATGGCCACTGCCGGATCGGGACTTGCTAAAGTTTCAGGCTCGATAAAAGACACGCTGGAGATGAAAGTTGAATACGATAAATCGAAATTTGGCAGTGACGGAAAAGTTGCGATGCACCTCGTACGCGAACCACGCAACGAAACCTGCCTGAACTGCCACTCGAAACCGCAGTGGAAGAAACGCGGAGCTTCATTCACAGCTTACACCGACGTTCATATTGCCAAAGGAGTAAAATGTGTCGATTGCCATGTTGGTGGTTCAATGGCGATGGATTCACGGATAAAAGGCAAAGAAGTGCATCAGTTTGGCAAAGGCGACGATCCTTCGGGCAACGTTCGCAACGACCTCGACAATACCATGCGTACCTGTACCGATTGCCACATTACTGGTTACCAGAATGCTCCCATTGCCAAACATAGTTGGTTGCCTCCGGTGCATCTCGAAAAAATTGCCTGTCAAACCTGCCATATTCCCGAACGAAAAGTGAAATCGGCACTGGCACAAATGAGCGATGTGTATAATCCGGGTGTAAAAATTTCACCTCCGGCAAAATACGTCTGGACTTTTTACGATCAGGACATGAATTACTGGAACCACTATGGCGAATTGGCACAATTCACCGCCAAAGATCAGCCTTCCGATCCGTTCACACCGCAATATGCTAACTACAAAGGTCAAATATTCCCGGTTAATCCGGTTCACAGCGCATGGCCGGGCATTTATACCGAAGGAAAAAATGGACTGCACCAACCAAAAATGAAAGATATTTACACCATGTGGACAACCCATCGGAAAGACAAAACCAAATACCCAGACCTGTCCAGAATAAAAGATAACAATACCGACAGCATACCTGAAGTTAACAGCCCTGAAGAGGTTGACGCATTTATTAATTCGGTAACAGCTTATTTGAATGATGCCGGTTACAAACTGGCTGACCGCAAAGTGGTGTGGGTTAACAACGACAGGATGTATTTTAGCGGAAAAGATTATAAAATGCTCGAAAAGGAAACCTTTGAATCGTCGCCTTATGCTTCGGTTTACAAATATAGCCACGATGTCGCCCCGGCAAAGGCAGCTCTGGGAACCAGCGGTTGTACCGATTGCCATTCAACTTCTTCGGGAATGCTTTTCGCGCAAGTGGTTAAATATCCGTTTGGCGACGATGGAAAGCCGGTTACCGAACCTCAGTACAAACGTTTAGGTATTTCAGGATTTATGGCTTACACCGGTGCATTCCGCGAAAGCATAGTAAAACCAATGTTCTATTTTTTAATGGTCGCTTTTCTCATTTTCTTGTTGGTTAATCTTTTAACAGCAAATATGATCCGCAACAAAATCATTTCCGACAAGCAGCAAAACTTGATTACCTGGTTGGTTTCATTGGGAATTCTGGGAGCCGGTATCTTCGGATATTTCGCTGGCGACCTTGGCCGTTACATGTTCCCGAACCGGATGTTTCTGGATGGAAATCATTTCCTGATTAGCGCGGCAGTGTTGTTGACAGGTGTTTGGTTTTATCTGAGATATCAATTCAAAGGCACAAAATCATTCCGTCTGAATCCGTTTTCAACCATCCTACTAGTTGCGGTTGTATCAGGAATATTTATGCTGATCAAACTTGAATTTATAGCAACCATCAGCCATTTGGCCTATACGCTCTACGATTTGAGTTTGATTGGAATTTTGATCCTGTGCATTTTTTATCTTGAAAAATCATCTGAGAGTTCAACTATAAAAGAATGAAACGCATCCTGTTTTTGGCATTGATACTGCTTGCAATTGAGGGATTCTCGCAGAATGATAGTTCGGTCAAGCCGAAAGGGCAAAATCATTTGTCTTTTCAGAAAGGTAAGTCGGAACTGGTGATTAGCGGAACCTATCGTTTGCGGGGTGAGATACAACAGAATTTCGATGCAAAAACTTATGGAACTTCAGGCAGCGAAGACTTTCTGCTGTCGCGACTTCGTTTGGATTTGGAATATCGCTTTGCAAACCGCCTGAAACTTTTCACCGAGATTCAGGATTCGAGGGTTGCCGGAAGTTCTTTTACGGATGCTGATTTTCAGGATAAAAACAATCCATTTCACGATCCGTTCGACATCAATAAACTGTATGTTTCATATAAACCGATAGATAGTTTAGAATTTATTGTGGGTCGTCAGGCGCTGAATCTAGCCAACCGCCGGGTTTTCGGACCCGGTGATTGGGGCAATACAGGCCGGTATATCTGGGATGCGGTCAATATCAGGTATGCCAACAAATATTTTTCAACACAGGCGATATTCGGCTACAACATCATTCATCAACCCGATTTTTTTTCCAATCGCAACAAGGAAAATGCTAACACTTTCGCTTCGTTCAATACGATCAAAAATCTGCCATTCTCATTGGATATTTTTTATGTGAACAAATACGATCATAGCGAAAACTATATGGGTGAAAATGGAATTTCGGGCGATATGAACTCCAGCTATTTGGGTGGAAGGATACAAAAATCGGTTCGCAATTTGAATTGGATGTTCTTGTATGCCTACCAATTTGGCCGGTACGCATCCGACCGAATTTCGGCGCAAGGCATTACCACCCAATTGAGTTACAAATTCAACATCAACTGGAAGCCTCAAATCCTGCTCACCTACATTTATGGTTCGGGCGATGGCAATCCGAAAGATGGCAAAAAACAAACCTTTGATGGTATTTTCAGTGGCGCTGATACCGATTTGTATAGCTGGATGAACTTTGCATTCTGGAAAAATATTCACCAGGTTCGCGCCGATTTGATTTTGAACCCAACCAAAAAAGTTTCGATCCGTTCCGAATACCATGCTTATTTTCTGGATAAAAAAAACGATGCCTGGTATTTCCCCGGAAAAGCCGTACGCATCGACAAACTAGGGCAATCGGGAAGTTTTATCGGTCAGGAAACTGATTTTACGGTGAAAGTCAAAGTATTCAGCTGGCTTCAGTTTCTGAGCGGCTATTGCATTTTTATACCCGGCGAATTTGTTGAAAATACAGGAGCCAGCCCGGTTGCACGATGGGCTTTCGGGGAACTAACTTTTAGTTTTTAAACTGATACACATTTAAAATGAAAACACTTCATTCCAATTCGCTTCAGGTGAAACAAACACTTGGCCTCTCCACTTCGATGGTAGGCGTAAAATTCATCTTTTCTGAAGAAGAAATACCCGGTGGAATTGAAAAACTTACTGGCCACCGCTATTGTCAGGCATTGATGAAAGCCCGGCACGGTGCACATGTAATCCTCGATTCCGAAGGAATTGCTTGTCCGGCGGCAGCGGCAGCTTTTGGTTTTAACCCACTTCCAGAGCCGTTGAAAAACGGGAAAGGATTGTTTGGCTTTGGCATTGTGAACGAAGACTCTACCGGAAAAACCATGTTCGAAGGAATGACCACTCTACCACAAGGCAAACTCAAAGCCTTGTACCTTTTCCCGCTTGAAACGGCTACCATAGAACCCGACATTGTGGTGGTGGAAGACGAAACCGAAAAGCTGATGTGGTTTGCCCTTGCCAACCTGAATATCAAAGGCGGACAACGTGTGGAGAGTAGCACAGCCATTTTACAGGCAACCTGTGTGGATGCAACAACCATTCCATATCTGCAACAAAAATTCAACATGAGCATGGGCTGTTATGGTTGCCGCGATGCCACCGACATCTGCCCCAACGAAACGGTTTTGGGTTTTCCGTTCAAAGATTATAAAGCCATTGCACAAAGCATTGAATTTCTGAGCCGGAAAACCATTTCCAACTCACGGGGAAAGAATGCGTTGGCCATGCTCAAACGAAAAGAAGCAGAAGTCAATATTAAATCACTTAATACAATAACATTATGAAAAAATCTATTTTGTTTTTTCTGGTCGCTTTTCTGACCTTTTCAGGAGCAACATTCGGTAAGTCGAAAGAAAACGTTGAAGTCCTGTATTTTAAAGCAAAACAATGTGCCTGTAAAACCATGACGTGCAACGCGATTGAGGATCAGGTAAAATCTTTAATCGATAAGGAATTCCAGGATGAGAATATTGTATTTAAGCGAGTTTGGCTGAAAGAAAAGGAAAATGATGCCCTGATTCAAAAGTATAGTGCCAAACCGCAAACGGTTGTTCTGGTAAAAAAGAAAAGGGACAAAGAAACAATAACAGATCTGGCAGAAATTGTGAAAGATTTTGCGATGAAACAAAACAAAGAGAAGTTCGAAACGGAGCTGAAAGTAAAAATCAGTGAAAGTTTAAAGTAATTAATCATCCTGAACTAAAGTAATATGCTGTATATCATAGTCGCCATTATCATCGCCATCGCCTCTTTTGTATTTGCCATGCTTGGCCTGGGCGGCGGAATGGTTTATGTGCCGGTGCTCAACTGGGCCGGGTTCGATATGAAAGAAGTTGCAATTCCGTTAGGATTGTTGCTCAATGGATTAAACACTGCCCTGGTTCTTATTCCGTTTGCCCGCAAAAAGCTGGTGGATTGGAAAGGGGGTTCGGTAATGGCTATTACCGCCCTGATTGCTTCTCC
>DPRM01000076.1 GCA_003537645.1 Prolixibacteraceae bacterium
TAAGTCAGAAAATAGTGTTTCAATCGTTCAACCACAATATCCGGAAGATCTGATAAATCTTTGTACTCGCTGTAAACCACGTCGTTGCTCAAAACTGCAATAATTTTATCATCGGCCTCATTTCCGTCAATCATACGGAAACCACCAATGGGGCGGGCATCAACCAGAATATCGCCATGCGCAATTGTTTTTTCGGTTAACACACAAATATCCATTGGATCGCCATCCCCTTTTATACCAGTCTTTCCGCTTTTCGTCATACAGAAATTTCCGACCTGATCTCCACACAATGTTTGAGGAATAAAACCGTAAAGTGCCGGAACTACATTCGAATATTTCTGAGGTCTGTCGAGCTTTAAAAAGCCACTTTCCTTGTCGATTTCATATTTCACGGTATCGGTAGGAACAACTTCAATAAATGCCACCACGTTTTCAGGAGCATCTTTGCCAATGAAAACTCCATGCCAGGGATGCGATTTATAACGAAGGCCCATTAAACGGCCAATTGGGTCTGATAATCTGTCTGCCATAAATGATTTTTTAGTTTTTACTGAATATAAACCTTTCCGATGACAAAAAGTTTTATACCATTTTTCTGATCAACAAAACATGACAAAACTACAGTTTAAATTTTAACTGTAACAAACTGATTGATTGATTTTTTACCAAATTGTTAAGGCCAGTAAAAAAAGCGGTTCGAATTCAAAATACCTTTTATCTTTGCAATCGTCTTTAAAAAAAAAGTAATCAATAAAAATACAATCATGAAAGTAACAGTTGTTGGTGCCGGAAATGTTGGAGCTACCTGTGCACAGATCGTAGCCGAAAAAAACATTGTACAAGAAGTGGTATTGCTTGATATTAAAGAAGGATTATCGGAAGGTAAATCTTTGGACTTATGGCAAACTGCCCCTATTAATTATTATGACACCCGTTTGGTAGGTGCTACCAACGATTATTCTAAATCAGCTGGTTCAGATGTAGTTGTTATCACTTCAGGTGTTCCCCGCAAACCAGGAATGAGCCGCGACGATTTGATTTCAATCAACGCAGGCATCGTAAAAAGTGTAACTGAAAACGTAGTTAAATATTCGCCTGACGCAATCATCATCATTGTATCGAACCCGTTGGATGTAATGACCTACGTTTCTTTTGCGGTTGCAAAAACTACAAAAAACAAAGTAATGGGTATGGCCGGAATTCTCGACACCGCCCGCTACCGCGCTTTCCTTGCTGAAGCTTTGGATGTTTCACCACGCGACATTCAGGCGTTGTTAATGGGCGGACACGGCGACACCATGGTTCCGCTACCCCGCTACACTACAGTATCAGGTATTCCGGTTACTGAAATGCTCGACAAAGAAACCCTCGACAAAATCATCGACCGTACCAAAAAAGGTGGCGGCGAATTGGTTAACCTGATGGGAACATCGGCCTGGTATGCTCCGGGTTCGGCTGCTGCACAGATGGTTGAAGCAATTGTGATGGACCAAAAACGTATTTTCCCATGTTGCGTGAAAATGGAAGGCGAATTTGGTTTGAATGATGTATTTGTTGGCGTTCCGGTTAAATTAGGCAAAAACGGAGTCGAAAAAATCGTTGAAGTTAACCTGACTGCTGACGAACAAGCCTTGTTGGTTGAATCTGCAGCTTCGGTTAAAGAAATTATGGACGTTGTTGATGCCATGAATATTCTTTAAGTTTCTTTCGAATAAAACAAACAATAGCTATATATTTGGAAGCTCCTGCAGGTAATGCAGGAGCTTTTTTATTTACATATTCCCTGCTTTCTAAAGCCAGACTATTTGCAGAAACAGACCAGAAGAAATGGATCGACAAACAACTTAAATTTGAAAAAAAATCCTCCAAACGGAGAATCGAACTTTTTAACTATGATTGAATTACCACTTCAGATAATCGAACTCGAAAAAGACAATTACCATCTTTTACTTCAAGGCGAATTTCAGGACAAAACTCCATCGTGCTGGATTATCGACACGGGAGCTTCAAAATCGGTATTCGACCGAAACCTGGAGTCCTATTACGAAGTATTGGACTCGGACAACGAAGACGACTACCACAGCGCCGGAATCAACCAGGGGATGATGGATACTACGGTCGGGAAAATGTTTTTTGTGAAGTTCGGACAATTGGAAATCAACAACCAAAAAGTTGCGCTGATCGATCTGAACCATGTAAACGAAATATACGAGAAATATTCCTCCTGCCTTATTTCAGGGCTTTTGGGCGGCGACATTCTGATGCAATACAAATGCTGTATCGACTATGAACGAAAAACAATCCGCTTTCATATTCCATAGACTGTCTCACAGCAGAAAACAGGTAACTTTTTATTAGAAAAAATATTCTATATTTGGCCGCTGAAAATGAAGATAATGAACCTGAAAAAATACATATCAAAACATTTCATATTGCGCATGTGCCTGCTGATGGTATTAGTTGGCGCTGCTGCTTTGTTTGATGCGTACCATGCAGGCAATCAGGAGTTGAGCAACTCGATCAGAAAAATACCTGCTCCCAAGGATGTCGATTCCGGCAAAATGTATTTCTACAATCAGGTAAACAACTTTAACCTAAAAACGGCAGCTGGCGAATTTTCTGTTCGTTTCAGATTTTTTTGCACACAAGACAAATTTTTGCTAAAACACTATAATTTACGAACCTTCCAGCTGATGAAAGCCGAATCGTTGCATTCATTTTTCCCTGTAGTTTGTTCGTTTCATTCACTTCCATTTAACCGGGTCATCTATTCCAGCCCCGACGACACTCCTCCGCTTTCATAAATTGGGTTTCTTCTGAAACATGAAGATGGGATAATTGCGTGCGAACGAAAAGCGAAGTTCTATGCAAAAACTATCTTTCAGATTTTTCATTTCCTGAAAAAAATAATTCAAATAATAGTATTCATTAACAACAACTTAAATCTTTTACAAATGCAAAACAAAGGTGCAATCAGAATTTTTGCAATTCTTCTTGGTTTGATTTGTGTTTATCAGCTCATGTTTACCTTCAAGGCAAACCAGGTTGAGAAAGCAGCCAAAGAATTCGCAAAAGGCGACAAACACAAAGAACAAACCTACCTCGACTCAATTTCGAGTGAAGTAGTTTACAACTTATTGGGAATCCGTAAATACACCTTCAAAGAAGTAAAAGCACTCGAGCTTGGTTTGGGTCTTGACTTACAGGGTGGTATGAACGTAACCCTCGAAGTTTCGGTAGTTGATTTGATCAAATCATTGTCGAACTACAGCAAAGACTCAACTTTTACAGCAGCTATCAGGCTGGCAGTCGAAAACCAGAAAAACAGTCAGGATGACTTCGTGACTATCTTCGGAAAAGCATTCGAAGAAGTGTCGCCAAACGGAAAACTGGCTTCAATTTTCAACACACTTGAATTGAAAGATCAGGTAAAATACAACTCGACCAATGCCGAAGTTCTTGACGTATTGCGCAAGGAAACCAAAGTAGCCATCGACAACTCTTTTAACATCATCCGCACAAGGATCGACCGATTCGGCGTTGCCCAGCCAAACATTCAGCCTTTGCAGACTGCAGGACGTATTCTGGTTGAACTTCCTGGTGTTGACGATCCGAAACGTGTTCGTAAACTATTACAGGGAACTGCAAATCTTGAATTCTGGGAAACTTACGACAATGCCGAAGTTTATCCTTATCTGGCTCAGGCAAACCAGAAACTGGTTGAAATACTTTCCTTAAAATCAACTGTAACAACAACACCAACCGACACAACAGCCGCAGCTTCAGAAGCTGCACCAAGCAGTTTGCTTACTGAAATGGAAGCAAAAAAAGATTCAGCTTCTGTTGACAATGCCGATATGGCAAAACAATTTCCATTGTTTTCTATTTTACAGCCAAGCGCCAATGCACAGGGACAATTATTCCCCGGTGCTGCTGTTGGAACTGCTCATTTTAAAGATACCGCAACAATCAACTCTTACCTGAAAATGGATCAGGTTAGAGCTTTAATGCCTCGTAACCTCACCTTTAAATGGACTGCAAAAGCAGAAGATAAAGAAGAAAGATTCTACCGTTTAATCGCCATCAAAGTAACAGGCCGCGATGGCCGCGCTCCGCTCGAAGGCGATGTAATTACCGATGCACGTCAGGACTACGAAGAGATGGGCAGCCGCCCTGAAGTTAGCATGACCATGAACAGCGAAGGAGCCAAAGTTTGGGCACGCTTAACCAAAGAAAATATTGGAAAATCGATCGCTATCGTACTCGACGGATATGTACGCTCTTATCCAAATGTTAATCAGGAAATTACCGGAGGCCGTTCGTCTATTAGCGGTCTGGAAAGTGTTGAAGAAGCGAAGGATTTAGCGAATATTCTTAAATCGGGTAAAATGCCGGCGCCCGCCATCATTATTGCTGAAGACGTTGTTGGTCCGTCACTGGGTCAGGAAGCTATCAACAGTGGTATGTGGTCGTTTGTAATCGCCTTTATTCTTGTACTTGCTTACATGTTATTCTTCTACAGCAAAAAAGCAGGTTTGGCTGCCAATATTGCCTTGATCGTGAACGTGTTCTTCCTGATTGGAGTACTTGCTTCAATTGGCGCCGTTCTTACCTTGCCGGGTATCGCGGGTATCGTATTAACACTGGGTATGGCTGTAGATGCAAACGTATTGATCTATGAGCGTGTTCAGGAAGAAGTAGTAGCAGGAAAATCGCTCAGGCTGGCAATTACCGATGGTTATAAAGCCGCTTACTCTGCAATTATCGACGGACAGGTTACAACATTGCTGACCGGTATCGTACTTTACTTGTTTGGTTCAGGCCCTATCAAAGGTTTTGCAACAACTCTTATCATTGGTATCCTTACTTCGATGTTTACTGCTATTTTCGTTTCACGTTTGATTTTCGAGCGTCAGTTAAGCAAAAACAAAAACATCACCTTTACAGCAAAGGTTACTACCAACTGGTTGAGAAATACTAAAATTCAGTTCCTCCAGAAACGCAAATTATTCTATTATATTTCAGGAGCATTGATTCTAATCTCGATCACTTCGTTTGTTGTTCGCGGATTTCAGGCAGGTATCGATTTCAAGGGAGGTCGTACTTTTGTAGTGCGCTTTGACGAAAACGTAAAAGTTGCTGATGTACAAAAAGCGCTTACTGTGGTTTTCAATAATAATACTCCTGAAGTAAAAACTTTTGGAAACGCCAACCAGGTGCGTATTACAACATCTTTTAAAATCGACGACCTTAGCGAAACCGCTGATGACCAGGTTGAAGAACTGATGTATCAGGGATTGAAAAGTGCAGGATTTATCGGCGATATCTCACTCGACAGTTTTATTAAACTGCACCGGATGAGTTCACAAAAAGTGGGACCAACCATTTCCGACGACATCAAGAAAGATGCTGCTATTTCTATCTTTTTTGCACTTGTTATCATCTTCCTGTATATTCTTATCCGTTTCCGCAACTGGCAATATGGTCTGGGTGGTATCATTTCACTTGCCCACGACTCCATTATTACCTTGGGTGTCTTCTCTTTATTCGCAGGAGTTCTGCCGTTCTCACTCGAAATCGACCAGGCATTTATCGCCGCAATTCTGACGGTAATTGGGTACTCGATCAACGATACGGTAATCGTGTTCGACCGTGTGCGTGAATACCTTCACCTTTATCCAAAACGCGAACTCGATGATAATATGAACCATGCAATGAATTCGACCCTTCGCCGTACATTCAGCACATCGTTGAGTACACTGGTAGTTTTGATTGCGATCTTTATGTTCGGAGGAACCTCTATCCAGGGATTCACTTTCGCACTTTTGGTTGGTATTGGCATCGGAACCTACTCTTCAATATTCGTAGCAACCCCGATTGTTTACGACACCATCAGCAGAATTAAAAAAAATGCTAAAAATTAGCAATTAAGCTTTTATAATATTCCTGAAGCAGGGATTTCACCGGTCGCTAATCTGGTGGAATTCCTGCTTCTTTTTTTGCACTTTATAAGGTTTTCTGACCAATCATTCTTCAACTTCAGCAACCTTTGTTCTGAACAAGTTTGTATATTTGCTGAAATTTTTAAAATGGTCAACCATTTAATTTTCTATTATGGGTGGAAGTGAAATTGTACTAATCGTTCTAGTAGCCTTGTTATTGTTCGGGTCGAAAGCTATTCCTGATGTCGCCAAAACTTTAGGGAAAGCAATGCGCGAATTTCAGAAAGCAACCAACGAAATTAAACGCGAAATTAACGACGCCGGTGGTGGAATTGGAGACGATATTCGTGATATTAAATCAACCATCCAGAATGCAAAATCCGATATTCAGGATGGAATCACCAAACATACCAGCGAAATAAACAGCGACATTCAGGAGATAAAAGATGATGTGCAAAAGAGTACTGCATCAATTACAAGCGATATCACCAAAGAAACAGAGCAAATTTCCGAAGTAATCAACAATCCTGCTAAAAATACAACCGATTGATAAAGGTCGAAAAAATAACAAAGTCGTTCGGCGAACTTCAGGTATTAAAGGGAATTGACCTTGAAGTTCCGGCCGGAAAGCTTTATTCGATTGTTGGCCCCAGTGGCGCCGGAAAAACCACCCTCCTCCAGATTATCGGCAGCTTAAGTCAACCCGACTCCGGAAAAATTTTCATCAGCAATCAAAACATTTCGGTAATGAACGAGCGGCAACTGTCCGATTTCAGAAACCGGAGAATTGGCTTTGTTTTCCAGTTTCATTACTTATTACCCGAATTTTCGGCTCTCGAAAATGTTTGTATCCCGGCATTTATTGCAAAAACTCCGAAAAAAGAAGCAGAACTGAAAGCCCGTGAATACCTCGACTTTCTGGGTCTTTCGAACCGCCTCGACCACAAACCCGGCCAACTTTCGGGAGGCGAACGCCAACGCGTGGCCGTTGCCCGTGCGCTCATCAACAATCCATCGGTTATTCTGGCCGACGAACCCTCGGGAAACCTCGACACTAAAAACCGCGAAGATTTGCACGAACTCTTTTTTACACTGCGCGATAAGTTTAAACAGACTCTGGTAATTGTTACCCACGACGAAAGTTTTGCGGCCCAGAGCGACTGCATCATTCGAATGAAAGATGGACTTATTGACATTTAAAAAGAGATCTGTCGCAGTTTCCAATCATCAGCAATAAAACCTATGTCCGAATCAGTTGAAAATCTACAGTCATTTCTCGATCAGAAAGTCAACTCATTCAATCATACTTCGTTTATCGAAACCGATCCGATACAGGTTCCAGCCCAATTCACGACCAAAGAAAATATAGAAATTGCCGGATTCCTTGCAGCAACGCTGGCCTGGGGTCAACGACCAACCATTATCCGCAATGCCATGCGTTTGATTATCCTCATGAATAACAATCCCATCGAATTTTTGCTTAATACCCCGGAAGACGAATGGAACACGTTTCTGGATTTCAAACACCGGACATTTAATGGTATCGACAGTATTTATTTTCTTAAAGCGCTGAAACATATTTACCAAAATCACAATGGGCTTGAGCAGGTTTTTACTGACGGCTATCTGAAAGATGGAACAATTTTCAGTGTGCTGGTGCATTTTAGAAAAGTGTTTTTTGAACTGGAGCACGAACACCGCACCGAAAAGCATGTTTCGGATGTTATGAAAGGCGCTGCTGCCAAAAGACTGAATATGTACCTGCGATGGATGATTCGATCTGACAATACCGGAGTCGATTTTGGCTTATGGAAACAAATTCCGGCTTCAGCACTGATGCTTCCGTTGGACGTTCACACTGGTAATGTTGCCCGTAAACTTGGCTTACTTACCCGCACACAAAACGACTGGCGTGCCGTTGAAGAAATTACTGCAAAACTTCGTGAATTCGATCCGAACGATCCGGTTAAATACGATTTTGCATTGTTTGGACTTGGGGTGTTTGAAGGATTTTGAATTAATATTTCCTATTTTGCGACTGCATTTTCACTGAACATTCAATCGATGAAGTAGTTATTTATTAGAAAAATTCCATTTCTATGAAGAAGACATTTCTCTCGCGTTTTTTAAATATGATTGAGAAAGGCGGCAATGCCCTTCCAAATCCTGCAACACTTTTTGCCCTGTTTGCAATTGTAGTACTCATGCTATCGGCACTGGGCGAACTTTTCGGATGGATGGCATCTCATCCGGCAACGGGAGAAATAATTAAAGTACATAATCTGCTATCGAATGAAGGATTCAGGAGAATTGTACTCGAAATGGTTGAAAATTATACAGGATTCGCACCGCTTGGAATTGTAATGGTTGCCCTGCTTGGTATCGGAATTGCCGAAAGCAGCGGACTTATTGGTGCAGTTATCAGGCTGTTGGTACTTAAATCGCCCCAAAAACTATTGACATTTGTACTGGTTTTTTCAGGAATTATCTCAAATGTTGCCAGCGATTTGGGCTATGTACTGCTGATCCCTATGGCCGGAATTATTTTTCATTCCGTCGGCAGGCACCCCGTGGCAGGAATGGCAGCCGCCTTCGCCGGTGTATCCGGCGGTTTTAGCGCGAACCTTTTTATCGGAACCATCGATCCTTTACTGGCAGGATTATCGACCGAAGCAGCACGAATTTTAGATCCTGAATATTACGTGTTGCCAACCGCCAACTACTATTTTATGGTTGTGTCCACATTGCTGATTGCCATTTTGGGAACCTGGGTCACCAACCGTTTTGTAGAACCCCGGCTTGGAGTATATCAGGGTGAAGTAGTTGCCGAATCAATGGACAGATTAAGCCCTCTTGAACGAAAAGGCTTACGATGGGTTATCCTTTTCGCATTGGCATGGATAGTACTCTTTGCTGTCGGTCTTATTCCTGATCACGGGTTTCTGCGCGGAACCGACAACTCTATTCTGCATTCTCCATTAATAAAAGGCTTTATCGCTTTTCTGTTCATGATTGCCGCAAGTCTGGGTATCGTTTACGGAGCTGTTACCGGAAAATTTAAAAGCGACAACGATGTTGTAAAAGGAATGAGCGACAGTTTTAAAACCCTCGCATCCTTTTTGGTTTTGGTATTTTTCGCTGCTCAGTTTGTTGCTTATTTCAAATGGAGCAACCTTGGACTGGTGCTGGCAGTTAATGGAGCCGGTTTTCTTCAGCAGGCAGAACTCGGACTCATTTCATTGATTATTCTTTTTGTGATGCTTTCAGGATTTATCAACCTTTTTATGGGAAGCGCTTCGGCCAAATGGGCTATTATGGGACCCGTTTTTATCCCCATGTTTATGCTACTGGGCTATTCTCCTGAATTATCGCAGGCGATTTTCAGGGTTGGCGATTCGGTTACCAACATCATTTCACCCATGATGAGTTTCTTTGCCCTGATCATTGTTTATTTTGAGAAATACCAGAAAAATGCCGGGCTTGGCACTCTAATTTCTACAATGCTGCCTTATACCATTGTATTTACCATTTTCTGGACTTTGCTGCTAATTGTTTGGGCATTGCTTGATTTGCCACTCGGGCCTGAAGCCCCGATACATTACTTAAAACAATGATCATTAAAGGTCTGTCAATTAAACCAGTACGATAATTTCAGTACCAGTGCGCGGTTGCGCGAACTCCAGTTGCCTGTGTAATAATTGTCGGTGTAAACAATAAACAGGTCGGAAACCGGCTTGTACCTCCACTGAAACCGCATGTTTATATTCATGTTGTCGATTTGTTCGTTGTACTGAACAAAGGTTGATAGAAATACTTTCTCGCTTAAGGTAAGATCAAGTTTAGGGCCGATTAACCAAAAATTCGCGCGTTCAAAAGGAGCTGGTAAATGAATATCCGAATATGAATAATTCATTGACAATTTCATGTATGGTTGGTACCTGTATGTAAGCTGTCCTTCAAAAAAATTAATGTCGCCACTGTAAAAACCTCCGCGGCCGAGAGTAGTTGTGAAATTGAAAAATTTACGTGTGTCAGACATATATTCAACGAACCAGGCATTTGATGAGTATTCCGTACCTTTCTTCAAAACCGTTGGGCTAATGTGAGTCGGATCAAAATCAGCATCCAGCCTTGTATAAAAATCCATGATCCCAGCCGACAAAATTGACCGGGAACTAAATTCGACCTTATAACTCATTGTAAGTTCATGGTCCAACTGCTTATAATCAGGACTAAAGAAATAGTCGGCCTCCACTTCAATTCCATGACTGACAACCTTTTTATTGGGAATCCACAAATAGCTGAATTCAGGATTCAGAAGATGATATCCTTTGCGACGCACAAATCCGGTTTCGGCATTATAGTTTTCGCTCACACTGGCCTGTGCAAGCTCTAAACTAAGCCGCTTCGAATTATAAGAAAGCCACGATCCCTGGGCAAATTGTTTCCCGGGATTTTCAGGACTGAACGAACGGTGGTAAAACAGTTTCCCTTTCCATTCGTTGCTACGGCTGGCCAAATTGTAATCGATACCTGCAACCCTGTTAAATTTCTGTCCTCCGGGCTCATCCATATATTCTTTGTTCACCAGAATCATCCCGATGCTCGAGCGCGAAAATAGTTTGCGCTGCAATGATGCTACAAAAAAGTTGCGCGACAACTGATTGCCCGTACTGTCGGTTTCCATGTCGCCAATTTTCTCGGTTTGCATGTTAATTATTCCGAGTCGCCAGTTTTTATCGAGTTTGCCGCTTAGCCTGGCTCCGGCCAGAACCGGTGCGTCGAGTCCAATCCTGCGCGAAAAGAATGGTGTTACCGATCCAAATCCGTAATTTGAAAACAGATCGCTGTTTTCGAGAAAGAACTGTCGTTTTTCAGGAAAGAAAAGCTCGAACCGGTCTAAGTTGGTGACCTGCTGATCGACTTCAGCCTGCGAAAAATCGGGATTGTAAGTCAGGTCAAGATTCATTGAGGTGGTGATTCCCAGTTTGGCATCGAAGCCAAAATCTTTGCGGTAGCTGGTACTTTCACCTGTCTCGAAATTTTTAGCGGCACTTCCAAAAATATATGGAATAACTGAAAACATCATTTTCGATTTCGGGAGCGGTTCGTCCCATTGCAGAACGCCTGTATAAGCAAGGCTGGCAGTCGGAAACTGGCGAGGCACCGGTGCCCACGACGACTTTTCATTTGTTTTCAAATCGAGACGGCTAAAATTTACATACCAGCGATCGGTGCCCGATTTAAACCTTACGGATCGAAACGGGATACGCATTTCGGTCACCCAGCGGTCGTCGTATTGCATTGTTTTTGAGTCCCATTTGCAGTCCCAGTTCAGGTTGATTGCACTGCCATCCGACATGGTTCCATCCCATTTGGCGCCCGATGCTGAAGCTCCGAAAGAGAACCCATTGGTTTGATCGAGAAAAGTATCGAAGAAAACCAGTACATTATCGTTGTTCCCAAAATTAAAATCGCGCCGGAAAGATTCCATGATTCGTTTACCGGGAACTGTATCAAAAAACGTGATTCCCAGATAGAAAGCCTTTTCGTCATACGTCATCACCACTTCCGATTGCGACTTTGGACTTCCGGAATCGACGGGCAACACCAGACGGAAATCGCTGGCCCTTTGTGCTTTCTCCCAATCGGGTTCGTTGATTAATCCATCAATTTTGATGGCATCGTTTGCTTTTTTGATATTGAGGATAAACTCGTCATTGTTCTTACGAACAGCAGGATCTGTTTTTGATTGTTTAGTAACAGAAAGTTTTTTTTCGGACGACCAGGCAAGAATGTTCAGTAAAAAGAACAGACCAAAAATCAGGAATTTCATTGAGTTGGTTTAGCGTTTGGTTTTTATTAACTTGTCAAAAGTACAAAAACCCTTTATGCAACCAACCCAGGAGTTACAAACAATTGTTAACAGCTATTCATTGCTTGCCACTTTCTGGCTTTCAGTTTTAAACTTTTCTGGCTGATAGAGCATTACGACATCACCTTCCTTCAAACTTTTGCCAATGGCGCCATATTCATCGTTTTCGATAATCAGGTCAATTTCATGTTCAACAATTTTACCACCACGTTTCAGATACACAATCTGCTTACCGTTTTTCGTAAAAATGGCTTTTCGCGGAACCAGTAACTGATCTTTCATATTGCCAACAATAATGTTGTTATTGGCTGTCATCCCGGGTTTCAGTTCCTTGTCGCTTCTCTCGAACCGGATGATGAGCTTGAAGGCTTTCATGTCAAAATCCTTATGATCTTCTCCAATAGTAGCAATTTTGATCACATTACCGTGAAAAACCTTGTCGGGAAGCGCATCGATTGTAATCCTCACGCTATCATTCAGTTCAACTTTAGCAATGTCAATTTCCCTGATGTAAGTTTCGGTAATTACAACCGACATATCGGGCAAGGTGGCAATCAAAGGTCGCCAGATGCTTATTTCGGTGTCTTTCCCATACGATTTCCCTGACCAGTCTTTCGCAAACATTACGATTCCATCTTCAGGAGCAGTAATTTTGGTGGCAGCCAATGCTTTTTGGTACTTTTCAATCTGCATCTGAAGCTGGTTTGCCCTCTGCTGATAACGACCGACCTGAATTTTGAGCCGGTTTCTATCCAGTAAATAATCTCTTCTTATTTTTTCAATGTTCATTTCTGCCTTTTGGTAACTCATCTGGGTTTTACGCTGATAAGCCTCCGATTCGTATTTCGACTGTTCAAGGTCAATCTTAAGGTAATCCAGATCGAGCTTTGCATTGGTGAGCCCTTCCCTCTTCCTGGAAAGATTTACAGTTGAATCAATTACAGCATTCCGAAGATCGGCATCAAATTTTTCCTTGTCCTGAATTCTGGTGCGCATCATGTTCATAATCTGACTCTCATCGAGCTTTGCAATGTAATCTCCTTTCTTTACGGCTTTCCCTTCAAGAATTAAATCAACAATTTTTAGCTGGTAAACACGCAATTCCTGGTCGCAGATTTCAGGAGAAAGGTTTATTTCCGTGTATTTTTCTCCTTTTACTTCGCCCTTGCTGGTAATAACCGTTTCAATATTACCGCGCTTTACAGTGTAGGTTTTGCCCGATTCGGGTTTTTCCTGAAGTGCAAAAAATATGGCAACAGCAATAAATACGACAATTAGGACAGCTATAATCCGGTAATTTTTATTTTTTAACATGATGATCAGTTTTCTATAATTTTATCGTATTCGGCAGTAATACTTTCTTTCCTGACAAAATCGTACAATGCAAGCATGCGCAAACGGTAGTAATAATTCCAGTATGTTTTTACAGCGTTTATGTACGATCTTCGTGCCGATTCGCGATCGTTACGGGCAATATTCAGCTTAATAACATCAACTTTTCCAATCAGGAAACGCTGAAAGGTAACTTCATATCCTTTCTGAGCAACGGTGTCAGCTTTTGCCGCATTTCGAACCTGTTCGGCCTGAAGATTAAATTCCATCACCGATTGAAAAACATTTTGTTCGAAGTCGATACGCGATTGCCTTATCCGGGCATTAACTACTTCGCGGTTCGATTCGGCCATCATTAAACGGCCTTTTCGGCGTCCCCAATCAACAAGCGGAATACTCACGCCAATGCGAAAACGCTGGCTTTGGTCGGGCTCATCATAAACCATGTCAAAATTATCGGCTGATTGGTTTAGTCCGTAAACTGCATAAAGACTGGTACTTAAACCCGTTTCCGATTTTGCTCTGGCTACCTCCCTGCTTTGTTCAATCATTTGTTGCTCCTGATCAAGAATATCCGGATTGTTTTGCAGCGCCAGATTTAATGCTTCGTCGGCCATAATTTGCAATGTTGGTATTTCTGAAGGTACAATGCAGTTGATCCGTGTTTTTTTATCAAGCATCAGGTACGAATTCAGTCCCGACTGCGAGCGTTCAACTTCCAGTTTCGCCTGATTTAGCGACTGCGTGGCATTTAACTGGTTCAGTTCCAGATTCAGCAATTCATCCTGGGTAACCGTTCCAACCTGGAAACGGCCTTTCCCTATTTTATACAAAGTATCGGCGTTTGATTGATTGTTCTCCGCAATTTTCAGCTGAATTTGTGCTTCAACCAAATCAAAAAACATGGCGGTCGATTTCATGGCAAGGGTTTCCTGCGACTGAACAAATTCTTTTTTTGCCTTTTCGTATTTAATCGGTTCTATTTTCGATTGCCATTTCAACGCGTTATACCCGTTTAGCGACTGTGAATAACCAACGCTTACCGGAGTTGCCTGGTACGATGTTTTCTGGTCGCCACTCAGGTTTTTCACCATTCCGAGTTCCGAACTCAGGAAAAAACTACCACCTGTAAGTCCAACTTTTTGGTTCACCTGCATGGTCAAATCCGAGTTAAAATAATCGCGCAGTACATATTCTTCTTCGTTGGTCTGGAAATTATACTCGCGTTTGCGGTAATGATTAAAATCGAGTGGTGTCGTTGTCAGATTCAGGCTCGGCAATTTGTCGGCTTTGTAATACCTGAATTCCCAGTAACTGGCCAAATACATGTTTTTATTTCTGAAAGCATCCAGCGAGTTTTGCGATGCGAGTTTCACGACCTGGTCAAGGTTCAGGTTGTAATTATCCTGCTGTGCATATACTTTAAGTCCGAATCCTGAAATCAATACGATCAGGAATAGAAATATCTTTTTCATTTTGTTGATTGATTTTATTGGTTAGGCTCGTAATGATTCAACAGGATCTTTTTCGGCAGCCCGCTTGGCCGGCATATATCCAAACATAATGCCTACCAGAGCCGAGACTCCGAATGCAATGAAAATGCTGAAAAATGAAACAACGGTTTTGATATCAAAAGCAATTGTGATGATTTGTGAAAGTACTACTCCAAGTATAATTCCGATAATTCCTCCTGAAATGCTTATAAGGGTCGATTCGGCTAAAAACTGTGCAACAATGTCTTTTCGTGAAGCGCCGATGGCCTGACGGGTTCCAATTTCGCGGATTCGTTCCATCACCGATGCAAGCATAATATTCATAATGCCGATTCCGCCAACGATGAGCGAAATACCTGCAATGGCACCCAAAACTATGTTGAAGATTTTTTTTGTCCGTTGCTGTTGTTTGAGCAGCAACTCTGGAATGGTCACCTCAAAATCGTATAAGCCGGAATGTCGTCGTAAAAGTATTTTTTTAACCACACTTGCCGTAGCGCCCAATTGCTCTGTTTCTTTAACCTGAAGGATGATCTTGTCCAACTGATTCGGGTTGTTATCGTTTGATGCACTCGCGGTTGAAGTACCCGAAATAACTATTCGTCTGCGGGCATTGGCACTTTCAACCTCATCGGCACGAATAAGCGCCCGGTTCTTAAACCGCATCAGAATTGTTTGTGCCGGAACAAAAATTTTATTGTCGGAACTGCTGATTCCCATTTCGTCGGAAGCAGAAGCAGTAAAATCGCGACGCTCGACCACACCGATAATTTTCAGCCAGATTTGGCCGCATTTGATCGATTTTCCCACCGGATCTTCCTGATTGAAAAACACTGTTTTAATGTTGTCGCCGATCACACAAACCGGCTGACCCGATTCTTCCTGAAGCGGCTTGAAAATCTCGCCCGACTGCAAACTGATATTAAATAAGCTGAAATAATTCGAGTTCACACCCTCAAGAACAATCGGTTTACTTTTCCCGTCGATGATGGCAGAATAGTTGTACGAAATTACCGGACTAACAATGCTAATTGTGGGGATAATCTCCTGAATGGCTTTTAAATCCATCATAGTTAAGCCCCGCGAGAACTTTTTGGCACCGGCTTTTTCTTCTTCGCTGCTTTCGCTACTGTTCCCAATAGAGACTTCAGTGGGAGTTACGATAATATTATTGACACCGACCATTTTTATCTGTTCCAGAATTTCCTGTTCGGCGCCATTACCAATGGCCATCATGCTGATAACAGCTGCGACCCCGAAAATAATACCCAGCGCGGTGAGTATCGATTTGAGTTTATTGGCAATAATTGCCTCAAACCCAATTACAATGTCATGAAAATATTTTTTGAAAATCATAGTTGCAAATTTTATGAGACGGTCACCTAATTCTGATAGCGTTGGGTGTCATTTGTGCTGAACCCTGAATTTGTTGGGTTACAGGTTGCAGATTTTGCATTTTCTCCCTTTCTTTTTCCGCCCTGATTTTGGCATCTTCCTTTTCTTTTTTCATCTCCTCAAAAATCTCCAGGCCATTAAATTTCAGATTATTTGCGCCTTCGGGTTCGGTCAGCCAAACCACATCGCCAGCTTTCAGGCCTTTCCTTATCAAAACATGATTCTCATTTTCATCGCCCAGCCAAACAATTTGTTTTACTGGTTTATCGGTACCCAGATAAACAAATTTCAGGCTGTCGTTTTCAAAAACAGCATCCGAAGCAATCATTAAAGTATCGGCAAAAGTTCCTGCTTCAATTGCGTTGCTGGTGGTCATCGCAGGTTTCAGGTCATTATCAATCCCAAAGATTTTGATTTTCACTTCAAATACTTTGGCATCGCTGTTTGGCATTGCCTGACCAATGTTTGCCACCGCTATTACACTACCGGTCAACTGTTTATCCGGAAAAGCATCAATTCCAAGTTTCACATTCTGCCCGATTTTTATTTTCGAAATGTCAATTTCATTGATGTAAGTTCTCGAAATCAGATTCGTCATTTCTGGAATAGTTGCGATTACCGAGTTATAAGGCCCAACTTTCGATCCGGTCTTAATAATTTCGCCCCACGAAAATTTCATATAAGTTAGAATTCCGGCTTTGGGAGCAGTAATTTCGAGCGAATTAAATAATTTCTCAAGCTCCTGCGAGCGCTCCAAAACCTGACGGTAATTGATGTAGCGGCGCTCAACCTTGTTCTCTTCCTGACGCTTTTTCAGCTTGTAGGCCATTTGCTCCTGCTCAAGTCTGCGGGCAGCCTTTTCATTATCCATACTTGCCTTTTTCTGAATAGAAGGCGATTCGAAAACCGATTCTTCCATGATAATCTTCTTTTCAGCCAAATCAAGTCTTGCATTGGTGATAATATCGCGCTGATTGCTAAGGTTCAGGTTCGAATCAATTTTGCCGTCCTCGTATTCCGATAAAGTCCGTTCCAGATCGTCCTGCGCTGCTTTTATCTGTTCCTCAACGGCTTTATGATCTAAAGTAGCCACATAATCTCCGGAATCCACCAAAGTTCCCTCTTCAACCATATCGGTGATCGTCAATTCATAAATTCGAAGGTTTCTGTCATTTAACTTCTCCGGGATGTTAATACTAATCGATTTTTCAGATTCAAGTTGCCCCGATGAGAAAATAACCGCACTGAAAGTTCCGCGTTGAACCTCTGTAGTGATTTTTGAAAAATCGGTTTCTCCTTGCCGGAATGAAAGATAAAGTACAAGCAGTAAAACAGCGGCAAGTACCAAATAAATGATCCTTTTTGTATTCATGGTTTGTATAATTTGTTTTTATAGTTGGTTTAAATAGTAAAAGTTGAATTGCCAAAATAGTCTTCGCACAAAAATCCAATATCAGTTATCAATTAACCACTCAAATTGAATTTTATTGCCGCTTTTTGGTCAACTTTTATGCCAAATATGTAAACAAAGTATATGTTCTATTACATTTTTTTACCAGAAAGGTAAATTTTGTTGCTTTCTGATACAAAAACTGATTGGAGATCTATTAAATTCTAAATGCTTTGTCACAATCTTAAATCAAAAAAGCTTAAATTAGTATAAAATACAGTGCTCGTCCAACTGTTCAGATTTTGATGCGTTCAAACTAAAACAAACCATTATGAAACAAATAATCCTGCTTATTGCTGCCATTCTGATGGCTATTAGTGCCAGTTCGCAATACAAGGTAGAAGTTGAAACTGGTGAAAAAAGCATGTCGAAGGGAACCCAATTCGCATTTACAGTAATTATTCCTGAAGCAAATACAAAGGATATTGAACCAGTATGGAAAAAGTATATCAACAACCGAAGTATTGGCGAACGGATAAGTAATCTTGCGACTCAGGTTGGAAATATTTTTAAGAGTGAGGAAAATCAAACAAGCCGCGACCGCCTGAAAGTTGAAACCAAAGGAGACGAAATGTACGTCAGGTCAATCGAAGTTGATCAAATCTCGAAATATTCGATGGATGTTTATGCCCGGATTACCGAATTACCTGAAGGTTGCCGGTTTAGTGCATTCTTCCAATTTACTGATTCAGTATTCATAAACGAATCGAATGTTGATGCAGAACGGATTTTGTCGCTAAAAAATTACATTCGTGATTTTGGCGTTGAAGCGTACAAAAGCGTGGTTGATGATCAGATAAAAGTTGCCAAAAAAGAAGTTTCGCTTCAGGAAGGAGTCTTGAAAAAAATCGAAAGAAAAACAAAAAAGGAAGACAAATCAATTACGAATTTCGAAAGTGATATTCAGAAACACAACGCCACCATTTTTGAAGTGGAGAACGACATCGTCAGGGTGAATGAGGCCATCACTTTGAAAAAGGATACTTTTTCGACGCTAATGAAAGAAACCCTTGAATATGATACCGCTAAAAAAGAACTTAAGGCACTCGAAAAAGAAAAATCGGGATATTTTCGTGAAATAAAATCCCTGAAAGGGAAAATCAAATCAAGAGAACAAAATATCAAATCGGCTCACAAAAAAATTGCCGATAACGAACAGAAAGTGATTCGCCAGAGACAGATCATTCAGGACAAAGAAATGGTTGTTGAAAAGTTAAATGCGAAGAAAGAAGGAATTCAATAATCTGAGAAATATACAGAATAAACAAGGCCGGTTCTAAATGTGAACCGGCCTTGTTTATTTTCAGGCAATGATTGATTTTATGTCGTGAATAATGGTTTGAGCGAGTTGATCAGCTTCGTCCATCGAAGGAGCTTCGGCATAAATGCGGATGATTGGCTCGGTATTCGATTTTCGCAAATGCACCCAACGATCGGCAAAATCAATTTTCACTCCGTCGATATCTGTCACCTGCTCGTGCTGGTATTTCTCTTTCATTTTCAGGAGAATTCCATCGACATCAATATCTGGTGTAAGTTCTATCTTATTCTTCGAGATGAAATAATCGGGATAAGTTTTGCGCAGTTCAGAGCATTTTAATCCTGATTTGGCTAACAAACTTAAGAATAGTGCAACTCCAACCAGCGAATCGCGACCATAATGCGATTCAGGATAAATAATTCCACCATTTCCTTCACCACCAATTACAGCATTGGTAGCTTTCATTTTGGCTACTACATTTACTTCACCTACGGCCGCAGCCGAATATGTTCCGCCGTGCTTTTCGGTAATATCGCGCAATGCACGCGACGACGACAAGTTGGAAACCGTATTTCCGGGAGTTTGGGCAAGTACATAATCCGCAATCGAAACCAGCGAATATTCTTCGTTGAACATTGAACCGTCTTCGCTGATAATGGCCAGCCGGTCAACATCCGGATCGACCACAAAGCCAACATCTACAGCATTCTCGCGGATGATTTCGGCAGTTTCGATCAGGTTTTCAGGAAGAGGTTCGGGAGTGTGGGCGAAATGGCCGGTTGCATCGCAGTTAATTTCCACAATTTCTTTCACGCCCAAAGCCGTCAATAAAGCAGGGATAACAATACCACCAACAGAATTTACAGCGTCAATGGCCACCTTAAATCCGGCCTTTCGGATAGCTTCCACATCAACCAGTTCCAAATCGAGTACTTGCTGAATATGAATATCAGTATAATCTTTGGTGAAAACTTCGCCTAAATCATCCACTTCGGCAAACTGGTACGACTCGGTTTCTGCAATTTCCAACACCAAAGCGCCTTCGGCAGCATTCAGGAATTCGCCATCCCGATTGAGCAATTTCAAGGCGTTCCACTGTTTCGGGTTATGGCTGGCAGTCAGGATGATTCCTCCCTGTGCCTGCTCCTCTTTTACGGCAATTTCAGTAGTTGGCGTAGTAGCCATTCCAAGGTCAACCACCATGCAGCCCATTCCTGAAAGTGTTGCCACCACGAGCGATTGCACCATTGGTCCTGAAATACGTGCATCGCGTCCCACAACAATTGTAATTAATTGTCCGGGGTGTTGCTGTTTGGCCCATTGTGCATAAGCTGCAGTATATTTTACTACATCGAGCGGACTTAAACCTTCGCCTGGCTTTCCGCCAATTGTTCCGCGAATTCCTGATATTGATTTAATTAAAGTCATATAATTAGTATTTATAATTAAACGAAGTACGATTTACTATTCAGCAAACCACAAATGACAGATTGATGCAAATATAATGAGCTAAAATTTAAAAAGGGCATCGGATCTCACCCTATGCCCTTTAAAGTTTTTCGCAAGACATTGAGTCTTTGCCGAAAACCAAAACAAACTTATGAAAAAAAATTCCGCAATACGATTATATAACAATCCAGAAAAGAAACACCCTTACTGGAATTTTGCAGCTTGCCTGTTTTTAACGTATTTTAACAAAGGGAGATATTAAATCTTCAAATCTGGCCGCAATATTTCGAAACCCATTACTTATTCTGCAACTGGAATAGTAAAACAGAAATTGCTCCCTTTACCCAGAACACTTTCCACCCAAATTTTTCCGCGGTGCGCTTCGATAAATTCTTTACAGATGATAAGTCCCAGTCCGGTTCCGGATTCATCATCGGTTCCCCTCGACGAAGAACTTTTATCAAGTCTGAAAAGTTTGTTTATTTGGTCATCATTCATTCCAATACCTGTATCAGAAACAGTAAAATTTAAATTGTCCGATTCCAGAATTGCATTAACATTAACATTTCCACCTCTTTCAGTAAACTTGATTGCATTGGTTACCAGATTCTGCAAAACAGAACCAATCATATTTGAATCAATTGAGACTGTAATACTATCATTTACATCCCAATCAAGGTGTATTTCCTTATTTTGGGCAATCGGAGCTACAATCATCATCGTATTGGAAACCAACTCTTCAATCCGGGTTAGCTTGGGAGTATATTTCATTTTACCCTTCTGCATTCGCGACCAAACGAGTAAATTTTGTAGCAGATTAAGAATCCGTTTGGTCAGTTGATGTACGATTTGTGAATTTTCAACACATTCGTCCCTATCGCCATTTTTTGCCGAGACAGTGAGCAATTCGCTATAACCATGAAGTGCAGTAAGGGGATTCATTAAGTCGTGCCCAATAATTGAAAAGAACTTATCTTTTTCAACCGAGTCTTTCATTACCTTTTTATTAAGGTCGATAATATTGTTCTGGAATTTGTCATTCTTATAGGCCAAAACCAGAATATATACAGCCAGAATACATGCCAGAATCATTAAGACAATTAATATATTTTGCAGAAAATCAGTAGAACTCCTGACTGAATTTAAGAAAGAGTTATTTTGACTGGTTTCCTCGTTCTTGATGCTGGTTTCAATTTCATTAATCAATTTTCGTATTTCATCAATCAGGCTATTGTTGAATTCTATCAATTTCAATTCGCTGTTTTTCAACTCATTAACCTTTCGAAATAACTCGCGAATGGTGGCTGAATTATCTCCCGAATTCTGATCCTGTAATTCTGCCAGAATTTGTTCCTGTGAAGGATTTCGTTGAAGGTTTTTTAGTTCTTCCTGCGTATTAACCAACAATTTAGTTTCCACACTTTCCTGAATTTTTTCACCAACGATTGCGGTCTTTATCTTGCCAAGCAGGCCCTTCTTCTGGGTTTCTCTTGTTTCAGTAACACTTAGGGTATCAATTTTAACTTCTGACAGCCTCCCGATATAATTTTTTATTAGCGTTTGATTTTCCTCCAGACCTCCAAATGAAAGCATCAGAGAATCAGTTATTAATCTTAATCTGACGTAGATATCGGCCTCTTTTGTCTTTTCCTGAAAAATTTCTGTAATCGGATTTTCGTCCTTTTGAGATTCGTTGGCGATTGACTTCTGTAACCGTTGAATATTTTCAGCAAGCGTTTTGACTTGCATTTTATAATCTTCAAAAACTTGTTTTTCAAAAGTGGTGCAATACTCCTTAAATCGCACTTCAACCAATAAGAGCGATTCGGTCACATCTTCCGTTATCATTATCCGCTCACGATTTTTCTGTGATAATTCCAATGCAGATTGAATTCTTCCTTTTTCATTAATAAGACCAACTATCATAACAATAATTAGCACAAGAATTAACGACATTAAAATAATCGTCGCAATTAGTCGTGTTGGTTTTTTAATTTTATCCATCTGGCTACCCCTCCATATTGGTTCTTAAAATTCATTATTTCAGATAATTGACCTAATTCGAGCCCAATAAAATATGCAATCAGTATTAAATATTATTTGTCAATCGTGAGAAGAAAATCTGTGAGATTTTCTTCGTTCACTAAATTGAGTTTTTTCCGTAACCGGTATCTGGCAACATCTACACTTTGTGGNNCCGGGGAACTTTTCAAGCAGCACATTGTAAAATGAATCAAAAGCATTTTCGAACCGCATTTCAAAGTCGTTCCAGATTTGTTCCGTCATGTTCATTTTAAACTTATTGCTAATCTGGCGAATCAGCTCCTGTCCTTCTTTATTTGTATGTGGATTTACTTTTACAAGGTCATTTATCAGACTGTTGTTCATTTCATTCAGATGCATCACTTTTAAAGTGCTCGAAATCAGTTCAATCTTCTTTGTATTCACCACTTCTTCATTGGCCTTTTTTATTTCTGAAACATCAGTAAAAACAGTAATTATACCGAGCGGATTATTCTGATTGTCAAANNTCTTTTTGAACATGATATGCTACTTCTTCAACCCGGAAATGTCGGTATGCCGATTTTCCAATCAACTCGTCTTTAGGTATATTCTGGATTTGTTCGAAACATTTATTGCATAAAAGCAGAATTCCTTCCAACGAGCAATAAATAACAGGATGAGGAATGCTTTCAATTAATGATGTAATAAATGTATTCTTATCTTCAAGTCGATGGTTCTGCTCTTTCAATGCTTTCAGACTATCGGAAAGCAATAGAATATTTCTGACACGAGCGCTTAATTCAAGTTTATCAAAGGGCTTCTTTAAAAAGTCGCTTGCACCGAGCGCCATAGCGAACGATAAATCTTCAGAAGAAGTCATCACCCCGGTAATCAATAATACCGGAATATCCTTAATAGCTTCATCTTGCTTTATTATCTCCAAAGCTTCAATGCCACTCATTACCGGCATATTCCAATCCAAGAGTATCATATCAGGCTGATGCACCCTGGCCATTTGGAGGCACTCCTGCCCATTGCCTGCAGTGGCAATTTGAAAATTANNTAATTTTTTTCGCTCTCTTGACTTCTGAAAAGTATAAATAAAACATCATTTTCTATTCTAATTATTTCTAAAAATAAATTGTAAAAAGTTAGAATATTCTTTTCTAAAGCTCGCATACTATTAATTCAAACTTCAACCTTTTCCCAAACATCTGTATTTCTATATAATACAATTCCAGTACATATAATGTATAGAAAACTGTATAGGTATTGTTAGGAAATAAATTAGCTTGAAAAAATTGAATTTGAGACTTTTGAAAAGTTTTCCTAGAAATTAATATTAATAAACACGAAAAAATAACCAACTAAGAGTATCACATTTATCATTTGGTAGCTGTTAAACAAAAAGAATGACAGAAACTTACTAAGCAAATTGAGATGGAGGCAAAAGAATTTATAAATAGAATCATCCTGTTTGGCTTTGATAAAAAAGCCTTTGATTTTTACATCTCAAAGTTGAATTTATCCTCAGATGAACTATCTGAAATAAGATTAAACTCTATTGTAATTCAATGGTATGCAACACAGGTATACATTTCTGCTAGAACTTCAATAGATAGGTTATCAGGAGAAGAAGGCATTTTATTGAATTGTATGTATAATTCTCTCTTTGTAACTCCGGATTTTAAACTAACAGAAAATACCGATTTCAAATCAAAAGTATTGTTGAAAATAACACAGCAAAAAGATCATTACTATTCTGTATATACTTCAAATGAACCGCTTGATATTACAGGACATCCTTTCATCCGTGAAATCGGAGTATGTTTTGCCAGATTATGTNNTTCGAAAGAATTGAATTTAAAGATTTAAAATAAGAGTGCTAAGTTAAATTTAACAGTAATCACATGCAGACACATTAAATTATAACTTAAAATAAAAAAAGATGAAAAAGAATTTTGCTGAATTTATCGGAACATTTTGGCTCGTTTTTGGCGGCTGCGGAAGTGCAGTATTGGCCGCCGGTTTTCCAAATGTTGGAATTGGATTACTTGGAGTTTCTCTTGCCTTTGGATTAACAGTAGTTACAATTGCTTATTCCATGGGGCACATATCAGGAGCTCATCTTAATCCGGCTGTTACAATTGGTTTGTGGGTTGGTGGAAGATTTGAAGCAAAAGGAGTACTGCCTTATGTGATTTCACAAATTGCAGGAGGAATTTTGGCTGCAACTGCCTTGTACTTTATTGTAACCGGAAATGGTTCATCAATTGGCAGTTTTGCAGCCAA